>NZ_JBFAQH010000022.1:0-85754 GCF_040677165.1 Micromonospora sp. NPDC049374 | reverse complement strand
CCACTCCCCGGGGCCAACACCCCCCCTCGCCCTTTTTTTTTTTTTTTGGGGGGGGGGGGGGGGGGGGGGGCGCCCCCCCCCCCCCACGACGCGTTCTCGATTACCAGCCACTGCTCCTGACGACGAGGTTGGACAGATGACGGACGCCACGGTCAGCATCCCCGTGACCGCCACCGGGCTCGAACCGGCCCCGGAGCCCGCGAGCAGTTCGCGTGCCCAGAACCGCAAGGCCCGAAAGAATGCAGCGAAGGGTCCCAAGCGCAAGATCACCTGGGACCTGGTCTGGGCGCAGCGAGCCCTGCTCGCGATGGCCGTCCCGCTGCTGCTGTACCAGATCCTGTTCAAGTACGTCCCGGTCTACGGCTGGGCGATCGCCTTCCAGAACTTCAAGCCGGCTCGCGGCAGCAGCCCCTGGCCGGGTCCCCGCAGCCTCTGGAACCAGCAGTGGGTGGGCCTCGAGAACTTCTACAACCTGTTCACCGGTGTCATGGGTGAGCGGTTCATCCGGGTCGTGATCAACACGATAGGACAGTCGGTCCTGACCCTGACCGTCGGTACCCTCGGGGCCATCGTCCTAGCGCTGCTGCTGAACGAGGTCAAGAACCTGCCGTTCAAGCGAGTCCTTCAGAACATCACCTACATGCCCCACTTCCTCAGCTGGGTGATCGTGGCGAGCATGGCATCGGTGGCGCTCTCGCTGCCCTCCTCCGGCGGGTTCATCAACCAGGGCCTCATGAGCCTGCACATCATCGACCAGCCGATCCTGTTCCTGACCGAGCCGAACTACTTCTGGGGGATCGTCGCCGGGACGAACCTGTGGAAGGAGCTGGGCTGGAACACGATCATCTACCTGGCCGCGATCACCGCGATCGACCCGAGCCTGTACGAGTCCGCCGAGGTCGACGGAGCAGGCCGCTTTCGCAAGATGTTCAGCATCACGCTCCCGAGCATCAGGCCCACGATCGTCGTGCTGCTCATCATCAACAGCGGCTGGATCCTGTCCACGAACTTCGAGCTGCCGTACTTCCTCGGCAACGGCCTGGTGTCCGACAGGTCCGAGACCATCGACGTCTTCGTGCTGCGCTATGGCTACGAGCTGGGCAACTACAGCCTCGCCATCGTCGCGGGCATCTTCAAGACCATCGTCGCCGTCATCCTGGTGGGCGCGGCGAACCAAGCGGCCAAGCGCCTCAACCAAGAGACGCTGGTCTAGGAGGACTTCATGTCAAGCACCACTGTCGCGAAGCCTCTGGCGCGGCGCGCATCACGGGGCGGGTCACGGCGTCGCAAGTGGACGACCGAGCGGATCATCTTCACGACGCTCAACACGACCTTCCTGCTGGCCCTCGCGGCGGTCATGGTCTACCCGCTGCTGAACACGCTCGCCATCTCCCTGAACGACGGCATGGACGCCGTCCGTGGCGGGATCGGCATCTGGCCTCGGGACTTCTCGCTGCAGAACTACAACGTCGTGTTCAACATGCACACGATCTACCAGGCGTTCTTCATGAGCGTCCTGAAGACGGTCGTGGTGGTGGCGACAAACCTGTTCTTCACCTCGATGCTCGCCTACGCGCTCAGCCGCACAGAGTTCATCTTCCGCCGCCCGATCACCGTGATCTTCGTGCTGACGATGTACTTCGACGCCGGGCTGATCCCCAACTACCTGCTCATCAAGGACCTGGGCATGCTGAACACCTTCCAGGCCTACTGGGTGCCGACGATCATCAGCGCGTTCAACCTGATCATCCTGCGCACGTACATCAAGTCGATCCCTGAGGAGATCATCGAGTCGGCACGGATGGACGGTGCGGGCGAGTTCCGCACGTGGTGGCAGATCGTGATGCCGCTGTGCAAGCCCGCGCTGGCCGTGGTGGGTCTGTTCGTGGCGGTGGGCAGCTGGAACGCCTGGCTGGACACCCTGCTCTACGCCTCGGGCAATCCGGCGTTGACCACCTTGCAGTACGAGTTGCAGAAGCTGCTGTCGAGCTCGATGAACGCCGGCGTGAACTCCGTGGCCGCCACGGGCGCCACGGCCTCTGGCGGGCAGGTCACCACACCGATCGCGCTGCGGTCGGCGATCACCATGGTGGCGGCCGTCCCCATCCTGTTCGTCTACCCGTTCCTGCAGAAGCACTTCGTGTCCGGTCTCATGATCGGCTCCGTGAAGGGCTGATCGCGTCGGCCTCCCGCCCACCGCAGGAGGCCGACCCCGTCCTCAGGACCCGCAACTGCGCACACTGAAAGGCCCCGACCATTCTCCGTTTCAACCCCGCGTCGCGACTGTGGCGCATCCTGGACTCGCTCGGCTCCATCATCGTGATCAGCCTGTTCTGGCTCCTGAGCCTCGGCCTTGTCGTGACGGCGGGAGCGGGAACGGTGGTCGCCTACGAGGTGTGCCGCCGGTACGTCCTGGGCAAGGACGGTGGCGTCCGGGCCATTGCTTCGAAGGCCTTGCGGCAGAGCTGGAGGCAGGCGACCGTCGTCGGTCTGCTGGCCGTCCCGGTCGCGGCCGTCGGCATCCTCTCGCTCTCCTACCTGCCCACTCGCGGGCTGGCCGAGGTCTGGGTGCCGCTCATTGTCGTCGGACTTTTCCTCCTGCTCCTGGTCTTCTGGTGCCTCCCCCTCGTAGCCCGCTTCACCAACCCCACCTGGCGCCAGGTGTTCAACGGGCTCACGTTGGGGCTGACGACGCCCAGCCTGACGTTCCTGCTCGGGATCGCCGTGGTCCTCGGGGGCGTCGCCATCTGGAACTTCATGCCCGCGGTGTTCGTGGCGCCCGGCCTGATCCTCCTGTGGTGGTGCTACCTGCTCGAGCGGTTCTTCGTCGCCCGGGGGTACGTGCAAATGGAGCCGAAGGAGGCAGAGGCCTGACGCTCTCCAGCCGTGGACCTGAGTTGTCTCGTGAAGCGGCTCGCGGCGATCTTGTACACAGAACGGTGGGGGTGGACCAGCTTCGGTGGCCTGGGCACCGACGTATGGGAGGTGCGAGTGGGACGGCAGGTTCGCCGGTTCCGGCACACCCCTGACTGGACGTTTAATCCACGCTCGTGGCGAGAGCGGCGGATTCGTATATCGGTTCTGATGACCGGGTGGGTCCTAACATGACCCAAATAAGTGCTCTCCGCCGATTCGCGTCTGAGATAGTACGAGGCCTTTGACCCCGCAATCGTGTCTCGTTCACCTTCGTCACGGGAACCGGCGGACCCATGGTCCGCCGGACCAACCGGTCGCCGCGGTAAGCCACCACAATGTCTGAGCGTCGCGCATACCCGTCCGACCTGTCCGACGCCCGCTGGGCCCTGATCGCACCCCGACTGACCGCCTGGCGACAAGCCCGCACCGACGCCGGAGTCGGCAGCCGCACCGCCACCCACGACCTGCGCGAGATCCTCAACGCCATCCTCTACGTCAATCGCACCGGCATCGCCTGGCGATACCTGCCCCACGACCTGCCGCCCTACCAGACCGTCTACGCCTACTTCGCCGCCTGGAGCAAGGAAGGCATCTTCTCCGAACTGAACTACCACCTCACCGGCCTGGTCCGTGACCACCACGGGCGGACCACCACCCCGCCGCCTCCATAATGGACATACAGAGCGTCAAGACATCCACCAACGTTCCGACCACCACCCAGGGCATCGACCCGAACAAGAAGATCGTCGGCCGCAAACGCGGCATCATCACCGACACCCTCGGCCTCCTACGCACCGTGATCGTCACCGCCGCCAGCGTCAGCGACTACACCATCGGCATGGACCTGCTCGACCAGGCCACCACGCCCATCCCACCCTGGCCAAGACCTGGGTCGACGCCGGCTTCAAAAACCGCGTCGTCGAACACGGTGCCCGCCTAGGCGTTGACGTCGAGGTTGTCACCAAAGACCCCAGCGTCAAGGGCTTCAGCGTCGTCAAGCGCCGATGGGTGGTCGAACGCACCTTGGGCTGGCTGATGCAGCACCGTCGTCTCGTACGTGACTACGAGGCCCGTCCCGACAACTCCGCCAGCATGATCACCATCGCAATGATCGACAACCTTGCCAAACGACTCGCCGCCGAAACCACACCGACCTGGCGAGAAACATCAAACCACATAACACACAAACTACGTGAATCAGACGTCCTCTTAGCGAACCATTCCAGGATGCCGCTGATTGCAGCCCTCGGCCACCGACCTGGGGCATTCCCGCCTGTGCTGAACGTGCGAGACTCGTGACGGCGCAACGGGCGCGGGGATGTGCGGCGTATGACTGAGGACGCCCCGACGCCGGCCCACCTGACGAAGGTGTTGGACGGTCTCGCCGAGAATCCGGCGTTGCCGGCCGGGTTCGTTCGCCGGCTAATGCGCTACCGGCGCGGTTTCGGCCACGTCACCACACGCAGCACCTGACCCGGCAACGGCGCTACCCTTGGCCGAGATGGACCGACTGCTCACCCTCGCCGAGCTCTGACGGAGAGCACCAGCACAAGAGGATTTAAACCCACAACAACCTCTTGTCGAGCATCGACCTCCAAGACTTGTCATTCGTTGTCAAAACCCCTTGTTACGGAACGTAGCTGAATCCGACTTGTCGTTGAGCGCCAAAATCCGGCGTTGAGCTGCACAGACACAATCAGGTACTGGGCGCTTCTTGTCACTTATTGTCGACTTTCAGTGAGGGTTTTCGGGGGGTAAACGGGGGCGATGTCCTGCCGCCTCCCGTCGCCCACCCCCTGTCCAGTGCGTCGCCGGCCGGACCCAGGACGCCGACCAAGCTGTCTTATCAGGGTCACCACTGCACCAATCCGGGTCACCGTCGCCGCCGAGTCCAGCCTCGAACTGCCGGTGACCGCGGTGCGGGCGGAATCATTCGACCACCTCATGCCCATCGGAGGCGATCCGGACGGACCGACGTCGGCATAAGGCCATCGCAAATGCATAGCAGGACTGCTGGACGAGCTTGCTCCTTGAACCAGGCAAGCAACGCTGAAGGGCAAATACGGGCTCGAAGACGACGACTGACCATCTCCGCGGCTTTGAAGACCGGTTCAACATCGGCTCCAGCATCACGTGATCGTCGATAGATTTCGTGTCCGCGAGTTTTGACACCGGTCCGGGGCCAGTCGCAGAGCTGAGCCGTGGAAATTGGTAGTCCGACCCGCGCGTGGTCGCTACCGTCACGGGATGGCATACCAGCACCCGCTCGCCTACACACTGGGGTTAGAGGGCGTGGCGTTGCTGCGTGCCTTCGCCGGCGACTACGACCGGGACTTCGTCGAAGCGCGGATCAGCGAGGTCCGGCGCCTTCTGGACAGCCCATCGCTGAACGGTGACGGGGTCACCGCAGCGCAGGTCGACACCGTGAACGGCTACAAGGTGTGGTCCGCGACCTACGATCAACCAGGTAACGGGCTGTTCGACATTGAAGAACCCATCGTGCAGGAGATCCTCGGCTCCCTGCCACCTGGCGTCGCCTTGGACGCGGCTTGCGGCACCGGCAGATACACCGAGTACCTCGCCAAACAGGGCCACCGGGTCATCGGCGTCGACAGCTCCCCGGAAATGCTGGCTCACGCTCGTACCCGTGTTCCCAACGCCGAACTGCGGCAGGGCAACCTGCACCAGATTCCCCTACCCGACGACCACGTCGACGTCATCGTGTGTGCGTTGGCGCTGACCCACCTCCCCGACGTCGGACCGGCGATCACCGAGTTCGCCCGCGTACTGCGCCCTGGCGGCCATCTAGTAATCACGGACGTGCACCAAGAGCTCGTGGCATTGGGGTCAGTGCCGCGAGTGCGTTCTGCCGAAGGTGATCCGGGGCTGCTACCTGCGTTCCGCCATCGGGCCAGCGACTACCTCCACGTCGCCCTGCCATTGGGCCTGCAGCTACAGCGTTGCGAGGAGCCTCGGATGTCCGGCAACACCAGCGAGGACATGCCCGGGGACATCGCGACAGGACCATGGGACGTCTGGCCTTGGTCGCTGCTGGGCATCGTCCCGGCGGCAGCCTGCGCCGCCTGGGACGGAACACCAAGCCAAATCATCTGGCACTTCCAGCTGGCGCCGAGCGCAAACACGGCGGCAGCCACTTCTTCCGCTGCCAACTAACTGGCGTAACCTGGGGTTTCTCGTCACTTGCTCCCAAGCAGAATCACGGCGACAGCCCCGCGACGCCGAGGCGGAGTACGCGCTGGCCCATTCGGCGACTACACCGTCGAGGACGGCGTGTGGACTCCGGGCTGGCACAAGGGCTGACGGAGTCCCCAAGGCGTCGACCAGCAGGTCAGCAGCGTGTCGACGCTGACGTCGAGACGGTCCCGACTACGCTCAAGTCAATTCACGCCCAGATCGATCCCTGCGTGATCGCCAGTCGGATTCTGCGGCCAGTTTGTCGAGATAAAGCAGGTGTCCCCCGCCGCCGTTGACGCGCTCGTCGGTCGACACGTCGACATGGAGCGCGGGAGCGGCTTCGTCCCACCCGAGATCGAGCCGGACCCGGAGTCGACGTACGTGGCCCAGCCGGTGGTTCTGCTGCCGCGCCCGGCGCCGTTCCGGAAGGACGGCTGTATGAGGTCCGGGGTGTCGTGGTGGCGCCGGCTTGGTCGCCAGCTCGTGCCGCGTCGAGGCGGGCGTGACTGCTGCTGGTACCACGGGGGCGACTGGCACGTCGTGTCCCGCCTCGCCAACGCCTCGTCGCGCGAGCTGAGGCCGCCGGCGTTGGCTTTGAGGACACGCCCTCGTACGTGCTCAACCATCCGGACGCACCGGGTCTCGCCGGTTGGGAACACGAGGCCTTGTTCTCGCTCATGGTCGACACGATCCGTCCGTATGCGCCCTGGCCGAGCCGGGAGGGCTACAACAACGGCCAGCACCGCGCCCAGGCGCTGCTCGACGCCGGCGTGCGCCGGGTCCTCATCGAACGCGTCGCCGACTGACCAGCCGTCGATGCGGCGGTGCGGGACGCTTTGGCAGCGGTGGCACCGCGTGATCGCCGAACCCGAACCGGCGCAATGCCGGCAACGTCAGCCCCCATTCTGGCTGCTGGCTCCCCGCCCGATGCTCCGGACGCTGGCCATGCAAGCTTTCGCTCGGCGACCGGTGCCCGGCCTGAGCACGCAATGCTCAACCGGTGTGGCGTGTCGGATCCAGCTTCCAGCGCACTTGGAATGTTAGCGCCGCGGCCATCAGCACCGCCGGGACCACGGTGAAGCCGATCAACAGGGCGGTGTGGGCGGACTCCGGCTGCGTCACGGTCTGCCCCTCGGTGGTGGAGATGAAGCCGCCCAGGGCGAGCACGGCCGAGTACACGTACGGGCCGATTGCGGTGCCGGTGGCTTCGGTGGCAGTCCAGACACCGGTGTAGGCGCCAGCCCGGACGGTACCGCGCTGCTCGGCGGCCGCGACCGCGTCCGGGACCATCGAGAACGCGAACAGCTGCAGCCCGGCGAACGCGATGCCCAGGATGCCGACCACCGCGACAGCCGGCCCGGTGCCGTAGCCGAGCAGCGGCGCCAGCGAACCGGCCACGAAGACCGCCTGGCAGATCAGCAGGCCAGGCTGCTTGCCGATGCGCCGGGAGACCTGCATCCACACCGGACCGGCGATGACCGCTGGACCGAGGAACGCCCCCATGAACAGGGCGGTTAGTCCAGAGTTCTCGAAGACGTACTTGGTGTAGAACGGCAGCGCTGCGAGGAACAGGTGAGTAGTGGTGCCGGTGAACAGGTAGGACAGCACCAGCGCGCGGAAGTCGGGGTCCCGCCAGGCGACCGCGATGTCACCGATGGTCGAGTGGGCCGCCTGCTGGTCGGGCATCCGGAAACCGGCGTGGGCAGTGAGACGCCGTACCCCGGTCAGTGCGACCAGCCCGGAGATCACCATGACGCCGGAGAGCAGCAGGGCCATCCAGCCGTAGTCGCCGCGCCGTCCCGACTCCACCAGCGCCGGTGCGGCCACACCGGCACCAAGCAACCCGAGGGTGAGGAAAAGCATCCGGAACATGAACACCCGGGTGCGCTCGTGGTACCCGACTCGAAGATCGGACGGGGTGGTCAGGTAGGGCACCTGGAAACACGCGAAGAGCAGGTTGCCGGCGATGAACCAGCCGCCCACCCAGAGCGCCGCCGATGCGCCGGAGAAACCGGCGGGCACCGAGAACATCGCCACCATGGCCACCGGAAGCAGCAGACCGACCCGCAGCATGCCGAGTCGGTGTCCGCTGCTGCGCGCTTCCCGGTCGGATCGGCTGCCCAGCATCGGATGCACGATGATGTCGATGATCTTCGGCAGCAGCAGGGTGAGACCGGCCAGGAACGGCGAGACACCGAGCGTACTGGTGAGGAAATAGAGCAACAGCAGGCCGGGGACGGTCACCCAGACGCCCATCCCGACCGAACCGGTGGCGTACGCGATCAGGTCGCCTGCCCTGCTCCGCACCTCGCCCGCCGACCCGCGCAGCGCCGTCATCGGGTCGCCTCGTGCCGTGCGACCACACCCGCGGCAAGCTCGGCGCCCTGGAACGCGCCGGAGCGGACCCGGCCGGCGAGGATGCGCGCCACGATCCGATCGGTCAGCGCCGGCAGGTGACGGGCCAGGAAGAACTCGACCGCGCCCCGCCGGGTGGTGGGTAGATCACGGCGAGGACGACGACTGAGCGCGGCGCGCAGCACGGTCCGGACCACCCCGTCCAGCGGCTCGTACTGGCTCATGCCCTCCAGCGAGAGCCCGGCCGCGGCCGTCGAGTCGTGGATCGGGCTTCGTACCGCCGACGGGTACACGCAGGTGACGCCGACATGGGTGCCGAGCTCCAGACGCAGCGCGTCCGCGTATGCGACCAGGGCGCGCTTGGAGGCACCGTACGCAGCGGCCAGCGGCAACTGCATGACGGCCATCCGCGAGCTGAGCATGACGATCCGGCCACCAGAGGCGACCAGTGCGCCTACACATGCGGCGGTGACCCGCCAGGTGCCCAGCAGGTTGATGTCGAGCTGGCGGCGTACTTCCGCGCCCGGCGCCAGTTCGGCCGGGGCGGGCCCACCGATCCCGGCGTTGTTGATCAGCAGGTCGAGCCCACCGAGCTGGTCAATTGCTTCGCGTACCACCGCCGGCACCGCGTCGTCGTCGGTGATGTCGCAGGCCAGGACCCGGACCGGGTCATCGGCACGGGGGGCCAGGTCCAACCCGACGACCTGGGCCCCGAGTTCGTCCAGCCGGGCACAGATGGCCCGGCCGAACGTGCCGGAGGCACCGGTGACGAGGACACGCAATCCGCGGGGGTCTCGGGCGCTCAAACCACACTCTCCTCGGCGGTGAAGGTGCGTCCGCCCCGGGCGAGGCGATTCCGGCCAGCCGCGATCTCCCTGGGCAGGTCGGCGACGTACCGGTCGAAATCGATACGCATGTGCGGCCGCGCGTTCGTGCCCCACCGCTCGATGGCGGCGCGCAAGGCTCGCTGCACGGCGTGCTGCTGTTCGTCGATGCCGGGCAGGGCATAGCCGCCGGAGAGATACGCGGCGACCAGTTTGGCCTGGACCTCCACGACCGGCAGAGCGGCACCGGTGGACTGCATCAGGCCGACGAATGCCAGGCTGGGGTCGTCGAGATGGAAGACCCGCTGGTACAGCGGCAGCTGCTGGGGGTCGGCGCCCAGCCATTGAGGGGACAGGAACGGGATACTCACCCGGTACCCGGTGGCCCAGACGATCACGTCGACCGGGTCGGCGCTGCCGTCGGTGAACATCACCCGTTCCCCGTCCAGCCGTTCGATGCCGGGACGTGGGGTCACCTCGCCGTGGGTGAGCCGGTGCAGGATCGTGTCGCTGATCGTCGGATGGTTCTGGAACAGGCCACCGGCCGGGGCGGGTAAGCCGTACCTCTGTGGGGTCCCGACGGCGAGCCGCAACAGGGTCTCGGCGATGCGCTGCCGCAGCCGCCACGGCAGGGCGGCGAGGGCGCCGCCGGTCGCGTCGGCCGGGCGGCCGAACAGGTACTTGGGGACGATGTGGACGCCGCGCCGGGCGGAGAGCAGGACCGGCCCTCGAGCGACGTGCGAGGCGTCCACCGCGATGTCCATGGCCGAGTTGCCCATGCCGACGATCAGCACCCGCCGATCCCGGAAGACGTCCGGAGTGCGGTAGTCGTGGGCGTGCATCTGGGTGCCGTGGAACGTCCCCGGATAAGCCGGATCCGGATAGCGCGGATGCCAGTTGTGGCCGTTCGCGACCACCACGGCGTCGTACCGCTCGGTGTCACCGGACTCGGTCGTCACCGCCCAGAGCCGGTCACGCTCGACGCGGGTGACCGTGCTCCCGAACCGGATGTGCGGAATGAGCCCGAACGACTGCGCATAGTCGGCCAGGTAACTGGCGACGCGACTGGCCGACGGATAGTCGGGCCAGTCCGCGGGCATCGGAAAATCCGCGAACTCGGTGCGGCGTTTGCTGGTGTTCAAGTGCAGGGAGGCGTACGCCGGAGACAGGCCGCTGCTGTTGTCCCTGACCCACAGGCCACCGGGCCGGTCACCCTTTTCGTACGCCACCACCGCACAACCGGCGTCGAGCAGCGCCTTCACCGTGGCGAGACCGGCCGCTCCCACACCGATCACCGCCACCCGACTCGAAGAAACGGCCATGGTGCTCCTCGACGGTTGTAGCTTCCGCCAAACCGTAGGGCCTGGCACGGGGGCTAATACATGGCGTGGAGCACGCAGTTTCGGGTTCTTGTTGTAGCGCACCACAACGGCGGGGAGCATGACAGGATGACGCATCCGGACGGCTGGACGACGATGGTGGACCTGATCGAACGCGTCGTGGGCGATGACGAACTGCTGCCGTCGGTGGTCGCCGGAGTCCGTACCACCGTGCGGGAGGTCTCCGCACTGCCCACCTCCGACATCGCCGGGCACACCCGCGCTCTGCTGGTGGCCGCAACCCGCGCATTGGCCGCACGGCGCGGCCCCACCGAAGCTGAGCTGTCGTTCGTCGCGGACCTCGGTGTCACCCGTGCCCGGCAGGGCGTGCCGATCGAATCGGTGCTGGGCGCGATCCACTTCGCCGAGCGCGCGATCTGGGCCCGGGCCCGGGAACTCGCCCGGGACCAAGGCGTCAGCGCCGAGCAACTGCTGGACGTCCGGGACCTTTACGACGACTGGGCTGAGGCCGTCCGGGCCCGGCTGATCAGCGCGCATCGGGCTACCGGAGCCAGCACGGATCCGCTTCCCGGGCACCGGGACACGGCACTGCTGCGGCGGCTGCTCCAGGGTGGTTCGGCGGCCACGCTGGCAGCCGCCGAGGCCGGCCTTCCGGTCACCGGCGGGCTGTGGGTGCTCGTCGCCCGGCCCGGGGAGACCGCCGCAGGCATCGAACGAGCCGTGCGCGAGCACCCGCCGGTGCTGTGCGCAACCGTGGACGACCTGATGGTCGGAGTTCTGTCCCGGGCTCCGTCCGCCCGCCTGAAGGGGACCGGGGCCGTGGCAGGGCTCGCCGGTCCGGCCGAACCGGAGAAACTCGCGCCGGTGCAGCGGCTCGCCACCGCGGCCCTGACCGCCGCCGAGTCCACCGGCCGCACCGGGCTGATCCACATTGCCGATGTGGCCTGGCTGGCGGCGTTGACCGAGCGGGCAGACCTGGCAACGGTGCTGCTCGACCGGTACGCGCCCACTTGGGCGACACTCGGACCGACTGCCGAATCGGTGGCGCACGCCGTGCTCGCCTGGCTGGAGAGCGACCGCGATGTCGACCTCGCCGGGGCGAGACTCTTCGTGCACCCCAACACAGTTCGCAATCGGGTCCGGCGCTTCGCCGCCGTCACCGGCATCGACCCGGCGGGCACCTTCGGCGCCATGACCGCCTGGTGGCTATGCCGAACCTGGCTGCACGACGCGACCTGATCTCGCACCGTGCGACGCGTTGTCCAAGCAATTATTCCACTATGGAATGGCACGTTGCCATTGCACTGGACTGACCCTCGAACCCGACACAACCTGACTATTCAGGACCCTAAGGAGCCCTCCACGTTTTCAGGGGATTGATAGAACCGACCTCAAACATTCCTACTCGAGCACGATTACGACTAAGGCTGGCCACTCATCGTCGTCGACGAAGATACGAATTCGAGCACTCTCGCCAATTGCGCGCAGCGAGAGAACTGCAGCGCTGTCAGAATCACTCACCTTGAGAACGCCCGACGGTAAAGGGATCTCCGCGGAGAAGCGGAGCACCATGCTCGTGGTCGCAGCCTCAGGGAGATCCGCATCATATACCTCGACCGAAACCGGCCCATCCACCGAACCTTGCACCCCCATATACAGAGAGTCCAGCTCCAGGTGCACCTGCTCGGTAGCAGCGTTCCAATTATCATGCCTGGCACGAGTTGCAGAGTCCTCCACAACCAGCAGACCATGCTCAAATGGGACAGTAAATGACCCGAGCAGGCCGTCAGTCGAAATCATAGTTCTCCTCTCCCAACTGCCGCACCATACCGCCTTGCTTCCTCATGCAGTCCATACACTGAGGATACGCGGTTTGAGGACCTTGCCCTGCTATGGATGTCGGCGGCTGATGGTCCCGGACCCACGCACCACTCTTAGTCTTCGGCGTTGTAGCGCCACAAGTGTGACAACCGTACTTGTTGCCAGCTTCGTCTACGAGTTGGATCACTCCCGGATCCTTGATGTTTCCGTTTACAAGCCCAACGCCCTCTCTAGCATGCGGGCCTGCGCCGAGTGTCTGGGTGACCAGGCATCCTTCGTTGGTATTGTGCACGAGGACCGGCGTGTTGCCGGCGAGCACGTAGTACGTGTGGGTGTCGTCGACGGTGAGGTTGTAGGCAAGTGCGTGCCACACGGAGGGCGAGATTTCCGCGGTGACGACCGCGCTGCCATACGGACCGGTTAGCCGATCTCCGCGGTCGAGGGCGTGGGCTGCTTGCCATTCGCGGTCGGTCTCGTTCCAGAAGGGATGATCATCGGTGGTGCCTAGGTTACCGCCTTCGATTGTCAGGTTATGAAGGTTGTCCTCGTGCACCCAAACGTGGGTAGCCCTGCGTTTGCCACTTTCGCCCGTTTCGGGATTTGTTGCGAGGACTTCGTCGCCGACTCGTAGATCCCTGATGGGCTTGGTACTGCCATCGGCCATGAGGACTTGCGTGTCGTCGCTGAATCTTTAGGTCTTCTTAAAGAAATCTGTAGCGCAGCGGTAAAACCGTTTCCCGAGGAAGCCACCGACCTTGCCGACAACGGGGATTGCGGCGAGTCCCGTCCAAGCGCAGGCTGAGAGGCTGCCCTGCGTCGCGCAGTCTCGGGCGTCGGCACGACCTCACCACCAACCGAAAGCGCCACCTCCCCTACGGCGAAGACCGCAGCGCCACCCAACCCACCTTCTTCGGCACCCGAGGATTCGTCGGCGGCACCCAAGACGACACCGGCCTTACCCACCTCGGCGCCCGCGAATACGACCCCACCCTCGGCCGATTCATCAGCGTCGACCCGATCCAAGACCTCACCGACCCACAACAATGGAACGGCTACCACTACGCCAACAACAACCCCACCACGTTCAGCGACCCAAGCGGCAAAATCTGGACCGACTTCCTCGTCGGCACCGACCCCCACTTCAACGGAGAAGGAGCAGGCGAGCTGTCGTACGGCCCTTACGGTACTTCTAAAGCCAGAAAAACAAACCACTGCGCCAAGGGTAGCCCCTACGCCTGCCAAGCCGCCGCAGAACAGAAAGCCTACGCCGCATCCGCGAAGTTCAAAATAAAGAAAAAGCAGGAACCTGGATTCGTCGGACAGCTTCTTACTGACATCACGTGTTCCCTAATGGTCATATGCCGTGTAGCCGACACAGGCTACGGCATTGCCAGCCTCGCGGCCGCTGCCTATCGAGGCGACTTCAAAACCGCTGGCGCAGAAGCTCTCGGGTTCCTACCCGGCTGCACCAGGAAATGCGGCGACTACGCGGCCGACACCTACGAGTGGCTCCGAGGCAAACGCGGCAAGAGCGGCGCCGAGGCATGCCTGGTCCCCGCCGGCAACAGCTTCGCCCGCGGCACCGAAGTCGTCATGGCCGACGGCACCACAAAACCCATCGAACACATCAAGACCGGTGACTGGGTACTCGCCACAGACCCCACCACCGACGAAACCCGGCCTCGCCAAGTCACCGCCACCCACATCAACCACGACACCGAACTCGCCGACATCACCGTCGACCTACCCGACGGCGCCACCGCCGTCATCAACACCACCCAACACCACCTGTTCTGGAGCGAAACCCGCAACACCTGGATCGACGGAGGCGACCTCGCCGTCGGCGAAGACCTCCTCAGCCTCCACAACGCAACCGTCCCCGTCGGCGCAGTGCACGCCTACGACGGCGCGGCCACTATGTACGACCTCACCGTCGACCAGACCCACACGTACTATGTGATGGCTGGCGACACGCCGGTGCTTGTGCACAACACCAACTGTCCTATCGGTTCGGTAACTGGACCCGGCGGAGAAGTGCTGCCTCTGCCCCGCGGGGCCGCTGGAACTCCGGTCGCCACTGGGAAGGGCTGGACTTATGACATTCCGGTTGGTACCCCGGGTCTGGATCCTCGGGTGGTGCAAGTCCGCGTGATGGATCCAGTCACCACTGGCAAGCATCAATACGTAAACGGATATGTGGTCTACATGAACAAGGCAGGACAGTCGGTTAATCCCATAACCGGGCAGACGGTCAGCAAGGCTGATCCCTACAACCACATCCCGATCCCATGATCGCAATAGAGGACTTGATCAGAGCGGGTCGTTATACGTCAGCGCCGAAGTCGGTCGAAATGGACCCCCTAAGGGAGATGGATGCTCTGCAGGAGGCCCAGTTGCTCGACGGGAGGGTGTTCGCGCTCACGGCGACGGCGGCCCTACTTGTCGAGTTGCGAACCTCCTTGCAATTCGACGTCGGCAATTGTGCCCTGCTTGTAGTGCGAGGTCTTCGTTCGTTCAGCTGGAGTTCACCCCCTGTGCTCCCACCCCTTATGGCATTGTCGGTCATGTCGAGCGTGCCTGAGTGCAGCAGTGATTCATTTCGAATCAGCCTCAGGTTCTTTCCGGAGGCAGAGCTTGTCGTATCGGGCGGTTCGGCGGACTTCTATGTGCTCGAGATGGAAGGAATAGGTGAAGCGCCGCCGGACTACTCGGATGCGGACCTGGCAAGCATTCAGCGTGCACTGCCTTCATGGTCCTCTGCGTGCAGCCTGCTTCAGTCGTCAAGTTCGCGCTGAGTGCGCAGACGGGCGTGATTGCGTCCCTAGGGTTGCCGTAAGCGTAGCCGGCAGAAAAAGTTGGACATACCTACGTATGGATGTAGTGCGGTGCGATAGGCGTCGATGACCGACGGTGTCGTATGGCGGTTCGGTGCCGGGCCAATATCCGCTGAGTTCGGCGATGAGTTCCGCGCCTGCCTCGACGCCTCCGGGGTCGGATTCCTTGTAGCGGACAGGGTTGTTGTGACACCAGACGTCTGCCAAGATCCACCTTTGATGCAGCGGATCCCCGATTTGATCAAAGTTTCACCCTGGCGGTGCAGTTGAAGATGACCTCGTTTTTGCCGTTTTGACGTTCGCGATGTGGTCTAGCGTCCAGACCTCTTTGACACCTGGTTCAACACCGAGTGTCGCGTCTCCGATTTTGCGCTTGCCGCCGCCGCTGCTCTTTTTGAACTTCCGGTCGACGTCGATGTTGGCCCCGTTTTGCCCTTGCTGGTGGATTTCGGGATGTAGTCGACGATTTTGTACTTGCCCTTGGAGGTCTGGTAGGCCCGGACGTGTCCGCTACCGTCGCCGAGGGGATACAGGCCGGAGGGGTCGCTGAACGTGGTGGGGTTGTTGTTGGCGTAGCTGTAGCCGTTCCACTGTTGCGGGTTAGCGAGGTCTTGGACGGGGTCGAGGCTGATGAATCGGCCTAGGGTGGGGTCGTACTCGCGGGCGTTGAGGTGCGTGAGGCCGGTGTCGTCTTGGGTACCGCCGACGAAGCCGCGGGTCCCGAGGAAGATGCTCGTCCTGCCCCGATTCGCCGTCGGCATGCTCATGGCCCGCAACGTCGGCGCCGCCGACAACCCCCACGACGCGATCTTCGCCTCCCGGCGCGGTACCTGGCTCTCCCCCAACAACGTCCGCCGTCAGTGGCGCCAGGCCCGCGCCGACACCGACCTCGACTGGGTCACCCCGCACAGCTTCCGCGTGGCCACCCTGATCAAGGAGGAAGCCGACACCAAGAGCGCCGCCGCACAGCTTGGCCACTCCAGCGAGGAGGTCACCGCCACCTACTACATCGCCAAGCCCGTCCAGGCCCCCGACGTCTCCGACGTTCTGGAACGCCTCGCCGCCAACCCGAACCGACCGCACCCACCAGCCCGGTTTTCGGGGGCGTTTCAAATCTCCATCGAAGAAAGTCAAAGCCCTGACCGCGTTTCCGCAGGTCAGGTCTTTTTCTTTGTCGGGACGGCCGGATTCGAACCGACGACCCCTTGACCCCCAGTGAACCAGCCGACCTACTGAGATCCGCCAGGCAGTGCCGAATTGTGTCGGACGTGCGGGTCAGCGGCAAGGTCAGAGTCCGGGTCGCACCGACATTCACCGAGGCTTGCCAGACCGTCCGTGAGACGGTTGTGAGATGTCCGGCCCGACAGGGGCGCTGGAGATCAACGACCGGCGCCCCTCACTCCTTCGAGATCCAGAACAAGGCTTCTCCCGATCGAACAACTGCCCGCGAAGCCGCCTCTCGGCCTCCACGCCACAGCAACATCGAGCGGCGAACCGCTTGTCTCACTGTCACCAGCGACCTCTGCAGCCCGAGAGATCCCCAAGATCTTCCGTATATGCCACGTTGCCCCAGGCTGTCAGGCCCTCGACTGACCGGCGTCAGCGTGGGGCTTGCTGGGAGGTTGGGCGGTCGGCAGCGGCGTGGAGCGCGGTGAGGGTGAGCCTGACGAGGCGGTGGAGCCCGTCGTCGGATGTCACGGTTGCCGAGGCGGAAAGCGCGTGCTGGCAGAAGGCAGCAAGCTCATCGGCGGGGATGTCGTCGCGGACCTGTCCGGCCTCGGCGGCGTCCGTGATCAGTTCCCGGAGCAGGGCATGCAAGCGTGCGTGTGCCTCGGTGGCGTGGTCGCCTCGATGCAGGGCGGCGGCGAGGTCACCGCCCTGGCGGTGCCGCGACAGCCGCGCGTAGGCCGCCAGGACGGCGTGCAGCCGCTCCGATGGGCCGACGGCGTTGTCCCGGATGGCATGGAGGTGATCCAGGTGGTGAGTGACCTGCCGTTCGTGCCATGCGAGCAGGATCGCCTCGACGTCGGGGAAGTACTTGTAGAGGGTGGCGCGGCCGATGCCGGTGAGTTCGGCGATGCCCGACATGGTCACGCCGGTCAGGCCGTGGTCGGCGACCAGGGCTGCGGCGGCGTCGAGGACCGCGTGGCGCACCGCCGTCCGGTGCGCCTCGATCGTGTCGTTCCACAACCTCGGCACCCTTGCACGATACACCCCGCCGCCCGCGTAGACACCACGACCTCAGTAAGACACACTGTCTCGATAAAGCTGGAGTCAGGTGGCGCGACATCGGTAGGGAGTGTCATGGCGGATCAGGCAGAGGAGCAGGAGTCGTCAACGAGGGTGCCGCGGTGGGTGAAGACTGCGGGCTTGGTGGTGGCGCTGCTGCTGGTGACGTTCGTCGTCTTCCAGGTGACCGGTGTGGCCGGTGAGCATGGTCCAGGCCGGCATCTGCCGGGCGGGCGATAGCACGCATGCCGTGGCACATCCGCAAGGCGTCGTTGTTCGTGCACGTGGTCACATCGCTCGGGTGGCTCGGCGCGGTCGTCGTGTTCCTCGTCCTGGCCTTGGCAGCGCTACGCGGCGACGACCCGCTCGTGATGCGCGCTGCCTGTCTGGCGATGGATCTGGCCGTCCGGTTCGCGATCGTTCCCCTCGCGGTCGCCTCGCTGCTCAGCGGTGTGGTGTCGTCGCTCGTCTCACCGTGGGGCCTGGTGCGTCACTGGTGGGTGCTGATCAAGCTGGCCATCGTGGTGGTGGCCACGGCAGTCCTGATCATGCAAGTGGAACCGGTTGCCGCGCTCGCCGACGCGATGGTGGCGTCACCGCCCCCGGCGGATGGGATGCAGTGGCGTGAGGCGGTGGTGTCGCTGGTCGTCCATGCCGTCGGTGGCCTGGTGATCCTTCTGACGGCCACGGTACTGGCCATCTATAAACCGAGGGGGACGACCGGGTTCGCCGCCCGCGGCTCGGCCCGGCGGCATCGCACGGGTGGGGCGGCCGCAACGAATGGGCGCAAGGGGCTCAAGATTCGGTGACGGCCGCCCGTTCGGCTGCTGTCAGCTGGTCGTGGCGAGCAGGTCCCGGCACGCCTGCTCGCAGGCACGGCACGCCTCTGCGCAGACGCGGCAGTGTTCGTGCATGTCGGCGTGCGCCGCGCACTCGTCGCCGCATGCCTTGCAGGCGGTGGCGCATGCTTCGAGCATGGCGCGGGTGATGTTGGCGTCGTAGCCGGTGTGCCGTGACAGGACACGCGCGGTGGTGGTGCAGATGTCAGCGCAGTCCAGGTTCGAGCGGGTGCACTTGGTCAGTTCGGCAACCATGTTGTCGCTGAGGCAGGCGTCCGCACACGCGGTGCAGGCCTGACTGCACGCGTTGATAGTGTCGATCACCGCCGCCAACGTCGTGCGATCCAAGTTCATGGACTGCGGGTACGTGTCAAGCATCGCCATCGTTGTCATCGTCGGCTCCTTTGTCGTGGGTCATCCGTTCAGCTACCCGTCAGCTCGTCCGTCATGCCCTCCGCGCCCATGGGCCTGCCGCGGGATGGGCTTGAGGCCGACGAGCGTTCTGAAGACAGGCCGTCACCGGGGGCGAGCCGTCGCTGGCTGGGACGCCCAGCAGCCTTCGAAGGCGATGCGAGACGCCCATCCGTACCAGCGATGGGCGCCTCGACATGCGGGGCTTATCCGATGGGGTGGAAGCGGCGCAGGCGGAGGCTGTTGGCGACCACGAAGACCGAGGAGAAGGCCATCGCGGCACCGGCGATCATCGGGTTGAGCAGCCCCGCCGCCGCCAGGGGTAGGGCGGCGACGTTGTAGGCGAAGGCCCAGAACAGGTTGCTCTTGATGATCCGCAGGGTACGCCGGGCCAGCCGGATGGCATCCACGGCGGCGGTCAGGTCGTCCCGGACGAGGGTCAGGTCGGATGCCTCGATCGCCACGTCGGTGCCGGTGCCCATGGCCAGGCCCAGATCGGCCTGGGTGAGCGCGGCGGCGTCGTTGACGCCGTCGCCGACCATCGCCACCACCTTCCCGTCGGCTTGGAGGCGCTTGACCACGTCGACCTTGTCGGCGGGCAGCACCTCGGCAATCACCTCGTCGATGCCGACCTCGGCGGCCACCGCGTTCGCGACGGTGGTGTTGTCGCCGGTGAGCAGGATCGGTTTCAGGCCGAGCGCCCGCAGCTGGCCGACCGCCGCCCGGCTGGTCGGCTTGACCACGTCGGCGACGGCGAGGACACCGCGAGCCTGTCCGTCCCAGCCGGCCAGCACGGCGGTACGCCCGGCGGATTCCGCCTGGCCGGCCGCCCGTTCCACCTCGGCGGAAATGTGCAGGCCGCGCTCACGCAGCAGCCGGGCACGGCCCACCACCAGCTCACGGCCCTCGATGAGGCCGGTCACACCGAGACCTTCGACGTTGGCGAACCCGGTCACGGGCGGCAGCGGCCCCGCGTCGGCGGCGCCGGCGGCGATCGCCTGGGCGATCGGGTGTTCGCTGGCCGCCTCGATCGCCCCGGCGAGCCGAAGCAACTCGTCGGCGTCCTGGTCCTCGATCGGGTGTACGTCGACCAGGGTCATCTTTCCGGTGGTCACGGTGCCGGTCTTGTCGAGCACCACCGTGTCGATCCGCCGGGTCGATTCCAGCACCTCCGGCCCCTTGATGAGGATGCCGAGCTGGGCACCACGACCGGTGCCGACCAGTAGCGCGGTCGGGGTGGCCAGCCCGAGCGCGCACGGGCAGGCGATGATCAGTACGGCCACGGTGGCGGTGAACGCCGCTGCCAGACCACCTCCGTTGCCGATCCAGAATCCGAGGGTGCCCGCCGCGAGGGCGATCACGATGGGAACGAACACCCCCGAGATCCGGTCGGCCAGTCGCTGCACCGCGGCCTTGCCGGTCTGCGCCTGCTCGACGAGCTTCGCCATCTGGGCGAGCTGGGTGTCCGCGCCGACGCGAGTGGCGGTGACGACGAGCCGGCCGCCGGCGTTGACGGTGGCACCGACCACGGTGTCGCCGGGGCCGACTTCGATCGGAACGGATTCGCCGGTCAGCATGCTGACGTCGACCGCGGAGGTGCCCTCGTGCACCGTCCCGTCGGTGGCGATCTTCTCGCCCGGACGCACCACGAACCGGTCCCTCACCACGAGCTGGTCGACCGGGATGCGGATCTCGGCGCCGTCGCGGAGCACGGCGACGTCCTTCGCACCGAGTTCCAGCAGGGCGCGCAGGGCCGCCCCGGCGGTCCGTTTCGAGCGGGCCTCGAAGTAGCGGCCCGCGAGGATGAACGTCGTGACGCCGGCCGCTGCTTCCAGGTAGATGTGCCCGGCACCGCCGTCTCGGCTGACGTCGAAGCTGAATGGGTGGCTCAGCCCGGGCGTCCCCGCGTCGCCGAGGAACAGCGCCCAGACCGACCAGCCCAACGCGGCGAGGGTGCCCATCGAGACCAGCGTGTCCATGGTGGCGGCGCCGTGGCGCAGGTTGACCAGCGCCGCGCGGTGGAACGGCAGGCCGCCCCAGACGACCACCGGGGCGGCCAGGGTCAGCGACAGCCACTGCCAGTAGGTGAACTGCCAGGCCGGCACCATGGCCAGGGCGATCACCGGGACGCTCAACGCCACGGAGACCCACAGCCGGGTCCGTACGCTGGGCAGTTCGTCGACCGGTTCGGCCGGCTCGGCGGTGCTGGCGGGACCTGGCGGGGGTGGCAGGGCGGCACGGTAGCCGGTCTTCTCCACGCTGGCGATCAGGTCGTCCGGGGTGATGTCGCCGGTGTACTGGACGGTCGCCTTCTCCGTGGCGTAGTTGACCGTGGCCGACACACCCTCCAGCCGGTTCAGCTTCTTCTCGATCCGCGCCGCGCAGGAGGCACAGGTCATCCCACCGATGGCCAGCTCGATCTGATTCGCGGCGAGCTGCAGGGGTTTCGCACTGGATGTCATCGCCAGCTCCGATCAGTCGTGGCCGTGGCCGGGGTCGCCGTGCCCGTCAGTGGTGGTCGTGGCCGGGCTGGTGGGCTCGTGCGGCGCTGCCGGGCTGCCCGGTGCGGGATCCCCGATGCCGGCGGCGGTCAGGGTGAACTCAGCTGTCCGCACCGTCCCGGCGTGCTGGAAGTCCAGAAACAGCCGGTAGGTGCCGGCCGAGGGGACCTCGGTGTGGAAGGTCACCTGCGGGCCCGGCTGGGTGCGCCCGTCACCAGGTTCCCCGTCGGGGTGCACGTGCAGGTAGGCCAGGTCACCCGAGCGCAGGGCCACCAGGTGGCCGTAGGCGCCGAGGTAGGGCTGCAGGTCGGTGACCGGCACCCCGTCCCGGCTGATGGTCAGAGTCAGTTTCGCCGTCGCCCCCGGCCGCAGGTCACCGTCGAGGGCAACCGTGTATCCGTCCACGCTGGCGGTGCGTGCCGGTGCAGGCACCTGTCGCGGGGTGAAGGCGCCCGGGAGGTCGACATCCACGCCGAGCGTGAGTGCCTCACCGCCGGTGGGGATGAAGTCAGCGAAGGCGCGCCAGGTTCCCGGGTCCCCGAACGGTGCGGCCACCCGCCAGGTGCCATCGGCGGCCATCTCGGGATGGACATGCCGGAAGCCGGACAGGTCCCTGCGGGTGACGATCAGGTGCATCCGCTTGTCGTGGGCCTCATCGAAGGCGGTGACGGTCTGCCCGTCCGGACCGGTGATCCGGAAGGCGAACTCGCCGGGTGGGGCGGAAACCGGGGCCAGGGTGTAGCCGCGGTCGGAAACCAGCAGCCCGCCGGGAATCTGGGAGGCTGCTTCGCTTCCGGTTCCGTCATGGGGGGCGCTGCCGTGAGCGGCGGTCGTGTCGTGGCGGGTCCCGGCGGCTGGGGCGACGGGGTCGGTCAGCTGACCGACCCCGTACGCCGCACCGAACACCGCCGCGAGGCCGAGCGCGAAACCGCTCAGCTTCGTCGCCGTGTTCATGACTGGATACCTCAGTTCTTGTCAGCTTCGGGAGAACGGTCAGGCGTTGACGAGCTCGTAGCCGGCCTCGTCGACCGCGGCCGCAACCGCCGCGGGATCCAGCGGCGCCTCGCTGTCGACGGTGACCTGCCCGGAGGCGAGGTCGACCTGGACATCGCGAACCCCGGCGATCCCGCTGATCTCGGTGCTCACCGAGCTCACGCAGTGCCCGCAGGTCATACCCTTCACCTGATAGATGGCGGTGGTCATCCGGACGCTCCTCCCAATCGATCTCCACGGGCGGCTCGCCGCCCCGAAGATACCCCCCAGAGGTATCTCTCATCGCACGCTAGCATACCCCCCCGGGGTAGGCTATCCTGGGTTTCATGACCACACCCACTCCGATCCGCGGCTACACCGCCAGCAAGGATCAACTGCTCGCCCGGCTGCGCCGCGTCGAGGGCCAGGTCCGCGGCATCGAGAAGATGGTCGACGACGACCGCTACTGCATCGACGTACTCACCCAGATCTCCGCCATCCAGGCCGCCCTGGACAAGGTCGCCCTCGGCCTGCTCGACGGACACGCCCGACACTGCATGCACGAAGGTGCCGCCGAGGGCCGCGCCGACGAGATGGCCACCGAGATGATGGCCGCCGTCGGCCGCCTCATGAAGCGCGGCTGATCCCCCAGCCTGTGGGTCAGCTACGGTTCAGACCAGGAGCGAGCCGCTCTGGCACGGCTGGCCGCCCTGCATGGCAGCGACGATCACGACCGTGACGAAAGCCGTCAGGGGCCTGGTGTCCGGTGTCCGCGACGGCTCTGTGCCCGTGAGCGCCGCCGGTCGCGCAGCACACCCATCAGGTGCCCTGGCGCATCGCACCCGACGGTCAAGCGCAAAAGCCGCTGCCGCTACAAGCCCGACCAGCGCCGGTGCGGCAACTGCAACGAGCGAGAGCAGCAAACGCGGCAGCCCGGTGCGGGCGTGAGCGCCGGCCCGCAGATGATGCAGTCGCAGCAGCACGTCCGCGCCGGCCATCGGTAGGGCGTGCGCGGGGCTGGGCGATCCAGCGAGCGCGATCAATGCGTCGCGGACGGCGCGGAGGGCCCATCTACCTGGCTACCGAACGGCCGGGCGCTGCGCAGCGCCGACACCGGTCACCACCTGGCAGCCGATGATGCCCTGAGCTAGTCACCGGTGCCTGCCCAGGTGTGCGGCGGCCCGGTCGCATCGCCCCGACCGGGCCGTTGCACGCACCGTGTCAGCGGCGTCCCGGGGTGAGCTTGACCCGGCGCAGGAGCTGGGCGTTCAGGGCCACCACGATGGTGGAGGCGGACATCAACACCGCACCGACAGCCGGGCTGAGCGAAACCCCGGCCCAGGCCAGCACGCCGGCAGCGAGTGGGATCGCCACCACGTTGTACCCGGCGGCCCAGGCCAGATTCTGGACCATCTTCCGGTACGACGCCCGGGACAGCCGGATCACGCCGGTGACACCGCGCGGGTCCGACGAGGCCAGGATGACTCCAGCCGACTCGATCGCCACGTCGGTACCCGCACCGATGGCCAGGCCGACGTCGGCGCGGGCCAGGGCGGGCGCGTCGTTGACGCCGTCGCCGACCATCGCCACGGTCAACCCCCGGGCCTGCAGCTCAGCCACTGCCCGGTCCTTGTCCGCCGGCAGCACCTCAGCGAACACCTCGTCAACCCCGGGCCGGAACCCGAGGTCTGCGGCGACCGCCTCGGCCACCGGGCGTGCGTCACCCGTGATCATCACGATCTTCCCGATGCCCTGCTCGCGCAGATCCGCGATCGCTTCACGGGCCTCGGCGCGGACCTCGTCCTCCAGCGCGAACGCGCCGACAGCGACCGATTGGCCCGTCTGCGACAGCCGGATCAGGTGCAATACCGCCGCGCCACGGGCCGACCACGCCTGCGTGGTGGTGGCCAGTTCCTCGGGAACCTGCGCACCAACCTCCCGCAGCAGGGCAGGCCCGCCCACCGCCCAGGTAGTGCCGTCGACGGTCGCCTGGACCCCGCGACCGGTCAGCGACCGGAAATCCCCCGCGACCGCCCGCAATCCTCGATCCTGCGCCACCTTGACCAGGGCTCTGGCGAGCGGGTGCTCGCTGTCGGCCTCGACCGCACCGGCGATACGCAGCACCTCGTCCTCGCTGACACCGCTGGCGGCGGCCATGGCGGTGACCGTGTGCGCGCCCTTGGTCAAGGTGCCGGTCTTGTCGAACAGCACGGCGTCAACGGTGCGCATCCGCTCCAGGGCGAGGCGGTCCTTGACTAGAATGCCGGCCTTCGCAGACACCGCCGTGGACAGCGCGATCACCAACGGAATGGCCAGCCCGAGCGCGTGCGGGCAAGCGATCACCAGGACCGTCACCGTTCGGACGACGGACTGGTCGAGGTCGCCCAGCGTCCACCAGGCGGCGAAGGTGACCAGCGCGGCGGCGGTGGCGACGTAGAACAGCATCGCCGCGAACCGGTCAGCCAACACCTGAGCCCGACCGCTGGATGCCTGCGCCTGCGCCACGAGCCGGCCGATGCCCGCCAGCGCGGTGTCCTCCCCGACCGCGTCGACCCGGATCCGCAGCGCGGAGTCGGTCGCCACCGTGCCGGCCACGACCCGGTCCCCGACGCCACGGGGCACCGGCCGGGACTCCCCCGTGATCATCGACTCGTCCAGTTCGGCCGACCCGTCGATGATCCGACCGTCGGCAGGCACCCGGCCACCCGAACGGACCAGAACCACGTCCGCCACCCGCAGCTCGGCCACCGGCACCCGGCGCACCGCGCCGTCGGCGTCGATCTGCTCGGCGTCGTCGGGCAGGAGCGCCGCCAGCGCGGCGAGCGCGCCCTGCGCCTGACCGATCGCCTTCATCTCCTGCCAGTGACCCAGCAGCATGATCGAGACCAGCGCGGCCAACTCCCACCAGAAGTCCAGATCGAACGCGCCGAGACTGGTCGCCATCGAGGCGACGTAGGCCACCGTGATCGCCATCGAGATCAGCAGCATCATCCCGGGCGCCCGGTCGCGGACCTCGCGGACACCGCCGATCAGGAACGGCCAGCCGCCGTAGAAGAACACCACCGAGCCGAGCACCGGGCCCACCCAGCTCATGCCCGGGAAGTCGATCGTGTAGCCGAACCAGCCCATCACCATGTGGCTGGTCACCACGATCGGAATCGTCAGCGCCAGGCTCAGCCAGAACTTGCGCCGGAACTGCTCCGGATCGTGGCCTGCGTGCTTGTCATGGGATCCGTGCCCGCCGGCGGATCCGTGCCCAGCGTGGTGGTGGCCACCGCTCGGCCCGGCACCGCCGTGATGCCCGCCGTCAACGTGCTCACCCACCTGATGCCGGTGATGCTCGTCGTCGTTGGCGACCACCATGGCATCGGCGTGCGTCGCGCGTTGGTCTCTCATGCCGTCCACCTCCACACGGCACGCTATACCCCGTAGGGGTATATGGCAACCAGTCTACGTGGCCGACCACTGGCCCCTGGCGCGGGCATCTGGCGCAACCTCGCGTTATGCCAGATACCTGTACCCCCCTCGGGTAACTGGTATCACAGGCGATCTGCGACTTCCTGAGGCGGGATCGGTGGCAGTCCGTCCGGGATCACAGGCTGTCTGCCGCGCGCCGACTCCTGCTGCGCCCCCTTCCCGGGGAACCACCCACCCGGCCGCGGCATCACTGGAGCCCTTCAGCCATCCTCAAACCGCTGATGGGATGTCGTGCCGAGCACTCGTTCATGCTCAACCGGCGGGGCACCGGCGGCTGGCGGACTCGTCGTACTCGGGGACGGGCCGGGCCTGCGCCTCCTCGGGGGTCTCGGCCACGCCGTTGCGCCGGATGTCCTCGATGAGCCACTCCATCTCGGAGATCTCCCGCCGCTGCGCCTCGCTGATCTCCACAGCGAGCCGGCAGACCCGTACGTCGTTGAGGTTGGCGCGCTCGGACCGGGTGATGGCCATCGAATGGTGCGGGATCATCGAGTTCATCCAGCCGCTGTCGTCCACGGTGGCCTGGCTGCGGTCGAGGACCACACCCGTGCCGAGCAGAAGGACGCTCGCCGCGATGATGCCCAGGTTCGCCTTGGTGTTGCGGTACATGTTCCGCATCCAGCCGAGCATGACCATGCCCATCGTGCCGCCCATGGCGAATGCCATGAACATGCGGCTCTCGCTGAAGCGGATGTCGCTCCACCGCCAGGTACTCAGATACATCACGCCGTACATGACGACCATGGCGGTCAGGATCATCGCCGCGAAACGCATGTACATCTTCTTCTCGTGCGACAGTCCCTTGCTGCGGCCATCCCCGTCCGAATTCCGCTCGCCCATCATCCTTGGGGCCTCCATTCCTTCGTCGTGACCTCTCACCACTTCCGACCGAGGTGCGACCCGCGAGCTCCCCGCGATTCCGCCCCCACTCCATCGCCCGTACCCATGCGCTGACCGGGCGAACCGATCCTCCCGGCTCGCCGGCGCGCACTTCAGGGAATCTTCATACTCGCGGGCTGGCACCGCGTCGTGGTCGTAGCAGGTGAGGTAGAGCCGACCGGCGTCGAGTACGAGACCTGATCTACGACCCGCGGCTGCTGCGGCCCGACACCGTGTCTCGTGGCCGCCGACGGCCAGCGGTAGATGACCGCCAACCAACTGCACCGCCAGGCGACGTACCCGCGCGGCCAGTACCGGTTCCGCACCCGCATCGACCCGGGTCGGTCCCGCTGCGCTGAGCCGGTGGTCGCTCTGACCGGCCGGTCACGTGTACGGGCGGCTCACGGCTGGTACGCGAGGTTGATCATCATGCCGGTCTCGGCGTGGTAGATGTTGTGGCAGTGGATCATCCACTGTCCAGGATTGTCGGCGTCGAGCTCGACGGTGACGTTCTGGTGCGGGGTGACGATGACGGTGTCCTTGCGTAGGCCGCCGTCGCGGAGGGCGAAGGTGTGTCCGTGCACGTGCATCGGGTGGAACATCATCGTCTGGTTGACCATCCGCAGCCGTACCCGTTCGCCCTCCCGCACCAGGAGCGGCTCGGCGTTGGTGAAGGTCTTGCCGTTGATGGTCCAGCGGTAGGGCATCATGCTGCCGCCGAGTACCAGCTCGTGGGTCCGGCCCGGTGCGCGCTGGGGCAGCCGTACGCTGTCGGCGGCCCGCAGCTGGCTGGTGAGGATGACGCGGCGGTCGAGTTCGGCCGGGCGTACCTGGGCTGACGGTGGCTGTCCGCCTCCGGTCCGCACCACCGCGAGCGCCTGCCCCGTCTTGCCCTCGGCGACCGCGACCAGGGGGAACACCCCGTCTGCGACGACGACCTCGACGTCGACCCGTTCCCCCATGCCGACGACCACTGCGTCGGTGACGTCCGGGACGACCGGAAACCCGTCGGTGTGGGTCACGGTGAGCCGGTGTCCGCCAAGCGCCACCCGGAAAGCGGTGTCGGAGGCGGCGTTGACCAGTCGAATCCGTACCCGCTGCCGAGGCCGGGCGGTGAGCGTGACGGGGGCGGCCGGCACCCGACCGTTGATCAGGTAGTGCGGGTAGTCGACGTCGCCCGCGCCGCCGAGCAGCGGCGACATCATGGTCTCCATTCCACCGTCTCCCATCGGCATCCCACCTCCGTGGTTCATGCCGGGCATGCCGTGCCCGCCGTGCATGCCGCCCATATCCCCGCCGAGGGCGGCCAGGACGTCGTCCGGGGTGCGCCCGGTGCCGTCGACCCAGTCGTCCAGGACGACGATCCACTCCTGGTCGTAGCGGCCCGCGTCGTTCGGGTCGTCCACGATCAGGACGCCGTAGAGCGCCCGGTCGAGCTGCACCCCCGAGTGCGGGTGGTAGAAGTAGGTTCCTGGGTCGGGCACGGTGAACTCGTAGGTGAAACGCCCGCCCGCGCCGATCGGATCCTGGGTGACCCCGGGAACGCCGTCCATGTCGTTGCGCAGCGCGATGCCGTGCCAGTGCACGCTGGTGTCCGCAGGCAGGTCGTTGACCACGTCGACGTGGAGCAGGTCGCCGGCCGTCGCCCTGATCAGCGGGCCGGGCGCGGTCTCGGCGTACCCCCAGGTGTCGACCGTCGCTCCGCCCAGGTCCAGGGTCACCGGGCGGGGGTTGAGGGTGGCGCGGACGGTGGCGGCACCGGGGCGGTGCCGGGCCAGTTCGGCGCGGCGGACGGCCTCGGCGTGAGGGGCGACCAGTTTCGGGGTGTTGCGGTCGGCTACGGCGGCGACGACCCCGGCGGTGCCGGCGAGACCGGCGGCCCCGGCGATCCCGGCGATCAGGTGCCGGCGGGTGAGCGGCGGTGACATGGCGACTCCTTCGGTCTGCGTCTCCAGCGTGATCAACCGCCGGCCCGGCGAGTAGGGACCGGGCCTCTTCTTCAGAGAATCTTCATGGCCCTCGAAGGGGCGTTCCGGCGGCTTCGAGTCATGGTTGGTAGGGACGAGAGGTCACCCTGAACCCGCACCGGGGACTCCTCACCGGGCAGGTCGATCGACGACGAGGAAGTGGACGTAGCCGATGAGCAGGACGTCGCAGCCGACGCGACCGCGCAGCAGGTCCGGATCGGGGCGCAAGACGCAGGGCCGCGGTGCGCCGGCCGCACCGACGCGGAAGGGCGTTATCGCGGCGCTGGCCGCGCTGGCCCTCATCGCCGCCGTGGTGGTGGTGTTCGCCCTGCGCGCTCAGGGATCTTCGGACGACCACACCACGGCTGGTGCCGGGCACGCGGGATTCGGGCACGTCCACGGGATCGCGGTCGACCCCGGCAGCGGCGCCCTGCACGTCGCCACGCACGTCGGGCTGTTCCGCATCGACGACCCGCACACCGCCGTACGCGTCTCGACGGACGACCTGGACCTGATGGGCTTCACCGTGGTCGGCCCCGGGCACTTCCTGGCCTCCGGCCACTCCGCGCACGGCCCGGCCAACGTGGGCCTGATCGAGTCGACCGACGGTGGGGCGACCTGGCGGGAGAAGTCGCTCTCCGGTGCGGCGGACTTCCACGGACTCCAGGTCGCCCACGGCTCGGTCTACGGCCACAATTCGACCGACGGCGCGTTCATGGTCAGCTCCGACCAGCGGACCTGGGAGCAACGTTCCCGGACTGCGATCGGCGGGTTCGCGGTCAGCCCGTCCGACGGCGAGACCGTTCTCGCCGTCGGACGCGACGGCCTGCAGCGCTCCACCGACGGCGGCCGCAGCTGGCAGCCGGTGCCCGGCGCCCCCGCCGTCGGCCTGCTGACCTGGGACCGCACCGGCGTGTGGGCGGTCGCCCCGGACGGCGCGGTCTGGTCGTCGACTGACGGCGGGCAACAGTGGCAGCGGCGCGCGGCGGTACCGGGTGAGCCGCAGAGCATCGCCGTGCAGGACGGCACCCTCTTCGCCGCGCTCGCCGGTGACCGGGTCGTCGCCAGCACCGACGGCGGTGCCACCTGGACCGACCGGTATGTGCCGGAGTGAGGAGCACGTCCGGTAGGAATCAGGACATGAGTGCACGGGTGCTGGTCGTCGATGACGAACGGAGCCTCGCCAAGGTCGTGGCGAGCTACCTCGAGCGCGACGGCTACCAGGTGCGCTGCGTCTTCGACGGCCCGACGGCGCTGGACGCCGCTCGGGAGGACGAGCCCGACGTCGTCGTACTGGACCTGATGCTGCCCGGCCTCGACGGCGTGGAGGTGTGCCGGCGGCTGCGGACGTTCAGCGACTGCTACGTCATCATGTTGACCGCCCGGACCGAGGAGGCCGACAAGCTGACCGGACTCGGAGTCGGGGCGGACGACTACCTCACGAAGCCGTTCAGCCCCCGCGAACTCGTCGCCCGCGTCGCAGCGATGCAGCGTCGCCCGCGGGAGCGGCACACCCGGCCGGAGACCCCGCCGCGCCGGTTCGGTCCGCTGGAAGTCGACGTACCCGCCCGGGAGGCTCGCCTGGACGGTGCGGCGGTGCCACTCACCCGCACCGAGTTCGACCTGCTGGCGGTCCTGTCCGCCCGACCGAACGTCGCGCTGAGCCGCGCCCAGCTGATCACCGCGGTGTGGGGTGACGGGTGGGTGGGCGACGAGCACCTGGTCGACGTGCACATCGGGCATCTGCGCCGCAAACTCGACGACGACCCCGCTCACCCCCGGTTCATCCGCACGGTGAGGGGCATCGGCTACCGAATGGGACCGCAGTCGTGAACCTCCGGCGCGTCAACCTCGCGGTGCGGCTCTTCATCGCGCAGGTGCTCGTGCTCGCCGTGGGCGGGCTGACCCTGGCGCTGGTCGCCGGCGCGGTGGGCCCGCGGATCTTCCACGAGCACCTCGGGCGGGTCGGCGGGGAGGTCAGCGCCGAGGCCCGCTGGCACGTCGAGCAGGCGTACGCCTCGGCGAACGCGCTCGCGCTCGGTGTCGGCCTGCTCGCCGCGCTGGTCGCGGCGCTGGCGGCCAGCGTGTACGCGACGCGCCGGATCGCCAGCCCGGTCACTCACTTCGCGCACGCGTCGGCCAGCCTCGCCGACGGGCACTACGACGTCCGCATGGCCGACCCCGGCCTCGGCAACGAGCTCAAGACCCTCACCGACTCCTTCAACACCCTCGCTGGACGCCTGGAGACCGTCGAGGCGACCCGGCGACGGCTGCTCGCCGACCTCGGCCACGAACTGCGGACGCCGCTCGCCACCATCGAGGCTTACCTGGAGGCCGCTGAGGACGGCGTCGCCGTCGATGACGAGGACCTCCAGTCGGTGCTGCGGACGCAGACCGCGCGGCTGCACCGCCTCGCCGACGACATCGCCGCGGTCTCCCGCGCCGAGACGCACCAGTTCGACCTGCACCCGGTACGGACCGCCCCGACGGACCTGGTCCGGGACGCCCTGGCTGCGGCACGGCCCCGCTACGCCGGCAAGGGTGTGCTGCTGCGCAGCGACGTCCGCCCGGCGGCACACGTCGACGTCGACCCGCAGCGGATGGGGCAGGTGCTCGGCAACCTGCTGGACAACGCGCTACGGCACACGCCCACGGGCGGGACCGTCACGGTACGCGTTACGGGCGGTGCCAATAACGTGGAGCTGGCGGTGGTCGACACCGGTCCCGGCATCCCGGCGGAGCATCTCCCGCACGTCTTCGAACGTTTCTACCGGGTTGACACCGCCCGGGACCGGGACAACGGCGGGTCCGGAATCGGGCTCGCCATTGTGCGCGCCGTGGTCAGCGCCCATGGCGGACGGGTACGGGCGGAGAACGTCCCGGGCGGTGGTGCGATGTTCAGGGTGATGCTGCCACCGGTGGGACAGGCGCAGGTCTGACCGGTCGGGTCAGGCGGAGTAACCGCGCGAAGCGGCCCAGTTCGCCAACGCCTCGACGTCCATCCAGTAGGTACCGTCACCCACCGGCTGCCACGGGTCAGCGATCTTCACCTTCTCGCCGGCACCCTCGTAGGCGACCACGGTCAGGTAGTGACCCGGGAACGACCGCTCGACACCGTCGAGGTCCGTGCCGGCGCCGATGACGTTGACCACCGCGACCCGCCCGTTGTCGACGGCGGCCTTCAGGTCGGCCTTCATCCGCTGCACCTGATCCGGCGTGACCGAATCGGCCGACAGCTCACCGGCCTGGTAGACCTCGGACCCGAGCTCCGCCGTTACGGTCACGTCCCATCTCCAGCCGGAACCCATACAACCCGGACTTCGAGTCACGAACGATCACACCACCATCGACCACGACGACCTCCTCACCGCCTAGCAATCACCTCCAGCACTGGAGGCCCACCCCAGCCATGGGAACCCCGCCGCACGCTGACACGACGGACCAACTGCCCGCCGCAGAACACAAGCTGCCACCCATCCAATACGGGGTCGATCGTGACCGGGCGGAGTGAAGCACCGACGTCACCGGTACGGACATCCGTGTCGGAGGTGTGTCAGGATAATCCACAAGGGACGACGTCGATACCTGAGGCAAGCCCTTCCGGGCCGCGGTGCCCAAGACGCAGGAAGCCTCCGGGCCACATGGCAGAGCACAAGGCCGTTACGCCTGCTCAAGCGGCGTGCACCGTCATCGCGATCTCTACCGAACTCCGCACAACATCGGATGCCGCCGAGCCACGTGCACTCATCGCCCGAACGCAGGCAGGACGGCGATCGCCCCCAGACCGTACGCTCGTACGGGCAAAATCACGTGTCGAAACCCGATCACTACATCCATGGGCGCAAATAAAAAAGGCCAGCTGATCTGGCCTTTTCAAAGTCGGGACGGCCGGATTCGAACCGACGACCCCTTGACCCCCAGGGGGGAGAACCAGCAGGACTGCCGGGGTCTGCCGAACGGTACCGGCTCCTGCCGGACATGCAGGTCAACGGGCAGGTGGCGGTCCGGGACAGGTCGGGCTCTATCGAGCTTTCCCGGAGCATCCGTGAGACGGGCGTGAGATATCACGGCAGTCCAGTAGGGAGTGGCGCTGGCGCAATCGCCAGCGCCACTCCCTCGATCACGACAACGCCGTAGGCCGTCGCCACTTCCGGCCGCCGCGTCCCCTCCGATCGATTCAGCGCGTCCCAGCCACGCTTCTTTCGTCCGGCAATATCCCGGCATCGGGAGCCTCGAGCTCGGCGAGCATCTGTCTCCTGGCACTGGGCAGCACGGTGGAGGCGCTCGCCGCCGACCAGCGCCGGGCAGCCATCGCGGCGCTGATCGAGGAGAATCCGTACCTGCTAGCGACGGTGCGCGCCGGCTAACTCGGGAGATCCTCGGTTAGCGCCCAACCCAGGCAGCCCGTCTCCCCTTGCCCGACGACCGGGGCGATAGAACCGCCAGGCCGAACCGAGCGCGTGCAGTAGCCGCGGACGAAGTTCTGCATCTGCGCCGGCAGCCGGCGCAGATGGTCGATGAGCCGGCACGTCGACTCTGCGTCGGCCTTCCGTCTTCAAAACCAGTGCCCAGCCGGCGGCTTTACCCGGGGGCGAGGTATCTGCCCATGACGCCCGCCTCCGCCGGAGGTAAGCGGTCATCACGCGCCGGTCAGAGCGCCGCGTGACCTCCCGGCGGGACGTCAAGGCATGTGTCATCAATCCTTCTGACTGCTTGACGCTCGGATTTTGGGTCTGCGATTCTGACCGGCTCTGCGCCATTGCGAGGTTCGTCAATGTTGGGCGCAGGGACGTCGTTTGACGACTGGTAGAGGAGTGAACTTCGTGGTGGAACCCGCGATGGTACAGCCGGACACGCTGGCGTCCCGGTCCCGCAGGGCGCCCCGGCCGATGCCGGTGATCGTGTTGGCGGACGTCAGCGGCAGCATGGAGGGTGACAAGATCATCCAGCTCAACCGGAGCATCGCGGGGATGTTCGACGCCTTCGGCGCGGAGGACTCCGTCCGTGGTGAGATCCACGTGGCTGTGGTCGCCTTCGGCGGCGATGAGGCCGTGCTGCACCAGGCGATGGTCCCTGCGTCGCGAGCTGTCTGGGTCGACCTGACCCCTCGCGGTCGCACGCCAATGGGCAGCGCGTTCACCCGCGTTCGCGAGCTGCTCGACGACGCCGAGGCGGTACCGGAGCGGGCGTTCCCGCCGGCCCTCGTGCTGGTCTCGGACGGCATGCCGACCGACGACTGGGAAGCGCCGTTGGACGACCTGTTGTCCTCGCGCTGGGGGAGCCGCGCGCTGCGGGTGGCCGTCGGCATCGGCACCGACCGGACGGCCGAGGCTGACGAGGTATTGCGCACGTTCAGCACGCCCGGCGTGGGCGTCCTGCGGACCGACCAGATTCACGACATCAACGGACTGTTCCGGTGGGTGACGGCCACCGTCACGACCACTCTGCACGAGCGCACGGGTCAACAGGCGGTGCGGCTGGAGGAGTTCGACTGATGGCCGGTCAGCCGGCGGCAGACTGGCCATCGAGCGTGCGGACGGCGCGCAGCGGTCGACATCTTGAACTGGTCCTCGATCCACCGCTCGGCCAAGGCGGCGAGGGCGTTGTGTTCCGCACCCACCACGGCGGGCTGGCGGTGAAGATCTGCACCGGCGGCTCGGCGATGCGCCTGGAGGACCGCCTGGGTCGGCTGCGCTGGCTGCCACTTCACGGTGTCCCGATCTGCCGCCCGTTGGAGCCACTGGCCGCACCCCACGTCGGTTACGTGATGGAGCTTCTGCAGGACATGGTCGCGCTCAGCGCGGTCTGCGGGCCTACAAGCGACGACGTCGCGGGCTGGTACGCGCAGGGTGGCGGGCTGCGCCGTCGGCTGCGGCTGCTCGCCCGGTGTGCCGCGATCCTCGGGACGCTGCATGACCGGGGCATTGTCTACGGCGACGTCTCACCCGGCAACGTGCTCGTCTCCGCCCAACCGGAGCACGACGAGGTGTGGCTCGTCGATGCGGACAACCTTCAGACGGAGAGCGCTCCTGGCCCACACCGCCTCATCACCGCCTACTACGCAGCGCCGGAGGTGCTGCGGGGCACATCCGGCAACACCGTGTTCAGCGACGTTTACTCGTTCGCGGTCCTGGCTTACGAGACCCTCACCACGAATCACCCGCTCATCGGGGACTACGTCGACCAGGGACCGGCGGAGCTGGAGGATGACGCCCAGCGCGGCCTCCTGCCTTGGATCGAGCACAGCACAGACGACCGGAACCGGACCCCGTACGGCTACCCGGCTGAGCGGGTCCTGACCCGGCAGCTGCTGGCTCTGTTTCGGCGGACCTTCGAAGATGGCATGCACGACCCTCGCGCCCGGCCGGGCGCTGGCGAATGGGCCGCCGCCCTCGACGGCGCGGCAGACCGGTGTGTGCAGTGTTCGAAGTGTCCGCACAGCTTTGTCGTCGCAAAGGACCGTTGCCCGTGGTGCGGCACGATCCGACCGGCGGTCGTCCCGGTGCTGGTACGAGAGCAGTTCCCGTGGCTCGGTGACCGGCGTCCGCTGACGCTGGAGGAGAAAGGCCTGACTTTGTTTGTCCAGGCTGACCGGCCGTTGCTCATCACCGCCCGTACCGTGCATCGCGGGGCCGAGGATCCTCTTGCGGTGGTCGCCGAGGTTGGCTGGGACGGTGGCGACACCCTGGTCGTACGGAACCGGGGCACTGGTGTGATCCGCCGAGTGCCGCCGAAGGGCGGCCTGGGCCGGTCGCTGTTGCCGGGCGGCCGTGCCGACGAGCCGCTGTCCGCAGCGTGGACGTGGCACTTCGGCAACGACAGCCGACCGCACCGAATGCTGGTGCCGCAGCCGGCGGAGGTCACGTGTTCGCTGAGCAGTTGAGGCCGGGCGAGATTCGCATCGTGTCGTTGCCCACTGGCCCGGCCACTTCGGTCCCGCGGTGGCTAACTAAGCTCGCCGACAAGTACGCCAAGAACCGGGAGGTCGTCCTCCGTCAGCGGACCGGCCGCGCGGAGTTCGAGGTGGCGCCCGCAATCGGCGGCGGCCAGCCGATCCGGCTTCCGGTCACGGACCAGGAAACGGTGGACTGGCTCACTGCAGGTGGGCGCACGGTCGTGTCGTGGGTCGTCGACGTCACCGCGCAACAGATCGGCCTGCAGTGCCACGCGTTCGCCACCGCGGATATCGGAGCGAGCATGACCGTCGGCATTGATGACGGCGTGGCCGAGCAGGTGCGGATCGCCACTCAGCGGGCGGTGACGGGTTTCGACCCGATCCGGGACTGGCTGCGCGAGGAGTTCGCGCTTCCGGCGCTGCCGGGCCAGACCGCGGAGCGATTCGTCCATAGCGGAGGTCCGGGCAGCGAGGTGGGGTCCGGCGTCCGCGCCCTTACCTTGCACGGTCGGCGATGGGTCGCCGACATCGCCCTCGCCGACGATGCCCTGCGCCTCGTGCGCCTCACCGACGCGTCCTCTCGGCAGCACGCTCGCTGGTTTCGGCTCAGCCCAATCGACCTGCGGTTCGTCGACCGGGGCGACGAGGCCGCCGCCAGTGAGGTCATTCGGGCCGCGTTGCAGGGGCTCACCTCGGACGGGCGGACATACCTCGACCTTTGGCAGGCGTACAACGAGATCGAGCGCGAGTCGCTGGTCGACGAAGCCCGGCGTATGGGTTCTGCCCGGTACCGGTCGTGTCAGGTCACCGCGGATGGGCTCTGGCGCTTCGAGCTGCAGCCCGACGACCGCGCCGCAGCCTTCCTCCGGACGGTGGCCTCGTTCAGCGGAAGGCTCCAGCTAGAGGCGTCCGTCAACATCCCGCCCGAGCTACACGGGGGACGCGGCCGGCCGGGTGCCGGTGTGCACGGCGAGGTGCGGTACGTAGTCAGGAACAACTGGACCGTCGACCTCGCTGTTGGCGGAGACGACGCGCCCCCGCCGACCGGCCACCTGTTCCGGTCGCTCTCCGGGGACCGGGTCCGCCTGCGCCGCCGAGACCTGGCTCGCGAACGGATTGAGACTGACCAGGCCGAGATGCCCGGACTGCGGCTGCTTATCGAGGGGGTGCCGCGGCCGGGAGCGCATCCGCGCGCTGAGAGGGCTCACGAGAAGGCCATCGCCACGGCTATCAATGGCTCTGACGGCCCGGCCCCCACCGACGTCCAGCGGGCCGCGCTGCGCATGGCGCTGCGAACCCCGGACGTCTTGCTCGTGCAGGGACCGCCAGGCACCGGCAAGACCCGTTTCATCGCGGACCTGCTGCGCTGCCTGGACGAGCTGGGCGAGCGCACGGTGTCGATGCAGCGGATCCTGCTTTCAAGCGTGCAGCACGACGCGGTCGATAACGTCGCCCGCAAGGCACGCCGGCACGGCCTGCCACCGACGCGGGTCGGGGCGCGGCCGGGCCGCGACTGGGAAAGCTCCCGCGAATGGCGCGACGGCGTGGTCGCGACGGTCGAGCGGTACCTAAAGGAGCACCGGCCTGCGTCCGCCCGCCACGACGCTGCGCGAAAGCTGCGGGAGCTCGCGTCGGCCTACGAGCGGCACCCGATGAGCGGTCCCGACCTGGTCGCGCTCCTCGGCACCGTCAAGGAGCTGGCGGGTACCCGCTTGCCCGGCGTGCTGCGGGACGAGCTCGACCACCTGCTGGCTGACCGGGCCGTGGTCGACCGGGTCGCCGTAACGCTGGCCGGCGACGAGCGGGAACGGCTGGCGCGGGAGGCGCGGTCGCTGCGCATCACTGCGGTCGCGTTCGCCGACGATGGTCCGCAGCGCGCCGTCCGGGCGTTGCGCGAGCTGGACCGGCTGCTCGACAAGCCAGACCGACGATTGCTGGAGGCCGCTGCGGAGGTCGGCGACAGCGGTGACGGCCTGCTGGCCGAACTTGCCGCGCTACGCGTCGAGCTGCTCGGTCGGCTCGCCGCCGACACCGCCTTGCTCCACGCGCCGATGCACGATCCCGATGTGGAGGCGCTGCTGCACCTCGTCGCGGACGCGGTGGCGGAGGAGGCCGCCGAGACTGCCGACAGCGCGGACGAGGTCCTGCTGGCCTACCGCGACGATCTGCGGGAGGACTTGGCGCTCGTGGAGTCGACGCTGGCCCGGTACAACGCCGTGCTCGCCTCGACCGTCCAGCAGTCGAACTCGGAGGAGATGTCGCGGCTGCTCGACGCGCCGCTGCCCGTGTTCGATACCGTCGTCGTTGACGAGGCGGCGCGGGCGAATCCGCTCGACCTGATGATCCCGATGGCGTTCGCTCGTCGGCGCATCGTCCTCGTCGGCGACCACAAGCAGCTGCCGCACGTCTTGGAGCAGAAGGTCGAGCGTGAGCTGCGCCGCAACCGCTCCCTCGACGGCTCGGAGCTGTCGCAAAGCCTTTTCGAGCGCTGGTTTGGCCTGTTCGCCGACGAGAAGCCGGCGGCGCGAACGATCGTGCTGGACACGCAGTTCCGCATGCATCCCGCACTCGGTCGGTTCGTGAGCGAGGTCTTTTACGGCGGCCCCGACGTGATCAAGCCCGATGCGTCGACAGCGCGGCTGACCCACGAGCTGTCGACCTACGCCGGCAAGGTGGCGGCCTGGATCGATGTGCCGCGACGGGACGGAGACGAAAAGCGGTCCGGGACGAGCTGGACCCGGCCCGCCGAGGCCCGTCGGCTAGTCCGGGAGCTGGCCGAGTTGGCCGAGCTGGACCGGGAGCGGCGACTGTCGTTCGGTGTAATCACGTTCTACAAGGCCCAGCAGGAGCTGCTGGAGGCCGAGTTGCAGCAGGCCGGGCTGGCCGTGGTCGACGACGACGACACCTTCATGCCCGTGCCAGCGATGCAGTTCACGGATGAGGAGCAGCCGAGGCCGAGGCTGCGGGTCGGCACTGTGGATGCGTTCCAGGGCATGGAATTCGACGTCGTGCTGCTGTCGGTGACACGCAGCAGTCAGGTCCCGCGGCCCGTCGGCGGTCCCGCCGAGGCCGTGCAGAGGTACGGGCACCTGCTCAGCGACAGCCGCATGTGCGTGGCGATGAGCCGACAACGCCGGTTGCTTATCGCCGTCGGGGACGTCGCCATGGCCGACCGGGCGGCCACGCCGGAGCTGCCAGGCCGGCCGGGCCGGTCCGTCGCCGAGGGCATTGTCGCGTTTCGCGAGTTCTGCGAGGGGGTGCATGGTGCGGGGATTCGGACCTGAGTGCCCGGTCGTTCGGCCCGAGTTCGCCGATTTCCGGGGACGGCAGCGGTGGCTGCTCTGGCCGGCGCTGCGGTACCGCGTCGTGTCGCCGCTGGTGCACGAGGACCGCCTCAATGTGTTCCAGGCAGCGGTGCTGGGCCTGGCCCGCGCTGGCTTGCGTGAGGCGGCCGACATCGGCCGGCTCCTCGGACTCCAGGACGACCTCGTGGAGTTGGTCCGCTCCGACCTGCGCGCGCTGAAGTACCTCGACCGGTACGGCGTCATCACGACAAGCGGCCGCCACGTTCTGCAGGGCGGGTTCCCCGACCCCACGCGGGTCATCACGACCTACGTTTACCAGGACGTGACGACCGGCACGCTCTGGCCGGCCTCGACCGTCGAACCGGGTCACTGCCAATGCGACTGGCAGAGTCGGACGGCGGCGACGCTGCAACTGCGCACCGCAGGCGCGCCGCTGCGGGTGCATGCGTTCGCCGTTTATGCCGGCGGCTGGAACAGTACCGAGCCGCCGGCTCACGAGCAGGTCGTTGAAGCTGTCTCCCGCGGTGAGACCGCCAAACGGCAGGGCGGCGGACGGACGCGGCGTTGGCAGGCCGGTCCGCCCGAGCGGGTAGTTTCGCGCGTGTCGGTGATGACCGATGGGCAGCCGGTGTGGATTCCACTGCCACTGCTCGCCCGGACGCGCGACGAGGGTGGCGAAACCACGGTGACGTGGGACGCGATGAGCCCGTTCGGCGGGCGCGCCAGCCCCTACCTTCGGCGGCTGGTGGCGACCCAGATCCAGCGGTCGGCCCGACTGCGCGACCACATCCAACAGTTCATCGGCCGCCGGACTGAGGGCCTTCTGGCCGAGTCCGACCTCATCGAGGTCAAGCTGCGGCGCAGCATCGCCGAGACGCTCGAGCACCGGTTCACCGCCCGGGTGCGCGACCACGATGCGGTGTTCGAGCTGCTCACGCTGCTTGAGCGAGAGATCGACCGGGCCCGTCGGCATGGCGACGGCAGTCCTGAGGTGGGCGACGTCGCTCGGTACTCCTGGCGGCTGCACGAGCTTGTGCTACGCGATCTCGTGGCTCAATATCGGCCAGCGTCGCGGGTCGTCGAACAGCTGCGGAATCCACTCGCCCGGCAGCTCGGCACCTACTGCCGGCAGCTCGGGATGCCGTTTGGCGAACACCTGCGGCTTGGCGTGGTGGAGGCGGATCAGCTCCGGCGGGGAATCCGACAACCTGAGCGGGCGACGACCCCCGTGCTGCTGGCCGCCTCACTTGTCAGCGCCGCCAACAGCACCCCCGACCATCCGTTGCGCCAGGTGGCCGCGGCCTGGCCGACGCTGCTCAGCGACCTCACGAATGTATCGAAGGACCGGAACACCGGGGGTGCGCACGCCGCCGCGGTGCCGCTGAACCTCGACTACGGCGAGACCGCTTGGCGGCTTGCGCAAGACACCGCGGCGGCCTACATCGGCGTGCCGCTGCCCGATCTCCGGACGCCTAGCGAAAGGGACCGCTCCACCAATGGGTAGGCGAAACAAGAGGCCGAACTGGCCACCGAATCAGCGCCGCTCGGCTCAGCAGACGGCCGCCGACAAGAATGCCGACTTGGCGGCGGCCACCAAGCGGGCCGAGGACGACACGGAGGTCACCGCTGCCCTCGCTGAGCAGGGGCTGGAGCCGACCATGAACGACGACGCGGTGCTGTCCGCGTACGACGCCCTGCTGCGCCAAGCCGCCGACTACGAACGCACGGCGAAAGCGGCTCGGGAACGGATGCAGGCGGCAGCGGACGCCGAGGCCGCTGCGCACACCGCACGCCAGCGCCTCGACGTGGATCTCGCTGAGGCCGCCGCGGCCCGCGACGCCGCCGAGGCGCTCCGGGCCGAGGCCACCACCGAACTGGCGCAGCTGCGTCTCCGGAGCGAGCAGGTGAGCGCCCGCGAGCAGGAGGCCCGGGACGGATTCACCGCACAGGCCCAGGCGGCCCACGCCGAGCTCGATGCCGAGCTGGAACGCCGCCGACAGGCGGCCCAAATCGAAGAGGAGGAGCGGCGGCGCGGGTTCGCCGAGGAGCACGCGGAACAGATGGCCCGGCTGCAGGAGGACCGAACGGCGCTCCGTCGCTCCGAGGAGGAGCTGAATGACCAACGCAGGGCGTTGCTGGGACAGCAGTTCCAGTTGCAACGCAAGCTCGACGACTTGGAGGCAGAGATTCAGGCGCGCGCCGCGGCCGACGTCGCCGCTCTCGACCGCGAGCTGCAAGTCCTGCAGATCCAGTCTGACGCTCGGATCAAGACAATTGACGAGCTGCGCAAGCAGTTGGCCGACCGGGAGCAGCAACTGCTGCGGATCGGTGGCACTGATCCGCAGTATCTCATCGACGAACGCGACCGGCTGGCCGCGCACAACGCCGAGCTGCGCGGCAAGCTCGCCGAACGGCTGGCCGACGACGACCTGCACCGGCTGCGCTGGCTGGATCAGCAGCACCGGGAGGTTACCGGCGAGCGCGACCGCCTCGCCTACCGCGTGCAGGAGCTGGAGGGTGCTGCCCTCGCCAGCCGCATCAACAACCTGCAGTTGAAGCAGCTCAGCGACGCTGAACGGCACTTCGAGGTGGTCGCCCGCGGCTACGAGAGTCGGATCGCCGAGCTGCACGGCACCGTCGAGCAACTGACCCGAGACAGCCCCGACCCCGGCACGCCGCTCTTCCCCCGCTGCGTCGCAATGGACGACGACCCGCAGCTGAGCGAACCCGGAGCGATCAGCGCCGAGCGGCCCAACCTCTCGCAGCTGGCCCGGTCGCTGCAGACGGTCATGTTCGCCGACAGCCAGCGGGCCTACCGGCTCAACGACGTCTGCGTCCTCCTCGGCGGACTGGCGATGAGCCGGCTGCACCTGTTGGAGGGCATGAGCGGCATCGGCAAGACATCGCTGCCGGTCGCCCTCGCCAAGGCGCTCGGCACCGAGTGCACTGTCGTCGAAGTGCAAGCCGGCTGGCGCGACCGGACGGACCTCTTCGGACACCACAACACCTTCGAGCGCCGCTTCGAGGAGTCCGAATTCCTCCAAGCTCTGTACCTGGCGCAGACGCCGAGGTACCGGGAACGGCCGTTCTTCATCGTTCTCGACGAAATGAACCTGGCCCGACCGGAACAGTACTTCTCGGTCCTACTGTCGAAGCTCGAGCACGAGGGCGAGCCGATCCAGCTGGTCACTCGCGGCACCGGCCGCGCACCCCAGTGGTTCGTGGACGGCTGGCGGATCCGCCTCCCCAGCAACGTCTGGTTCATCGGCACCGCAAACCAGGACGAGTCGACGCTGGAGTTCGCCGACAAAACCTACAATCGCGCGCACCTGATGGAGCTGCCAGCCCAGCGTCCCCGGCTGCTCCATCCGGCAACGGTCCCGGAGATCGAGCCGTACGGCGCTGTCGCGCTGCGCAAGTCGTTCCAGCAGGCCAAGCAGACGCACCGGACAGACGCGACCGAGGTGCGCGAGTTCTTGGAAGAGATAGCCGACGACCTGCGCGAACATGGCCGGGCGGTCATGGGCCCGCGGCTCGAGCGTCAGCTGGAGGCGTTCGTACCTGTCGTCGTCGCGGCCCACGCTGGCGACCCGGTCGCCGAACGGCCGGAGGGCGAAGACAGCGGACAGGACGGCCGGTCGCTCGCCGCCGACCACTTCCTGGCCCGGAAGGTCCTTCGCTCCCTGCGCGGTCGGTACGACGTCACCCCCGGCGGCCTCAACAAGATTCGGGACACCATCTGCACCGCTTGGGAGCTGCGCGGATTGCGCGGTGCCCCGGTGCGGTGCGTGCGCCTCCTCGACGACGAGCAGCGGCGCAGGGAAGGGTGATGGCCGACCGGCCCGGCGCACCGGACCCGCTCGTCGTCAGCACCGTCATCGACGTCGCCCGCGCGCTAACCAGGAACATGACCCTCGGCACGTGGCTAGCTGACAACATGTTCGTGCCCGACGCGTCGCACCACGCCGAGCTGAGCCCGTTCGAGCGCGCCGTTCTCGACGGGCTCGACGTCCTCGCCGACGTCTGCCTCCGACCCCACGACCGGCTCGACCGGGTGAACGAGCTGGTGCGAGCGGACCTGGCGCGCCGGGTGCCGCCTGCCGGCCTCGCCCACCTAGCCGGGCACACCGAGGACTGGGCGGGCGTGGAGCACGGGCGCATTATGCCGCTGCGCGTGCTGTCGCAGCGGTTCGCCGAAGACGTCGACTTCTACGAAAACCGGGTGGCCGCGCAGCTCGTGGACCGGCTCGGCGAGCACCTAACCCGACGCATCCGCGAGCTGACCACGCTCGCCGACGGCCTAGCCGACCTCGACGAGTACAACCGGGCGCTGCGATACGCGCGGTCGTGGCGGCGGCTCGACCGGGTCGCCCGCCTCGTCGCCAAGGCGGTCTCGGACACCACCGCGTCGGCGCTGGCGATCACCGAAACCCTGGACGTGTTCCGCCGCGCCCGCGCAAGGCTCGCGGCGCTGCAACGATCGCCGGTCCTACGGCGGGCCAACCGCCGGGTGCCCGTGCCGATCCGGCTCATGCGCACCAACCTGTTCCTAGGCGACGGGCGATACCGGCAGGTCGGTGCGCTGTGGGAGCTGTGGGCGGTTCACGAGTCCTCCGTTTTGGCGGGCGTGAAGTCGGCGGAGCGTGCGTTCCCCGAGGCGTACACGCACTACATCGCCGCGCTCTCCCTGCGTGCCTTGGCAATCCTCGGTTACCGGCCGGACGATCCGGCCGAGGCGCTGCCGGTCGTCGGCTCCACCGTGCTCCTGAGCGGTCCGGCCGGCAGTGTCACGTGGTCGATGGCGGAGGACGGAACCCTGCGTGTCGCCGCCGACGGACGGCACCTGGCCAGGCTGGCGCCGGTCGACGACGACCTCGGCCAGCCCGCCGCCGGCCAGGCGCGCGCCGCCGCGCTCGGTATGCAGGCCAACCCCACGATCGTGGTGTATCCGGGCATCCGCGCCGCCCGGGCGGCATTGCCATCCGCCACAGGGCGCCTCGTGCACCCGGCCGGCTTCGGCGCGCTGCCCTGTCTGGTTCCTGTGACACCGCTAGAGATCGAGGGAGAGGAGCGACTCGCCCGGGCGCTGCGGTGGGTCCTGCAAGGCCGCCGGTTCGTCGCCGAGTATCCGCCCGCTGCGGAGCTGACCGCGAGTGTGCCGAAGAGCAGCGATGGCTGGTGGTACCCGGCTGGTCCGAGGCGCATCGCGGTGACTCGCCGGCCGTCGATGGACGAGGTGGAAGCGCTAGTCCACGCAACAACCGGACGTGAGCGGGACCCGCGGTCCACGGCATCGTCGCTGCCACGGGCGATGGCTGCGGTCGAGAGGGCGGCCCAGTCGTTCGATCTGTTCGAGACGTGCCCTGTCTGTCACAGCAATCTGACCGAGTTCGAGCCTCGAGACCGGAACACATTCCAATGCCGCTGTGAAGTTTGCTCGACGGGCTGGGGTACGCGGATCTGCGGATCGTGCGGCAAGGCCTATCCCGTCTTGTGGCTGCGCAACGTCCTGCCCGATGGGACCAGCGGCGATCGTCTCGACGTGACAGCGGGCGCGGACCTACTAGCCGTGCCCTGCGTTGACGGCAGCCGCGCGCCGGGTGCCCGGTTCCGGTGTTTCTGGTGTCACGCCTGCCCAGGCCATCCCGGATGCGGTTGCCCTGATGTTCCTGCCGCTGACTAAGAGCTCCTAACGAAATGAAGGTTGGCGTGTCCTCGGGACGTGAGGGTCGTTCTGTCTGAACGTGAGGAGGGGTGAGCAGCCGCCGTGGATTGTCTCGGACGAGCTGTGGGCCGAGATCGTGCCGCTGCTGCCACCCCGACCACCGCGGCGGCACAGGTTTCCCGGCCGTAAGCCCTTGGATGATCGCAAGGTGTTGTGCGGGATCCTGTTTGTGCTCTACACCGCGATCCCGTGGGAGTACCTGCCCCAAGAGCTCGGGTTCGGTTCGGGGATGACCTGCTGGCGCAGGTTGCGGGACTGGAACGACGCCGGCGTGTGGCAGCAACTGCACGAAGTCCTGCTGGGCAAACTCCGGGCGACCGGGCAACTCGATCTGTCGCGGGCGGTGATCGACGGCTCCCATGTCCGGGCGCTCAAGGGTGGCCCAAAACCGGTCCGAGCCCGGTCGACCGCCGCAAGCCAGGCTCGAAACACCACGTCATCACCGACGCGGGCGGCATCCCCCTCGCCGCTAGTCTGACCGGCGGCAACCGCCACGACGTCACCCAGCTCATGCCCCTGGTCGACAAGGTCCCCCGGATCAAGGGCATCCGCGGCCGGCCCCGGCAACGACCCGACCAGCTCTACGCCGACCGCGGCTACGACTACGACTGCTACCGCCGCGACCTACGGACCAAGGGCATCACCCCGGTCATCGCCCGACGCGGAACCGGTCACGGCTCCGGACTCGGCACCCGACGGTGGGTCGTCGAGCAGACCATCGCCCTGCTGCACTGGTTCCGCCGCCTGCGGATCCGCTGGGAGATCCGCGACGACATCCACGAAGCCTTCCTCACCCTCGCCTGCGCCATCATCTGCTGGCGCCGACTCCAACACTCAAAGAGTTAGGAGCTCTAAGGCAGGCAGCAGTCAATGCCCATTCGTATATTTAGTGCCGTGACCACGAACGTTCACCGTGTTGGATGACCCGCCGTCTGGCCTGTCGGCCGGGCGGCGTCGTGCCGGTCAGGCTGTGCCGGTGGCAGATCCTGTAGGCGGCTGAGTGATCAGGAAGGTCAGCAGCTGCTGCGAATCACCCGCCGGGGCACCGGCTCACCGATCCGACTACGTCGGGCCATGGTCGTGCTCGCGTCCGCTGGCGGGAACACGGTGCTGGCCATCGCCCGCCTGGTCCAAGCCGATGAGAACACGATCCGGCAGGTCATCCACCGGTTCAACGAGATGGGGATGGCCAGCCTGGACCCTGCGTGGGCGGGTGGTCGTCCCCGCCAGATCGGTAGCGACGAGGAACAGTTCATCACCGAGACGGCCAACACCCGCCCCGAGAAACTGGGGCGGCCGTTCACCCGGTGGAGCATTCGCAAGCTCACCGACCACCTGCGGGTGCATGCCACCCGCCAGGTTCGGGTAAGTCGGGAACGGCTGCGCCAGATCCTGCACAAGCACCGGATCACCTTTGAACGGACCAAGACGTGGAAGGAGTCCACCGACCCGCACCGCGATGCCCAACTCGCCCGGGTCGATTACGTCAGCGCCCACTTCCCGCAGCGGGTGTTCGCGTCCGACGAGTTCGGGCCCCTCGTGATCCGCCCGCAGTCTCGCACCGGCTGGGCGCCCGCGGGCCATCCGCGTCGGCTGCCCGCGAACTACTACAAGCTGCACGGGGTCCGGCAGCTACTCAGCAAGTCTGGGGCGTCGTCCGGCGCCGTAAGAGCGCCGCGAACACCCTCACCGCCTTGAAGTCGATCCGGGCCGCCCGTGCGGACAGGGCACCGATCTAACGTCATCCTGGACAACCTGTCCGCCCACAAGGGCCGCAAGATCCGCACGTGGGCGGCCGCAACAAGGTCGAACTGTGCTTCACCCCGACCTACGCCTCCTGGGCCAACCCGATCGACGCTGCGCTGGGTTCCCCTGCGCGCCACCGGCCGCCTGGCCCTGGGACTCCTTGCAGCCGCAGCAACCGGTTGAAACGAGAGTACGTCGGGGGCAGGTGAGGCGCTCGGCATCGCCTCCTGGAATGTGTTTCTGCCTCACATCGCGCCTTTGGCCTGAAAGTTCGAACACCAGTACAGCAAGTCAGGAAACTCGACTGCGCGTCTAGCTGGCATGGAGGGTGGAATGCGCGATATGTTGTGCGGCTCGCTGCTGGGCCGATCATGGGGCCCTCGTTTTTGTTGTCCGGCATGAGGCAAACGCGGCGACTGCCCACGGCCGGTAATCCGAAAGGGCCTCTTCGTGGTCGCCGAAAACTCTCCACAGCGCGTCCTACTCACGTGGGCCGACATCGCCGCCGCCGCAGCGGACCTCGAGCCGGATATGCGGGAGCTGCTGTTGGAACTAATTCGGACCAAGAACCCGAATTTCGAGACGAGCATCACCACGGCCGAGGGACCGTGGTACGTACGGACCGTGCACGTACGTGGCCATATCGGAGTCGCCGAGGAAGCCGTCGACCTGCACCTGAAGCCTACGGCAGGTCTCACAATCGTTACGGCGCGCAACGGTACCGGAAAGACGAGCATCGCCGACGGCGCCCGGCACACACTCAGCGGCGGAATCAAGCGCCCCTATCAAGTATTAGCAAGTAACATTCACTATCCGCATCGCGAAATCGTCGTTACGGTCAGCAATGGGTGCCGTGACATGGAGATTGTCTGTGGAGCAGACGAGATCGTTCAATGGAGCGAGGCGGACGGCTCTCTCAGCACGCCGCCCAGCGAGTGGACCGAAGCATTCGCGCGCTACATGCCGGTGCTGCTGTATCCCGAGATGTCCCAGGTCATTCAGGATCCGAGTAATCTGCACGCGTTTCTGAAAGACGCGCTGGAGTTGACCGCACTTGAAGAACTGCAGGCTCTCCTAAAAACCGACCGGGAGAAGGGCACTGCCGCGCGGCGCACGGTGGAGGCCGCCCACACGAGCGCGCTAAGCGGCATCCTCAAGGCCGGTCACGAGGAACTGGCCAGGATCGTACGGGGCTGTGGTGCGTTCCCGGACCATGAGGTCCGAGCACGGATCGAGGCGCTGACCGAGACTTTGCCGGAATCGGCGCCGGCCCCCTTGGGCCTGCCCGACGTCTGGGCGGTAGATGACGCGTTATGTGACCGGGCCGTCGGCACCCTCACTCGGGTGGACGACGCCCTCCATTCGGATGCGGCCGGAGGAAATGCGCTCCTCGCGGTGCTCCAGAAGGCGCTCGCCCTCGGTGACGCGCGGCTCAACGACCTGCGTGACCGGGATGTGTGCCCGGTCTGCCAGACGGCTGGGCACAAGTGGGTGCGCCGCGCCTCCGAGGACGCCGACCGACTGAGAACGGCCACCAGGGAACTCCGCACTGCGACCGCCGCCGCGACTACAGCACTCCGGAATCTGGGCAAATGCTTCCCGGCGCCGTTGACCGACTCCCTGCGCCAGGCACTGACCCAACTCACGGATCCGGCCGTCGAGCTACGGATAAGACAATGGGACCGGCTCGTCCGCCTGGCAACCGACTTCGCCACGAAAGTGCCGTCCGTCGCGTCGCTGACTGAAGCACTCGATGAGAGCGCCGACCTAGCCAACTGGTACCGGAAGATGCGTTATGACCTACTTGCCCGACGCGACGACGTAATCGCCGCGCAGGCAACGGTCCGCGCACATATCGGATCGTGGATGGATGTTCGCAGCCAGGAGCAGCCCGCACTGACCAGGCTCGCCGTGGCCGAGCGGCTGGACCGTAGGGTCGACCGGTGGATACGGACCGCACGCGCAGACATCTTCACCCCTATCGCTAAGGAGGTGATGGAGTTGTGGTCCGTGCTCAATCCAGACGCAGACCTGAAGCTGACCGGCATCGCGTTGACCGGCGGGACGAAGATGCGACGGAGTGTGGCCCTGGACCTCGCCGACGGCGAGGTGGCACTGCCAACCGGAAAAAACAACTCCGCGGTCCTGAGCACCGGTCAGCGCAACGCACTCTCATTGGCCACGTATCTGCCCCGCGCTACCCAGCCAGAGAGCCCGTTCGGATTCCTCATCCTCGACGACCCGATCCACGCGTTCGACACCTGGCGGGTGCGGTATTTGGCTCGGCACCTGATGACCCTCGCTGAGCGCTTCCAGGTCGTCGTGTTCACCCACGACGACCGCCTCTGGCGCGAGCTCCGTGGCTTGGGCGCGATGCCAACACACATCCGAATGGACCGGCACGGCCACGGTCGACGGCAGGTGCGGGTGAGCCATGTGGCCAGCCCTGGAATTCAGCGGCTTGACGAGATCCAGCGAATCCTGGGCGCCGAGCGGGCGGCGCCCATCGGCACCCCCGACGCGGTCATCGCGATGTCCCTCGCCGTGTGCCGGCAGGCCGTCGACACCGAGGTTGTCGCGCAAATCGAGATGCTGGGACGACGAATTGGGTTGCCGGAGGCCTCAATCGTCGCCGATCTCAGGAAAGCGCGGAAGACTCTCGATCAGTTGGCACTTCTCAACGGGTATGCACGCCGGGCGGGCATGAGAGCCATCGACGTCAACGGCTTCACCCCAACGGTCTACGCACTCAACGGAGCAGCCCACGGCCGCGCCCCCGACGGAGATCCGCGGCTCTGGATACGCCAGACCCGGAAGATCATCAAAGCCGTCCAGGAGATCGGTAGTTGAGATGGCGACGTATCCGGACGTCCAAATAGCCGACCTGCAAGCCGCCTACCAGGGCTGGCCCGGCAGCCAGGCTGAGAAGGCCGCACTCGCGGCACTGGTGCTTCGCGTCCGAATCGAGCGCATGGCAGCCAGTCTGCCCAGCACGGTGATAGCCGCGAAGCCTGACATCTCCATGATTGAGCGACGGTTGTATCTCAGCATCGGCGAGCCCGGCTTGTCACCGGAGGGCCAGACACGGCGGATGCGGGTGATCGCCGGTGCGCTCGAGGCATACGTCGCCATCTGCGAGATCCTGCATGGCCGAAATCCGGATCCGGCGCCTCCTCTGGAGGACGTGGCCTCGTGGACCGTCGCTGTTGACGCGCTTGAGGAGGACCTTTGCCAGGCACCGGCTACCGTGCGAGCCAAAGCGCCGCAGGGCGCGACCGCAGGAGTATGAGCCACGGTGACAGGTGGCCGTGCTTGCGCCGACGAAGGGCGGACACGGCCACCCACGTGGTGCAGTCCCTTGTCGTACGAGCCGCGTGAACCTACTCCGGGATCTGCGGTGGTTCGGTGAGCAGTTTGGGCGATGTGTTCGGTGGCTTGTTGGCGGCGGGTGGCATTGATGCGGGTGTAGTAGCGCATGAGGGTGCCTGGGTCGTGGCCGAGTCGTTCGGCGACTTCGTGGATGCCGTATCCGGCGTCGAGGTAGGTGGAGGCGAGCAGGTGCCGGATCTGGTGGGGTCCGATGGGGCGGACTCCGGCGCGGGTGGCGAGGTGGTTGAAGCGGCTGGTGACATTGTCGGGCCGCAGGGGATGGCCGGTGCGGCCGGTGAACATGTACCGCGAACCAGCGGTGACTTTCGTGGCGGTGAGGGTCTTGAGGGTCGCCGGGTCGAGGATGAGGGTTCGGGTGCTGTTGTGGGACTTGGGTGGCTTGTCGCGGACTCGGCTGGCCGGGTCTTCGACGACGCGTTGCCGGCGGACGGTGAGGGTGGCCAGGTCCGGTTCCAGGTCGCGCCACTGCAGGCCGCACAGTTCGCCGCGTCGTAGGCCGGTGACCAGCAGCAGCCGCCACAGCGGGTAGAGCCGGTCCTGGTGGGCGTGGTCGAGGAAGCGGCGCGCTTCGGTGAGGGTCCAGACAGGCCGCAGGGTGTCGCTTTCGCGTGGCCGGTGCGCGCCGAGGGTCAAGCCGGTCTGTTCGCCGTATGCCTTGGTCAACACGAGGTCGAGGGTGCGCAGGGTGGTGCGGGAGTAGCCGGCCGCTTCCAGGTGGCGGTAGGCGCGCTCGGTCATCCGGGCGCTGAGCCGCGAGGCTCGTACGGTGCCCAGGTAGGGGTAGATCAGGCTGAGCAGCCACGTGTAGTTGTAGACAGTGTTCGGCTGTAGTTCCTGCTCACGGGCACGAAGCCAGTCCCGGCAGAGGGTTTCGACGGTGTCGGTGAGCCTCGGCCGGACCGTCCGCGCGTCACGTTGGCGGCTGAGCCGACGGTACTCGGCCAACGCCGTCTTCTCCGTCACGAACCCCGTCCGACGGGCCTGCATCCGCGCCCCGTTACGGTCACGTCCCATCTCCAACCGGAACCCGTACAACCCGGTGACCGGATCCCGAACGATCACACCATCATCGACCACGACGACCTCCTCACCGCCCGGCAATCACCTCCAGCACTGGAGGCCCACCCCGCCATGGGAACCCCGCCACCCGCCGACACGACGGACCGGCTGCCCGCCGCAGAACACGCGCAGCCGCCCATCCGGTTCGGGGTCGATCGTGACGGGCGGCGGGAAGCACCGACGTCACCGTACGGACATCCGTGTCGGAGGTGTGTCGTGATCATCCACAAGGGACGAATGTCGATACCTTAGGCAAGCCCTTCCGGGGCGGGGTGCCCAAGACGCAGGAAGCCTCCGGGCCACATGGCAGAGAACAAGGCCGTTACGCCTGCTCAAGCGGCCTGCACCGTCATCGCGATCTCTACCGAACTCCGCACAACATCGGATGCCGCCGCGCCACGCGCACTCGTCGCCCGAACGCAGGCAGGACGGCGATCGACCCCAGACCGTACGCTCATACGGGCAGAATCACGTGTCGAAACCCGATCTACACATCCATAGAAATAACTGAAAAGGGCCAGCTGAGCTGGCCTTTTTCAAGTCGGGACGGCCGGATTCGAACCGACGACCCCTTGACCCCCAGTCAAGTGCGCTACCAAGCTGCGCCACGTCCCGATTGCCTCCACAGGGAACTCCCCGCGACAGCCGGTACAGCTTAGCGCAGGCCCTGCTCCGCTCGCACCGGCCCCTCCTGCCGCCCCCGGTACCACCGGTGTCGCGTCCGCGCTGGCTCCTCGTGTGGGATGCCGCACCACCCCTAGAGCATCCTAGGAAACTGGATGCCCCGGGCGGCCTGGGGCAGCGGTGATCCGAGGGTCAGCCGTGGGCCTTGCCGCGGCCGCCGGGGCCGAGCTTCTTGCGGGGGCGTACCGAAATCTCGATCGGGCTGCCCTCGAAGCCGAACTCCTCACGCAGCTTGCGCTCGACGAAGCGCTGGTAGCCGGCGTCCAGCGGACCTGTGGTGAAGAGCACGAAGCGGGGCGGTGCCACCCCCGCCTGGGTGGCGAAGAGGATCCGGGGTGCCCGACCGCCCCGCACCGGGTGTGGGGTCGCCTGGACCAGCGCGGTCAGCCAGGCGTTGAGCTGTGCGGTGGGGATCCGGGTCTCCCAGCTGTCCAGCGCCCGGTGCAGGGCGGCGGCGAGCTTGTCGACCGCCCGGCCGGTTTTCGCCGACAGGTTCAGCCGGATCGCCCACGGGATGCGGCGCAGTTCCCGTTCGATCTCCTTGTCCAGGTAGTACCGGCGGTCGCCATCGACCAGGTCCCACTTGTTGAAGGCGATCACCAGCGCCCGGCCGGACTCGGTGACCATGGACAGGATCCGCTGGTCCTGCTCGCTGATCGGCTCGCTGGAGTCGAGCAGCACCACCGCCACCTCGGCCGCCTCGATCGCCGAGGCGGTACGCAGGCTGGCGTAGTACTCGGTGCCGCTGGCCCGGCCGACCCGCTTGCGCAACCCGGCCGTGTCCACCAGGTGCCAGGTGTCACCACCGATGGCGACCAGGCTGTCCACCGGGTCGACGGTGGTTCCGGCAACCGCGTCGACGACCGCCCGTTCCTCGCCGGAGAAGCGGTTCAGCAGGCTGGACTTACCGACGTTCGGCCGTCCCACCAACGCCACCCGACGCGGACCCCGGGGGCGGTACTCCGCCACCTTCGGTGCCTCCGGCAGCGCCGCCAGGATGGCGTCGAGCAGGTCTCCGGAGCCGCGCCCGTGCAGTGCCGACACCGGGTGCGGTTCGCCGAGGCCGAGTGACCACAGCGAGGTGGCCTCCAGCTCGATGTTGGCGTTGTCGGCCTTGTTGGCCACCAGGATCACCGGCTTGGCGCTGCGGCGCAGCATCTTCACGGCCGCCTCGTCGACGTCGGTGGAGCCCACCGTCGCGTCGACCACGAAGACCACCACGTCGGCGGTCAGCACGGCGGTCTCGGCCTGCGCGGCGATCGCTGCGGCGCGATCCTTCGCGTCCGGTTCCCAACCGCCGGTGTCCACCACGGTGAACGCCCGCCCGGACCACTGCGCGTCGTAGGGCACCCGGTCGCGGGTGACCCCCGGCACGTCCTCGACGACCGCCTGGCGGCGGCCGATGATGCGGTTCACCAGCGTGGACTTGCCCACGTTGGGGCGGCCGACCACGGCCACCACCGGCTGTGGACCGGTCTGCTCCTCGGTGTCCAGGTCCGGCTCACGCAGCTCGACCCAGCCGTCGTCACTCACGCCACTGACCGTTCGGCCAGCAGTGCCCGCAGCCGCGCCACGACCTCGTCGATGCCCAGCTCGGTGGTGTCGAGCACCACCGCGTCCGGCGCCTGGGCCAGTGGGTCGGCCTTGCGGGTCGAGTCCAGCTGGTCACGCCGGGCCAGGTCGGCGGCGGTGGCCGCGACGTCGGAGGCGTCCTCGGCGCTACGCCGCGCGGCACGCGCCGCCGCCGACGCGGTCAGGTACACCTTCAGGTCGGCGTCGGGCGCCACCACGGAGCCGATGTCCCGTCCCTCGACCACGATCCGTCCCGCCTTGCTGATCATGTCCCGCTGGCGGGCCACCAGTAGCGCCCGGACCGCCGGCACGGCAGCCACCGCCGAGACGGCGGCCGTCACCTCGGGGCCGCGGATGTCGGTCTCGACGTTCACCCCGTCGACCGTCACGCCGTACCCCGCGGGGTCGGTGCCGATGCGCAGGTCCGCCTCGCCGGCGACCTTCGCCACCGCCTGCGCGTCGGTCAGGTCGACGCCGGAGCGCAGCACCGCCCAGGTGATCGCCCGGTACATCGCACCCGTGTCGAGGTAACGCCCGCCGAGGCTCGTGGCGAGCCGCCGGGAGACGGTGGACTTACCCGAACCGGACGGCCCGTCCACAGCGACCACGCAGCGCCCGGCCGGCACGTTTTCCTCCACCGTCGTCCTCCTCAGCCCGTACCTCACGATCCGTCAGCGACGACCGCGAGCGGTTGACCACACAATTCCAATGATGCCCGGCGCCGCGGAGCGCCACCGGCCGGGCCGTCAGGCAGCCTACCCGCAGCCGTACCCGCGACTGCCGCCTCAGTCACCCACGGCCTTGAACAGGGCGGCGACCTCCGCGTTGGTCAGCCTCCGGGTACGCCCGGCACGAAGGTCGCCGAGCCGGATCGGCCCGATGGAGGTACGCACCAGTCGGCTCACCGGGTGGCCGACCTCCGCGAGCAGCCGTCGTACGATGTGTTTGCGGCCTTCGTGCAGGGTCAGCTCGACCTGAGCGGTACGCCCCAGACTGTCCACCACCCGGAAGGCGTCGACGGTCACCGGGCCGTCCTCCAGCTCCACCCCGGCCGCCAACCGCTTGCCGAGGTTGCGCGGGATCGGGCCGGAAACCTCACACAGGTAGGTCTTCGGCACCCCGTAGGAGGGGTGCATCAGCCGGTGCGCCAGGTTGCCGTCGTTGGTGAGCAGCAGCAGGCCCTCGCTGTCCGCGTCGAGCCGCCCGACGTGGTAAACGCGCTGCTCGACCCGGTTGCCGAGAAAATCGGCAAGCGCGGTACGCCCCTTCTCGTCCGCCATGGTGGAGACCACCCCGCGCGGCTTGTTCATGGCCAGGTACACCAGCCGGGTGTCGGCCGCCAGCCGCTCACCGTCGACGTGGATGACCGCCGTGGTCGGGTCGACCTTGTCGCCGAGCTGCGCCACCCGCCCGTCGACCGTCACCCGCCGACGGAAGATCAGATCCTCGCAGGCACGCCGGGAGCCGACACCGGCGGCGGCGAGCACCTTCTGCAGGCGTTCCGGGCCGGTGTAGACAGGGGCGTCGGGGCGGGGGGTGCGGTCATCGCGCGGCATCGGCAAGCTCTTCTACGTCGTCGGGGAGGAAGGGGGCCAGGGGCGGCAGGTCGTCGAGGCTGTTCAGGCCGAGCTTCTCCAGGAACAGGGTGCTCGTCCGGTACAGGTAGGCCCCGCTGTCGGACTCGGTGCCGCACTCCTCGACCAGGCCGCGAGAGACCAGGGTACGGATCACCCCGTCACAGTTGACACCGCGGATGGCGGAAATGCGCGACCGGGTCACCGGCTGCTTGTACGCCACCACGGCCAAGGTCTCCAGCGCGGCCTGGGTCAGCCGAACCGACTGCCCGTCGAGGATGAACCGCTCGACATGAGTGGCGTATTCCGCTCGGGTGTACAGCCGCCACCCGCCCGCTGCCCGGCGCAGCTCGAATCCGTGGCCAGCCGCGGTGAAGCCGGCGGCGATCTCGTCCAGCATCGGGCCGATCCGCTCGGCGGGCTGCTCCAACACCTGGGCGAGGACCAGCTCACTCACCGGTTCATCCACCACCAGCAGAATCGCCTCCAACGCGCCGCGCAACTCGGCGTCGTCGAGCTCCGGCACCGGTTCCGGTGCCGGCCGTACCCGCGCCACCGACCGCTTCCGCCCCGAACCCGGTGCGCCCTCCCCCGAGTCGCTGCGCCCCAGGTCCCCTCCCGAGGCACTCACTCCCCCAACGCTCTCCCCCGCAGCGCCCTCCCCTCCCCCGGTACCTTTCTCGACCCGCGTGATCTTGGACGGAAACGGCCCCTGGAGGGGCACTTGCGCACCAAGATCCGCAGCGCCTACCGCAGCGGAGAGCGGGGCAGGGGTGGAAGGTGGGGTGGGGGCGGTGGCTGGGGCCGGATCGGCCGGTGCGAACCCGTCGGTAGATGGGGACGCATCCGTCGGCGCGGACGTATCGGCGGGTGGGGCGGCGTCCTCCGGTGGCGCTGAGGCGGGGCGCTGCCAGGGCGGTACCCAGGCCGCGGCCTGCTCGGCCAGGGAATCCGGCCGCTCTTCGTTGCTCATCCAGCTCGCTCCTCGGTCGTTCCCTTCGGATCAGCCTCGCCGACCTCGACACCCCCGCCACCATCGGCAGCATCAGCCCCGCCGACCTCGACACCGCCGGCACCAGCCCGCTCAGCGTCGGCACCAGCCCCGCCGGGGTCGGCCCTGTGCGCGTCGGTACCGCCCCCGGGCGGAACGGACAGGCCGCCGGGCGGCTCGGTGGCAGGCTCGGGTGGTGTGCCGGCGTACTCGTCGATGGTCAGCGCCGTGCCGCCGTCGGCGGGACCTGTCCAGCGCACGGTCAACTCCTCCAGCGCCTGCTCCTGGACGAAGGCCACCACACCCTGCCGGTACAACTCGAGCAGGGCGAGGAATCGGGCAACCACCTCCAGGGTGGCCTCGCAGTCGGCGCAGAGCAGCGAGAAGCTGGCGGTGCCGGCCCGACGCAGCCGTTCGGCGATGATGCCGGCGTGTTCCCGGACGCTGACCCGGACCATGTGCACGTGGGCGACGGACACCTCGGGTACCGGTTTCGGGGTCATCGCCCGCACCGCCAGCTTGAGCAGCCGTTGCGGGCCGATCCCCAGCACCAGGTCGGGCAGCGCCTCGGCGTACCGGGCTTCGAGGGTGACGGCCCGCGGGTAGCGCCGACCGCCGACCTCCTCCAGTGCGGCGATGTGCGCCGCCGCCTCCTTGTAGGCCTTGTACTGCAACAGCCGGGCGAAGAGGAGGTCCCGCGCCTCCAGCAGGGCCAGGTCCTCCGGGTCCTCGACCTCGGCGGCGGGCAGCAGCCGGGCGGCCTTCAGATCGAGCAGGGTCGCGGCGACCAGGAGGAACTCGCTCGCCTCGTCCAGATCCCAGTCGTCACCCATGGCCCGGATGTAGGCGATGAACTCGTCGGTCACCTGGTGCAGGGCGACCTCGGTGACGTCGAGCTTGTGCTTGCCGATCAGTTGCAGCAACAGGTCGAACGGGCCGGTGAAGTTGGCCAGCCGCACAGTGAACCCGGCGCCCTCCGCCGGCTCAGCGCCCTCCGGGAGCCCAGCAGCCTCCGCCGGCTCAGCAACGATCCTCGGCTCCCCGGTGCTGTCCGGGGCCGGTGCGTCAGCCGCCACGGGCAGCGGTTCCGCTGCGGCGGTCGGGTCGAGGGACGGGGCGCTCACGTCGACGACGGTAGTCCACGGTCGGGACACCTCGGTTCAGCGCCTCCTACCGCTCGGCCTGCGCGGCGATCACCTCGCGGGCCAGCTGACGGTAGTTGCGGGCACCCGAGGAGGCCGGGTCGAGCGTGGTGATGGGTGAGCCGGCGACGGTGGACTCGGGGAACTTGACGGTCTTGGTGATCACCGTCTGGTAGACCTTGTCGCCGAACGCCTCCACCACCCGTTGGAGCACCTGCCGACAGTGCGTGGTACGGCTGTCGTACATGGTGGCGAGGATGCCCTCGAGCTCCAGGTCGAAGTTCAGCCGCTCGCGCACCTTGTCGATGGTGTCCAGCAGCAGCGCCACGCCGCGCAGGCTGAAGAATTCGCACTCCAGCGGGATAAGCACGCCGTGTGCGACGGTCAGCGCGTTGATCGCCAGCAGACCGAGTGACGGCTGGCAGTCGATCAGGATGTAGTCGTACTCCTTGCGGATGCTCTTGAGCACCCGGGCCAGAGCCATCTCGCGGGCGACCTCGTTGACCAGCTGGATCTCGGCGGCGGAGAGGTCGATGTTCGCCGGCAGCAGGTGCAGCCCGGCCACGTCCGTCTTGATGAGCACGTCATCGGCGGTGACGTCGTCCTGCATGAGCAGGTTGTAGACCGACAGATCCAGGTTGTGCGGGTTGACGCCCAGCCCGACCGAGAGGGCGCCCTGCGGGTCGAAGTCGACAAGCAGCACCTTACGGCCGTACTCGGCGAGTGCGGCTCCGAGGTTGATGGTCGTGGTGGTCTTGCCGACCCCGCCCTTCTGGTTGGCCATCGCGATGATGCGGGCCGGCCCGTGCCGGTCGGTGGGCATGGGCTCCGGGATCGGCTTGCGCATGGTGTAGGCGGCCGGGTCCGCCGGGCCCAGATCCGAGCCGAGGGCGTTTTGCTGCTCGCGGAGCTCCGACGTCCAGGTCTCGGCACGGTCACCGTTGCCAGCCATGCTCGTTGCCCCCTCCCGACGACCGTGCGGCGTCGGAGCCGCCCGACGTCCTTCGCGGCGCCGCTGCGCACCCCGGTCCACTCGCCGCGAGGGCCGCGCCATGCCGACTGTACGCCACCGGCCAGCAGGGCGTTCGGCACCCGCTCGGCGTGTCGGCCGGCGGCACCGGCCACCAGCAGGTCACGCCGTCATCACGCCGCCGACAGCGGCCGGATCGGGCGGCGACCGTACCGTCGGTCACCGGCCGATCCGGCACGACAGACCACCGTCGACGGTCAGTTCAGGGCGCGGGGATGTGCGGTGGCGTAGACCTCACGCAACCGCTCGACGGTGACCAGGGTGTAGACCTGGGTGGTGGTGACCGAGGCGTGGCCGAGCAGTTCCTGCACCACCCGCACGTCGGCACCACCGTCGAGCAGGTGGGTGGCGTACGAGTGGCGCAACGTGTGCGGCGACACGGCGCGGGGGCCGTCGACGGTCAGCCCGGCCCGTTCGGCGGCGCGGCGCAGGATGGTCCATGCGCCCTGCCGGGTCAGCGGGCCACCCCGGGCGTTGAGGAAGATCGCCGGGGTGCCCCGGCCGGCGGCGGCCAGCCCTGGTCGGGCGCGCACCAGGTACGCACCGAGCGCCCGCAGCGCGTACCCGCCGATCGGCACCAGGCGGGTCCGTCCGCCCTTGCCACGCAGCACTGTCACCCCGTCGTCGAGGTCCACGTCGTCCACGGCGGCGCCGACGGCCTCGGAGATCCGCGCCCCGGTGCCGTACAGGAACTCCAGCAGCGCCCGGTCGCGCAGCGCCAACGGCGCGGTGTCCCCGGCCGCGTCGACCGGTCCGGCGGTCTCCAGCAGGGCGACCACGGCGTCGACCGGCAGCGCCCGGGGCAGTCGTCGCGGTGAAGCGGGAGGCCGCACGTCGCGGCTCGGGTCGGCGCCGGCCAGGCCCTCACGCAGCGCGAACCGGTGCAGTCCGCGTACCGCGCTGGCGGCCCGGGCCGCCGAGGAGACCGCGAGCGGCGGGTGCCCGTCGGCGCCGGAGCGCAGCCGGGCCAGATGGCGTTCGATCTCCCCTGCGGAGACGGCCGACAGGTCGGTCACCCCGGCGGTGGTCAGCGACCCGAGGTAACGGTCCAGGTCCCGGCGGTACGAGGCGAGCGTGTTCGCGGCCAGTCCACGTTCGACGGTGAGGTGGTCCAGGTAGCCGCGGACGGCACGGCGCAGGGCCGGCGCGGGTTGCTGGCCCTCGCCGGCCTCGTCCGAGGTGAACGGCTCGTCGGTCAGGCCAGCACCTCGGTCAACGGCAGGGTGGGCAGGCCGTGCGACTCGGCGACCGGACCGTAGACGACCTGTCCGTCGTGGGTGTTCAGGCCCAGCGCCAGCGCCGGGTCGCGACGTGCGGCCTCGCGCCAGCCGTGGTTGGCCAGTTCGAGGGCGTACGGGAGGGTGACGTTGGTCAGCGCGTAGGTGCTCGTGTTCGGCACCGCGCCGGGCATGTTCGCCACGCAGTAGAAGATCGAGTCGTGTACCCGGTAGACCGGGTCGGCGTGGGTGGTGGGCCGCGAGTCCTCGAAGCAGCCGCCCTGGTCGATGGCGATGTCAACGAGCACGCTGCCCGGCTTCATCCGGGAGACCAGCTCGTTGGGGATCAGCTTCGGCGCCTTCGCGCCGGGCACCAGCACCGCGCCGATGACCAGGTCCGCGTCCAGCACCGCCCGCTCGATCTCGTACGCGTTGGAGGCCACGGTCTGCAGGTGCCCCCGGTAAATGGCGTCGGCCTGGCGCAACCGGCCGACGTTCTTGTCGAGCAGCAGCACCTCCGACTGTAGGCCCAGGGCGATCGCGGCGGCGTTCATGCCCGACACACCGGCACCGATGACCACGGTCTTGGCCGCGTACACGCCCGACACGCCACCGGGCAGCACCCCCCGGCCACCACCGGTACGCATCAGGTAGAAGGCGCCGACCTGCGGGGCGAGCCGTCCGGCCACCTCGGACATCGGGGCGAGCAGCGGCAGCGACCGGTCCGGCAGCTCGACGGTCTCGTACGCGATGCCGGTCACCTTGCGGTCGATCAGCGCGTCGGTGCACTCCCGGGAGGCGGCCAGGTGCAGGTAGGTGAAGAGCACCTGCCCCTCGCGCATCCGGTGGTATTCCTCGGCCACCGGCTCCTTGACCTTCAGCACCAGGTCGGCGGCGTCCCAGACCTCGTCGGCGCTCTCCAGGATCTTGGCACCGGCGGCGGCGAACTCCTCGTCCGTGATGCTCGACCCGAGACCGGCGCCGGCTTCGACGAAGACCTGGTGACCGCCGCGAGTGAACTCGTTGACGCCTGCGGGCGTGATCGCCACCCGGTACTCGTGGTTCTTGACCTCGCGTGGGATGCCGACCTTCACGATGCTGACACCTCTCCTCGGGGCACGTTCACCCCGCTGCGCGGCGCCGCAGCGGCCCCATTGCCGCCCCGGTCAACCGGTCCCGCCGGCGGCAGTCTAGGCGTGACCGCAGGTCAGCGGAGCCTGCACTGTGACACCTGCTCGCCGTGGCCGTTGACGATGTGTCAGGTGTGAGTACCCAGGCCGTCGGTGGACGTCACATCAGCCGTCAGGACAGTCTTCGGCACCATCGTCCCATCTGGTGCACACCGGTGCGGACAGCACACGAGTGGATCACTATTGTGTCGCCCCATGACCACTCCTCCAATGCAGCCCGGGTACCCCCAGGGCGTTTCTGACAAGAGCAAGGTCGTCGCGGGCGTCCTCGGCATCGTGCTCGGCTTCTTCGGCGCCGGCCGCTTCTACATCGGCGACGTCAAGATCGGCGTACTGCAGCTCGTCGTGAGTGTCTGCACCCTCGGTATCGGCAGCATCTGGGGCCTCGTCGACGGCATCCTGATTCTGGTGAACGGCGGCGTCGACGCACAGGGCCGGCCGCTGCGCGACTGACCCACGGAACCACGCAGGGGCCGGGCGGTGTACCGCCCGGCCCCTGCGCCGCGTTCTCCACAAGACCGCACCCCAGCGCGAGCCTCTTGACGTCGCGTACCCGCTCAGCGGGGCAGCGGGGCGTCCGCCCGGCGCAACCCCGACCAGCCCGCCTCGCGGGCGCGGGCGGCGGCGAGCAGCCCGGCCACGCACGGTCCGTTACTGATCTCCCCCGCCAGCACCATGCCGACCGCCTCGTCCAGGTCGATCCGGACGATCTGCAGGTCGGCCTCCTCGTCGTGGCGGTCGTGTCGCTGCTCCACCGGCACCTCGCCGAGATCCCGGGCCAGGAAGACCCGGACCAACTCGTCGGTGAACCCGGGCGAGCTGTGCACGTCGACAAGCACGTCGAGCCGGCCGGCGGTGAGATCGACCTCCTCGGCCAGCTCACGCGTTGCCGTCACCGCCGGGTCCTCCCCGGAGACGTCGGTCAACCCGGCCGGCAACTCCCACAACCGCCGGCCCACCGGCTGACGGTACTGCCGGATCAACACCACCTGACCGGCGTCGTCCAGCGCCACCACCGCCACCGCGCCGACGTGCCGGACGAGGTCACGCGCGGCGGTGCCACCGCCGGGCATGGTGACCTCCTCGGTGACCACCTCGAAGATTCGGCCGCGGTAGCGCAGTTCCCGCGAGCGCACCTCGTAGCGGTGCTCAACGGCGCTCACGCCACCGCCTCGCTTCGCTCAACGGCGGCGCGAGACGCCGCGCTACCGCACCCCATGGCCCGCTCACTCCGGTCACTCACGAGGCCGAGGCCGCCTTCGTCGCGGCGCCGTTGCGGGTGGCCCGCTCGGCAGCGGCGGTGTCCAGGTCGACCGGAAGCTGATCGGCCTGCGAGTACATCACCGCGGCGTGAACGAAGGCGGCGAACAGCGGGTGCGGCCGGGTAGGGCGGCTCTTGAGTTCCGGATGCGCCTGGGTGGCCACGAAGAACGGGTGCAGATCCCGGTCCAGCTCGACGAACTCGACCAGCCGCCCATCCGGCGAGGTGCCCGAGATGTGCAGCCCGGCCTTGACGAGCTGGTCGCGGTAGGCGTTGTTCACCTCGTACCGGTGCCGGTGCCGCTCGCTGACCTGGGTGCTGCCGTACGCCTCGGCGACGATCGACCCCTCGGTGAGCGTCGCCGGGTACGCGCCCAGCCGCATCGTGCCGCCCAGGTCGCCCCTGCCGGCGACGATGTCCTGCTGGTCGGCCATGGTGGCGATGACCGGGTGCACCGCCTCGGCGTCGAACTCCACGGAGTTGGCGCCGTCCAGGCCGGCCAGGTGCCGGGCCACCTCGATGGTCATGCACTGCAGGCCCAGGCAGAGCCCGAGCAGCGGAATGCCGTTCTCCCGGGCGTACCGGGCGGTGCCGATCTTGCCTTCGATGCCCCGGACGCCGAAGCCGCCGGGGATGACGATGCCGTCGACCCCGGCCAGGGCCGCCGCCGCACCGGTCGGGGTGACGCAGTCGTCGCTGGGCACCCACCGCAGCTGTACCCGGGCGCGGTGGCCGAAGCCGGCCGCCCGGATCGCCTCGCTGACCGACAGGTACGCGTCAGGCAGGTCCACGTACTTGCCGACCAGGGCGACGGTGATGGTGTGCCGGGGCTGGTGCACCCGCTCCAGCAGGTCGTCCCAGCCTTCCCAGTCCACGTCCCGGAAGGAGAGGTTCAGCCGGCGCACCACGTACGCGTCGAGCCCCTCCCGGTGCAGCACCTTCGGGATGTCGTAGATGCTTGGCGCGTCCGGCGCGGCGATCACCGCCTCGGCGTCGACGTCGCAGTAGAGGGAGAGCTTGTGCTGGAGCTTCTCCGGGATGTCCCGGTCGGAACGGCAGACGATGGCGTCGGGCTGGATACCGATGCTGCGTAGCTGGGCCACCGAGTGCTGGGTGGGCTTCGTCTTGAGCTCCCCGGAGGGGGCGAGGTAGGGCACCAGCGAGACGTGCAGATAGAAGCAGTTGTCCCGGCCCAGGTCGTGGCGCACCTGGCGGATCGCCTCCAGGAACGGCAGCGACTCGATGTCACCGACCGTGCCGCCGACCTCGGTGATCACCACGTCCGGGGTGCGGCCGTCGTCGTCCGGGTCGGCCATGGCCAGGATCCGGGACTTTATCTCGTTGGTGATGTGTGGGATCACCTGGACGGTGTCTCCGAGGTACTCACCGCGCCGCTCCTTGGCGATCACTTCGGAGTAGATCTGGCCGGTGGTGACGTTGGCCTTGCCGGACAGCGCCCGGTCCAGGAAACGCTCGTAGTGACCGACGTCGAGATCCGTCTCGGCACCGTCCTCGGTCACGAAGACCTCACCGTGCTGGAACGGGTTCATCGTGCCCGGGTCGACGTTGAGGTACGGGTCGAGCTTCTGCATCACCACGCGAAGCCCCCGCGCGGTCAGCAGGTTGCCGAGACTGGAGGCGGTGAGCCCCTTACCCAGCGAGGAGGCGACGCCTCCGGTGACGAATATGTGCCTGGTCGTCCGTGCTGAAGGGGCCAAGGCCTGCTCCCGTGTCGTCCGTCGCGGTCGTGCAGACCGCCGAGCCGATCAGCGAAGTGATCACGCGATCCACGGGATTCCACGGTAACACCTCCCCAACGGCCGGCCGGTGCCGCACCCGGTACCGCCGCCGAGTCACCCGGTCGCGACCTCGGCCGACGACCGTGCGTCCGACCCACCGTCACCCGACCCGCCGCCAGCCGGCCCACCGTCACCCGACCCGCCGCCAGCCGGCCCACCGTCACCCGGCCCACCGTCACCCGACCCGCCGCCAGCCGGCCCACCGTCACCCGACCCGCCGCCAGCCGGCCCACCGTCTCCCGGCCCACCGCCGGCCGGACCGCCATCAGCCGACCCGCCATCGCCCGGCCCGCCGCCGGCCGGGCGGTCCGCCCCCGGCCGGGTCCGGTCCGCCGAGTGGTCGAGCACCCGCAGCGCCGACAGCGCCGCCAACGGCACCACCACGGCCGCCGCAGCCCCGGCCACGTCCAGCGCCGCGGCGCTCAGCAGGCCACCGATCACCGCCGCCACCGCGGTGCCCGCCATCGCCGCGCGGATCGCCGGGTAGATGCCGAACAGCCGCATGAGCCCGCCCCAGGGTTGCAGCAGCGCGAACCAGACCAGCAACGCACCGACCAGCGCCAGCACCGTCAGCGGACTGTTGACAAGCGTGTCGAAGCTGGCGGCACTGGACCGCTGCACGGTCAGCCCGCCGGTACCGTCGCCGAGCGCGGCCAGGAACCGGCCGAGACTGCCCCGCTCCGCCGGGGCCCGACCCAGATCCACCACCGCGAACCCGACCGTCACGGCCAACCCGGCCATGGCCGCCCAGGCGAGCCGGGTCAGCGTCAGCCAGCCACCCGCGCTGATCGCCGCCGCCACGCTCACCCCGGCGGTCAGGGCGATCGCACCGATCGAGTCGGCACCCAGATACGCGCTGCCGACGATCACGACGGCGGCCCCGCCCACGATCACCATGACCGTCGGCCGCCAACCACGGCGTACCCGTTGGGCGAGCCAGCCGGCGCTGAGCAGGGCGGCGGCGACGAACACCCCGAGACCGACGGTACCGAGGCCGGCATAGCGGCCACCCTCCAGCGCGGAGTAGCCCACCACCCCGTTGAGCTGCAACCGGGCACCGGTGACGACGTCCAGGCCGACAGCCAACGTGGTCAACCCGGCCACCGCGCCGAGCGGGCCGAGGGTGGTGCGGTAACCGGGGGCGAGCCGTACCAGCAGCGTCGCCGCAGCCAGCAACACGGCGGTCAGCCCGGCGAACGAGGCCGCCGGATGAGCGAAACGCCACCACGGCGCGGCCTCGGCGACCAGCGCCGCCGGTATCGCCAGCGCGGCGGCGACCAGCAGCACCTCCACCGTCGCCACCACCGGACGCGGCACCGGTTTCGGTCCGTACGGCCCGGCGTGCCGGCGGGCCCGGCGCAGCAGCGGTAGCACCGCCACCGCGAGCGCCACCTGCACGACGGCCAACAGGGTGAAGAACCCGCCGGCCACCTCCCGCTGGGCGGCGGCCTCCCGGTCCGCGTCCGCCGGCTCGGCGATCGCGGCGGACAGATCGGCCGGCCGGCCACCGACGGACTCGGCGGGTCGACCCAGAAACGGCCGGTCCGGCATCGGGCGCCCCAGGGCGGACAGCGCGGTCGGGGCCAGGTCGATCAGTTGCAGGTAGCCGCGGCGGTCCGTGCTGGGCGAGGTCAGCCAGCCCTCCTCCCAACCCGGTCCGTGGGCGACGGCCACGTGCAGCCGGGACGGCAACTGAGTGTCGGAGACCCCGGCGACGATCACCAGCGATCGTGGCGGCCGGCCGTCGAGCACCCGGGCCAGTTGCGCGTCGGCGGCACGAGCCGCCGACGCCCGTACCGCCGGGTCGTCGCCCTCAACCGTGCCGAGGTCGACGATGCTGAGCACGCAGGAGCCGAGCAGCCCGGCCGGTTCCTCGGGCAGCGTCGGCGCGTACCGGTCGACCCGGCCGAACGGGCGGGCCGCAGCCACCGCCGCGCCCGGTCCGACCGCCACCGAACACCGCACCGACTCCGACAACGCACCGGGTACCGTGCCCCACGGCAGCCGCTCCTGGTTGTGCAGGGCGACGCTCTCCTGATCCGGCAGGTTCGCACCGATGCCGTCCGGCTGCTCCACCGTCACGTCGACGGGCGGACACTTCCCGTCCCCGCCGCGGCTGCCGGGCCAGGCGGCGAAGCTGCCCGCGCCGAGAGTCAGCCAGCCGTCCACGGGGCAGGTGGGTCGGCGTGCGGAACGCACCGACAGCGACCCGATGGAGCCTTCGCGGGCCAGCCGCCACAGCGTCGGCGTACGCTCCGCGTCCACGTCGTCCCAGCGCAGCCCGGCCACGCCGACGAGGACCACGTAGTCGGCGCTCTGGCGGGCCGGCGGACTCTGCGGGCGGGCGGCCAGCGCGGTGACCCCGAGCGTCACCACCACCAGGGTGAGCAGGATCGGAGCGATACGGCGCAGCATCACCGGCGTCCCGTCGACGGTGCGCCGGCGTCCGGTGTTGCCGGCCCGGCCGGCCCGGGCGTCAGCTCGGCGTAGAGCGCCAGCAGTTGGGCGCGGGTCTGCGCCTCGGTCGGCCAGGTCAACGCCCGCGCCACACCGCGCCGCGCCAGTTCGGCGCGGCCAGCCTCGTCGTCGAGCAGGCCACGCACCGCCGCGTCGACCGCGTCCACATCGCCGGGCGACACCAGCACTGCCGCGTCACCGACCAGCTCCGGCAGCCCACCCACCGCGGTCGCCACCAGCGGTACGCCGGCCCGCAACGCCTCCTGCGCGAACAGCTGGCGGGCCTCCCAGTCGCTGGTCACCACCGCGAGGTCGGCGCCGGTGAGCAGGTCGGCCACGTCGGTGCGGTGCCCCAGCAGGGTGACCGGTGCGCGGGCGGCGCTGACCCGGGCGGCCAGCGGCAGGTAGGCCGGTCCGCTGCCGGCGATCACGACAATCGGCGGCGGGGTGCGCTCCCGCCATCGGGCGGCGGCGTCCACCAGCACGTCGTACCGCTTCTGCGGATGCAGCCGGCCCACCGACAGGATCAACGGCTGGTCGGCGGCGACCGCGAACTCGGCCCGCACCGCAGCCCGGCGACGGCGCGGCGCGGGCAGTTCCGGAGCGGCCACCGGGGCGAGCCGGGCATCCCCCGCGCCCAACGCGACGGCCCGCGCCACCAGGTCGGCGGAGGCACCGAGGGTCACCCGGGCACCCCGCGCCACGATCCGCTCCACCAGCCGGGACAGGGCACCGCGTACCCCGCCGGCCAGCACCGCGTTGTGCCAGGTGACCACGACCGGGGCCGCCGGCCGGGCCAGCACCGCCACCAGCCCGGCGCGCAGCCCGTGCGCGTGCACCACGCTGACCTGCTCGGTGGCGAGCAGCCGGCGCAGTACGCCGACCGCGCGGGCGTCGGCCGGAGTGGGACCCGCCGGGATCTCCACCGGCCGGAACCGGGCACCGGCGGCCACGAAGTCGAACTGGTCCTGGGTCGCCGCCGGCCCGCAGACCAACACCGGCTGCCCGGCCGCGGCCAACCCCCGCGCCACCGACCGGACATGCTGGCCGACACCGCCGGTGCTGGAGGCCAACAGCAGCACCACCGTCCCCGGCCGGTCCGGAACAGCCGCCGACCCATTCGTCGCGCTCACCGGACCAACTCTCCGTTCGCGACTGCGGGGCTCGCAAGCTCACTCCTCGCGCTCACCGGACCGACTCTCCGTTCGCGACTGCGGGGCTCGCAAGCTCACTCCTCGCGCTCACCGGGACCCCTCCTCCTTCCGGTCGCCTGGCCGGGCCCGGCGCAGGCGTCGACCCAGGCCGGTCAGCAGTGGCCGCAGATCCTGCCGGTCGACCAGCCACACCACGGCGAGGAACACGACAGCGACCAGGACTCCGGACAGCATGCCCTGCATCAGTGCCGTCCACCGCGCCGGGGGGTCGCCCTCGGCGCCCAGCAGCCGCAGCATCGCCACCGCGACGACGGCGGCCGTACCGCCGGCCAGCAGACCGGCACCGCCGGCCCGCCCGGCACCGGCCAACGCTTCCCGGCCAGCCGACCGGGCGACCGCGACCAGCAGCAGCACGCCGAGCAGCAGCATTCCCGCCGAGTTGGCCAACGCCACCGCCAGCACCCGATCGGCCACCGGGAGCAGCGCCGACAGCGGCAGCAACACCAGCGGCACCGCCAGCCAACCGGCGGTGATGGTGGCGGTCGCCGCCCGCGTCGCGCCCCGCGCGTACAACGCGCGCGACAGCACCGCGAACAGCCCGTAACCGATCAGCCCGGGGGCGTAGCCGGCGATCGCGTCGGCGGTCGCGTCGCTGTCGAGCGGGAAGAACCGGCCGATCGGGCCGGCCGCACCGACAAGCACCGCGGCGCCGAGGAAGCTGCACAACAGCACCCCGCGCAGGGTCGCCGACAGCACCTTCCGGTAGGTCCGCTCGTCCGTGCCCGCCGCCGTGGCCAGGGTCGGGTACGCGGCGGTGGCCAGCGGCACCGCCAGCACCGCCCAGGGCAGCAGGTAGAACGTCTGTGCCAGGTTGAACACCTGGAACGCCTCGGTCCGGCCGCTGGCGAGCCGGTAGAGGATCACCGCCAGCGCGACCTGCTGGGCGGTGACCGTCACCACACCGGCCACCGCCAGCCCGCCCACCCGGACCCGCGCGTCGGCTGGGAACGCGTACCCGGGACGCAGCGTCAGCCGCAGCCGACGCAGCGGGATCAGCAGCGACAGCGACAACACGACCACGCCGAGGGTGGTGCCGACCGACAGGATCAACTCACCGCCGTGGCCGGCCTGCGCGACGCTGGCTCCCGTGCCGGCGACCCCGGCGAAGACCAGGTAGACGACGACCACCGTGAGGCTGGACAGCAGCGGGGCGATCACCGGCCAGGCGAACCGCCGGTGCGCCTGGAGCACGCCGGTGAGCACGATGCCGATGCCGTACAGCGGCAGTTGCGGCGCGAAGACCCGCAGCATCCGGGCGCCGGCCGCCAGTTCCTCCGGTGACCGGCCGTCGCCGAGCGCGGCGATGATCGGCCCAGCGCCCAGGGCCACCAGCACCGCCAGCGGCACGAGCAGCGTCACCGTCCAGGTGAGCAGGGCGCCGGTGGTGGCCGCGACCGCCCGCCGGTCCCCCGCCGCGACCGCTCCGGCGAGCAGCGGTACGACCAGGCTGGCCAACGCCCCACCCGCGACGATCTCGAAGATGATGTTCGGGATGGTGTTCGCGAGGACGTACATCGCGCCCAGGTCGCTGTCCTGCACCACCCAGGTGAACACAGCGGTACGCCCGAACCCGGCCAGCCTGCTGAGCACGGTGAGTACGGCGATGAGGGCCGCCGCTCCGGCCAACCGGCCGGCGCCGGCGAGGGGGGCCGGTCTGGTCACGTCAGTCGGCGCGTCGGCCCAGCGCGTCGAGTTCACGCAGCCCCGGCGTGCTCGCGATGACCTTCGTGAAGCTCACCTTCTCGCTGGCGGCGGTGAGCCCGGCGAGGACGGCGAGCAGCCCGGCCCGGCCGACCGGGCCGGTGCGGGCGGCCAGCGCCACGCCGAGCACCGCGCCGAGGGCGTTCGCGCCGCTGTCGCCGAGCATCACGTCCTCGGCGAGGTCGGCGGGGAGCAGCCCGGCGGCGGCTCCGGCCGCACCCGCGGCGATCCCGCCGTGCCGGCCACCGCTCAGCGGCGCACCGAGCAGCAGGCCGGACTTCAGGGCCCGTCCGGGGCGCAGGTCGAGCAGGTTGACCAGGTTCGCCGTGCCGGCCACCACCCCCGCGCCGAGCAGCACGTCGACGCCCCGCGTCAACGTGCCCTGCCGGCGTCGGCGAGGATGCCCGGCCACGCCACGGTCGGCGGTGAGCAGGACGACCGCCCCCAGTCCGGCCGCACCCACCCCGACGATCTTGACTAGGCCGGCGGTGACCCGGCCCTGCCGCAACGCGGCCAGATGTCCGGCGAAACCCTTGGCCGCCTTCTGCTCCGGGCGGGCACCGACGACGTCGTCGTAGAGGCCCACGGCACCGGCACCGAGCCCGGCCACCAGGGTCGCCGCCCCGGCCGGCACGCTCGCCGCCCCGCAGGCCGCGGCACCCGAGGCCCCCAGCGCGAGGGCCGGGCCGGCGGCCAGGGTCACGCTGCGTCCCCGGAAGTTCGTCCGTTCCAGGGCCGACGCGGGTGCTGAGGTACGGATCTCGCGCAGCGCGTACCGGGCGGCGACCGCACCGATCCCGGCCACCAGGAGTCGACCGAAGACCGTCACGTCACCGTCCCGCTCACTCACGCCATCCCCTCCCGCCGGCCGGCGGAGATCGTCGGAATCGGGCACCCGGTGCCCCGTCACTGAACCTTGTCAACCTGTACCGCGCGGCGCGTGCGCACCTCCTCCGACCCGGCGACGGGTCGGACCGTGCGGGGAGGGTGAAACGGGTTCACTGGGGCAGTCTAGGCACCAGCGAGGCGGCGCTGTCACCGACGCCGAAGTGGCCGGCCTTGCGCTCGGCGAGCTGCTGCACCAGCGCCAGGGTGGTGACCAGTTGGCCCTGGACCGTGTTGGCGTTGTCGATGGTCGAGACGGTTTGGGCGAGCACCGCGTCGCCCCGGACGAAGGCCACCAGATTGCCGCCGGCCGAGCCGTTGCCGGCCACCACAATTCCCCCGGTCCGGTCGAACTGCTCGGCGATCTTGACCACGGATTCGTCCTTCTTGGCGGAGTCCTTGTCCACGTACGGCTGCCCACTGATCACCACGACGGCCTCGGCCGGCGCGGTGATCCGGTCCGAGGTGGTCAGGTAGTTGGCGTTGCCGTACGCGGCCAGCACCGCCCGCCGGTCGGCCTCGGTGACCGGCTCGGCGCCGGCGGGCTGGTCCAGCAGCACGGTGGCCAACAGGGCGCTGGAGGTCTCGACGCCGTGGCCGTTGCCGGGCAGCCCCGCGGTCGGCGCGTCGGTCGGTCGGGCCGCGGTGACCGCCAGTTCGAGCAGGTCGTTGTTGTTCTCCGGGTTGATGAACTTGTCCTGCAGGTCGATCCGCCCGGTGACGTCGGCACCGGCCAGCTGGAGCATGTTGAGCACACCCTCGGTGTGATCGCGACCGGTGGGCAGGCTGAGCACCAGCACCCGCTTGCCGCTGAGCGTGCCCGGCAGCATCACCTGGGCCATCTCGGCAGCGAACTCCTCCTCCAGCTCCAGTTCCCGCTGCATGTTCTGCACCGCCTGGCGCATCTGCTGGTTGTCCTTGCGCAGCTCGTTGACGGTCTCCCGGAGCGAGTCCGCGACCGGACCGTTCAGCGCGGCGGTGCCGACCACCAGGCCGATCGCGAGGGCGAGGAAGACCGCGGTCAGGGACACCACGTGGTACCGGAAGTTGATCACGCTTGAAGCCTCTTGATCGGTCGGGAGCTAGAAGAGCTGGCCGAGCTGGAACACGAAATTGTCCCACCACTCGGAGACCACGCCCAGGTACGCCTTGCCGACGGTGGAGACGGCCACCGCCGAGGCCATGGCGGCGAGTGCCGAGAGGACCAGCAGCAACAGGGACGACCCCGAGATGCTCTGCCGGTACAACCGGCTGACCCCCTTGGCGTCGACCAGCTTGCCACCGACCTTGAGCCGGGTGAGGAACGTCGACGCCATGCCACCGCGCCCCTTGTCGAGGAACTCGACGAGCGTCGCGTGGGTACCCACCGCGACGATAAGCGAGGCGCCCTTCTCGTCGGCCAGCAGCATGGCGAGGTCCTCGCTGGTGGCGGCGGCGGGGAAGGTCACCGCCGGTACCCCCAGGCCGTTGACGCGCGGCAGCCCCGGCGCCCGCCCGTCCGGGTACGCGTGCACGATCACCTCGGCGCCGCAGCGCAGCACGTCGTCGGTGACCGAATCCATATCACCGATGATCATATCTGGGGTGTAGCCCGCCTCGACCAGAGCGTCGGCGCCCCCGTCGACGCCGATCAGCACCGGCTTGAACTCCCGGATGTACGGGCGCAGCACGTCCAGGTCGGCCTTGTAGTCATAGCCCCGGACCACGATCAGACAGTGCCGGCCCTGCACCTCGGTGGCGATCTCGGGCACGCCGACACCGTCGAGCAGCAGGTCCCGCTCCTGCTTGAGGTAGTCCATGGTGTTGGCGGCGAACGCCTCCAACTGCACCGACAGGCCCTCCCGGGCGTCGGTCATCGCCTTGGCCACGCTCTCGGGGTCCTGGAGGCTGCCGTGCGCCACCGGATCGTCGTCCAGGTAGACGGTGTTGCCCTCGATGCGCACCGTGTCGCCCTCACGGATCCGCTCGAAGATGCCCTCGCCGAGGTCGTCGAGCAGCGGGATGCCCGCCGAGATCAACACCTCCGGCCCGAGGTTGGGGTAACGGCCGGAAACCGACGGTTTGGCGTTGAGCACTGCGCCGACACCGACCGCGACCAGCGAGTCGGCAGCGACCCGGTCCAGGTCGACGTGGTCGATGACCGCGATGTCGCCGGGGCGGAGCCGGCCGACCAGCCGCTTCGTACGGCGGTCGAGGCGCGCGGTGCCGAGGATCTGTCCCGGTTCCGCGTTCCGGGCCCGGCGCAACGTGGGTAGACGCATCGTGACCATCCTGGCATGTGAGGCAGGCGAATCTGTCGCGACATGCCTGAGCAGGGCCGCCTACCCAGGGAAGCACACATGGGCGAAGGCCGGTGTGCCTCCGCTCACAATCGCGGTCTCAGGACCGCCGTTCCCTGGCCGCCACGGCCAGGAGTTCCTCGGCGTGAGCGATACCCAGATCCGAATCCGGCAAACCCGCAAGCATCCGGGCGAGCTCCCGGGCCCGCTCGGTGTCCTCCACCACCCGCACCCCGCTGGTGGTGACCGCGCCGCCGGTGTCCTTGGCGACCACCAGGTGCCGGTCGGCGAAGGCGGCGACCTGGGGCAGGTGGGTCACCACCAGGACCTGGTGGCTACGGGCCAGCCGGGCCAGCCGCCGGCCGATCTCCACCGCCGCCTGACCACCCACACCCGCGTCGACCTCGTCGAAGACCAGCGTCGGCGGGCCGCCGGAACCGGCGAAGACCACCTCGATGGCGAGCATCACCCGGGACAGCTCACCGCCGGAGGCACCCCGTTGCAGCGGCAGGGACGGCGCACCGGGGTGCGCCAGCAGCCGCAACTCGACCTCGTCGCCGCCGTCCGGCCCGACACCGACGTCGACGCCGTTGACCGGCAACGTCGGTTCGGCCCGCCCGGCGGGTCGGGGCAGCACCGCCACCTCGATCCGGGCGTGTGGCATCGCCAGCCCGGCCAGCTCGACGGTGACCTGCTCGGCGAACCGCGCCGCCGCCTCCTGCCGGGACACCGACAGTCGGCCGGCCAGCTCGGCCACCTCGCCGGCCAGCCGGGACGCCTCCCGATCCAGCTCGTCGAGCAGCTCGTCGGAGTTGTCCAGCTCGGACAGTCGGGTCCGGGCCCGCTCCGCCCAGGCGATCACACCGTCGACGTCGTCGGCGTACTTGCGGGTCAACGCGCGCAACGCGGCCCGCCGCTCGTAGAGCGCCTGCAACCGGGCCGGATCGGCGTCCAGGCTGGTGAGGTATGTGGACAGCTCCACCGACACGTCGGCGACAAGCGTGGCCGCCTCCTCCAGGCGGGCGGCCAGTTCGCCGAGCGCCGGATCGGTGCCGGCCTGCGCCTCCAGCGTGCGCCGGGCGGTGCCCAACAGCGTCGAGGCATCGGGGGTGTCGTCGGTGGCCTCCAAGCCGCCGGCCACGCACTGATGGGCCAACTGGGCCGCGGTACGCAGACCCTCCGCGTGCTCCAGTCGCTGCGTCTCCGCCTTCAACTCGTCGTCCTCACCCGGCTGCGGATCCACCCGGGTGATCTCGTCGAGGCCCAACCGGAGCAGGTCGGTCTCCTGATGGCGTTCCCGCGCGTTGCGCCGCCGGTCGGCCAGGTCGTCGACCACCCGACGCCACCGGGTGAACGCGTCCCGTGTCGCGTCGAGCAACTTCTCGTGCTCGGGGCCGGCGAACCGGTCCAGCGCGGCCCGCTGTTCGGCCGGGCGCAGCAGCCGCAGCTGGTCGGACTGACCGTGTACGGCGACCACCTGCTCGCCGACCTCGCCGAGCATCGACACCGGCATGCCGCGACCACCCAGGTGGGCCCGGGACCGACCCTCCACGGTGACGGTACGGCTCAGCAGCACGCAGCCGTCCTCGTCGGGATCACCTCCGGCGTCGCTGATCCGGGCGTGCACCGTCTCCGCCACCCGGCCACCGAGGCGCAGCCGGCCCTCGACGACGGCACGGCCAGGTTCGGCGCGCACCCGACCGGCGTCGGCCCGGCCACCGAAGAGCAGGCCGAGCCCGGTCACCACCATCGTCTTGCCGGCACCGGTCTCGCCGGTGATGACGTTCATGCCGCCGGTGAGCGGCAGCGTCGTGTCCTCGATGACGCCCAGTCCGGTGATGCGTAGCTCCTCCAGCACAGCAACCGACAGTAGACGCGGTCCCCGACACTTGACCAGCCGGCACGGGCCCCGGCGTGCCCCGACCGGCGTCGTCGTACAGTTCTGCCTCATGTTGCGGGTGATCGGCCTGACCTCGGCGGAGGAGGAGCTCTACCGCTGTCTGGTGCAGCTCACCAGGGCGCGGGTCGAGGAGTTGGCCGAGCGGCTGCGCCGCCCCCGCACGGACATCCTCACCCACCTCGACGCCCTGCGCGCCAAGGGGCTGGTGCAGCCGGTCGGCCCGGAACCGGACGCTCCGCTGCGCCCACTCGCGCCGGACGTGCCGCTCGGCGGGGTGCTGCTGCGCCAGCAGGAGGCGCTCGAGACGGCCCGCGCCTCGGTCACCCAACTCGCCGAGGAATACCGGGCCGCGATGCGGCGGCACGACGCCGAGCACCTGGTGGAAGTGATCACCGGAGCGCGGATGCTCCGCGAACGCCTGCGCGACCTGCAGAACGCCGCCCGGGACGAGGTGCTCTGGTTCTGCCGGGCCAACCCGCTGGCGATGCCCGGCCAGGACAACGTCGAGGAGTTCCACGCCCTCGCTCGGGGGGTGCGCTACCGGGCCATCTACGAACGCGAGATGCTCCTCGAACCGGACGCGTTGCAGGACGTCGAGCAGGGCGTACGCGCCGGCGAGCAGGCCCGGGTCCTCGACCGGCTGCCGGTACGCCTGGCCATCGTGGACGCCCGGACGGCGGTCTGCCCGCTGGTGCCGGATCGCAGCAGCGGCGAACCGAGCGCCGCGGTGATCGGCCGCAGTCAGCTGCTCGACGCGCTGCTGGCCCTCTTCGAGAGCCACTGGCGGATCGCCACGCCGCTGCGCGCCACCGCACCATCAGAGGACCCGGAAGACCCGACCGCCGAGGGCTACCGGCCGGACGCCGACGAGGTGCGGCTGCTGTCACTGTTCGTGGCCGGCGTACCGGACAAGTCCATCGCCTCGCAGCTCGGCGTCAGCCGGCGGACCGTGCAGCGCCGGCTCGCCGACCTGATGGCCGTCGCCGGCGTGGACACCCGACCGGGACTGGCGTTCCAGGTCGCCCGCCGAGGCTGGATCTGAACCGGACGGGCGGAGCGGGGCAGCCGGCCGGCCACCCCGCCCCGCCCGGCCGCGTCAGCGCAGCCCGTACGCGTCGATCACGGTCTGCTCGACGGTGTTTCCGGCCCGGTCGCTGGCGTACACCCGCAGCGACACGGCGCCCTGGCCGGCCGGCACCGTGGCGGTGTGGCGAGTGCCGTGCGCCCGCACCGAGGCCTTGCGCCAGGTCCGCCCGCCGTCGAAGGACACCTCGACCCGCAGGCTGGTGCCGGTCGGCGCGGCCACCCCGGCCGGCTGGCGCAGGGTCAGCCCGAGCTTGTGCGACCGCCTGCCGGGCACCGCACCGTGCAGGTCGGCGGGAACCTGGTAGTCGATCTGGAGCAGGGGCAGCGGGATCGGCTTGCTCCCGGCCGGGCGCGCCGAGGTGAACTGCCAGGCCGTCTCGGTGCGGGTGGCGTAGCGCCACGTGGCGGAGGAGCGTCGGGTGGACACGTCCAGCCGGTAGCGGGCCGGACCGGCGGTGGTGGGCACCGGCACCCAGCCGCCGGAGAGGTCCGCGATCTGCCGCCCGTCTCGGCTGAGGCGGGCCTCGACCGTCGCCGGCTCCTCGCCGGAGCCAGCCCCGCCGACGTGGCCGTCGGCGTCGACGAACTCGGCCACCCGCAGGTTCAGGGTGTCACCGGTCCGTCGGGGTACCGGGCCAGCGGTGCCGGCCGGCACCGCTGGGCGGATCACCGGGGCGTGCCAGCTCTCGGTCACCCGGTCGGTGGCGGCGTACCGCCGGGGCTCCTGGGTCAGGCCGTCCTCCAGCGGCCCCCAGGCGAACATCATCTTGTGCAGCACACGATGCTGCCACCAGTTGTCCCCGGCGCTGACGAACTCCTTGCGGATGGTGCCGTTGCGCACCATGCGCTGGTCGTCGTTCCAGGAGTACTCCTGCCACGGACGCCAGCCGAACCGCTGCTCGGTGGCCCAGTCCGCGCCGGTGCCGCCGTAGCTCGCGGTCACCTCGGCGGTGTTATTCGCCGTCACGGTGTGCACGACCCGCTCCGGCACCCGCTCCTTCGCCACCTGCCACACGTCGTAGAGATAGGGGCTGCTGACGGTCAACGTGAGGTCCAGCGTCGCCCGGCCCTTGCGCGCCGCCGCGATCAGCCGCTGCCCGTCGTCATGGGCCACCACCAGCGACGGAATCGGCAACCGGTCTCCGTCCGGGCGCCACACCGTCCAGGCGCTGAAGTCCGCCGGCCGGACGATCAGCACCGCGGCGGCGCCAGCGGCCGCGGCAGCGGCGACCTGTTCCTCCTCCGGGCGGTCCGGATCGGCGCCGAGCAGCACGGCGGCGTCCCGCGCCCCGGTCAACTCGCCGGGCTTGCCGGTGCCGGCCCAGACCAGCGGCAGTTTCCGCCGGCCGGTCGGGGCCGGCGACGTACCCAGCAGGTTGATGTCCGCCGGGCCGGACACACCGCTGATCTTCGCGTCCACCATCGGCGCGACGAGCTGCCAGCGGGAGGCGAACTCGAACTCTCCCATCCGCACCGGCCGGGTCGGCGTGACGTTGACCTGCTGCACGGTGCTGAACGCCAGCACGCCGTGGTCGATCTGCCGGCCGTTGCCCAGCACCCGGTGTACGTAGTAACTGAGCGACGCCCGCTGTTCGGCCGGTTTCGGCGTCTCGATCCGCACCGGGGTGCTTCTGCGCGCGTCCAGCACCACGGTCAGATCCCGGTCGACGGTCAGCTCCGGCTCGATGAGGGAGGTCAGCTGCTCGTCCAGGGGCGCGCCGTGCTCGACCAACGCGGTCAGCAGGTACGTGCCCTCCTCGACCTGGAGGGTGCCCTCGCCCGGCCAGAAACCCCAGAAGTCCGACTCGGGTTGCTCGCCGAAGAACGTCAGTCCCGGTGAGAGGGTCGGCTCACCCTGCCGGTCCAGCACCTTGATCGTGACGTTGCGGATCGGGCGGCTGAGGGTGAACGCCACCGGCGTACGCACCGCGACGCCGTCCGCGCCGGTCGCCACCAGCCAGCCACCGTGTGGTCCGTGGGCCAGCTTCGCCGGGTCGGCCCGCAGCGACACCGGCACACTGCCGCCCGCCGGCACGGTGACCTGCCCGGCTCCGACCGCGACACCGTCGGTCTCGGGCACGCCGGTGTCCGTGTTGCGCAGGTCCAGGGTGAGCCGCAGGGTCTGCGGGGTCGTCGTGGCGTTTGTGTACGTGACGTGCCGCTCGACCGCGCCGCCATCGTCGACCACCCGACCGAAGTCGGCGGTGGCCGAGGCGTACACCCGCTGGCCGAGCGCCCGGGCCACGTCGACCCGGCCGCCGCCCTGCTCGAAGACGGTCAGCTGCGGATTCGCCTTCGTGGTGCTGACCAGTGCGTCCTTGAGCTTCCCGGCGGTCCAGTCGGGGTGCTCCTGAGCGAGGATCGCCGCCGCGCCCGCCACGTGCGGAGTGGCCATCGAGGTGCCGGAGGCGGTCGTGTACGCCTCGCCCACCGGCGTCCCCATGCTGGTGCCGGCGGACCGGGCGGCGACGATACCGACGCCCGGCGCGGTGATCTCCGGCTTCAGACCGTTGTCACCGAGGCGCGGCCCTCGGCTGGAGAACGCCGCCAGATTGTCGTCCCGGTCCACCGCCCCGACGGTCAGGGCCGAGGTGGCCGCGCCGGGCGAGCCGACGGTACGCGGAGCGCCGGAGTTGCCGGCGGCGACCACGAAGAGCGCCCCGGTCTGTGCGGTCAGATCATTGAGCGCCTGACTCATCGGATCGGTGCCGTCGGTCGGGCCGCCACCGAGGCTCATGTTTACCACTCTCGCGCCGGCATGGGCGGCCCACTCCATCGCCGCGATGATGTCCGACTCGAAGCCGGCACCGCTGTCACTGAGAACCTTGCCGACCAACAGCCGCGCGCCGGGGGCGACACCCTTGCGCAGGCCACCCGAGGCGGCTCCGCTGCCGGCGACGGTCGCGGCGACGTGCGTGCCGTGGCCGTGCCCGTCGCGCGCGCTGCCGCTGCCGGAGAAGTCCCGTGCCTCGGCGATCCGACCGACCAGGTCCGGGTGGGTGGCGTCGACGCCGGTGTCGAGCACCGCCACCGTGACACCGCTGCCGTCGCGGCCGGCCGCCCAGGCGGCGGGCGCGCCGATCTGCGGCACGCTGTGTTCCAGGGTCGGACGGACCCGTCCGTCCAGCCAGATGCTGGCGATGCCGGCACCCAGCCGCGGGGTGGTGACGGCGGTGGACTGACGGGGTGCCGGCGCGCCGGCCAACTGTGTCCACAGGTCACCGACCTCGCCCTTGCCGACCCGTACGGCGGCGCCGTTGATGCTCGCCAGGGGGCGGGCCTCGGCGGCGGCGGCCAGCGGGCGAACGCGGCCGGACGCCGGCTCCCGGTAGCGGACGATAAGCGGCAGGACGCCCTGCGCGGCGTCGCCGTAGCCGTCCTCGGCCAGTTCCTGCACGTCGAACAGGTTGGCGTCGAGCACGCCACTGGAGACGTACGGCAGGACGTCGCTGGGCAGCACCCGCAGTCCGCCGTCGACCTCGATGGTCTGGAAGATGACCCGTTCCCGGCCGGGGCCGGGGCGGACGGTGGCGGCGACCCGGCCGGGCGCCGCCGGAGCGAGGTCGACCTGGTCACCGGTGATCAAGGTGATCCGGACGGGTCCGGTACCGGGTGCGGTCGGCCCTGGTACCGGGCCGGTGGGCTGAGCGGGCGGGTCGGCGGACACGGGGGTGGCGAGTCCGATGGCCAACGCGCCGGCCGCGCCGGCGATCAGCCAGCGTGGGGGCCTGTGCATGCGATGCGCTCCTCTGCTCCGGGGCCGATCCATCAAAGATCGACCGCTCGGAGTCTGCGACGCGGTTCACCGCACGGTCACTAGCCCGGGTCCGCCGCACCGGCGACATGTCGCCAGGTGGACACCGCACGGACAGCTGACCGGCGGGTAGGTGTCCGTGCGGTTACCGCCGACGCGTCACGAGGCGGTTGGTCAACGGCGGTTGCCCCGCCAGCCGTGCACCGGAAGGTCGAACTTGGCCACCAGGCGCGCGGTGAACGACCGGTCCCGCAGCCGGACGATCCGCACCGGCAGGGTGCCCCGCCGCACGGTGACCCGGGCGCCCGGCGGCAGGTCGTAGACCCGCCGCCCGTCGCAGCAGAGCACGGCCAGGGTGGTGAACGGGTCGACGGTGATCGTCATGGTGGAGGTGGGGGCGGTCACCAGCGGCCGACTGAACAACGCGTGCGCGCTGATCGGCACCAGCAGCAACGCCTCCACCTCGGGCCAGACCACCGGCCCGCCGCCGGAGAAGGCGTACGCCGTGGAACCGGTGGGCGTGGCACAGACCACGCCGTCGCAGCCGTACCGGGACAGCGGCCGCCCGTCGACGTCGACGAGCAGTTCCAGCATCTGGGCCCGCTCGCCCTTCTCGACGCTGATCTCGTTGAGGGCCCACGACTCGATGGTCGGCCCACCGTCGAACTCCGCCGTCACGTCGAGGGTGAGCCGCTCGTCGACGCTGTAGTTGCGGCTGACCACGTCACGGACCGCCACGTCGAGGTCGTCGATCTCCGCCTCGGCGAGAAAGCCGACCTTGCCGAGGTTGATGCCGAGCAGCGGCACCTTCGCCGGCCGGGCCAGCTCCGCGGCGCGCAGGAACGTGCCGTCCCCACCGAGCGCGAAGACGATCTCGGCGCCTTCGGCCGTCTCCGGCCCGGTCACCGGCACCACACCCGGCAGGTCGAGGTCCTCGGCCTCCTCCGCCACCACCCGCACCTCGAACCCGGCGGCGATCAGGTCCGCAGCGACCGTACGGGCATGCTCGGTGCTGCGCCGACGGCCGGTGTGCGTCACCAACAGGGCCGTGCGGGTCACCGCGACGACCGCCCGTGCACACCGCGCTGATGGTTCGCTCGCCGAGACCAGCTCACGCCGCTGTGCCAAACGGTTCGCTCGCTCACGTGGCCACCTCCTCCGTCGCCTCGTCCGGCCTGTCGCCGGACGTCACCGGGCCGCCTGGCCCGGCCGCCACCACGGCCCGCACCCGGTGCGGGTCGGCCGGTGGCGCGTCCCGGCGTAACCATACGAAGAACTCGACGTTGCCGCTCGGCCCGGGCAGCGGGCTGGCCGCGAGATCCGCCAGTCCCAGCCGCAGCGTCGCGGCCGCCGTGGCGACGTCCAGCACCGCCTGCGCCCGGAGTTCCGGATCGCGCACCACCCCACCGGAGCCGACCCGCTCCCGGCCCACCTCGAACTGCGGTTTGACCATCAGCGCCAGGTCACCGTCGGCCCGGGTGCAGGCCGCCAGTGCCGGCAGCACCAGCCGCAGCGAGATGAACGACAGGTCGGCGACGGTCAGGTCGACCGGGCCGCCGATCGTCTCCGGGGTCAGCGTCCGAACGTTCGTGCGTTCCAGGACCCGTACCCGGGGGTCGTTTCTCAACGACCAGGCCAGCTGGCCGTAGCCGACGTCCACCGCGACCACCTCGGCGGCGTCGGCGCGCAGCAGCACGTCGGTGAAACCACCGGTGGACGCGCCCGCGTCGAGGCAGCGTCGACCACGCACCACCAGCCCGGCGGGGGTGAACGCGGCGAGTGCGCCAGCCAGCTTGTGCCCGCCCCGGGAGACGTACTCCGAGGTGGGGTCGGCACCGCTGACCAGCAACGGATCGGCGGGATCGACCATCGCGGCGGCCTTGCGGGCCGGCACCCCACGCAGCTGCACGCGGCCGGCCTCCACCAACGCGACCGCCTGCTCGCGGGAGCGGGCCAGACCGCGACGGACGAGTTCGGCGTCCAACCGGTTACGCCGTGCCATGGATGGACGCGCCTCCTCAGGCCTGGTCGATGGTGGCCAGCGTCTCCCGCAGCGTCTGGTACGCGGCTTCGTACTGGGCGATCTGGTCGGCGGGGCCGAGCGCCGCGGCGTTGGCGATCGCCTGCACCGCGGCGTCCACCGCCGGATGACCGTCGTCCTGCCCGCCCTCACCGGTCCAGCGCTGCGGCGGTGGACCGGGACGCGGGCCCGGCGGCGGACCGGGCCGCGGCGCGGTCATGCCGTCACCTCCCGCACCGCCGGACCGGCGCCGTGGCCGGCCGTCGTGCCGCCCCGTGCGGTGGCGGAGCGCCGCCGGGTCACGCGACACCGTCCGGGCGCGGCCGGCGCGCCGGTGCGGCCTTCGTCGGTCGCGGCGTCGGTTCACCATCGGCGGTACGCACAACCGTCCCGCCTGCCTTCTCGGCGACCGTCTTCTTCGCCACGGCCTTCTTCGCAACCGCCTTCTTCGCGATCGCCTTCTTCGCGATCGCCTTCTTCGCGACCGCCTTCTTCGCCACCGCCTTCTCGGCCACCGCCTTCTTCGCGACCGCCTTCGTGGGTGGGGCTGCGGCGGCGGTCGACGGCGTGCCGACGGACGGGGTGTCGACGGACCCGGGGGCCGTCGCGGTGCCGCTGGCGGGCGTACCGGAGGCGGCCCGGAGTTGGCGTTCCAACTCGCGCACCCGGCGGTCCAGTTCGGTGACCTCCTCGGCGGTGGCCAGGCCCACCGCGCCGAGCGCCCGCTCGACCTCGAACCGCACGAGCTTGGTCAGGGCCTCGCGGTTGGCCGCGCCGGTCGACCGCAACTCCTCGGCGAGGGTCTGCAACTGGGCGGCGGTCGCTCCGGTCGATCCCATCGCCCGGCGCACCGCGTCCTGTGCCTTCTTCCGGGGCGCCTCCGTCAGGCCCATGGCCAGTTCGAGGTAGGCGCGCCACGCGTCCTGCATGCCTGAGTCCTTTCGCCCGACGGCTGTGCAGGTGTCACGCTACCGGGCCGCCGGAACCGTCCTGTGCGGTACGGTGCCGGGAGACGACGTGGTGTGGCGAGGAGGCGATTGGTGGCCACGGTGGACGAGTGTCGGCAGGCGTTGCAGGATCTGGCCGCCCGGCTCGAACGCAACGCGGAGACCGTCCGCGATCGCGTGGACCTGGATCGCACCCTGGCCTGCCGGATCACTGATCTGGAGACCGCCTTCCACGGCCGGCTCACCGGCGGAAGGCTGGTGGAGCTCGCCGACGGTGACGATCCGAAAGCGAAGATCGCCATGAGCACCACCAGCGACGACCTGCTGGCCCTGGTGCGCGGCGATCTCGACGTCACCCGCGCAGTCGCCAACCGCCGCGTGTCGATCAAGGCGAACCCGTTCGACCTGATGAAGCTCCGCAAGCTGCTCTGACCCGGTCAGGGGGCCAGGCCGAGCCGCTCCAGCACCTGCACCGCCTGCGGGGACGCCGGCCGGACCGGGCCGGCGGGGTGGCTGCGCCAGGCCACCGCGCAGAGCGCGGCGAGCGCGTCCAGCGCACGTCCAGAGCCGGACAGCTGCCAGCCGTCGGCCCCGGTGGTCACCTGCCAGCCGCCGTGGTCGGCGTCCGACGCCGGCACCCGCACCACGCCGTCGGGGTCGAAGAGCCCGGTCAGGTCCCACGAGACGTACGTCGGCCGTCGCTCGGCGGGCGCGGCGAGCAGCTCGGCGGCGTCGCTGACACCAGTGAGGACCAGCAGGCTGTCCAGGCCGGCCCGGTTGGCACCCTCGATGTCGGTGTCCAGCCGGTCACCGACGACCACCGTACGGCCGTTGTCCGCCCGCCGGGCGGCGGTGGCGAACAGCTCCGGTGCCGGCTTGCCGACGATCTCGTCCGGGTCCCGGCCGAGCGCGGTGGCCAGCGCGGCCACCAATGCGCCGTTGCCCGGCAACGGGCCACGCCCACTGGGCAGGGTCCGATCGGTGTTCGTGGCCACCCAGGTCGCGCCGGCCCGTACCGCCACCGCCGCCTCGGCCAGATCGGTCCAGCCCACCTGGGGGCCGTACCCCTGGATCACCGCGACCGGTGCCTCGTCGGCCGTGGCGACCGGCTTGAGCCCGGCCTCGCTGATCTCGGTCCGGAGCGCCTCGGCTCCCACCACGAGCACCGGCGCGCCGGCCGGCAGCCGCTCGCCCAGCAGTTGAGCGGCCGCAGCGGCGCTGGTGAGCACCTCCTCCGGTAGCGCCGGCACACCCATCCCGGTGAGCAGGTCGGCAACGTCGGCGGCGCGGCGCGAGGCGTTGTTCGTCGCGTACGCGACGGCTCGGCCCTCACCGTGCAGTCGGGCGACCGTCTCGACCGCGCCGGGGATCGGCTGGTCGATCAGGTAGATCACCCCGTCCAGGTCGAAGACGACCAGGGCGTAGCCGTCCACCAGCCGGTCCCCGCTCATCGCTGCCGTGCCTCCGGTTCCTCGGTCCCGTCCGCCTCGCGACGGTCCGCACCGAGCTCGGTGCTCTCCGGGGTGGCCCCGGAGGCCGTCTCGGTGTCCGATGCCCCGTCGCCGTCCGCGTCCCGCTCAACGTCGGCGCCCGGCGGGTCGGCCGCCAGGTTCTGGGCCGTGGGGTCCGCGACGACCGGGTGATCGTCGGCGGGCTGATCGTCGATCGGGTGGACGGCTGCCTGCTCCTCGATCGTCACGTCGCCGTCGTTCGGCTCTCCGACGACCGTCGCATCGGAGCCCTGCTCCGTGACGGCCGTCGCCTCGGCCGCAGGCTCGTCGGACGTGAGGTCGTCCCCGGCCGGGTCGTCCTGGTCGCTGTCCCCGGCGATGGTCGACGGGCCGGCGTCCGGATGGGCCGGCACGGCACCAGGGGCACCCGGACCAGCGGCCAGTTCCTCGGTCACCTCGTCCTCGTCGTCACCCTCGATGACCACACCGTCGAGTTCGAGCAGCCGCTCGGCGGCGTCGGTCTCAGCCTCGGTGTCCACCTCCGCCGCGCGGGAGAACCACTCCCGCGCCTCGGCCCGCCGTCCCACGGCCAGCAACGCGTCGGCGTACGCGTACCGCAGCCGTGCCGTCCACGGCTGCACGGCATCGGTGGTCAGCTCGGGGACCTGGAGCATCGCCACGGCCGCGTCCCGCTGGCCGAGGTCGCCACGAGCGCCGGCGGCCACGATCAGCAGTTCGATGGCGACGGCCCGGTCCAGCTTCTCCTGGTCCGCGCCGCGGAAGAGGTCGATGGCGCGCTCGGGCCGGCCCAGTGCCCGCTCGCTGTCCGCGATCACCGCGAGGTGGCTCTGCGCACCGCTCATCCGGTGGTACGTCCGCAGCTCGGCGATGGCCGACTGCCACTCCCCGGCGTGGTAGGCGGCCAGGCCCACAGCTTCTCGAACCGAGGAGATCCGCGACGCGAGCCGACGAGCGGCCAGTGCGTGCGCGAGCGCCTCCGCCGGGTCCTCGTCGATCAGTTGACCGGTCGCCACGAGATGCCGGGCAACGGTCTCCGCGACCGGCTTCGCCAACGACAGCAGTTCGGCGCGGACCTCCTTGTCCAGGTCGGTCGCGACGATCTCGTCAGGAAGTGCCGGCGCCTGCGTACGCCCGTCCTCGGTCGAACCGGGTCCGACCCGATCGTCACGTCGTCCGAAGCGACGCTCACCATCCCGGTCGTCCCGATCCCGGAAGCCACCGCCACGGCGCTCGCCGCCACGCTCATCCGCCCCACGGCGGAAGCCACCGTCCCGGCGATCGCCGAAGCCGCCGGCTCCACGAGCGCCGTCCCGATCCCGGAAGCCACCCTCGCGACGGTCGCCACCCCGGAACCCACCGTCCCGGCGCTCACCGTCTCGGCGGTCGCTCCCACCGAAGCCGCCCTCACGGCGGTCGCCCCCGCGGAAGCCACCCTCGCGGCGCTCACCGCTCCGGAAGCCACCGTCCCGGCGCTCACCCCCGCGGAAACCGCCCTCGCGGCGCTCACCGCCGGAGCTGTCGCCATCGCGGCGGTCCCGGAACCCGCCTTCGCGGCGCTCACCACGGAAGCCGCCGTCCCGACGGTCACCGTCCCTGCGGTCGCCCCCACGGAACCCGCCCTCACGGCGCTCACCGCCACGGAAGCCGCCCTCGCGGCGGTCACCTCCACGGAACCCGCCGCCCTCGCGGTCGCCCCCACGGAACCCGCCCTCACGACGCTCACCCCCGCGGAAGCCGCCCTCGCGACGCTCACCATCGCGGGAACCACCCTCACGGCGGTCACCACCACGGAAACCACCTTCACGGCGCTCACCGTCGCGGGAACCACCCTCACGACGGTCACCACCACGGAAACCACCTTCACGGCGCTCACCGCCACGGAACCCGCCCTCACGACGCTCACCGCCACGGAAGCCGCCCTCGCGACGCTCACCGCTCCGGAAGCCACCCTCACGGCGGTCACCGTCGCGGAAACCACCCTCGCGACGCTCACCGCCACGGAAGCCACCTTCACGGCGGTCACCGTCGCGGAACCCAACCTCGCGGCGCTCACCGCCACGGAAGCCGCCCTCACGGCGGTCACCACCACGGAACCCGCCGCCCTCGCGGTCTCCCCCACGGAACCCGCCCTCACGACGGTCACCACCACGGAAACCACTGTCGCGGCGCTCGCTACCGTCACGGCGATCATTGCCACGGAACCCGCCCTCACGGCGGTCACCCTCGCGGAAGCCGCCCTCGCGACGCTCACCACCATGGAAGCCACCCTCACGGCGGTCGCCACGGAACCCGCCGGTTGCCCGGTCGCCGCCACGGAATCCGCCGGAACGCTCGCCATTGTCGCGCCGGAAGCCGCCCTCACGGCGGTCGCCGTCGCGGCGGTCGGCACCGCGGAAGCCGCCAGTGCCGCGGTCCCGGTCGCTGGAGCCCTCACGGCCACCGAACCCACGGTCGCTACGCTCGCCCCTGAACCCACCGCCCGAGCGGCCGCTGTCGCGGAAGCCGCCTTCACGACGGTCACCTTCCCGGCGGAAGCCGCCGGACCGGGGACGGTCGCTGCCGTACCCGCCAGCGTCGCGTGCGCCGTCGCGGGAGCCCCGCTCCTCTCCCCGGTCATGGCGCGACGGGCGGTCACCGCGGCGGGGTCCGCCGTCACGATCCGCCGGCCGACCCTCGTAACCCCGGGGGCGGTCCCCGCCCTGAGGTGCTGAACTCACAGGTACATCCTTCCTGAGTACGCCGTATCAACGACGCAACGCAGTCGAGGGCCGACCCGATTCCGGGTGGCCCTCGACTGTGACGTGTGTCCGGCGGTGTCCTACTCTCCCACACCCTCCCGGGTGCAGTACCATCGGCGCTGGAGGGCTTAGCTTCCGGGTTCGGAATGAGACCGGGCGTT
>NZ_JBFAQH010000021.1:0-91689 GCF_040677165.1 Micromonospora sp. NPDC049374 | reverse complement strand
TGGTACTGCACCCGGGAGGGTGTGGGAGAGTAGGACACCGCCGGACATTCTTCCCGTTTAGGGCCACCCACAGGGTGGCCCTAAACGCGTTCCAGAGGCTTTACGCTGCGCGGTACGGTCCGGCACCGAACACTTCTTCTCTAGCCGGCGAGCGGCCCACGGCCCCCGATGAAGTCCAATGCCCGTTAGAGACTGGGCCCGATAAAGCGGAAGCGACAGGCGTCGGCCTACGAATAGCATCGCGCGAGTGACGGCACGGACGGCGGAACGGCCGGCCACCGAACCGCTGTGGCGGAACCGCAACTTCACGGTGTTCTGGTCGGCGCAGACCCTCTCCGTGGTCGGTGACGGCTTCGCCGCACTGGCGATACCGCTGCTGGTACTCCAACTGACCGGCTCGGTGGCACTGATGGGCCTGCTCACCGCGGTGGCCGGGGTGGCCGCGGTGGTCACTGCGATCTTCGCTGGTGTGCTGGTCGACCGGATGGACCGCAGGCGCCTGCTGATCGGCGCCGACGTCGTCCGCGCCGGACTGTTCACTGCCATCCCCGTGGCCTGGCTGTGGGGGCCACAGCTGTGGCTGCTCTACCTGGTGCTACCAGCGAGCGCGGCAGTCGGCATGGTGTTCCGGGTGGCGTACGTGGCGGCGGTGCCCGGGCTCGTCGACGTCGGGCGGATCACCGAGGCGAACGGCAAGCTGTCGGCGAGCTACGCGGTCGCCGGCATCGGCGGTCCGCTGCTGGCCGGGTTGGTCGTCGCCGGGTTCGGCCACTCGACCGCGATCGGGGTGAACGCCGCGAGCTTCGCCGTGGCGGCCGCCGCGCTCAGCGTCGTACGGCTGCGGGAGGACGGGCCGTCGCGGGCCGCGATGTCGGTCGCCAGCCTGCGCGGCGAGTTGCTGGAAGGGGCACGTTTCCTCTGGCGGCATCCGGCCCTGCGCGCCCTGACCCTGCTGCTGTCGGCGTTCATCTTCCTCACCCACGGCCTCGACGACGTGTTGATCTACCACGTGCGGCTCAACCTGGGCGGCACCGATAGCACCGTCGGCCTGGTGCTGGGAGTGGCGGCTGGCGGTACGCTCCTCGGCTCGCTCGCGGTGGCTCCGCTGCGGCGCCGGCTCGGCTTCGGGGTGACCTGGTCGGGCAGCATTGCACTGGCCGGCGTGGCCGTGGCGGTGCTGGGCTCGGCGCGTACCGTGCCGGTGGTGGCGGCCCTGGCGGCGGGCTACCTCGGTGCGGTGGCGGTCGGGGCGATCTGTTCGCTGTCGCTGCGACAGGAGGTCACCCCGAACCGGCTCCTCGGCCGGGTCACCTCGGTCTTCTGGGCAACCCACTATGCGCTCGGTCCGGTCGGCGCGGCTGTCGTCACCTGGGGTGCCGAGGTGTACGGCGTACCGCTGGTGTGTCTTCTCGCCGGTGGAGGAATCATCCTGGTGGCTCTCGCGGGGCTGGCCACGCCGGTGCGGCACGCCCGCCCCGGCTGACCGGGCGCGGCGGCCGTCGCGCGAGCATCCGGGCCGGCCGGCGCGCAGCTGTCAGTCGCGAGTCTGCATGCTCTCCCGGATCTGCCGCAGCAGGCCGGCGGATTCGTCAACCGAGCGGGCGGGGAACATGGCCAGCACCACGCTGCCGTGGTCAGCCCAGCCGCAGACCGCGAAGTCGCCGCCCTCGCCGCCGGTGCTGCCGCACTTCATCACGCCGCCCAGCCGCCCCGGTGACACACCGCGGAGTCCGGTCACGGCCGCGGTCTCGTCGGCCATCAGCTCGAACAGACTTTCCAGATCCCGCTCCGGCTGCCACAGCAGGGTCGTCCCGCCGAAGATGAGTACGGATCGCCGGGCGTCGGCCGGGTCCTGGTAGACGGCACCGAAGCTGCTGTCCAGCTGAATGTCGGCAGCCAGCCCGCTACGCAGGTAGTCGGCGGTGCTGGCCGCCCGGTCGCTGTTGTCCAGGCGAAGCCCGGCGACCTGGTCGGGCGTGGTGATCCGGGCGTCCTTCTGCTGCACGATCCGCCAGCCCCAGGTGCCGAACGCACCCACCCCCACCGCCGCGATGATCGCGAGCGCCACCACGGCCAGGCGTCGCCGCCGGGACCGCACGTGGGGCCGGTCGGCGTCGTCGGTCGGCTCGCGGTCGCCCAGCTCGATCGGCTCGTCGGTCAGTTCGACCGGCGGAGCGCCCTCGTCGAGCTGGCGGGCACTGAGATGTGCGTCGGACATAGCCGACACCGTACGCGAACGACCGGTGGCGCACGTCGGGTCCGTCGAAGCCCTCCGTAGACTTTCAGGGTGACCGAGAGACTGGATGCCCGACGCCCCGACGCCCCGACCCTCGCCGGCCAGTATCAGCCGGCTGAGGTAGAGCAGCGACGGTACGAGCAGTGGGTAGCCGACGGTCGATTCCGGGCTTCCGCGGACAGCGATCGGCAGCCCTTCACCATCGTCATTCCGCCGCCGAACGTCACCGGCTCGCTGCACATGGGTCATGCGCTCGACCACACGGTGCAGGACGCCCTGGTGCGGCGCAAGCGGATGCAGGGCTACGAGGCGCTCTGGCTGCCGGGCATGGACCACGCTGGCATCGCCACCCAGAACGTGGTCGAGCGGCAGCTCGCTGCGCAGGGGCTCTCCCGTCATGACCTGGGCCGGGAGAAGTTCGTCGAGCGGGTGTGGGAGTGGAAGGCATCCTCCGGCGGCGCGATCCTCGGCCAGATGCGTCGGCTCGGCGACTCGGTCGACTGGGACCGGGAGCGCTTCACCATGGACGAGGGCCTGTCCCGCGCCGTCCAGACCATGTTCAAGAAGCTGTACGACGACGGCCTGATCTACCGGGCGAACCGGATCATCAACTGGTGTCCGCGCTGTCTGACCGCCCTGTCCGACATCGAGGTGGAGCACACCGACGACGACGGCGAGTTGGTCTCGATCCGCTACAGCGACGACGTGGTGGTGGCCACCACCCGGGCGGAGACGATGCTCGGCGACACGGCGGTCGCCGTGCACCCGGACGACGAGCGGTACCGCCACCTGATCGGCACCGAGGTCGAGCTGCCATTGACCGGGCGGCGAATCCCGATCGTGGGGGACGTCCACGTCGACCCGTCCTTCGGCACCGGCATGGTGAAGGTGACCCCGGCGCACGACCCGAACGACTTCGAGATCGGGCAGCGGCACGACCTGCCCAGTTTGACGATCATGGACGAGCGGGGGGTGATCACCGCGCACGGACCGTTCGAGGGGCTGGACCGGTTCGAGGCCCGTCCGGCGATCGTCGCCGCGCTGCGGGCCGACGGACGCATCGTCGCGGAGAAGCGGCCGTACGTGCACGCCGTCGGCCACTGCTCCCGGTGCCGGACCACCGTCGAGCCCCGGTTGTCGCTGCAGTGGTTCGTCAACACCTCACCGCTGGCCAAGGCGGCCGGCGACGCGGTGCGTGACGGTCGGGTGCGCATCGAGCCGGCGGAACTGGCCAAGCGCTATTTCGCCTGGGTCGACAACATGCACGACTGGTGCATTTCCCGGCAGCTCTGGTGGGGCCACCGGATCCCGGTGTGGTACGGCCCGGCCGGCGAGGTGGTCTGCGTCGGCCCGGACGAGCAACCGCCGACCGGTGTGGGCTGGCACCAGGACGAGGACGTGCTGGACACCTGGTTCTCCAGTGGCCTCTGGCCGTTCTCCACGCTCGGCTGGCCGGAGCAGACCCCGGACCTGGCGAAGTTCTATCCGACGAGTGTGCTGGTCACCGGGTACGACATCCTGTTCTTCTGGGTCGCCCGGATGATGATGTTCGGCCTGTACGCGATGGATGGCAAGCAGCCGTTCGACGTGATCGCCCTGCACGGGATGGTCCGCGACGAGCACGGCAAGAAGATGTCCAAGTCGTTCGGCAACGTGGTCGACCCGCTGGACTGGATCGACAGGTACGGCGCCGACGCCACCCGGTTCACCCTGGCCCGCGGCGCAAACCCCGGTGGCGACGTGCCGGTCAGCGAGGAGTGGTGCCAGGGCTCGCGCAACTTCTGCAACAAGCTCTGGAACGCCACCCGGTTCGCACTGATCAACGGCGCGCACACCGACGGCCCGATGCCGGACGCCGGGCGGCTGTCGACCATCGACCGGTGGATCCTGTCCCGGCTGGCCCACGTCACCGCCGAGGTCGACGAGCAGTTCGAGGCGTACGAGTTCGCGAAGGTCTGTGACCTGCTGTATCACTTCGCCTGGGACGACGTCTGCGACTGGTACGTGGAGCTGAGCAAGCCGGTGCTGGCTGGCGGCGGCGAACCGGCCGAGGTCAGCCGCCGGGTACTCGGTCACGTGCTGGACCAGCTGCTGCGACTGCTGCACCCGGTGATCCCGTTCGTCACGGAGGAGCTGTGGACGGCGCTCACCGGCGGGGAGACGGTGCTTACCGCGGCCTGGCCCACGGCTGACCGGGCGCTGATCGACGACGCGGCCGAGACGGAGGTGGCCACCCTCCAGCGGGTGGTGACCGAGGTCCGCCGGTTCCGCTCCGACCAGGGGCTGCGTCCGACCCAGCGGGTCGCGGCCCGACTCGACGGGTTGTCCGGCGCCGGTGTGTCGGCGCACGAGCCGTTGATCCGGTCGCTGGCCCGGCTGGACCCGGCCGGTGACGATTTCCAGGCCAGCGCGACCCTGGCCATGCCGGGTGAGGTCAGTGTCGCGTTGGACACCCGGGGTTCGATCGACGTTGCCGCCGAGCGGGCCCGGTTGACCAAGGACCGCGCGGCGGCGGAGAAGGAGGCGGGACAGGCCCGGGCGAAGCTGGACAACCCGGCGTTCGTCGGCAAGGCCCCCGAGCACGTCGTTTCCAAGATCCGCGAACGGTTGGCGGTCGCCGAGGCCGACCTGGCCCGCATCGATGCCGCCCTGGAGGCACTTTCCTCGTGACCGACCCTGTCGACCGCACCGACCGCATCCGTGCCGAGCGGGCGGGTGCGGACCCCAGCGAATTGACCGACCGCGCCCGTACCGGTGATCGTGCGGGCGCGGACCGCCGTGACCGGACCGGCGGGGCCGAGCGTGCCGCCTTCGCGCAGGTGGAGGCCGAACTGGCCGCGCGTGGCTTCACCCGGATGGTCTTCGAGCTGGACCGCATCTCATCCCTGCTGGACCTGCTGGGCAGCCCGCAGCGGGCATACCCGTCGATCCATCTGACCGGGACCAACGGCAAGACCTCCACGGCCAGGATGATCGATTCGCTGCTGCGGGCCTTCGGGCTGCACACCGGGCGGTACACCAGCCCGCATCTGGAGACGGTGCGGGAGCGGATCAGCCTGGATGGCGAGCCGGTGGACGAGGCCCGGTTCACCGCCGTCTACCAGGAGGTGAAGCCGCTCGCCGAACTGGTCGACGACCGTTCGGCCGAGCCGCTCACCTACTTCGACATGACCACGGCGCTGGCCTTCGCCACCTTCGCCGACGCACCGGTCGACGTGGCCGTGGTCGAGGTGGGTCTCGGCGGTGCCGAGGACGCCACAAACGTCATCCAGGCGGGGGTGTGCGTACTGACGCCGATCGGGCTCGATCACACCGAGTGGCTCGGTGACACGCTCCAGGACATCGCGGTGGCCAAGGCCGGCATCATCCACCCGGGTGCGACGGTGATCGCCGCCGCTCAGGAGGAGGAGGCCGCCCGGCCGATCCTGCAACGCTGCGCGGAGGTGGGTGCGACCGTGGCCCGGGAGGGCTCGGAATTCGGCGTACTGCGTCGGGCTGTCGCGGTCGGCGGCCAGGTGCTCACCCTGCAAGGGCTGGGTGGGGTGTACGAGGAGGTCTTCGTCCCGCTGCACGGTGCCCACCAGGCGCAGAACGCGGCGGTGGCACTGGCGGCCGTCGAGGCATTCCTCGGTGCGGGTGCCCGCCGGCAGCTCGACGTGGAGGCGGTGCGGGAAGGCTTCGCCGCCGCCAGTTCCCCGGGGCGGCTGGAGCGGGTGCGTAGCGCGCCGACGATCCTGCTCGACGGCGCACACAACCCGCAGGGCATGGCGGCCACGGTCACCGCGCTGCAGGAGGAGTTCGCGTTCAGCAAGCTGGTCGCTGTGCTGGGGACCCTCACCGACAAGGACGCTGCCAGCATGCTGGAGCTGCTGGAGCCGGTGGTCGACCAGTTGGTGGTGACCCGGAACAGCTCACCCCGCGCGCTGCCGGTCAAGGAACTGGCCGCGTTGGCCGCGGAGGTGTTCGGCCCGGACCGGGTCGAGGTGGCCGACGAGATGCCGGACGCCATCGAGGCGGCGGTGGCGCTGGCCGAGGAGGACGTGCCGGGTGAACTGGCCGGCGTCGGGGTGCTCATCACCGGTTCCGTGGTGACCGTGGCCGATGCCCGCCGGCTGCTGAAGCGATGACGGGGGACGGCGACGGCCAGCCGCGCCGGTCGGGCCTGCGCGACCCGCAGCGGGCGGTACGCGGTCTCGGTGCGGCTGCCCTCGCCCTGGAGGCGTTGGTGCTGCTGCTGGCGATCCAGCCGATCCGGGCGGTCGGCGCTGATCTCGGCGGTGCGGCGATCGCCGTGGTCGTGGCGCTGGCCGTGGTCGCCGCCGTGCTCGCCGGCATGATGCGTCGGCCGTGGGCCTGGCCCGCCGGCACCGTGTTGCAGGGTCTGCTGCTGCTCTCGGGCCTGCTGCACTGGTCGCTGTTCGTGCTGGGCGTGATGTTCGCGCTGGTGTGGGCGTACGCGCTGCACGTGCGGCGGGTGATCCTGGGCTGAGGCGGTGGTGCCAGGTTTCAGGCTGCCCTGGTCCCGATCACGCCTCGGCGAGTTCCCGCCACTGGGTCAGCGCGATGCCGTGTCCGTCGGGGTCACGGAACGCAGCCGCCCACACCTCCAGCTTGCTGCCACGGTTCACCACCCGGGGTGGGTAGGTGAACCGGACTCCGGACTCGCGCAGCCGTTCGTACGCCGACTGGATGTCGTCCACGTCGAGGTTGACGTGGACCAGCCGACGGCTGATCGGCTGGGCCCCGGTCACCTCGCGTAACACCAGGCGGGTCGCCCCCGAGGAGAGCACGGCGTTGGCGGCACCCCGGTCGACCTCGGTGAAGCCGAGCCGGTCCCGGTAGAACTCCAGTGAGCGGGACAGCTCGGTCACCAGCAGGGTGATGCCCACCCCGCTGATCGGGGCCGCCGGGTCGGCGGCGTCCGGGTCGAAGCCGAAGATCGCCTCGTCCAGCTCCCCCGCGTCGACCGTCTCGCCCCGGTCGGCAGCCGACCGCGGGTGACCGTCGGCAGTCGGACGGTCGGTGGTCGCCGCTTGGCCGTTGGTCGTCGCGCGGTCGGTGGTCGCCGTCGGGCCCGGGTCCGGATCGTCGAGCGGCAGGTCGAGCGGGTCGAGGGGATCCATCGGGTCGGTCAGGCCCGTGGCCGAGCCGGTCGGTGGCTGCGCGGGTCGCCCCGAGGGTGCCGGATCGGCCACCCGGTCGGCAGATTCATCCCCGGCGGAGGTCGCCGCTGGGCTCAGCGGTTCCTCGGTGAACCGCTCCTCGGCGGGCATCCGTGGCGCGGGGGTGGCTCGGCGGGGGAGCCGCTGCTCGTCGGAGCGTTCCACCACGGTCCCCTCCAGCACGACCGGACGACCCGGGCGCTGGCGTACCCGTACCGTCTCGTGGTGCTCCACCGGTTCGGCCGCGGTGTCGTGCGGTCTGCCGTCCGACGGAGCGCCGAGTGGCCCCTCGGACGGATCGCCCGAGGGGTCGTGGAAGTCGTCCTCCGGCGCCCGACCGGCCCACGGTGGCGCCTCCTGCCCGATCAGCACCTCGTCCGGCGGCACCGTGGCGAACTCGGGGGGCAGGTCGGCGGTGCTGCCGGCCTCGGTGTGGGTGAGCACCTCGTCCCAGAGCACCCGGACGTGTCGCGGGTCGTCCAGTGCCACCCGGATCGGCAGGGTCTGCCCCAGTGACGGCCACTTCGACACCGGAACCCGCGGCTCGATGATCTTTTTCGAGCGGGGCGGCAGCCCGGGAGCGTCGATCACCAGTTGCAGTTCGCAGCGACCGAAGGCGTACTGGGTCGGTGGCTCGGAGGCGCTGTGCACGTGGCCGGCACCGACGACCCAGGTGCGGCCGCCGCTGCGCACGGTGGCCAGCGCGATCGCCAGGGCCAGCAGGGCGGCACCGAGTGCGACGATGGCCCAGCTGGTCATGCCCAGGCCGAAGAGGATGACGAAGGTGGCCACGGTGCCCAGCACCGCGGCGATCAACTTGCGTACCGGTGCGATGGGTCGGTTGCCGCCACCATTCGCCACAGTGGACCTCCCGGGGGTCAGGGCCAGGCTAGGCCGGATCGGGAGCCGGGGGAAGGCCGGCCACCCGCGCCGGCGCCGGGACCGGGTCGCTAGGCTGACCGTACCCAGCCCGACCGGCTTCCGCTCTGAGGAGGAACCCAGCGTGTCCAGCAGCAGCCCGGACGACCGCACGCTCGTCCTGATCAAGCCCGATGCGGTCAGCCGAGGACTGGTGGGCGAGATCATCTCCCGGTTCGAGCGCAAGGGGCTGCGGATCGACGCGATGGTGTCCCGGACGATGGACGCCGCGCTGGCCGACGAGCACTACGCCGAGCACGTCGACAAGCCGTTCTACCCGCCGCTGAAGGCGTTCATGACCGCTGGTCCGCTTGTCGCGCTCGTGCTCTCCGGCGACCAGGTCATCGAGGTGGTGCGCGGCCTGATCGGCGCCACCGACGGGCGCAAGGCCGCCGCCGGCACCATCCGCGGCGACCTCTCCCTGTCCAACCGGGAGAACCTGGTGCACGCCTCCGACTCGGCCGACAGCGCCAAGCGCGAGCTGGCACTCTGGTTCCCCGAACTGGGCTGAGCCAGCCGCTCGACTCAGGCCGTCCAGGGCAGCTTGTCCGGGTTGGTTACCAGGAAGATGTCGGTGATCCGACCGGCGGCCGTGCCGAGGGTGACCGCGTACGTGTCACCGGCCGCGGTGACCACCACGGCGGCCGGCTGGCCGTTGAGTTCCGTGCGCCGCACGGCGTGCAGCCAGCCCTTCTCCCGGACACCCAGCACGAACCGGACGACCCGGTCCGCGCCGGTGACCGGGTTGCGGGCGGCCCGCACCCGGCCGCCGCCGTCGCTCCACGCGGTCGCGTCGGCGGCGACCAGGTCGGTCAGCGCGGCCAGGTCGCCCTCGGTCGCGGCGGCGATGAACGCCTCCAGCAGCCGTTCCTGCTCGGCCCGGTCGGCGGTGAAGCGACGCTTGTCGCGCCCGATGCGGACGCTCGCCCGGTGGTGCAGCTGGCGGCAGTCCTCGGCGGAGCGGTCCAGCAACTCGGCGATCTCGGCGTAGGGCAGCTCGAAGGCGGTGTGCAGCACGTAGACAGCGCGCTCCGGCGGGGTGAGCCGCTCCAGCAGGTGCAGCAGCGCGGTGGAGAGCGAGTCGCGCAGTTCGGCACGCTCCAGCGGTCCGAACGGCGACGGCGCGGTGGGCACCGGCTCCGGCAACCACGGCCCGACGTACGTCTCGCGAGTGGCCTGCCGGGCCCGCAGCCGGTCCATCGACAGGTGGGTCACCACCCGGGACAGGTAGCGACGCGGCTCGCTCACCTCGGCGCGGTCGACCCGTAACCAGCGCAGGTACGCCTCCTGGAGGACGTCCTCGGCGTCGTGGCGGCTACCCAGCAACCGGTAGGCCAGCCCGAGCAGCATCGGCCGGTGCGCGTCGAGCGCACCGGCCGCCTCCGCCGCGTCGACCGGGCTCACACGTCCGTCGGCAGCTCGTTGCGGAAGGTCACCGCGATCCGGTTCCACACGTTGATTGTGGCAATCGCCAGAACCAGGTCGGCGAGGGCCTTCTCCGGCCAAACCTTCGACGCGGCGTCCCAGACGTCGTCGGGCACGCCGTGCTCGCCCAGCCGGGTGACCGCGTCGGTCAACGCGAGAGCGGCGCGTTCCCGCTCGTCGAAGAAGGGCGCCTCCCGCCAGGCGGCCACCGCGAAGAGTCGACGGCTCGACTCGCCGGCGCCGAGCGCTTCCCGGCTGTGCATGTCGACGCAGTACGTGCAGCCGTTCAGCATCGACGCGCGCAGTTTCACCAGTTCCAGCACGGTGTGGTCGACGTTGGCCCGGACGTACTTTTCCAGCCCCAGCACGGCGCCGAAGGCCTCCGGTGCCACCTCGGCCACGTTGATCCGCTGCATGACAACCTCCCCGATAGTTCGGTCTGACACCACCACGACGGATCGCCCGGCCCGTCGCGTGACAAATGGGGCATGTGACGCCGGTCATGCAGCGTTCCGGCGGCGGTCACCCGGACAGACGCCGACGGCCACGTCGGCCCGGTAGACCGAAGCGGTCAGTCCCCTCATTCAGGAGGAACGATGACCGAACTCGACCGACGTACCTTGCTGCGGGCCGGTCTGGTCGCCGGCGCCGGTGCCGCCGGCGGTGCGCTGCTGGGCGGACCGGGCGCGCTCGCCGGGCCGGCCTGGCGGCCCGCCGGACGGCCGGTGCTGACGCACGGCGTGCAGAGCGGAGCCGCCACGGCGGACTCGGCGGTGCTCTGGACCCGCTCCGACCGCCCGGGGCGGATGGTGGTGGAGGTGTCCCGCCGGCCCGACTTCCGGGGTGCCCGTCGGGTACGTGGGCCGGTGCTGACCCCGGACACCGACTTCACCGGCAAGGTGCGACTGCGCGGGCTGCCCGACGCCGAGCGGCTGCACTACCGGGTGCGGGTGGAGAGCCTGGACCGGCCGGGCCTGGCCAGCACGCCGTTGACCGGCTCACTTACCACCGCCCCGTCACACCACCGTCGCGACGTGCGGTTCGTTTGGACCGGGGACATCGCCGGCCAGGGCTGGGGCATCGCACCGGACTTCGGCGGGATGGAGATCTTCCGGGCGATGCGGGAGCGTCGGCCGGACTTCTTCCTGTGCAGCGGTGACACGGTGTACGCCGACAATCCGCTCACCGAGACGGTGACGCTGCCCGACGGGCGGGTGTGGCGCAATCTGGTCGTGCCGGAGAAGCTCAAGGTTGCCGAGTCGCTGGCCGAGTTCCGTGGGCAGTTCGCGTACAACCTGCTCGACGAGCACCTGCGGGCGTTCGCCGCGGAGGTACCCCAGGTCAACCAGTGGGACGACCACGAGGTGACAAACAACTGGTATCCGGGCGAGGTGCTGACCGACAGCCGCTACACCGAGCGCCGGGTGGATGTGCTCGCCGCGCGGGCCCGGCGGGCCTTCGACGAGTGGCTGCCCACGCCACCGCGCGGACCGCGCTACCGACGGATGTCGTACGGCCCGTTGCTGGATCTCTTCGTGCTGGACATGCGGACCTACAAGGACCCCAACGACGGCAACACCTACGCCGACCCCGGCCGTGGCCTGCTCGGCGCCGAGCAGCGGGCCTGGCTGATCCGGGAACTGACTCGTTCCCGGGCCACCTGGAAGATGATCGCCATCGACCTGCCGATCGGGTTGGTGGTGCCCGACGGATCCGACGCCCAGGAGGGCGTGGCGCAGGGTGATCCGGGCGCGCCGGCCGGCCGGGAACTGGACTTCGCCCGGGTGCTCGGTGCGGCTCACCGGGCGGGCGTGAGCGGCATCGTCTTCCTCACCGCCGACGTGCACTACACCGCCGCACATCACTACGACCCGGCGCGGGCGGCAGTCGCCGACTTCACCCCGTTCTGGGAGTTCGTCTCCGGACCGGCGCACGCCGGCGCCTTCGGCCCCAACGCCCTGGACGGCACCTTCGGCCCGAAGGCCGTCTTCGTCAACGCCCCACCGCGGGCCAACACGTCCCCGGCGGAGGGCTTCCAACACTTCGGCGAGGTCCACATCGACGCCGAGACCCGGGCCCTCACCGTCCACCTCCGCAACCGCGCGGGCCGTTCCCTCTGGACCACCACCCTCCCCACCCCCTGACCACCGCCCCCACACCTCTCGCGATCTTGCACTTTCTGTCGGGACAAAGCGGATGTTCTACATCAAAGAGCCGACCAGAAGTGCAAGATCGCGGGGGTGGGTGGCGGGTGTTACTTGGAGGCGGGGCGGCGGGGAGGTCGGGTAACCTTGACGGCCGAAGGGCGATGATCCGGCTATCACCGGGGAGCTTCCGGAAGAACGGCCGGGTGACCGGCTCAGTAGAACCGGACGGGGCGGCCCGTTATCGCCGACAACGAGCGGGCGGTCGAAGCTGACCGTCAAGCGGGGTGGTACCGCGGGCCCCCGGAGCGCCGGTCACGGCGTACCGGAGAGTTCGTCCTCGCAGACCCACACGACAGTGAGCGTCAGCGAGGAGAGCGACCCCCGATGGCCTATCCGTTGCACGACCCGACCGCCGGCGGCGTACCGGCGAGCCCGGACCTGCCCGCGGTCGAGCGCCGGGTCCTGGAGCACTGGACGGCCGACAAGACCTTTGAGGCGTCCGTGGATGCCCGCCCGGCCGGCGACCAGGGAAAGAACGAGTACGTCTTCTACGACGGCCCGCCGTTCGCCAACGGCCTCCCCCACTACGGCCACCTGTTCACCGGGTACGTCAAGGACGTGGTGCCGCGTTACCAGACCATGCGCGGCCGGCGGGTGGAGCGGCGCTTCGGCTGGGACTGCCACGGCCTGCCCGCCGAGGTGGTCGCCGAGAAGCAGCTCGGCATCACCAGCAAGGCGGAGATCCTCGACCTCGGTGTGGCCCGGTTCAACGAGGCGTGCCGCAGCTCGGTGCTGGAGTTCGCCCAGGACTGGGAGCGGTACGTCACCCGCCAGGCCCGCTGGGTCGACTTCACAAACGACTACAAGACCCTCGACCTGGACTACATGGAAAGCGTCATGTGGGCCTTCAAGACCCTGCACGACAAGGGCCTGGTCTACGAGGGCTTCCGGGTGCTGGCGTACTGCTGGCGGTGTGAGACGCCGCTGTCGAACACCGAGACCCGGATGGACGACGTCTACCGCGACCGGCACGACCCGACGCTCACGGTGTGGTTCGAGCTGACCGCCGACGACTCCGCGCCGGAACTGCTCCGGGGGCCGCTGCGGTTGGGCGTCTGGACCACCACGCCGTGGACCCTGCCGTCGAACCTGGCCCTCGCCGTCGGCCCGGACATCGAGTACGCGGTGCTGGAGCGCGATGGCGCTCGCCACCTGGTGGGCGCGGCGCGGCTCGGCGCGTACGCCAAGGAACTTGAAGGATACGAGCAGGTCGGCACGGTGCGTGGCGCGGACCTGGTCGGTCGCCGCTACACCCCGCTTTTCGACTTCCTGGTGGAGCAGGCCGGGCCGAACGCGTACCAGGTGCTCGGGGCGGACTTCGTGACCACCGAGGACGGCACCGGGATCGTGCACCTGGCTCCCGCCTTCGGCGAGGACGACCAGAACGTCTGCAACGCCGCCGGCATCCCGACCATCGTCACCGTCGACGACCACACCCGGTTCACCGCGCTGGTGCCGCCGTTCGAGGGCGAGCAGGTCTTCGACGTCAACAAGCCGGTGATCCGCCAGCTCAAGGAGCGGGGGGTGGTGCTCAAGCAGGACACCTACACCCACTCGTACCCGCACTGCTGGCGCTGCGACACCCCGCTTGTCTACAAGGCGGTGTCGTCGTGGTTCGTGGCGGTGACGACGTTCAAGGACCGGATGGTCGAGCTGAACCAGCAGATCAACTGGACGCCGGGGCACATCAAGGACGGCTCGTTCGGCAAGTGGCTGGCCAACGCCCGGGACTGGTCGATCAGCCGGAACCGGTTCTGGGGCTCGCCCATCCCGGTGTGGAAGTCGGACGATCCGAACTATCCACGGGTCGACGTGTACGGCTCGCTGGCCGAGATCGAGCGGGACTTCGGGGTACGCCTGACGGATCTGCACCGGCCGGCGGTGGACGAGCTGGTCCGGCCCAACCCGGACGACCCGACCGGCAGGTCGATGATGCGTCGGGTGCCCGAGGTGCTGGACTGCTGGTTCGAGTCCGGCTCGATGCCGTTCGCCCAGGTGCACTACCCGTTCGAGAACGCCGACTGGTTCGAGCACCACTACCCCGGCGACTTCATCGTCGAGTACATCGGGCAGACCCGCGGCTGGTTCTACACGATGCACGTGCTGGCCACCGCGCTGTTCGACCGGCCGGCGTTCCGCAACTGTCTCAGCCACGGCATCCTGCTCGGCTCCGACGGGCGCAAGATGTCCAAGAGCCTGCGCAACTACCCGGACGTCTACCACGTCTTCGACTCGTACGGCTCGGACGCGATGCGTTGGATGCTGATGTCCTCGCCGGTGCTGCGGGGCGGGGACATGCCGGTCACCGAGGCGAGCGTGCGCGACGCCGTCCGGCAGGTGCTGCTGCCGCTGTGGAACGTCTGGTACTTCTTCTCGCTCTACGCCAACGCCGACTCGCACACCGCGCGACGCCGAACCGACTCGACGCACCTGCTCGACCGGTACGTGCTGGCGAAGACGAACGAACTGGTGTCGACGGCCGGCGCGCAGATGGACGCGTACGACATCTCGGGGGCCTGCGCCACCGTGCGGTCCTACCTGGACGCGTTGACCAACTGGTACGTGCGTCGATCCCGGGACCGCTTCTGGGCCGGCGACGCGGACGCCTTCGACACGCTGTGGACCGTGCTGGAGACGCTCTGCCGGGTGGTGGCGCCGCTGGCGCCGCTTACCGCGGAGGAGATCTGGCGCGGACTGACCGGCGAGCGGTCGGTGCACCTGACCGACTGGCCGGTGGCCGAGGCGTTCCCGGCCGACCACGAGCTGGTCGCCGCGATGGACAACGTGCGTGCCGTCGCCTCGGCGACGCTGTCGCTGCGCAAGGCCAAGGGGCTGCGGGTACGGCTGCCGCTGTCGAAGCTGACCGTGGCCAGCCCGGTGGCCGGGCAGTTGCGGCCCTTCGCCGACCTGGTGGCCGACGAGGTGAACGTCAAGGAGGTCGTCTTCACCGACGAGGTGTCGGCGTACTGCCAGCAGGTGTTGACGGTGGTGCCGCGGGCGCTCGGGCCCCGGGTTGGCAAGCAGGTGCAGCAGGTGATCAAGGCGGTCAAGGCGGGGGAGTGGGAGCTGGTCGACGGCGACCCGGTGGCCGCCGGAGTCACCCTCGCCGACGGCGAGTACGAGCTGCGCCTGGTCGCCGCCGACGCCGAGCACTCGGCGCCGCTGCCCGGCGGCGAGGGGGTGGTGGTGCTGGACACCACGGTCACCGCCGAACTGGCCGCGGAGGGGCTGGCCCGGGACTTCGTCCGAGTGGTGCAGCAGGCTCGCCGCGCCGCCGATCTTGACGTGTCCGACCGGATCGTGGTGACGGCGGCGGGCTCCGACGAGGTCCGGGCGGCGGTGGCCGGGTACCGCGACTTCGTGGCCCGGGAGGTGCTGGCCGACAGCGTCGACTTCGCCGAGGGGATCGACGGCTTCGCCGGTGAGGTCGGTGAGGGCGCGCCGGTGACGGTGGTCGTTCGTCGCGTCTGAGTTGCCCGGAGGGGCCCTCTCCGACCGGAGGGCCCCTTTCCGGCAACCCGTACTCAGCCAGCGGACCCGCCCGACCTCACGCATGCTGTGGTGGGGCGGTCCGCTACGGTGACACCGCCTCTTACCTCACTCGATCCGCCGGAGGACCAGTGCCGCTGCTCTACACCATCGGCAAGCTCACCGTGGGGCCCGCGATGCGGCTGGCGTTCCGTCCGACGGTGGAGGGGCTGGAGCACATCCCGGACAAGGGCGGCGCGATCTTCGCCGGCAACCACCTCTCGGTGGCCGACGAACTGTTCCTCGGCACGGTGGTGCCCCGGCACCTGGCGTTCTGGGCCAAGTCCGAGTACTTCACGGGCACCGGCGTCAAGGGCCGCTTCTCCAAGTTCGTGCTCACCGGTCTCGGTGCGATCCCGGTGGAGCGGGCCGGCGGCCGTGCCGCGCTTGCCGCGTTCGACGCCGCCATCCCGGCGCTCAAGGGCGGCGACCTGGTGGTCGTCTACCCGGAGGGCACCCGCTCGCCGGACGGGCGACTGTACCGGGGACGCACCGGAGCGGTCCGGCTCGCCATCGCGGCCGGCGTGCCGATCATCCCGGTGGGCATGATCGGCACCGAGAAGGTGCAGCCGATCGGTGCCCGGGTGCCGCGCCCCTTCACCGGCAAGATCACGGTCAGGTTCGGCAAGCCGCTCGATTTCACCGGCCGGCCGGACGACCGGTTGTCGCTGCGGCAGATGACCGACGAGATGATGGGTGAGATCCAGAAGCTGACCGGCCAGGAGTACGTCTCCCGCTACGCGCCGCCGCGGGCCCACCCGCCGGTCACCGGCGAGGCCGACACCCGCTGAGCCGTCCTGCCGGTCGCGCCGACGGCGCACGGTGATCGGTTCGGTCAGCCATCGGTGGTGACGATCTGATCCCGTAGGGTGCCCAGCAGTCGGGAGCTGTCGTCCACGGAGAGCCCGGTGAAGACACCGGTGGCGATGCTGCCGTGGTCGACCGAGGTGCACACCACCGCACCGACTCCGTCGGTGCGTCCCACCGCGCAACGTTCGTGGCGACCCCGGACACCGGTCTCCATGATCTGCTTCTCGCCGAGCGCGTACTGGTCTTTGAGCCGCTCGATCTCGGCATCGGCGTCCGCCGACGGGGTGAACCGGAAACCGGTGCCGCCGAAGACGGTCACCCGCTTGCCGTTGCTCGTGTGGTAGATCCCGGCGAAGGTGTCCTCGGCGAGCCAGTGCGACTGGCGCATCTGGGTCTCCAACTGTCGCGCGTCACGGGCGCTGCGCGGGTCCTCGCGCAGCCGCAGGTCGGCCACCTGTTGCGGCAGCGTGGCGTTCGCCGGGTACTGGCTGGCCATCGGCATGCCGTAGTAGGCCGGGCAGCCGCAGCAGCAGGCCAGGGTCAGCAGCAGCAACCAGGGCCAGCGGCGACGTCTGCGGACCGGCACCGGGACGTACCCCGCGGGCGGTTGCCAGCCCGGTGGAGGCGCGACCGGTCCAGCCTTGGCTTTCTTCCTGCCCCGCCGACCGCGCGGCGGTGGTGACGCCGGTGGGCCGGCCGGGGCGGGCGGGTAGGGCCCGGGTGGTTGCGGCCGCTGTGGCGCGATCGGGGGCGGGGGTTGTTGCGGTGACGCGACCGGAGGCGGCGGAAGGGGCGAGACCGGTGCCGGGGAGACCGGGGGCCCGGAGTACGGCCGGGTCGGCGGCGGGCTCGGGTAGGACAGCGTCGGCGGCAGGGCGGGAAAATCGGTCGAGGGAAGTTCCCAGCCGCTGGTGTCGACGCCGGCCCACGGATCGACAGGTGTCTGGTGTTCCGGCTGCGACACCGGCGGCGCTGGCGGCGGGGTGGGTTCGGCCGACTCGCCCCAGCCGCGTCGGCGCGGTGCTGCCGGCGGTACCGGTGCCGAGCCGCTCCAGCGCGGGGTGACCGCCTCCGGCGCGGACTCGGGCAACACGCGGGTGCCCTGCGGACCGACCTGCGGCTCCACCGGCACCGGCGGCTGGCCCTCGTCGGAGACGGCCTCGGTGGGCCGCGCGTCGGCGGGCGCGCCGGCCTCGGTGGGGGCCGCCTTGGTGGGTTCGGCGTCGGCCGGCCTGTCTCCGGCCGGTTCAGTGTCCGCTGGCTCGTTTCCGGGTGGTTCAGTGTCAGCTGGCCTGGCCGGCTGGTCGGCCTCGGCCGGGTCGGTGGGCAGTTCGTGGGTGACCGCCGGCTCCCCGTCCCGGTGTTGCTCCGGACGGCTCCCGTCGACCGGCCGGTCGGCTCCCGGCTGCGGCTCCGGCATCGCGGCAATCTCCTCTCGCGCCGGTCCGAGGTTAGTACCGGTGTGCCACCGGGACCGACCCGGGATGACGGGAAGGTCGATGCAAGCTGGCTCGCCGGTGGCGCGGTTCACCGGTGGTGGCCGGATGGACACCTTTAGTCTCGGCCTATGCCCGAGCCAGCGGCGGCATCCGGTGCGCCAGCGGTCAGCGAGATCGGCCGGATGACCGGATTCAGCGACGGGGTCTTCGCCATCGTGATCACCCTGTTGGTGATCGAACTACAGGTCCCCGACCACGCCCCGGGAGAACTGCTCCACGCCCTGCTGAAGCAGGCTCCGGCGTACCTTGCCTTCCTGCTCTCCTTTGGGTACGTCGGCGTGCTCTGGCTCAACCACCACACTCTGCTGCGCCTCATCCGTGGGACCACGGTCGGCCTCAACTGGATCAACCTGTGGCTGCTGCTCGGCGTGGTGATCATCCCGTTTCCGACCTCCGTGCTCGCCGAAGCGTTCGCCCATGGCGGCACCGACCGTGACCGCCGGGTCGCCGTGGTGCTCTACGCCCTCGCCGCGGCCGCGATGTCCGCACCCTGGCTCGCCTCCTTCGCCTATCTCCGTCGGCATCCGATGTTGTTCCGGGAGGGGGTCGACTGGGCGTTCGTGTCCACCCAGCGGCTGCGCCCGGTGGTCGGCATGGCGCTCTATCTCACCAGTGCGGCGCTGGGCTGGTTCGTCAGCCCGGTCATCGGGCTGATCGGTATCGGTGTCATGATCTTCTTCCACGCGCTGACGAGCGAGGGTGTCCGGCGGGGGCGGGCGAGGCGGCGGAGACCGGTCTGACCGACATCGGGATCGAGTCGGCGGCCCCCGGCGGTCACCTCGAACGGTGCGTGCGGCGGTGGCTCCAGGTGATCAGCGGTTGCAGCGCCGCCATCAGCTGCCGCCCCTGCTCGGTCGGGGTGTACCTGATCTGCACCGGGGTACTCGGGATCACCGAACGTTCCATCAGTCCGTCGGCTTCCAGTTCCTTGAGTCGGGCAGCGAGCAGCCGGTCGGAGATGCCGGCCACGGCGGCGCGGTATTCACCGAACCGCCGGGCGCCGCGCACGGCTGCCAGCAGGATCGCGCCGGTCCACCGGCGGCCGACCAGTTCCAGGGCGTCCTGGAAGCCGCGGCAGGCCGGTTCCGGGATCTGCCGGTACGCCTGAAGATCTGTCTCGACGTCGCTCACTTACCTAAGATTAGTGACTAACCCGCGGTTTGCCCAGCCGCGGTCAACCGCTGATCGTTGATGTCATGAACGATCACGGACATCCGATTACCTTCGGCGTCAGCCTGGATCCGTCCGCCGAGAGCCTGGCTGCGACCAGGCGCATCGCCCAAAGCGCGGTCGACGGCGGATTCGATCTGCTCGCCGTGCAGGACCATCCCTACCAGCCCGGCCATCTCGACAGCTGGACGATGATCAGTCATCTGGCCGCCGAGACGGACCGTGTCTCCTTCCTCACGGACGTGGCCGACCTGCAGCTACGTCCACCAACCATGCTGGCCAAGGCCGCCGCCTCGCTGAGTGTGATGACCCGGGGTCGGGTGATCCTCGGGGTCGGCGGTGGCGCCAGCACGGACGCCATCGCCGCCATAGGGGGTGCCCGGCGCAGCGGACCGGAGATGGTCGCCTACACCGAGGAATCACTATCGATCATGCGACGGGCGTTGGCCGGCGAGCCGGTCCGCCACATCAGCGACCAGCACGCGGTCGAGGGATACCTGGCTGGCCCGGTGGCGCCCACTCCGGTGCCGCTCTGGGTGGGCGCACAGAAACGCCGGATGCTCACTCTCGTCGGCCGGCACGCCGACGGGTGGATCTCCCCGCTCAACATCTACGTACCGCCGACCGAGGTGCCCTCCCGTCAGGCGATCATCGACGAGGCGGCCCGCGCGGCCGGCCGCGACCCGGCGCGGGTGCGTCGGATCTACAACGTCATCGGCGCCGTCGGCCCGTACCGGGGTGCCGCCGGGCTCGTCGGCGACGTGAAACTTTGGGTGAACACGCTTACCGAGTGGGCTGTCGAGCTCGGCTTCGACACCTTCGTGTTCTGGCCGATCTCAGCCGCCGCGGCGCAGGTCGAACTCTTCGCCAACGAGGTCGCGCCGGCGGTACGCGAGCGGGTGCGCGTGGTACGGGGGCGGCGATGAGTGGGCGCAACGCCGGACTGACACCGGCACCGGAGCAGTTGTCCGGTCGAATCGTGACACCCGGCGACCGCCGGTACGCGACAATGCGCTCGACCTACACCCGACGGGCCACTCCGGCGGCCGTGCTACTGCCGAGAAGCACCGCCGACGTGGTGGCCGCGCTGCGGTACGCCCGGGAGCAGGGCCGGCCGATCGCAGTCCGTAGCGGCGGTCACGGCCTAGCCGGTTCGTCGTCCGTCGACGACGGGGTGGTCATTGACCTGTCGGGGCTGAACCGGATCGAGGTGCTTGATCACGCGGCCCGGCTGGTCCGGGTGCAGGCGGGGGCCCGCTGGGCCGAGGTGGCCCGGGCCCTGGCACCCCACGGCCTGGCGATCAGCTCCGGCGACCACGGCAATGTCGGCGTCGGCGGCCTGGCCATCGGCGGTGGCGTGGGCTGGCTGGTGCGCTCGTACGGCCTGACCATTGACCACGTACGCGCCGTCGAGGTGGTGCTGGCCGACGGGACGGTGGTACGCGCCGACGCGCGCCGTGAACCCGAGCTGTTCTGGGCGGTCCGCGGGGCTGGCGCCGGGGTGGGCATCGTGGTGGCCTTCGAGATCGAAGCGGTGGAGCTGCGGCAGGTCGGGGTGGCGCAGATCGCGGTGGAGGCCCGGCCGGACGGCAGCACCGTGCGGCAGTGGGCAGAGGTGCTGCGTCAATCGCCCCGGGAACTGTCGACCGCTGTCATGCTGATGCCCTATGGGTCGGTCACGGTCATGTCGATCACGGCGGTGGTCGCCGCCGAGAGCCTGCGCCGGGTGCGGCGACTGGTCGCGCCGCTACGCGAGATCGGCACGTTGCTCGACGACCGGGTCGACCTGGTGCCGTACCCCACCCTGGTGCCCACGTCCCATCTGCACGCCAACGTCGGACAGCAACCGAACCTGACCACCAACGGCTTGTTCACCGGTATGGGCGACGAGCAGGCACGGGCGGTGACGCGGGCGGCGGGCCGGGCCCTGATCCAGCTTCGCTCGGTCGGTGGCGCGGTCAACGACGTCGCGCCGACGGAGACCGCCTATCCACACCGGCACCAGGACACTCTGGTGATCGCATCGGTGTTCCCGCCGCAGGGGTCAACTGCGCTGGACGCGGCGTGGAGTGGGCTGGCCAGGCACGCCGACGGGGCGTACGTCAACTTCGAGAGCCGGCTGCGGCCAGCGGCGTTCGACCGCGTCTACCCAGGCGAGACCGGTAGGCGAGTGGCGCGTGCCTGGCGCCGGTACGACCCCGAGGGCGTTCTCCGGCCCGCCTTGGGTGCCCGGGTATGAGCGGCGGGCGGTGGGCGGGCGCGTACCCTTGGGCATCATGAGCGTCCCGCCCACGACTTCGCGTCCCGTCGCGGCCAACTCCGTGTGGCCCCGGCTGGAGCCGCTGCTGCCCCAGGTGACCAAGCCCATCCAGTACGTCGGTGGTGAGCTGGGCGCGGTGGTCAAGGAGTGGGACGCGGCGACCGTACGGTGGGCGCTGATGTACCCGGACGCGTACGAGGTGGGGCTGCCCAACCAGGGTGTGCAGATCCTCTACGAGGTGCTCAACGAGCTGCCGGACACCCTCGCCGAACGGACGTACGCGGTCTGGCCGGACCTGGAGAAGCTGATGCGCGCCCACGGCGTGCCGCAGTTCACCGTCGACGCCCACCGCCCGGTCCGCGACTTCGACCTGTTCGGCGTGTCGTTCGCCACCGAGCTGGGCTACACGAACCTGCTCACCGCGATCGACCTGGCCGGCGTCCCGCTGCTCGCCGCCGACCGCACCGACGCCGATCCGGTGATCGTGGCGGGTGGGCACGCCGCGTTCAACCCCGAACCCATCGCCGACTTCGTCGACGCCGCCGTGCTCGGCGACGGCGAGGAAGCGGTCCTGGAGATCACCGGGATCGTCCGGGAGTGGAAGACCGAGGGCTGCCCGGGTGGCCGCGACGAGCTGCTGCTGCGGCTGGCGCGTACCGAGAGCGTCTACGTACCGCGCTTCTACGACGTGGACTACCTGCCGGACGGCCGGATCCAGCGGGTCGTGCCGAACCGGGCGGACGTGCCGTTCCGGGTGCACAAGCGCACGACTATGGACCTGGACGCCTGGCCGTACCCGAAGAAGCCGCTCGTTCCGCTGGCTGAGACGGTGCACGAGCGATACGCGGTGGAGATCTTCCGGGGCTGTACCCGGGGTTGTCGGTTCTGTCAGGCCGGCATGATCACCCGGCCGGTGCGGGAGCGGTCGATCACCACGGTGGGGCAGATGGTGCAGCAGGGGCTGGAGTTCTCCGGCTTCCACGAGGTGGGCCTGTTGTCGCTGTCCTCGGCCGACCACTCCGAGATCGGTGACATGTGTTCCGGTCTGGCCGAGCAGTACCAGGGCACCAACGTCTCGCTCTCGTTGCCGTCCACCCGGGTGGACGCGTTCAACATCGAGCTGGCGCAGGAGCTGTCCCGTAACGGCCGGCGGACCGGTCTGACCTTCGCCCCCGAGGGTGGGTCGGAGCGGATCCGCAAGGTGATCAACAAGATGGTGTCGAAGGACGACCTGATCCGTACGGTGGTCACCGCGTACACCAACGGTTGGCGGCAGGTGAAGCTCTACTTCATGTGTGGCCTGCCGACCGAGACGGACGACGACGTCCTGGAGATCGCCGACATGGCGCACGAGGTCATCCGGGCCGGTCGTGCCGCCACCGGCTCCAAGGACATCCGGTGCACGGTCTCGATCGGCGGGTTCGTGCCCAAGCCGCACACCCCGTTCCAGTGGGCGGCCATGGAGCGGCCCGAGGTCATCGACCACCGGCTCAGGCTGCTCAAGCAGGCCATCAACGCCGACCGCTCGTTGGGCCGGGCGATCGGGTACCGCTACCACGACGGTGAGCCGTCGCTGATCGAGGGCCTGCTGTCCCGCGGTGACCGTCGGGTCGGTGCGGTGATCCGCCGGGTCTGGGAGAACGGCGGTCGGTTCGACGGCTGGAGCGAGCACTTCTCCTACCAGCGCTGGGTGGACGCGGCAGCCGAGGTGCTCCCCGATTTCGGGATCGACCTCGACTGGTACACCACCCGGGAGCGCGACGAACTGGAGGTCCTGCCCTGGGACCATCTGGACTCGGGCCTGGACAAGGACTGGCTCTGGCAGGACTGGCAGGACGCGCTCAGCGAGTACGAGCAGGACGACTGCCGGTGGACGCCCTGCTTCGACTGCGGCGTCTGCCCGGCGATGGACACCGAGATCCAGATCGGCCCGACCGGCCGGAAGCTGCTCCCGTTGACCCCGGTCAACGGCCTGAAGCTGTCCGCCGGCGCTCAGCAGTAACCCGGCGCCACGGGTGGGGCCCGACACCGAGGAGCACGACCATCAGTAGGAAACCACAGCCCGAGGGCGGCCAGGCACCGGTCGTCCAGCGCGTCCGGATCCGGTACGCCAAGCGTGGCCCGCTGCGGTTCACCTCGCACCGGGACTTCGCCCGGGCCTTCGAGCGGGCGCTGCGCCGGGCCGGCGTACCGGTCGCCTTCTCCCAGGGTTTCACCCCGCACCCGAAGATCTCGTACGCCAGCGCGGCGCCGACCGGGGTGGCGAGTGAGGCGGAGTACCTGGAGGTCGGCCTGCGTGAGCCGGTCGATCCGGAGCAGTTGCGGTCGGCGCTGGACGCGGCGCTCTCGCCCGGCCTCGACGTGCTCGACGTCGTGGTGGCCAGCGGCGCGAGCCTGCCCGACCGGATCGAGGCGTCCCGCTGGCGGATAGAGCTACCGCAGGTGGATCCCGACGTGCTGGCCAAGGCGGTGGCCCTCTTCACCGCCGCCGACGAAGTGCTGGTCGAGCGGATGACCAAGCAGGGGCGGCGCACCTTCGACGCCCGCGCGGCAGTTGTCGACATCGATATGATTCCCGCATCGGCGACGCCTTCCGGGGGCCCGTCCGTACCGTGTGCGATACTCGAACTGGTCGTGCGGCAGGTCACCCCGTCCGTACGGCCCGATGACGTCCTTTCCGGCTTCCGCGTGGTGGCCGGCCTGGAGCCGCCGGTGGCCCCGAAGGTGATCCGGCTGGCTCAGGGCACGCTGACCGCGCAGGGTGCGATCGTGGATCCGCTGGACGCGGACCGCGACGGGGCAACCATCGGCGGGCGCTGACCGACGGTCGGCGTCCAGGCAGGCAGACTTCGCCGGCGCGCACCCTGTGCGCCCGGGGAAACACCTTTTGCGGCAACCCTGCGTGGCAGCGCTCACCCGCGCCCGGGGAAGCCAGAACTGGAGAACGTCCATGCTCGAGAACGAGCCCGAGGGCAGCGAACGGGCCGGCATCAATCCGGCCGACGAGAGCGCCGAGAACAGCACCACCGAGGCGACCGGATCGCCCCCGCCGCAGGACGCGGCCGAATCCGGCCCGGTCGCTGACCCGCCGGAGGAGATCGCCGGTGCCGTGAGCGGCACCGCCGACCTGGGTGGTGTCGCGGACCTGGATGGCGCGACCAACGTCGACCCGGCCCCGCGGCGTCGGACGACCCGCCGCCGGGCCACCTCGGTCAGCCGGCCCGAGCAGACCGAGGCGCCGGTGGAGGCGCCCGGTGCCGCGGCGGTCGGTAGCGGGGAAGCCCCTCAGGCCGAGGTGTTCGCCCCGGTTTCGGGTGACCTCGACCCGGCCGCGAAGACGCCGCGACGCCGCCGCAAGGCGACCACCGGGCAGAAGGCCGTCGAGGAGCCGTTGGCCGTCGCCGAGGCGGAGGGCACCGACAGCGATGTGGTGCCGCCGGTCAAGGTGACTCGTACCCGTCGCCGGAAGTCCACGCCCCCGCCCGCCGAGCCCTCGGCCGACGCAGTGAACGAGCCGTCCGCCCAGGCCGAGCCGGCGCAGCCCGCCGCTGACGCTGGCCTCGCTCCGGCGGCCGGCACCGACTTCGGCTCCGCCGCGCTGCCCGCCGAGGGTGCCGCCGATCCGGAGCAGGCGGCCGAGCCGGCCGAGGCCGCTGAGCCGGTGGGTGCCGTCGCGCCGGAGAGTTCCGATGAGCCGGTGGGTCCGGCCGCTGCGCCGGCCGAACCCGAGGGCCGCTCCCGCCGTCGTAAGGCCGCGCTCACCGCCCCGACGGTGCTGTTCATGGCTCCCGAAGAGGTGCTCGCCGCCCGCGCCGCCGCCGCGGAGCCCACCGAGGAGGAGCCCGCCGAGGAACCGGCCGAGCCGTCCCGGCGGCGTCGCCGGGGCCGGCGGGAGACCGAGCCGGTGGTGGCGACCGAGACCGAGGAGGAACCCACCGCGTCGACCGAGGAGGTCGCCGAGGAGGAGGACGACGAGGAGACCGCGGGCGGCCGGCGTCGCCGCCGTCGCGGACGCCGGGGCCGGGGCCGGGGCAAGGGCGGTGCCGACGACGGTGAGGAGGCCGAGGAGAGCGAGGCCGCGGACACCGTTCAGGCCGAGACGGAGGAGCCCGAAGCCGAGTCCGAGTCCGAGGAGGGTGACGAGGGCGACGGGATGACCCGTCGGCGGCGTCGGCGGCGTCGCCGTGGCGCCGGTGACACCGACGGTGCCGCCGACGACGGTGTGCCCACCGTGGTCAAGATCAGGGAGCCACGCCGAACGGTCGACGAGGTGCAGGGCGTCTCCGGCTCGACCCGGCTGGAGGCCAAGCGGCAGCGCCGTCGGGACGGCCGCGAGCAGCGCCGGACCCGCCCGCCGATCCTCAGCGAGTCGGAGTTCCTGGCCCGCCGCGAGGCGGTCGACCGGGTCATGGCCGTGCGCCAGCGTGGCGACCGGACCCAGATCGCCGTGCTGGAGGACGGCGTCCTGGTCGAGCACTACGTCACCCGCAGTTCCGCCGGCACCATGGCCGGCAACGTCTACCTCGGCAAGGTGCAGAACGTGCTGCCGAGCATGGAGGCGGCGTTCGTCGACATCGGCCGAGGTCGCAACGCGGTCCTGTACGCCGGCGAGGTCAACTGGGACACCAGCGGCCTGGAGGGCAGAGCCCGCTCGATCGAGCAGGCCCTCAGGTCCGGTGACTCGGTGCTGGTGCAGGTGACCAAGGATCCGATCGGGCACAAGGGGGCTCGGTTGACCAGCCACATCGCGCTCTCCGGCCGGCACCTGGTCTACGTGCCCGGTGGCAACGCCTCCGGGATCAGTCGCAAGCTGCCGGACACCGAGCGTAAGCGGCTGCGTGACGCGCTGAAGAAGCTCGTGCCCGACGGTGCCGGCGTGATCGTCCGGACCGCGGCCGAGGGCGCCAGTGAGGACGAACTGGCCCGGGACGTCAAGCGGCTCCAGGCGCAGTGGGAGGACATCCAGGACAAGGCCGCCGAGGGTGGCGCGCCGGTGCTCCTCTACCAGGAGCCCGATCTCGTGATCAGGGTGGTTCGCGACCTGTTCAACGAGGACTTCCGTGAGCTGGTCATGGAGGGCGACGAGGCGTACGACATGGTCGAGTCGTACCTCTCGCACGTGTCGCCGGACCTGGTCGCGCGGCTGCGTCGGCACGTCGGCACCACGGACATCTTCGCCGAGTACCGCATCGACGAGCAGATCCTCAAGGGGCTCGACCGCAAGGTCTTCCTGCCCTCCGGCGGGCACCTGGTGATCGACCGGACCGAGGCGATGACCGTGGTCGACGTGAACACCGGCAAGTACACCGGTGCCGGGGGCAACCTGGAGGAGACGGTCACCCGGAACAACCTGGAGGCGGCCGAGGAGATCGTCCGGCAGCTGCGGCTGCGGGACATCGGCGGCATCGTGGTGATCGACTTCATCGACATGGTGCTGGAGTCGAACCGCGAGCTGGTGCTGCGCCGGCTGACCGAGTGTCTGGGCCGGGACCGTACCAAGCACCAGGTCACCGAGATCACCTCGCTGGGCCTGGTGCAGATGACCCGGAAGCGGATCGGCGCCGGGCTGCTGGAGGCGTTCAGCGAGACCTGCGAGTGCTGCAAGGGTCGGGGCTTGGTCATCCACACCGAACCGGTGCCGGAAAAGCCGCGCTCCGGTGGCGGGGACAAGGTCAAGGCGGTTGCCTCGGCAGGTGCCCCGGCGGCCGAGCAGACGACCGCTTCGTCCCGGCGCCGGGCGCGTAAGAACGCCGCGTCGGCGGAGCGGACCGTGGTGGAGGTCACCGAAACCGACACGACGAGCACCGCCGACGCCGATTACCACGACACCATGGGCTACGACCTCTCACGTTACGAGACGGACACCCCGGCCGCGCCGGACGTCGCCGACAGCCAGCAGGGCGAGGCGGCGCGGCTCGCTGCCCCGGACGACCCGGACGCGCTCGGTGAGACCGACGAGGAGGACGGCGGCGAGGGCGGCACCGGTCGGCGTCGTTCCCGTCGTGGGGGTGCGCGTCGCCGTACCCGGCCCTGACGGCGTTCGGTAGGGCCAGCTCGGCCCGGTGACGGGCAGACGACCCGACAGGTCCCGTCCGGCGGTGATGTCCGCCGGGCGGGGCCGTCCCGTATGGTCGATGCGCGGTCGCCGCGGCCCGGCCCGGGCTCACTGACCCGCCCTCGTGCCTCTGGCACGCGGCGGGTGGACGCGGTCGCCGGAGGAGGAGACGATGCGCCGACCACTCGCCGTCACCGTGGCCACGGCCGCGCTGCTCGTCGCCACCGCCTGCTCGGCCGAACGCCCCGACGCGGGTGCGCCGTCCGCCCCGGCCTCGACGGGCGTCGACGTCACCACCGGGCCGGCGACGCCCACCCCGGAGCAGTCCGTGGCGACCCCCGCTCCCGGGGCGGCAGGTGGAAACGCCCCAGAGGTCTGTGCCGCCGCCCAACGGGCCAGCGGTGACGCGGGGAAGAAGTACGTCGAGCAGCTCGCCGCGATGGTCACCGCGACCGGTGCGGGTGACACCGCCGACGCGGAGGCCGCCGGCCGACGCGCCGAGGCGGCCCTGACCGACTGGGAGAAGGCGCTCAGAGCGCAGGCGGCGCGCGCCGACGACCAGCGGCTCAAGGAGCTGCTGACGGAGTTGTCGACCGAGATCGGCCAGCTCGGCACCGACATCGAGGCGCTCGAGGGGACCGCGCTCGACCGGCTGCAGCAGCGTCTCGACCAGCTCTGCGCCCGCTGACCGGACCGGCCCGGTTTGGGTCCCGGCCCGACCATGGCGTACGCTAGCCTGCGGCGCACTTTGGTGTGCCGAGTTCCCGCGTGCCCGCGCCGCCGTGCTTCTGCTGCCCGGCGAGCCGCCGTGGGGACGACCGCCAGCAGCCTCAACGACAGGGAGTCCGCCTCCGATGTACGCGATCGTCAAGACCGGCGGCAAGCAGTACAAGGTCGCCGAAGGCGACGTGATCGAGGTCGAGAAGCTCACCGGTGCCCCCGGTGACGCGGTGAAGCTCGCCGCGGTGCTCCTCGTCGACGGTGACGACCTGGTGACCGACGCGGCGAAGCTCGCTCAGGTCGAGGTGTCCGGCGAGATCGCCGCACACACCAAGGGCCCGAAGATCCGGATCCACAAGTTCAAGAACAAGACCGGCTACCACAAGCGCCAGGGTCACCGCCAGCCGTTGACCCAGGTCAAGGTGACCGGCATCTCCAGCGGGAAGTAGGTCGTCCTCCAATGGCTCACAAAAAGGGTGCGTCCAGCTCGCGTAACGGTCGTGACTCCGCGGCCCAGCGACTCGGCGTGAAGCGCTTCGGTGGTCAGGTCGTCAGCGCGGGTGAGATTCTCATCCGTCAGCGTGGCACCAAGTTCCACCCCGGTGACCTGGTCGGCCGCGGCGGAGACGACACGCTCTTCGCGCTGGCCGCCGGTGCGGTCCAGTTCGGCACCAGGCGCGGTCGTAAGACCGTCAGCATCGTGCCGCAGCAGTAGCTCTCCGGCGTAAGCGGGCCGTGGACCTGATGTCCCGGCCCGCTTCGCCTTTTCTCGCGCGGGGCCGAGCCCTGCTGGAAGGATTACGGCGTGACGACGTTCGTTGACCGGGTCGTCCTGCACCTGCAGGCCGGCGACGGCGGGCACGGCTGTGTCTCGATCCACCGGGAGAAGTTCAAGCCGTTCGGTGGCCCGGACGGTGGCAACGGCGGACACGGTGGCAGCGTCTCGCTGGTGGTCGACCCGCAGGTGCACACGCTGCTCGACTTCCACTTCCGGCCACACGTCAAGGCGGAGAACGGGCGGGGCGGCGCGGGATCGAACCGGGACGGCGGCAACGGTGCCGACCTGGTGCTCAAGGTGCCCGACGGCACTGTCGTGCAGACCAGCGACGGCACCGTGCTGGCCGACATGGTCGGCGCCGGCACCACGTTCGAGGTGGCCCGGGGCGGGCGCGGCGGCCGGGGCAACGCCTCGCTGGCCAACTCGCGCCGCAAGGCCCCCGGCTTCGCCGAGCTGGGTGAGCCGGGCGAGCAACTGGACGTGGTGCTGGAGTTGAAGAGCGTCGCCGACGTCGGTCTGGTGGGTTTCCCGTCGGCCGGGAAGTCGTCGCTCATCTCGGTGATCTCCGCCGCCAAGCCCAAGATCGCCGACTATCCGTTCACCACGCTGGTGCCGAATCTCGGTGTCGTCCGACTCGACAACCACACCTTCACCGTCGCCGACGTGCCCGGGCTGATCCCGGGCGCGGCCACCGGCAAGGGTCTGGGGCTGGAGTTCCTTCGGCACATCGAGCGCTGCGCCGTGCTGGTGCACGTCATCGACACCGCCACCCTGGAGCCGGGGCGGGACCCGTTGGCCGACATCGACACCATTGAGGCGGAGCTGACCGAGTACGGCGGGCTTGCCGACCGGCCCCGGCTGGTCGCGCTGAACAAGGTCGACGTGCCGGACGGCCGCGACCTCGCCGAGATCGTCCGGCCCGACCTGGAGGCGCGTGGTCTGCGGGTCTTCGAGGTCTCCGCGGCCACGAGGGAAGGGCTCAAGGAATTCACGTACGCGATGGCGGAACTGGTGGAACAGTCGCGTGCCGCGACGCCACCGGCCGAACCGACGCGGATCGTGATCCGGCCGAAGGCGGTCGACGACGCCGGCTTCACCATCGAGGCCGAGGATGACGGCTCGTACACCGTGCGCGGTGTCCGCCCGCAGCGCTGGGTGCGTCAGACGAACTTCGACAACGACGAGGCGGTCGGCTACCTCGCCGACCGGCTGGCCCGGCTCGGCGTCGAGGACCAGTTGGCCAAGGCCGGTGCCCAGCCCGGCGACCTGGTTCGCATCGGCGAGCGCGAGTTCGACTGGCAGCCGACCCTCTACGCCGGCGCCGAATTCGTCCCGGGTGCCCGGGGCCGTGATGTCCGGCTGGAGGAGAAGTCGACCCGGGCCAGTGCGGCCGAGCGGCTGGCGGCCCGCAAGGCGCGCCGGCAGCGACCGGCCGACGAGGTCGCGCCGGCGTCCGGGGGAGTTGGGCTGGCGTCCGGCGAGGTAGCGGCGGCGTCCGACGCGGTCGAGCCGGCACCCGCCGACGGAGACGACGCCGAATAGCTCGATGCGCTCCGAAATGGGGACGACTGCTGGAAACCCTCGCGAAATTTCGTCGCCCTAGCGTGGAGTGATGCTGATCGAGTCCCGCCCGCTGGCGGATCCGGAGGTCGCCGCGCTTGCCGCGGCCGAGCAGTGGGAGCTGCGTGAGCTAGCGAGCGGCGCCGGGCGGGACATCGGCACGCACGATGACATCTGTTGTCTGACGGCCGTACTCGCCGGCCGGGCGGTGGGGTACGGCGGGATCCGGGTCCGCGACGACGAGACCGGCGAGTTGGCGCATCTGTACGTGCGTCCCGCCTACCGGCGCCGCGGTGTCGCCCGCCAACTGGTCGCCGCGCTGGAGGAGTTGGCGTACCAGCGGGGGCACTCACTGGTCCGGGTGGAGATCGGTCCGCACCTGCCGGGGGCGGCGTTCTTCCGGGCATGCGGATACGAGCCGACTTCCGGAGACGACGGTGGGCCCGGTGGCGGGCCGTATCGGACGTGCCTCGCCAAGCGGCTGCCGGTTCCGGCCTGAGCCCGATCAGGGGCGGTCGAACGGGCGGTCGAGACGGCCGCCGCTGCCGCCGGCCCTCGCCGACAGCAACAGCCCGAGCAGGAGCATCCCGAGGCCGAGTGCCAGGTGCAGCCAGTTGTCCGCGCCGTTGAGCGGGATGAAGTTCGCGCCGCCCTCCTCGCCGACAGCCAGTCCGTAGATCCACAAGCCGAGATAGAGCACACCGCCCGCGACGAGGTAGAGGCGGGCACCGGCCACACTACGGGCCAGCACCAGCCCGGCCACGGCGAAGCCGAGATGCAACAGGTTGTGCAGGACCGAGACCTGGAAGAGACCGAGGAGCCGGGCACCGGAGTGGTGCCCGGCGAAGGTCATGTCGCCGTAGCCGGTGGTGATGCCGGGCACGAACCCGAGCACCCCGAGCAGCAGGAACACTCCCGCCACGACCAGGGCGGCGAGCTGGACCGGGGTGCGCGTGGCCCGGCCGCCCACTGACCGACGCGCCATCGAGGTCACCTCCGTGGATCCGCGGGGCCACGCCCGCGACAGTCCGACAGGTGGACGGGACGCTCCGTGACGCAAGACCGTCCCGCCGATCCTTCATCCTGTCGCCCGTCCCGGCCGATCCGCAGGGAAATCCCCGATCGAGCATGGGTGGCCGATCGCAGGGTAGGTCAATCAGCGGCAGCGGCGACATCGTCCGCCGCACCCCCAACACCCGCGACGATCCCGCAGCGGAAGGGACATCATGACCTACGATCTGTCATCGACCCCCAGGACCCACGAGCCCGATTCGCCAAACGGCAGCGGCGTCCGCGAACAGGCCCGCCAGGTGGGCTCGGAGGCCGCGCACGCCGGTGGAGCGGTGGCCGAGAACGCCCGCGAGCAAGGCCGGGAGGTTGGCCGGGAGGCCGCCCGCCAAGCCCGGGACCTGTACGGCGAGGCCCGTACGCAACTCGTCGGCCAAGCCGGTGAGCAGCAGCGACGTGCCGCCGGTGGCCTGCGCTCGCTGGCCGACGAGATGCGCTCGATGGCCGACAACGGCGGCCAGGCCGGCCCGGTGAGCGAACTCGCCCGGCAGGCCTCCGACCGGGTGCACGGCGTGGCCGGTTGGCTGGAACAGCGCGAACCTGGCGACCTGCTCACCGAGGTACGCGACTACGCGCGCCGCAACCCCGGCACCTTCCTGGTCGGCGCGGCCCTGCTCGGTGCGGTGGCCGGCCGGCTGACCCGCAACCTCTCCGCGGGTGGCGACGACCGTCCCGGCCACGCCGCCACGCACGACCCGTACGGCGACCCCGACCGGACCGTGGCCCTGCCGACGCAGGCCCCGCCGCCCGTCGGGCCGGCGGGAGTGCCCGCCGGAGGAAACCTCGACCCGCGTACCCAGCCCGCCGACTTCCGGCCGATCGACGAGGGTCACCCCGGCACGGGCACGCCGCTGCCCCCGGTGGACCGGACCGATCCGCTGCCCGGCGTGCCGTCGAGCGGGACCACCCGCCCGTGAGGACCCGAGTCATCCGAAGGGAGGCGACGGCATGACCACGCCGACGCAGAGTTCCGCAGCGGACCCCCGGAACCATCACCCGCCCTCCGCGGAGGAGGTCCGGGGTAGCTCCATCGGCGAGCTGATGCGCCAGGTCACCAGCGACCTGTCGACCCTGATGCGGCAGGAGGTGGAACTGGCAAAGGCCGAGATCCGTCAGGAGGGGAAGAAGGCGGGCAAGGCCGCCGGCCTGTTCGGCGGTGCCGGCTTCGGCGCGTACATGGTCGCCCTGTTCCTCTCCCTCGCACTCTGGGGCGGCCTCTCCAACGTGATGGACGCCGGCTGGGCGGGACTGATCGTGGCCGTCATCTGGGCGGCGATCGCGGCGCTTCTCTACACGATGGGCCGACGGAACGCGGAGCGCATCCGCGGGCTCAAGCAGACAAACGACAGCGTGCAGCGCATCCCCGACGCGCTCAAGCCACACCCGGAGGGAGTGACCCGATGAGCACCGACCCCGTCCAGATCCGCCGGGAGATCGAAGCCACCCGCGACAACCTGAGTTCCGACGTGGACGCGCTGGCGTACAAGGTCAGCCCGGGTCGCATCGTCGACGATCGTAAGCAGCGGGTGCGTACCACGCTGCAGAATGTGAGGGACAGGGTAATGGGAACCGCATCCGACCTCGGCCATCAGACCAGCCAGGGAGCCCACGCGGCCGGCGATCGTGCCGCCTCGAAGGCCGCTGCGGTGGGCGACGCCGCGCATTCGGCGGCCTCGACCGTCGGCGACGCGGCCCACCGCGCCCCGCAGGTGATCAGGCGCAAGTCCGAGGGGAACCCGCTGGCCGCCGGCCTCATCGCCTTCGGCGTCGGCATGCTCGTCTCCTCGCTCATCCCGCCGACCCAGCGTGAGCAGCAGCTGGCCACCCAGGCCCGGGAGAAGGCCGGTGAGCACGGCTCGGCGGTGACCGAGAAGCTGGGCCGGGTGGCCAGCGAGATGAAGGAGGAACTGCGCGAGCCGGCGCAGCAGGCCGCCGAGTCGGTGAAGGCCACCGCGCAGGACGCCGCGCAGGCGGTCACCGATGACACCCGGTCCGCGGCCCACGACGTGAAGGACCAGGCGCAGCACTCCCGGCACCAGGTGCGGCACTGACCGGTCAGCGAACGCAGCCGCTGCTCACGGCGGTCTGTCGCACGAACCGGACGCGACATCGGCGTGACCTCGGCAAGGGCTCCTCCTCGGGCGTACCGATCGGAGGAGCCCTTGCCTTCCGTCCGTTTCGCGGTCTCCGTGCCGGGTAGCGGGCTCTGCGGGCGGCCGGGCACCGGACGTCCGGGGGCGGAGGAGGCGTGATGAGAAGCAACGCAACGAGACTGGCGCTGGTGGGCGCCGTGACCGTGACCGCGGTCGGTGTCGGCCGGGCGGTGACCCGCCGACGGCGTCGGCACCAGCCCCACCGGGAGGACGGCTGGTATGTGGTCCGGCGCGGGGTGACGGTCGACCGGCCGGTAGCGGGGGTGATCGGCTTCTGGACGGAGCGGGAGCGGCTCGACCGTGCGCTGGCCGAGTGGGCGACGCTGGAACAGATCGACGGAAACCGGTGGCGGTGTGTCTCCCGTGATCCGGACACCGGCGCCACCGAGTGGCGAGCCGAGATCACCGTGACCGGCCCCGGCCGGCTGCGCTGGCAGGTCACCGGGTGGCCGGAGCAGCAGGGCACGGTGGAACTGGTGCCGGCACCCCAGGGCCGGGGCACCGAGATCCGGGCGGAACTGCGGTACCGCTCCGGCCCACTGCGCCGCGCTCTGGGCCTGGCCGGCGGTGACGAACCGGACCTACGGCTGCGCGACACGCTGCGCCGGGTCAAGTCGCTCATCGAGTGCGGTCAGGTCATCGACACCCGGCGGGACCCGTCCGGACGGAGTCGGGCACAGGAACGAAGCACCGACAAGCTCCGGGAGCGGCTGACGACGGGAGGACGGGCGTGAAGGCGCTGTGCTGGGAGGGCGTCGGCAAGCTGAAGGTACGCGACGTGCCGGAGCCGTGCGTACGCGCCGACGGTGACATCATCGTCCGGGTCCGGGCCAGCAGCGTCTGCGGCTCCGACCTGCATCTGATCAACGGTTTCATCCCGGCGATGCGGGAGGGCGACATCCTGGGCCACGAGTTCACCGGCGAGGTGGTCGAGGTCGGGCCCGGGGTACGGCGGCTGACCGTCGGCGACCGGGTGGTGGTCGGCTCGGTGGTGGCCTGCGGCGGCTGCTGGTACTGCCGGACCGAGCAGTACTCGCTGTGCGACAACTCGAACCCGCAGCCGGTCTTCGCGGAGAAGCTGTGGGGTCACTCGCCGGCCGGCATCCTCGGCTACTCGCACGCCGCCGGGGGCTACTCCGGCAGCCACGCCGAGTACGTACGGGTGCCGTTCGGCGACGTCGGGGCGTTCAAGGTGCCCGACGGAGTACCCGACGACGCGGTGGTCTTCGCCTCGGACGCCATGCCGACCGGCTGGATGGCGGCCGACTTCTGCGGCCTCACCGGCGGCGAGGTGGTCGCGGTGTGGGGTGCCGGGGGAGTGGGGCAGATGGCCGCCCGGGCGGCGCAGCTGCTCGGCGCCGAGCGGGTCATCATGGTCGACCGGCTGCCGGAGCGACTGGCCGTGGCCGCGGACCGGCTGGGAGTGGAGACCGTCAACTACGCCGACACCGACGTGCTCGAGGCGTTGCGCGAGATGACCTCCGGTCGCGGACCGGACGCCTGCATCGACGCGGTCGGCATGGAGTCCCACGACGTCGGCCCGGTCTACGCGTACGACAAGGCGAAGCAGAGCGCCCGCTTGCAGACCGACCGGCCCACCTCCGTCCGGCAGGCCATCATGGCGGCACGCAAGGGCGGCACGGTCAGCATCGTCGGCGTCTACGCCGGCCTGGTGGACAAGTTCCCGCTGGGCGCGGCGATGAACAAGGCCCTGGTGCTGCGGATGGGGCAGATGCACGCTCAGCGCTACATCCCGATGCTGCTCGACCGGCTCGCCGCCGGTGAGATCGACCCGGGGTACCTGGCCACCCACCCGCTCCCGCTGGAGCAGGGTAGGCGCGGCTACGAGATGTTCGAGAAGAAGGAGGACGGCTGCCTGCGTACGGTGCTGCACCCGGCCTGATGCCGACCGTGCCGCCGGTGGCCCCGGCGGCACGGCGTCAGCCCGGTGCCGGCCCGGCCGGCAGGCTCAGTGGACGCGTCGCACGGCGGTGACGACGAAGCCGCTGCCCGGCAGCGCCGGCATCCGGCTCAGGTCCACCGCGAGGTCCTGCGGCGGTACGTCGTAGCGGATGACCTCGGTCAGCAGCGTCACCGCCCGCTTCATCAACTCGATCGTGATCCACTCTCCGGCGCAGCGGTGTCCGGTGAGATGGCCTCCGCCGCCCTGCGGTACCAGCGTGAACGGGTCACCTGGCCAACCGGCGAAGCGCTCCGGCCGGAACCGCTCCGGCTCCGGCCACACCTCGGGGTGGTGATCGGTGCCGTAGAGATCCAGCAGCACCCGACGGCCCTGCGGGAAGTGGTACCCCTGCCAGTCGAAGTCCCGCCGGACCCGGGCCGCGGCCACCGGGAAGAACGGGTAGTAGCGGCGCACCTCCTGCACGAACTGCCCGGTGGCCTCGTCGTCGCGGACCCGTTGCCGCCAGGCGGGATGGTCGTGCAGGGCCAGCGCGGCGAAGACCACGAACCGGGCCACCGCGACGGTCGGACGGAGCACGTTGAGCAGCTCCACCGCGGCGACGCGGCGGGGCAGCCGATGTCCCTCGCCGTCGCGGTGCTCGGCGATCACGCGTAGGGCGGTGCCGTCGGGCGGCGACAGTGACCCGCCGCGTACCCGCTCGACGAGATCACCGGCCCAGTGCTCGCCGCGCAGCCGGCCCAGTCGACCACGCCAGTGCCGGGGACCGAGCGCGGCGGCACTGTCGATCATGGCCTGTAGATCGGCGGTACGCCGATCCAGCTCGCCATCGCTCAGCGGCACCCCTGCCCAGGCGCAGACCGCCCGGGTCAGCATCGACGCGACCTCGGTGTGCAGGGTCACCGTCCCGGCGAGCTCCCAGGCGGGCAGCCGAGCCTGCCACTCGTCGGCGAAGAGCTGCCCCAGCCGCCGCACCGCGGTCGGGGTCATCAGCGACATGAACATGGCCTTGCGGTCGTGGTGGGCGTCGCCGTCGAGACCCTGGACGCCGCCCCGGCCGGTCAGCGTCCGTTGACCGCGAGCCGGCATGGCACCCTCCCGCACGAACCGGTCGGCGTCATAGAAGAGTTCGGCGGCGGCCCGGCCGCGCAGGCAGATCGTCGGCTCCAGCAGCAGACGGGTCTGGAAGATGTCGGTGCCGTACCGCTCGCACCGCTGACCGATGAAGCGGTAGCCGGCCCGTAGGAAGGCCAGGGTGCTGTCCGGGCTGCGGTCCGTCGGAATGGTCGCCATCGGGTCCCCTGCTGCCGAGGCGCGGCCGTCGCCGACCGGCCGTTCAATCGTCGCGGGCTGTACCTACCCAGGTCAGAGCCGCTGAACCGCACGACGGGCGGCAGTGACGCCGGGCCGGTCGGGCAGGTCGGCTGCTGGCCCCTCCCAGGATCGGGGAAGCCTGGTTTGCTGGCTCCGGCGACGTCGTCGATCTGCCCAGCGGTGATCCAGCCGCCAAACCCGACCGGTTGGTCGGTGCGTCGCCGGTCAGGGGTTCGGCGTGCCACGGGGAGGACGGATGCGGGACAACCGTGCGGCGTACTGGCGTCGGTGGATGGCCGGGGCGGCCGGCGGGGATCGGCTACCGCTGGTGGGGCCGCCGCGCCGGCCGTCCCCGCCCGACCGCCATTTCACCGTGCATCTCGGCTTCACCGCTGCCGATCTCGTCGCCGCCCGTGAGGTGGCCGTCGGGTACGCCGAGGCGTTGAGCGTGCTCCGGCCCGAGTTGGCGCTCGGTGCCTCCGCGTTGTCGCCGGCCGACGCCTGGCACCGCGCGGAGCGGTTGTTCTGCGGTGCCCTCGGGCCGGACGCCGAATGTTGTGTCGATGTCGCCGGCCACGCCGGTTTCCATCACGCGCCCGGTCCCGGTGGCCTCGGCTGGGGCGACGGTGACTAGTGCGGTTGCCCGGGACGCCGCTGGTGGTGGTCAGTCCAGATCGAACTCGCCGTCCTGGGCACCCGCGACGAAGGCGTCCCACTCGGCCTGGGTGAACACCAGCACCGGGCCGTCCGGCTCGGCGGAGTTGCGCATGCCGATGAGATCGTCGACGAAGGCGACCTCCACCGCGGCCTCCGAGGTGTCGCCCTCGGCCCGTTGCCAGACCGCCCGGGAGAGGTCGAAGTCACCCTTGGGATGCGCTGTCATGGTCCCGTCCTCCAGTACCAGGGGAAATGGGGAAGCCGGTTCGTTCCCTCATCGGGCAGGATAAGCGGATGCCGAGCCTGAGCCGTGCAGAGGCGACCGCGCGTGGCGCGTCGATTACCGTCGAGTCCTACCAGGTGGAACTCGACCTGACCGGGGGCGGTGAGCGCTTCCGATCCCACGTCACGATCCGGTTCCGGGCCACCGGCACCGAGACCTTTGCCGAGGTCAAGCCGGCGGAACTGCTCGCCGTACGGCTCAACGACACCGATCTCGATCCCGCGACGCTGGACGACAACCGGCTGCCGCTGACCGGCCTGGCGGCGCAGAACACGCTGACCGTCGACGCCGAGATGGCGTACACGAACACCGGCGAGGGGATGCACCGCTTCGTCGATCCCGCCGACGGCGAGACCTACCTGTACGTGATGTCGTTCCTGGACGATGTGCAACGGGTCTTCGCCGCCTTCGACCAACCGGACCTGAAGGCGCCGGTCACATTGTCGGTGACCGCGCCGGAGCACTGGACGGTGGCGGCCAACGCGGAACTGGCGGCCAACCCGGCACCGGGGCGCTGGGAGTTCGCTCCCACCCTGCCGATCGCGACGTACTTCTTCACGCTGATCGCCGGCCCCTGGCACGTACGCCGGGACACCCACGACGGCATTCCGCTCGGTGTGTACTGCCGGCGCTCACTCGCCGAGCACCTCGACACCGACGCGACGGAGATCTTCACCGTCACGAAGCAGTGTCTCGACCGGTTCCATCAGCTGTTCGACGAGCGTTATCCGTTCGGCAAGTACGACCAGGCGTTCGTGCCCGAGTTCAACGCGGGCGCCATGGAGAATCCGGGTCTGGTCACCTTCCGCGACGACTACGTGTTCCGTTCGGCGGTCACCGACAGCCAGCGCGAGCTGCGTGCCACCACGATCGCCCACGAGATGGCGCACATGTGGTTCGGCGACCTGGTCACCATGCGTTGGTGGGACGATCTGTGGTTGAACGAGTCGTTCGCGGAGTACCTGGGCACCCGGGTCACCGCCGAGGCGACCCGGTTCGACCGGGCGTGGACGACGTTCGCGCTGCGCCGCAAGGCGTGGGGATACGCCGCCGACCAGCGCCCCTCCACCCATCCGGTGGCGCCCGAGCGGGTCACCGACGCCGCCGAGGGGCTGCTCAACTTCGACGGCATCTCGTACGCCAAGGGGGCCAGCGTGCTGCGGCAGCTGGTGGCGTGGCTCGGTGACGAGGCGTTCCTGGCCGGTCTCAACGACCACTTCGCCCGGCACCGCTTCGGCAACGCCACCCTCGCCGACCTGCTCCAGAGCCTGGCCGCCAGCAGCGGGCGGGAGCTGACCGACTGGGCGGAGTCCTGGCTGCGGACCGCACAGGTCAACACGCTGCGGGCCGAGGTGACGGTGGACGCCGACGGCCGGTACGACGAGGTAGTGATCGCCCAGACCGCGCCGCCGACACACCCGGTGCTGCGCCCGCACCGCATCGGCGTGGGCCGGTACGCGGTGGACGGCACCGCCGAGCGGATCGAGGTCGACCTCGATCCTAAGACCGACGACGGCCGTACCCGGCTCGTCGGGTTGGCCGGTGAGCCGGCAGCCGCGGTGCTGCTGCCCAACGACGGCGACCTGACCTTCGCCAAGATCCGCCTCGATGCCGCCTCGGCCGATGCGGTGCCACTGCTGCTGCCCCGCCTGACCGATCCGCTGGCCCGCGCCCTGCTCTGGGGTGAGGCGCTGGACGCGGCGACCGACGGGGAACGGCCGGTCACCGGTCTGGTGGACCTGATTGACGCGGCACTGCCCACCGAGACGGAAGTGATCATCGTCGAGGACGTGCTGGCGATGAGCCGCACGCTTATCGACCGCTATCTCGACCCGCTGGCCCGACGGTCCGCCCTGGCCCGGGTCGCCGAGTCCTGCCGGCGGTTGCTCGACGGCGCCGCGCCGGGGGAGTCGTTGCAGCTGGCCGCCGCCCGGGGGTTGATCGCCGCGAGCACCGACGCCGAAATGCTCACCGGTTGGCTGGCCGGCCGGGCCGTCCCCACCGGACTGGCCGTGGACGCCGAACTACGGTGGGCACTGCTCGGCCGGTTGGTGGTCCTCGGTGCCGCCGGTGCGGCCGAGATCGAGGCGGAGGCGGCAGCCGACCCGAGCGCCACCGGCGCCGAGCGGGCCGCCCGGTGCCGAGCCGCCCTGCCCGACCCCGCTGCCAAGCAGGCCGCCTGGGAGATCATCGTGTCGAACACGGAGTTGTCGAATCGGCTGGTCGAGGCGACGGCGGAGGGCTTCTGGCAGCCCGAGCAGGCCGACCTGACCGGTGCCTACGTGGCCAGTTACTTTGCCGACATGCCGGCCGCCGCGCGGCTGCGTACGCCCTGGGTGGCCGATGAGGTCGCCAAGCTGGCCTTCCCCCGCCACGCGGTGTCCCAGCCCACCCGGGAGGCGGCCGCGGCGCTGCTGGCCCGCGACGACCTCACGCCGGGGCTGCGTCGGGTGGTCACCGACGCCGACGACGACCTGCGCCGGGCCTTGGTGGCGCGCACGGCGGTGGCCGCTACCACCGCGTGACGACCGTGGTCGGGCCGGTCCGGAGGGTGCCGGCCCGGCCCGCCTCCGGTCGGGCACGCCCTAGGATCATGGGGTGGAGGAAGACATCCGGCGGATCGGCATCATGGGCGGAACGTTCGATCCGATCCATCACGGGCACCTCGTGGCCGCGAGCGAGGTGGCGGACCGGTTCGGCCTCGACGAAGTGATCTTCGTGCCGACCGGGCAGCCGTGGCAGAAGGCCGACGTCCCGGTCAGCTCGGCCGAGGATCGTTACCTGATGACCGTGATCGCCACGGCCTCCAACCCCCGGTTCCAGGTCAGTCGGGTCGACATCGACCGGGGTGGGCCCACCTACACCGTCGACACCCTGCGCGACCTGCGTTCCCAGTACGGTACGAAGGCGCAGCTGTTCTTCATCACCGGCGCGGACGCGCTGGAGCGGATCTTGAGCTGGAAGGACCTCGACGAGATCTTCGAGCTGGCTCATTTCATCGGGGTCACCCGGCCGGGTTTCGAGCTGACCGCCGCGCACCTGCCCGCCGACACGGTCAGTCTGGTGCAGGTGCCGGCCATGGCGATCTCGTCCACCGACTGCCGGGCCCGGGTCGCCCGGGGCGAGCCGGTCTGGTATCTGGTGCCGGACGGTGTGGTGCAGTACATCGCGAAACGGTGCCTGTATCGGGGTTGATTCGGCCGTTTCATCCCTCTTTCCGGCTGAAACTGGCGAGTCGGGAATCCGGGCCGTGTGAGAGGCTGGAAGCATCGCACGGTTGATCGAAGGAGAACGGTGACAGTTTCCGAACGCGCTCACGAGCTGGCGATCGTCGCCGCCCAGGCCGCGGCCGACAAGAAGGCTCAGGACATCGTCATCATCGACGTGGGTGACCAGCTCGCCATCACCGACGCGTTCCTGCTCGCCGCGGCCCCGAACGAGCGCCAGGTGCTGGCCATCGTCGACGCCATCGAGGAGGCCCTGCTCGACCTGCCGGAGAAGGCGAAGCCGGTGCGGCGGGAGGGCGAGCGCGGCGGCCGTTGGGTGCTGCTCGACTACGTCGACGTCGTGGTGCACGTGCAGCACACCGAGGAACGCGAGTTCTACGCCCTCGACCGGCTCTGGAAGGACTGCCCGACCATTCCGTTCGTCGACCGGGACCTCGCCCGCGCAGAGGCTTCCGCCGGATCGGGCGAGTGACCAGGCTGATCATCTGGCGGCACGGCAACACCGACTGGAACGCCGCCAGCAGGGTCCAGGGACAGACCGACGTACCGCTGAACGACCTCGGCCGGGAACAGGCGCGCACGGCCGCGCCGCTGCTGGCCGCGCTGCGCCCGGACGCTCTGGTCGCCAGCGACCTGAGCCGCGCCGCGGACACCGCCACCGCGCTGTCCGCGCTGACCGGCCTGCCGGTACGCTCCGACGCCCGCCTGCGGGAGCGGCATTTCGGCAGTTGGCAGGGTCTGCTGCTGACCGAGGTGGCGGAGCGGTTCCCCCGGGAGTACGCCCGCTGGCGGGCCGGGGATCCCGACCCGGGTGCGGACATCGAACCGTTGGACGAGTTGGGCAAACGCATCGGCACCGCGTTGCAGGAGGCCGCCGACCAACTGCCCGGGGGCACCGTGGTGATTGCCACCCACGGCGGCGCCGCCCGGCAGGGCTGCGGCCACCTGCTCGGCTGGGAGCACGCCGTGCTGCGTGCCGTCGGGTCGCTGCGCAACTGTCACTGGACGGAACTGCGCCACGACGTCGAGCGTGGGTGGCACCTGCGCGCCCACAACGTCGGCCCGATGGAGATCCCCGCCGCCGCGACCGGCACCGCCGCGACCGGCATTCCGGTCTCCGCCGAGCCGGTCTGAGCGGACGCGGCCAGGCAGCCGCCCAGTTTGATCCGCTACCGTGCCCGCATGCCAGTCGCGGTCGTCACCGACTCCACCGCCTATCTTCCACCCGAGCTGCTGCGGGAGCACGCGCTGACCGTGGTGCCGCTGACCGTCGTGCTGGCCGGCGTCGAAGGGCTGGAGGGCTTCGAGACCTTTCCGGCGGACGCCACCCGGGCGCTGCGCGCGCGGCGGGTGGCGGTGAGCACCTCCCGCCCGTCGCCCGAGCAGTTTGGCCGGACGTACCGGGAACTGCTGGACGCCGGGGCGGAGGGCGTCGTCTCGGTGCACCTGTCGGCCGGGCTCTCCGGCACGGTCGAGGCCGCCGAGTTGGCCGCCGCCGAACTGGGCGACCGGGTCAGCGTGGTCGACAGCCGCTCCTGCGGCATGGGTCTCGGTTTCCCGGCGATCGCGGCGGCCCGGGCCGCCGCGCGGGGCGCCGACCTGGCCGGCGTACGCGCTGCGGCAGAAGCCGCCATCGGTCGTACCAGCATCCACTTCTACGTCGACACGCTGGAGTTCCTCCGTCGCGGCGGGCGGATCAACGCGGCGGAGGCGTTGCTCGGCACCGCACTGTCGGTCAAGCCCATCCTGCACATGCCCGAGGGGCGCATCGTGCTGCGAGACAAGGTCCGCACCGCCAGTCGGGGCATGGCGCGTCTGGCGGACCTCGCCGTCGAAGCGGCCGGCGACGGGCCGGTGGACCTGGCCGTACACCATCTCGACGCACCGCAGCGGGCCGAGGAACTCCTCCACACACTGACCGGCCGGCTCGGCGACCGACTGCGCGAGGCGTACGTCTCCGAGGCCGGTGCCGCCGTCGCGGTGCACGTCGGGCCCGGACTCGCCTGCGTGGTGATCCACCGTAGGCCGGACACCGCCGGCTGACCCGCCGGGTCGTCAGGGTCGCTGACGTCGGCGCCGTCGAGCGGGCGGCCGGCGCTCGTCGCCGGGGCGATCGGCGGGCCGCCGCCTCCGGTGCCACCCACCCGCTGACCTGCTCGCCGCTGGTGGCGCCGGTGAGCGAGGATTGATCGCGTGGCCGGGCCGGGGGAGGTGGGGGCAATGTCCTGTGTGGTGACTGGTGGGGGACGCGGGGTCGGCCGGGGAATCGTGGAGAGGTTGCTCGCCGACGGGGGGTCGGTCGTGGTGGTCGAACGTGATCCGGGCGCGTTGTCCTGGGTGGAGGGGCACGCCCGGGCCGACCAACTCGCGACGGTGGTCGGTGACGCCGGTGACGAGGGCGTCGCCGGGCGGGCCGCGGACCTGGCGGAACGCTTCGGCCCGCTCATCGGCTGGGTGAACAACGCCGCAGTGTTCCGCGACGCCTCGGTACACGACGCGCCAGTCGGCGAGGTCGTCGACCTGATCACCCGAAACCTGCGCCCGGTCGTGGTCGGTGCGGCAATCGCGGTACGCCGCTTCCTCGCTGCCGGCACCGCTGGTGCGGTGGTGAACATCTCGTCGCATCAGGCGAATCGGCCGGTGCCGGGCTGCCTGCCGTACGCCACGGCCAAGGCGGCCGTGGAGGGGCTGACCCGGGCGCTGGCCGTCGAGTACGGCAGGTACGGCATCCGAACCAACGCGGTCGCTCTCGGTTCGGTGGCCACCGAACGACACGAGGCGTTCCTCGCCGAGGCCGAGCCGGACCAGGCGCGGCGGATCGAGGCGGAGCTTGCCCGGCTGCACCCGGTGGGCCGGATCGGGCAGCCGCAGGACGTGGCGGAGTCCGTCGCGTACCTGCTCTCGCCGGCGGCCGGCTTCGTCAACGGGGTGACCCTGCCGGTCGACGGCGGGCGCGCCGTCCTCGGTCTGGACCCGGAGTCGCGGACGGACTGACCCGGTGCCGGCTTTGGCGTCGTCATAGCAGATCCAGCGCATGATCCGGGCGTTGTCCACAGAGTCCCGCGCTGTCCACAGGCTGGCAGGCTCGGCACACCCGTCGGGGTCTGGCCGCCCTAGCCTCGCGCCGTGTCGAAGGACGAGGACGACGAGATGGTGGTCCGGCAGCGGCTGTGGCGACTGATGCCCGGCACGTCGGACCTGCCAGCCGGCGCCGCCGTACCGCCGCCGTCGGTGACGGACTGGCCGACAGTGCTGCTGCCGGTCCAGGCGGTCGATCCGGGTGGTGACACTGGCCCGGTTCGTGTGGCCGGGCGGCTTCGGGCCGGTGGTCCGCTGCATGCTGGCGACGGGGGACCGGTCGCCGTGGAGCGCGAGCTGACGGCCGACGAGGTGTCGCCGAGACCCCTCCTGTCGGGGCCTGGTGCCTTCGATCCGGGGCGGCGGGGAGTCCGCGCGCTCGCGGCCGTCGCCGTTCTCGTGGTGCTGTCCGCAGGGCTCTGGGCCTGGCGATCCCGGCCTCAGGTGGAGCCGGTCGTCGCGGCGACCGGCACCGCCGGGACTCCGGATCCGTCGGTCACGGCCGACGACGAACCGGCGGCACCGACAGGTGAACTTGTGGTCGCCGTTGCCGGCAAGGTCCGACGGCCCGGGTTGGTGCGGCTGGCGGCCGGCGCTCGGGTGGCCGACGCCGTCGACGCCGCCGGGGGTGCGTTGCCCGGAGTGGACGTGGCGATGCTGAACCCGGCCCGTCGGGTCAGCGACGGTGAACTGATCCTGGTCGGCGTACCGGCGCCCACCGTGGCCCCGGGTGTCCCGCCGTCGGGCACCCTGCCCGGCTCGGGCTCGGGCGGCGAACCCGGCACCGGCGGGCGGGTCAACCTGAACACCGCCACATCGGCACAGCTTGAGACGCTGCCCGGGGTGGGGCCGGTGCTCGCCAAGCGCATCATCGAGCATCGCGACCAGCACGGCGGCTTTCGGTCCGTGGGCGACCTGCGTCAGGTCAACGGGATCGGCGACGCCCGGTACGAGCAACTCAAGGATCTGGTGACGGTGTGAAGGCGTCGGCCGCCCCGGTCGCACCGTCGGCCGGAATCCCGGGTGTCGCGACCGGCGGGGCCGCACCCGACCTCCGCCTGGCGGGGCTGGCGGTGGCGGCCTGGCTCACCGCGCTGACGGGGCTGCACCTCGATGCCCGGCGGATGATGCTGCTGGCCGCCGTCGCGGCCGGTCTCGCCGGGCTGGCGACACTGCACCTGCTCGGCTTCGTCGGGCGCACCGGTCCGACCGCGCGCCGCCACGGCTGGGTCGCGGTGGCGGTCCTGATCGGCGTGGTCTGTGGCGGGGCGGCCACCTCGGCGCGGCTGACCGTACGGGACGCGGGCCCGCTGCGTGCCCTGGTGGACGAACGGGCCCGGGTCACCGCCGAACTGGTCGTCCGGGACGATCCCAGGCCGGTACGCGGCGGCATCGTGGGCCGTCCACCGACCGTGCTGGTGTCGGCCGGGCTGGTCACCCTGAGCGGGCCGCAGGGCCAACGGATCACCGTACCGGCGCGGGTACTGGTGCTCGCCGACGATCCCGCGTGGCGAGGGCTGCTGCCCGGGCAGCGGCTCACCGCGCAGGGGCGCCTTGCCGCGCCGCGCGGCGGCGACCTCACCGGGGCGGTCCTGATGGCAGCCGGCGCGCCGGATCGGCTCGGTTCCCCGTCGGCGTTGCAGCGCGCTGCCGGCCGGCTCCGCGCCGGCCTCCAGCAGGCGTGCGCACCTCTGCCGGACGATCCCGGTGGCCTGCTGCCCGGTCTGGTGGTCGGGGACACCAGCCGGCTGCCCGACACGGTGGAGGAGGATTTCCAGGCCACTGGAATGACTCACCTGAATGCTGTCTCTGGATCGAATGTGGCAATTGTGGTGGGTGCGGTGCTGTTGCTGGCCCGCTGGGCCCGAGCCGGTCCCGCGCTGGCCGTCGGCCTCTGCGGGCTGGCCCTGGTGGGCTTCGTCATCCTGGTCCGGCCGTCGCCGAGCGTGGTGCGCGCGGCCACCATGGGTGCGATCGGGCTCGCCGCGTTGGCCGCCGGCCGATCCCGGGCGGCAGTCCCCGCGCTGGCCGCCGCCGTGGCGGTGCTGGTGCTGGTCGACCCGGGCCTGGCCGGCGACGCCGGTTTCGCCCTTTCCGTGCTGGCCACCGGTGGTCTGCTGCTGCTCGCGCCGGGTTGGCGGGACGGTCTGCGTCAACGGGGCGTACCGCCGGGGGCGGCCGAGGCGCTGGCGGTGCCGGCCGCCGCGCAACTCGCCTGTTCGCCGGTGATCGCCGGCCTGACGGGCACGGTCAGCCTGGTCGCGGTGCCGGCGAACCTTCTCGCCGTGCCGGCGATCGCTCCGGCGACGGTGCTCGGCGTGGCGGCGGCCATCGTCTCGCCGATCTGGGCGGGCGGGGCCGAGGCTCTTGCCTGGCTGGCCCACTGGCCGGCGTGGTGGCTGGTGCTGGTCGCCCGGTACGGTGCCCGGCTGCCGGCGGGCAACCTGCCCTGGCCCGGCGGGGTGTGCGGGGCGCTGCTGTTGACGGTGCTGACCGTGGCGTTGCTGGTCGCCGCCCGGCGCCCGCTGGTACGCCGCCTGGTGACGGTCTGCCTCGTCGCGGTCGTGGTGGGCGCCCTGCCGGTGCGGGTGGTCGCGCCGGGCTGGCCGCCGGACGGTTGGGTCGTCACGGCCTGTGCGGTGGGTCAGGGTGACACGGTGCTGCTGCCGGTGGCGGCCGGTCGGGCGGTCGTGGTGGACGCCGGTCCGGATCCGGCGACGGCGGACGCCTGCCTGCGCCGGCTCGGCGTACGTCGGGTGTCGCTGCTGGTGGTCAGCCACTTTCACGTGGACCACACCGGCGGGGTGGCTGGGATCTTCCGGGGAAGGCCTGTGGACACGGTGCTGGTTCCGCAGTGGCCGGATCCGGTGGCCGGCCGAGACCTGGTGCGCAACACCGCCGCGGCACACGGCACGCCGGTGGTCGCCGCCCCGGCGGGGTGGCGTTACCGGGCCGGCGCGGTCGACCTGACCGTGCTCGGCCCGCCGTACCCGATGCGCGGAACCCGCTCGGATCCGAACAACAACTCACTGGTGCTGCTCGCCACGGTCGACCGGGTGCGGATCCTGCTGACCGGCGACGCGGAGGTCGAGGAACAGCGTGCGCTGCGGGAGCGGCTGCCACCGGACGGGCTGCGGGCCGACGTGCTGAAGGTCGCCCACCACGGCTCCGCGTACCAGGATCCGGCCTTTCTGGACGCGGTGCGGCCGGCGGTGGCGGTGGTGCCGGTCGGTGCGCAGAACACCTACGGCCACCCCAACGAGGCGGTGCTGGCCCGGCTGGCCCGGGGCGGGGCGCGGGTGCTGCGTACCGACGTCGGGGGTGACGTGGCGGTGGTGCGGTCGCCCCGGGGGCTGGCGGTGGTGAGCGCTGGTGTCGACCGGGTCCGTTCACCACGATGAATCGACGGTAATTTAGCGCGAAAAGCGGAAGATAAGACGTATGTCTGGATTTGCGCTGAGTGCGGGGTCTGCCGGCAGAGTAACGACGAGCAGGCTGGACCGGCCGGCCGCGCGTGCGAATATGGGCGGCGTGACCGCCGCCAGTGCCGCTCCTATTGTGCTCGTCCTCGGCGACGAGGAGCTGCTCGCCACGCGCGCGGTGTCCGAAACCGTTGTCGCCGCCCGTGCCGCCGACCCCGCCGTCGACGTGCGGGAATACCAGGCCAGTCAGCTCACCGTCGGTGAGATCGACGAGATGCTCAGCCCGTCGCTGTTCGGCGGGCGTCGCGTGCTGGTGCTCCGGTCCGGTCAGGACGCCCGCAAGGACCTGGTCGCCGCCCTGCTGGCGTACGCGAAGAACCCCGACCCGGAGGTGCAGCTCGTGGTGGCGCACCTCGGGGGCGCGAAGGGCAAGGCGTTCGCCGACGGCCTGAAGTCGGCCGGTGCCCGGGTCGTGCCCGCCGCAAAGCTCAAGGGACACCGTGACCGGGTGGCCTTCGTCCGCGACGAGATCCGCCGGGCCGGCGGACGGTGCACGGACGACGCCGCCGAAGCACTGATCGCCGCCGTCGGAAACGACCTGCGCGAACTCGCGGCAGCCTGTTCCCAACTGATCGCCGACACCGACGGCCGGATCGGTGCCGACACGGTGGCGCGTTACTACCGGGGCCGGGTGGAGGTCAGCGGGTTCACGGTGGCTGACGCCACGATGATCGGTGACCTCCCGGGTGCCCTGGAGGCACTGCGCTGGGCCTTGCACGTGGGGGTGGATCCGGTACCGATCGCCGACGCCCTCGCCGACGGCATCCGTACGGTCGCCCGGGTCGCTTCGGCGGGCCGGGGCAGCCCGTACCAGCTGGCCAGCAGCCTCGGCATGCCGCCGTGGAAGGTCGAACGGGCCCAACGGCAGGCCCGTGGCTGGACCCCCGACGGGCTGGTCCTGGCCATGCGGGCGGCGGCCGAGTGCAACGCGGCCGTCAAGGGCGGCTCCGACGACCGGGCGTACGCGCTGGAGAAGGCGGTCTTCTCGGTGGCTGCCGCCCGGCAGGGCGGCGCCAGGTGAGCGGAGCCCTCCGTGGCTCGTGGGCCACGATCCCGGCCGACGAGGAGCGGTACCGTCCGTTCTACGCGCGGGCGCTCGGCCTGCGGTTCGTCAACCCGGGTGGGGTGCTCTGCTTCATCTTCTTCGAGGGGACGATCGCGCTGGCGGCGCTGCTCGCGCTCGCCGAACTGGTGACCTGGTGGGCGGTGCTCGTGCTACCGGCCGCGGTGGCCGTGATGGTCAAGCTCAACGACCTGGTGGCCGCTGCGGTGGTGCGCTCCGCCGCAGCCGTACCCGAGCAGGAACGTGACCGGTTCCGCCAGCAGATGGAGCCGGTGGTCGGGCGGGCCCGGGTCGACTGGCTACGGCACAGCGTGCCCGGCGTCGTGGTGCGGTCCGAGCCGGCGGAGCGCAGTGACGTCGGGTCTCGGCCGGAAACCACCGAACCTGGGTCCTGATCAGGGCGCGCGCCGCCGGACCGGAACGGATCAACGCCGGGCGGATGGACGTGCGGAAGCCCCGAGGCACCGCCTCGGGGCTTCCGTCAGGTCTGGGCGCTGGCTCAGGAGGCGAGCGACGCGACGCGCTTGGCGATCGCGGACTTGCGGTTCGCGGCCTGGTTGCCGTGGATGACGCCCTTGCTGACCGCCTTGTCCAGCTTGCGCGAGGCGTCCTGCATGAGGACGGTGGCCTTCTCGACGTCACCGGCCTCGGCGGCCTCGTGGAACTTGCGGATGGCGGTCTTCAGCGACGACTTGACCGACTTGTTACGCAGCCGGCGCTTCTCGTTCTGCCGGTTGCGCTTGATCTGGGACTTGATGTTCGCCACGCGACAGCCTCGTCTTGATAGCTCGGGTTGGTCAGCTTGTGCGCGCGACGAACATGCGTCATCGCTGCGCGAAGAGCCAGGTTACCAGGTCCGGTTCGGGCGGGCCAAAACGGCACCGCAGCGGTCGCCGGTGCCAGGCCGACCGGTCCGACACCGGCACGGTCGACCGAGCGGACGCGGCGACGGTCAGGCCCAGGCACGGCGGTGCGCCAGCCAGGCGAGGGCCTGCCCACCGGTCCACCGCTGGTGCGCCGGCAGGTGGCTCGACGCGGTCGGCGGTGTCGACGTGGCGGCGGTGAGGTGGTAGCCGGCCAGGGCGGCCAGCGTGACGTCCAGCGCGTCGTCGGGTGCGCCGGCCGCGGCCGGGTGGGCGGCGAAGAGCGAATCGACGTCCAACCCGCCCGCGTACCCGGTGATCAGCAGGGTGACCAGGTCGAACCAGGCCGGCCCGTGGCACAGCCACGACCAGTCGCAGAACCAGGCCGTGCCGACGGTGTCGATCAGCACGTTGTCGACCCGCAGGTCGCCGTGGGTCAGTCCGGTCGCGGCGGCGGCGTACCCGGGCAGGCGCGACTCCAGCGCGACCAGTTCGGCCAGCCGTCCCCGGGCCGGGGCGGGCAGCGGCGGCACCGGTTCCCGGCCGGCGGCGACCTCGCCCCACCAGAGGATGTCGTCGCGTGCCAGGTCGGCGAGGTGGGGCAGGCCGAGGGCGGTCAACTCGGCCGGCGGTTCGGCGAGCGCCTCGGTGACGTCGGTGAAGGCGGTGAGGGTGGCGCTCAGCTCGGCACGGTCCCAGGGCAGCCGGGGGGTATGACCGTCGACGGGATCGAGGCACAGGACGTACCAGCCCGCCTCCCACAGCGTCCAGCGCGGGCGGGGCACCGGCAGGCTGGCCGGCAGCCGGGTGAGGATCGCGGCCTCCCGGGCGTACCAGTCGACCAGGTGCGGCTGCTCGGTGTGGGGCGCGGCCTTGACGAACGCGCCCTGCCCGTCGGCGGTGCGCAGCAGCGCGGCGAACCCCCGGGTGAAACCGGCACCGGCGGTCCGGGCCTGGACCACCGGGGCGCCCAGCCGGGTGGCCACTGCGGCCCGCAGCCGCGCCGGCAGGGCCGACCACTCGGGCCGCTGCGCGGTGGCGTGGTACGGCACGGCGGGCGGGGAGGCGAAGCTCACCCGACCATGCTGCCCGGTGCCCGGTCCGGCGGCGACATCTGGCGCGGATCCGGGCACCCGTGGTGGTGTCTGCCAGACTGCCGGACCATGAGGACCGACGACTTCTGGCAGTTGATCGACCGGGCCCGCACCGGCGGGGGAGAGCCGGATGCCATCGCCGCCCGGGCCGTCGCGCTGCTCGCCGCCCGCGACCCCGAGGAGATCGTCGGGTACGCCCACCACCAGCAGCGGGTCCTGGCCGCGTCCTACCGGGTCGATCTGTGGGGCGCCGCGTACCTGATCAACGGTGGCGCTTCCGACGACGGATTCGAGTACTTCCGGGGCTGGCTGATGACCCAGGGACGGGAGGTCTTCGCCCGGGCGGTCGCCGATCCGGACTCGCTTGCCGATCTGCCGCAGATCCGGTCCGCCTCGCTCAGCGGCGAGGAGTTCGAGTGCGAGGACATGCTCGCGGTGCCGTGGGACGCGTACCGCAGGGCCACCGCGACCGACCTGCCGGGGGAGCGCGCGGCGACGCCGCAGCCCGACCTGAACGACTTCTGGGACTTCGACGACGAGGAGGAGGCCCGCCGTAGGCTGCCCCGGCTCGCCACCCTCTTCGTCGAGCCGCCGCAGGAGTGACGGACGCCCGGCCGATGCCAGCCGGGGACATGGGAGCATAGAGGGGGCCGGCGCGTGCCGGCCCGCTCACGTCAGCCGACCAGAACGGACCGCTGTGCCACCGACGCTCGATCCCGGCGCGAACGCTCCTGGTGCCACCGACCCGGGGCGGATCAGGAACTTCTGCATCATCGCTCACATCGACCACGGAAAGTCGACCCTGGCCGACCGGATGTTGCAGCTCACCGGTGTGGTCGACCCGCGGCAGATGCGCGCGCAGTACCTCGACCGGATGGACATCGAGCGCGAGCGCGGCATCACCATCAAGAGCCAGGCGGTCCGGATGCCGTGGACGATCCGGGAGGGCGAGCGGGCCGGCGAGCAGGCCGTGCTCAACATGATCGACACGCCTGGTCACGTCGACTTCACCTACGAGGTGTCCCGGTCGCTGGCCGCCTGCGAGGGTGCCATCCTGCTCGTCGACGCAGCCCAGGGCATCGAGGCGCAGACGCTTGCGAACCTGTACCTCGCGCTCGAGAACGACCTGCACATCATCCCGGTGCTCAACAAGATCGACCTGCCGGCCGCCCAGCCGGAGAAGTACGCCGAGGAACTGGCCCACCTGATCGGCGGTGACCCGGCGGACTGCATAAAGGTCTCCGGCAAGACCGGTGAGGGCGTGCCGTACCTGCTCGACGAGATCGTCCGGCAGTTCACCCCGCCGGTGGGTGACGCCGATGCTCCGGCCCGCGCCATGATCTTCGACTCGGTGTACGACGTCTACCGGGGTGTGGTCACCTACGTGCGGGTGATCGACGGTCAGATCAGCGCCCGGGACCGGATCAAGATGATGTCCACCGGCGCGGTGCACGAGCTGCTGGAGATCGGGGTCATCTCGCCGGAGATGGTGAAGGCGGAGGCGCTCGGCGTCGGTGAGGTCGGCTACCTGATCACCGGGGTGAAGGACGTCCGGCAGTCCCGGGTCGGTGACACCGTCACCATCAACAACCGGCCGGCCGCCGAGCCGCTCGGTGGGTACAAGGACCCGAAGCCGATGGTCTACTCGGGGCTCTACCCGATCGACGGTTCGGACTACCCGGCACTGCGCGACGCGCTGGACAAGCTCAAGCTCAATGACGCCGCGCTCACCTACGAGCCGGAGACCTCGGGTGCGCTCGGCTTCGGGTTCCGCTGCGGCTTCCTCGGCCTGCTGCACCTGGAGATCATCGGGGAGCGGCTGGAGCGGGAGTTCAACCTGGACCTGATCTCGACCGCGCCGAACGTGGTCTACCGGGCGATCCAGGAGGACGGCCAGGAGGTGGTGGTCACCAACCCGAGCGAGTACCCGACCGGCAAGATCGCCGAGGTGTACGAGCCGACGGTGCGGGCCAGCGTGCTGACGCCGAACGACTACGTCGGTGCGGTGATGGAGCTCTGCCAGGGCCGGCGGGGCAACCTGCTCGGCATGGAGTACCTCTCCGCCGACCGGGTGGAGTTGCGCTACACGCTGCCCCTGGCCGAGATCATCTTCGACTTCTTCGACCAGCTCAAGAGCCGCACCAAGGGCTACGCCTCGCTGGACTACGAGCCCACCGACGAGCAGGCGTCCGACCTGGTGAAGGTCGACATCCTGCTGCACGGCGAGCCGGTGGACGCGTTCAGCGCCATCGTGCACAAGGACAAGGCGTACGCGTACGGCACCACCATCGCGGCGAAGCTGCGCAACCTCATCCCGCGCCAGCAGTTCGAGGTGCCGATCCAGGCGGCCATCGGCAGCCGGGTGATCGCTCGGGAGACCATCCGCGCCATCCGTAAGGACGTGCTCGCCAAGTGCTACGGCGGTGACATCAGCCGTAAGCGCAAGCTGCTGGAGAAGCAGAAGGAGGGCAAGAAGCGGATGAAGATGGTGGGCCGGGTGGAGGTCCCGCAGGAGGCGTTCATCGCCGCGCTCTCCTCCGACTCCGACGGCAAGGCGAGCGGAAAAAAGTGACCGACCCGGGGTGGCGCCTGCTTGCCTAGGGGCGTCCGGCTGGGCGCGGGCGGTTTGGGGATTCGTCGTCGAGGGAATCTGACCGAGAGGACAGGAACCCCCCAAATGACATCTTCCGGGTAAGGAGATCCGCCATGGAGCTCACCGTCTGGGGCATCATCACCGCGCTGTTCGTGGGTCTGATCATCGGCGCGCTGGGCCGTCTCGTGGTACCGGGCCGGCAGGACATGCCCATCTGGCTGCACATGATCATCGGCGTCGGTGCGGCGCTGCTCGGCACCGTGCTCGCCCGTGCGATGGGCATCGCCACGGTGACCGCCGGTATCGACTGGGCCGAGTTGGCCGTCCAGGTCGCCCTGGCCGCGATCGCGGTCGCGCTGGTGGTCGGCGTGGGCAGTCGCCGTCGCGGCGTCACCCATCGGTAACCGACTCCGCCTCGACGGGCGCCCGGCCACCCGGCCGGGCGCCCGTCGGCGTTCGGGCCCGCTCGCTCGCGGCCTGACCAGACCGGCCGATCGGCGTGTCGACCCCGTCGGCGTTGGCCGTAGCTCACGGCATCGCGGCGAAGAGTCGCTGGCCGCGATCTTTCGGAGTCGTCGTGACCTCTCGGACGGAAAAGCCGGTTTGGGATCTTCGTGGGTCGGGCATTAGGCGGTCACGACAGGAACGCCACACATTGTGGAACGTCTTTGTGAAGGAGAGCGACCATGGAGCTCACCGTCTGGGGCATCATCACCGCCCTGATCGTTGGTCTGATCGTCGGTGCGCTGGGCCGACTGGTGGTGCCGGGCCGTCAGAACATGCCGATCTGGCTGCACATGCTCATCGGTGTCGGTGCGGCGCTGCTCGGTACCGTGATCGCCCGTGCGTCCGGTTTCGCCGAGACCGCCGGTATCGACTGGCGGGAGCTGATGCTCCAGGTGCTGCTGGCCGCCGTCGCCGTGGCGCTGGTCGCTGGCGTGGGCCGCAACCGCCGGGGTGTCACCCACCGGTAACAGCTGAACCGTCGAAAGGCGCCCGACCGTCGAGGTCGGGTGCCTTTCGCGTTCGTACGCCCAACTTCGTGCGCAGGCGCGGCGGCCGGCCCGCCCCCGTGCCGCGACCGACCTGACCAGCCGGCGGCGGGCGAGGGCCGTGGCGTGACGAGGTCGCTCCCGTAGGATGTGATCATGACGGGCAGGGTGGCATCGGTGAACGTCGGCATCGTGACCGAGGCGGCGTGGGCCGGTGACGCGAGCGGGCGCAGCGGCATCGACAAGCGGCCGGCCGATGCTCCGGTGCTCTTCCGCGTCGACGGGGTGGCCGGCGACTTCATCGGCGAACGGACCCACCACGGTGGTCCGGACAAGGCTGTCTACGCGTACGCGGGGGAGGACGCGGCCTGGTGGGAGGCGGACCTCGGGCGCACCATCCGCCCCGGCGGCTTCGGCGAGAACCTCACCACGTACGCGGTCGACGTGACCGGCGCCGTGATCGGCGAGCAGTGGGCCGTCGGTGAGGTGCTGCTCCAGGTGACCATGCCGCGGACGCCGTGCACCACCTTTGCCGGATTCTGGGGCGTACCGGATCTGATCAAGCGGTTCACCGCCCGCGCGACCCCCGGCGCGTACCTGCGGGTGGTGCGCGAGGGCGCGGTGGGCGCCGGCGATCCGATCGAGATCGTGCACCGGCCGGCGCACGGGGTGACCCTCGGCGAGGTGTTCCGGGCGCTCAGCCTGGAGCCGGCGCTGCTGCCCCGGTTGCTGGCGGCCGACGACCTGCCCGAGCCGATCCGCGAGAAGGCGCGTCGCCGCCTGGGGTGAACCGGCCGGCTGACGGATCGGCGCGTCGTCCCGAGGTGACGCGACAGGCCCCGTGAGCCACGTCCAGGCGTGGCCCACGGGGCCTGTCGTCACGGTCCGGTCAGCGGAGCCAGGGGATGCTGCGGTTGAGCAGACCGCGCTGCTTGAGCTCCTTGCGCAGCGGGATCTCGTCGTCGATGTAGCCGTCCCAGTTGATGCCCCAGTAGTTGGCCGTGTGGGTGCCTTCACCGAGCAACTGGCGCTGCACCGGCGTGCGGTTGCGGTACCACTCGCCGTCCTTGTCGGGGTGCAGCTCGTCGAGCGGGCGGATCCACCGGTAGGTGTAACCGACGAACAGCATCTTGCGGGTGATGTTCGACAGGTTGGTCGACCGGGAGTGCCACTGGCGGCGGTCGAAGATGAAGGCGTCACCCGGGTTGGCGGTGATCTCGACCGTGCCCTCGGGATCCGGGTTGTGCACGCTCAGGTCCGTCGGGCGGGGCAGCGAGTTCCACAGGTGGCTGCCCGGGATCACCTTCGTCGCGCCCCGACCCTTTTCCGACAGGTCGGAGAGCACGTAGGCGACCTTCAGCGAGAACATCGGCCGCGGCAGGTTCGGGTCCATCGTCTCCGGGTCGGAGTTCTGCCGGTACCCGTCCTGGTGCCAACCCCAGTACGGCTTCTCGGGCTCCGACGCCGGCGGCGTGACGTCGAGGTGGTTGTGGTGGGTGTAGATGTTCCAGCCCGCCAGCCCCCACATGTAGGGGAAGGCGATCGGGTGGGTGAGCAGCTCGCCGAAGAGCTCGTCACGCTCAAGGAAGCCCAGCAGGTGCAGGGTGCCGTCCTTGGTGGTGGTGCCCTTGGCCTTCTCCTCCTCGTACACCCGGTCGACCGCGGCCTCCAGAGCGGCCCGGTGATCCTCGGTCAGGACGTTCCGCAGCAGGAGAAAGCCCTGCTCGTGAAACTCCTTGCGGTCGACGTCACTGATCGGTTCGTAGCCGGTCCGGTCGCCGTAGTCGAACGCCACGTCGTACCCCTCCCCAAGAGGTGAAACCATTTCTGGCACAGGCCGCCGATCGTAACGCGCGTCCGGATGGCCCGGGGGGCACCCCGCGACCTTTCCACAGGCACGGCGACTGAAGGCGGTTGCCTGACTACCGCACGTCACCCAACGTGGCGAGACGCGGCCTTACGTGCCGAATTGCCGGATCTTGCGGTGACTGCGGGTAAAAAGATCGGGGGTCGCTCAGACGTCGGCGTGGACCTCGGCGAGAACCTCCGTGTCGCCCCGGTCGCTGTCCGGCAACCGCTTCCAGGCGCCGCGCTTGGCGGTCCACTCCCGGCCGTCATAGGTCACCCGCTTCACCCCGTGCTCCTTGGCGTGGGAGACCAGCCAGTGCGTGTACCGCCAGCCGGCCCGTACGCCCTCGGGGGACGTCATCAGGCTGCCGGCGGGGCTCCGCTCGAAGTCGTTGATCCCCACTTTCAGCAGGGTCGGGTTGCCGTAGTTGTCGACGGCGGAGCTGAAGTAGCTCCTGCCTGCCGGGCGGTCGTCGTCGGAGGCGACGGCCACCAGGCCCCAGTCGAGCGCCAGTCCCTTGGTCAGCGCGGCGATGGCGGCGGCACCGCGCATCACCGGGTCGCCGCCCACCGCGCAGGTGACCGCCGTGGTGGCGTGACCGAGCAGCGCCCGGGTGAGCACCTGCGACTCGTCGGCCCACTTCTCGTAGGCCTCCGGGAAGGCCGAGCGCTGCACCTTCTGTGCGGCGTCGGTGACCCGCATGTCCTCCCAGCCGCGCACCTTCTTCAACGCCGCGTAGAACTTCCCCGCCGCGTACCGGGGGTCGCGGATCTGGGCCGGTGTGCCCCAGCCCTGGCTCGGTCGCTGCTGGAACAGCCCCACGGAGTCGCGGTCACCACCGGTCAGGTTGCGCAGCCCGGACTCCTGGTACGCGGTGGCGAGCGCCACCACCACCGCCCGCTCGGGCATCTCGCGCTGCACGCCGATCGCCGCGATGGTCGCCGCGTTCGCCATCTGCTGCGAGTCGAGCGTCACCTCGCCGTCGGCCTGCACCGTGCAGGCCCGGCCGGCCAGCGGCAGCCGTAGCCCCTCACCGGCCTGCCTCAGCACCACGATCATCCCGATCGCGGCGATCAGGACGAGGACCACGAAGCCCGTCGCGACAGCCCGAGTTCGCACCCGCACCTCCTGTGTCAAGGTCCGCCAAGCGTACGTCCCTGATCGACCCGTTCGGGTCGTCCGAGCGGTTCCCACCTCCTGTGGCGCCCACGCGCAACGCGAGGTTCCCCGTCCCGGCCGTACCTCACCTACCGAGTTCCGCCACCCAGCGCGGCGGCCGCTTCTCCCGGAACGCGGTGACCCCCTCGATCCCGTCCGCCGACAGGAAGTACCCGGTGGACAGCTCGGCCAGCTCGGCCAGGTCGGCGCGCAGGTCGACGGCGGCCGGGCGGCGCAGCAGTCGCTTCGCACCGGCCATCGCCGCCGGGGCCCCGCGTACCAGCGAGTCGCAGTACCGCTGCACCGTGGCATCCAGTTCCTCTGCCGGCACCGCGGCGGTGACCAGGCCGATCTCGGCCGCCCGCCGGCCGTCGAAGGTGTCGCCGGTCAGGTACAGCTCGGCTGCCGCCCGGCTGGTCAGGCGGGGCAGCACCGTCGCGGAGATCACCGCGGGGATCACCCCGATCCGCACCTCGGTGAAGGCGAACGTGGCCTCGGCCGTGCAGACCGCCAGGTCGGCCGCCGCGATCAGACCCAGGCCGCCGGCCCGGGCCGGGCCGGCGACCCTCGCCAGCACCGGCTTCGGGCACTCCCGGACCGCCGCGAGCACGTCACCCAGCATCCCGGCGGGCACCGTGCCGCTGGCGTACGCCGCCGCGGTCTCCTTCAGGTCGGCTCCGGAGCAGAAGACCGGCCCGGTGTGGTCGAGCACGATCACCCGGACCGCGTCGTCGGCGACCGCGGCGGACAGTCCGGCCAGCAGTTCGGTCATCAGCGGCGTGGAGAGCGCGTTGCGGTTGTGCGGACTGTCCAGGGTGAGCGTGGTCACCCCGTGGGCCGTGGCGACCCGCACGAGCGCGTCGGGAGAGGTCATGCCAGGGCACACTAGTGGCCATGCCCGGCGTCCTTCCAGCAGGCGAGCCCGTCCCCGTCGACGGGTCGCTGCCCGCGTCCGCCCGTGCGTCCGTGGGCGCCCGCGGTTTCGGGGTGTACGTGCACGTGCCCTTCTGCGCGAGCCGCTGCGGCTACTGCGACTTCAACACGTACACCGCCGACGAGCTGGGCGGCGGCGCGAGCCGGGAGGGCTACGCCGACGCCGTGCTGGCGGAACTGACGCTCGCCGCCCGGGTGCTGGGCGAGGCCCCGCCAGCCCGGGTGGACACGGTCTTCGTCGGCGGCGGCACCCCCACCCTGCTGCCCGCCGACGACCTGGCCCGCATCCTCGACGCGATCGACCGGACCTGGGGGCTGGCCGCCGACGCGGAGGTGACCACCGAGGCCAACCCGGAATCGGTGACGCCCACCTCGCTGAAGGAGTTGCGCGCGGCCGGGTACACCCGGATCTCGCTGGGCATGCAGTCGGCCGCGCCCGGGGTGCTCGCCGTGCTCGACCGCCGGCACCATGCCGGCCGGGCCACCGCCGCCGCGCTGGAGGCCCGCGACGCCGGCTTCGACCACGTCAATCTCGACCTGATCTACGGGACACCGGGGGAGCGGGCCGAGGACTTCGCCGCCTCGCTGGACCAGGTGGTGGCCGCGGGCGTGGACCATGTCAGCGCGTACGCCCTGATCATCGAGGACGGCACCCGGCTGGCCGCCCAGATGCGCCGTGGCGAGCTGCCCTACCCGGACGAGGACGTGGCCGCGGACCGCTACCTGGCCGCCGAGTCCGCCCTCGGCGCGGCCGGTTTCTCCTGGTACGAGGTCTCCAACTGGGCCCGCACGCCGGACGCGCGCTGCCGGCACAACCTGCTCTACTGGGCCGGCGGTGACTGGTGGGGCCTCGGGCCGGGGGCACACAGCCACGTCGGCGGAGTGCGTTGGTGGAACGTCAAACATCCCGCCGCGTACGCGCAACGCCTCGCCGCCGGGGCGTCACCCGGGCAGGCCCGGGAGGTGCTCACCGGCGACGAGGCGCACATGGAGGACGTCATGCTCCGGTTGCGGCTGGCTTCCGGCCTGCCACTGGACGTGCTTACCGACGCCGGGCGGGCGGGCGCGGCGCGGGCGCTGGCCGAGGGGCTGCTCGCCGAGCCCGCCCACGCCGCCGGCCGCGCCGTGCTCACCCTGCGCGGCCGGTTGCTCGCCGACGCCGTGGTTCGCGACCTGCTGCCCTGACCCCCGTCACCAGGTAAGCCGGCCGGTCAGCGCTTCACGAAGGCGTACGTCATCGGGTACTGGTAGAGCACCCCTTCGTTGGCCTTGACCCCGCCGATGATGCCGAAGATCAGCGGCACGATCGCGACGATGATCGGTACGAAGAACAGGATGCCGCAGGTGATGGTGGCGAGCACCCAGCTCAGCACCCCGACGATGGCCCAGGTGAGCTGGAAGTTCAGCGCGGCCACCGAGTGGGCCCGGGCGACCGGGGACTGCTGCCCGCGGACCATCATGGCGATCAGCGGCGCCACCCAGCCGAAGAGCCCGCCACCGACGACCACGCCGAGCGGGCCGCCGAAGTGCGCGATCAGCACCCAGGTCTTGTCCTCGTTGTTGGCGTAGCCACCGCCAGGAGCGCCGTAACCGCCGGTCGGGTAGCCGACACCGGGGGCCCCGGGCGGCGGCGGGTAACCGCCGGGCGGCGGGTAGCCCCCGGGTGGGGGGTAGCCGGCCGGCGGCGGTTGGTCGCCGGTGGGAGGTGGATAGCCGCCGGGCGGGGGATAGCCGCCCTGGCCAGGCGAACCGGACAGTGGTGTCGTGGGTTCGTCGCCGGAGTCCGGGGGACGAGGTGGTTCAGTCATGGGGGTCACGGTAGGTGCCACCGGCAACGGCGCACCAGAGCGACACCGGCGAGTGTCAACCCACCGATCGGTTCGATGACGGGCGTGCCGACTTGATCATCGCGTGGACGGGGACGCCGACGTAGACTGGCACTCGCTACAGTCGAGTGCCAGAGTGTTCCTCTGGTGGCCGTGACGCTGCGGGCTGACCTGCGACAGGAGGTGGCAAGGATGGGTCTGGACGACCGGAAGCTCGCCGTGCTCCGGGCGATCGTCGAGGACTACGTCGCCACCCAGGAGCCGGTCGGCAGCAAGTCGCTTGTCGAGCGGCACCAACTCGGTGTCTCGCCGGCCACGGTCCGAAACGACATGGCCGTGCTGGAGGACGAGGGCTACATCCGGCAGCCGCACACCAGCGCGGGGCGGGTGCCCACCGACCGTGGCTACCGACTCTTCGTCGACCGGTTGAGCCGGGTCAAGCCGCTCAGCCCGGCCGAGCGCCGGGCGATCGAGCGCTTCCTGGCCGGCGCCGTCGACCTCGACGACGTGGTGCACCGCACGGTGCGGCTGCTGGCGCAGCTGACCCGGCAGGTCGCCGTCGTGCAGTACCCGAGCCTGGCCCGATCCCGGGTGCGTCACCTGGAACTGGTGCCGATCTCCACCACCCGGCTGATGCTGGTGATGATCGCCGACACCGGCCGGGTCGAGCAGCGACTCGTCGAGCTGCCCGCGCCGGTCCTCGCCGACGACGTGCTGGACCTGCGCCGGCTGGTCAACGAGAAACTGGTGGGCGTCCGCCTGTCGGAGACCCCGCCGCTGGTGCAGGCCCTCATCGACGACTGCGTGCCGCACCTGCGCCCGGCGATGACCACCCTGTCCACGGTGCTGCTGGAGACGCTCGTCGAACGGCACGAGGAGCGGCTCGCTCTGGCCGGCACCGCCAACCTCGCCCGGGGCGGCCTGCTCGACTTCCAGGGCTCGTTGCGTCCGATCCTTGAAGCACTTGAGGAGGAGGTCGTGCTGCTCAAGCTCATCGGCGAGGTGGAGCCGAGCACACTGCGGGTGCGCATCGGCGACGAGAACGAGTACGACAACCTGCGGGCGGCTTCCGTGGTCAGCACCGGATACGGCCCGGGCGCGACAATCGTCGGGGGGATGGGCGTGCTGGGACCGACCCGGATGGACTACCCCGGAACCATCGCCACGGTGAGGGCCGTGGCACGCTACGTGGGCGAGCTGCTGGCCCAGAACTGACAAGTCAGGGCCGACGGCAGGCTGCCGCCGCCGAACGGCGTAACTCGAGACGAACACGAGGACACGGAACGCAGTGGCCAGGGACTACTACGGCATTCTCGGCGTGAGCAAGGGTGCCTCCGATGACGAGATCAAGCGCGCCTACCGCAAGCTGGCGCGGCAGTTCCATCCGGACGTGAATCCGGATCCGGAGGCACAGGAGAAGTTCAAGGACATCAACGCCGCGTACGAGGTCCTCTCGGACGATCGGAAACGGCAGATCGTCGACCTCGGCGGGGATCCGCTGGCACCCGGCGGAGGCGGGCCCGGCGGTCCGGGTGGCCCCGGCGGGGCAGGCCCCTTCGTCGGCTTCCAGGACATCATGGACGCGTTCTTCGGTGGTGCCACCGGCGCCGGGCGAGGCCCGCGTCCGCGTACCCGCCCCGGCGCCGACGCCATCCTGCGCCTGGAACTGGACCTCCAGGAGACCGCCTTCGGCGTCGAGGCGCCGATCACCGTCGACACCGCCGTGCTCTGCACCACCTGCTCCGGTGCCGGCACCGCCGCCGGCACCCACCTGGCCACCTGCGAGGCGTGCGGTGGCCGGGGCGAGGTGCAGTCGGTGCAGCGCACCTTCCTCGGGCAGGTGGTCTCCGCCCGGCCGTGCACGGTCTGCCAGGGCTACGGCACCACCATCCCGAGCCCCTGCCCGACCTGCGCCGGTGACGGCCGGGTACGCACCCGTCGTTCGCTGACCGTCAAGATCCCTGCCGGGGTGGAGGACGGCATGCGCATCCGCCTCGCCCAGCAGGGCGAGGTCGGCCCGGGCGGCGGCACCGCCGGGGACCTCTACGTGGAGATCCACGAACGGCCGCACGACGTCTTCTCCCGCAAGGGCGACGACCTGCACTGCCGGGTCACCGTGCCGATGACCGCCGCCGCGCTCGGCACCCGGCTGACCATCAAGGCGCTCGACAGCGAGGAACCCGTCGACGTCAAGCCGGGTACCCAGCCGGGCAGCACCCTGCGGCTGCGGGCCCGAGGCGTACCGCACCTGCGCGGCGCCGGCCGGGGCGACCTCTACGTCCACCTCGACGTGCGCACTCCGACCAAGCTCGACGCCGACCAGGAACGGATGCTGCGCGACTTCGCCAAGACCCGCGGCGAGGAGGTCGCCGAGCTGACCAAGCAGGGCGGGTTCTTCTCCCGGATGCGCGACGCCTTCAACGGCCACGCCTGACGTGTCCGCCCCGCTGTTCCTGGTCGAGTCGCTGCCGACCGCCGCCTCGATGGTGCTGGACGGCCCCGAGGGCCACCACGCCGCCACCGTGCAACGGCTGCGCGCCGGCGAACAGGTGCTGCTCGCCGACGGGCGGGGCGGCACGGCCACCGCCGTGGTGACCGCCGTCGGCCGGGGCACCCTCGACCTCGACGTGACCGACCGGGGGTACGTCGACGCCGCGAACCCGCGGCTGGTGGTGGTCCAGGGCATCGCCAAGGGCGACCGGGGCGAGCTGGCAGTGCAGGCGATGACCGAGGCGGGCGTGGACGAGATCGTCCCCTGGGCGGCGGGCCGCTCGGTGGTGCAGTGGCGCGGCGACCGGGGCGTACGGGCCCGCAGCCGGTGGGTCGCCACCACCCGGGAAGCGACGAAACAGGCCCGCCGGGCGTGGCTGCCGGTGGTGGCGGGAGCGCCGGACGAGACCACCGCATCGGTGACGCGCCGGATCGCCGGGGCAGCGGCCGGCTACGTGCTGCACGAGGAGGCAACCGACCGGCTGACCACCGTCGAGCTGCCCGAGCACGGCGAGATCGTGCTGGTGGTGGGCCCGGAGGGCGGCATCACCGCGGACGAGCTGTCGGCCTTCCAGGAAGCCGGCGCCCGACCCGTGCGGCTCGGCCCCTCGGTGCTGCGCACCTCCACCGCGGGCGTGGCCGCCCTGGCGGTCCTCGCCACCCGCCTGCTGCGTTGGTGAGCCTCGCGCGGACATCGCCGGGGATCCCTTCCTTACACTGCCCGGATGGGAAGCGACTGTCTGTTCTGCCGCATCGTCGCCGGAGAGATTCCGGCCACCGTGGTCCGCGAGACGCCCACCACGCTCGCCTTCCGCGACATCGACCCGAAGGCGCCGGTACACGTGCTGGTCGTACCGAAGGAGCACTACGCCGACGTGGCCACCCTCGGTCAGGGTGATCCGGCGCTGGCCGGCGAGGTGCTGGCCACGGCCGCCGCGGTGGCCGAGGACGAGGGACTGCTCGGCGACGGGTTCCGGCTGATGTTCAACACCGGGGCGTACGGCGGCCAGGAGGTCTTCCACGTGCACGCCCACGTACTCGGCGGCGCACCACTCGGCCCGATGCTGGCCCGGGACCTCGGATGACCTCCGCCGCCGGCCGCACCTCCGCCGCCGGTCGTCTGGGCCGGATGGTGCGCCAGGTCCAGGCACAGGCCCGGGTGCCGGCGATCTCGGCTGCGGTGCATCGCGCCGACCGGCCGCTGTGGACGTGCACCGCCGGCGGCACCGGCAACGACACGGCCCTGGACGAGCAGACCCGGTTCCGGATCGGCTCGGTGACCAAGACGTTCACCGCTGTACTGGTCATGCAGTGCCGCGACGACGGGCTGCTCGACCTCGATGACCCGCTGCGGCGGCACCTCGACCTGCCGGCGCACGGCGAGTTGACCGTGCGTCGGCTGCTGTCGCACACCGCCGGCCTGCAACGGGAACCGTACGGCGACGTCTGGGACACGCTACGCGCGCCGGACACCGGTCAGCTGATCGCCGAGCTGGAGCGGGCCGAGCGGGTGCTGCCCACCGGGCGCCGCTACCACTACTCGAATCTCGGCATGGCACTGCTCGGCCACCTGGTCGGGCAGGTACGCGGCGGCACCTGGGCGGAGGTGCTGACCGAGCGGGTGCTGACCCCGCTCGGGCTCACCTCCACCGCTGTCACCCCGGGTCCGCGCGCCGCGACCGGGTTCCTGGTCGACGCGTACTCCGACGAGGCGCGTCCGGAGCCACCCACCGACTTCGGCGCGGTGAGCCCCGCCGCGCAACTGTGGAGCACGGCGACCGACATGGCCCGTTGGGCCGCCTTCCTGGCCGACCCGGCGGCGTTGGACGCGGCAGGTCGGGTGCTCGCCCCGGCCACGCTGGACGAGATGCGCTGGCCGGTCACGGTCACCGACGAGGCGCTGTGGGCCGGCGGGTTCGGCCTCGGCCTGATCCTGGTGCCACAGGGGGATCGGGTGGTGCACGTCGGGCACGACGGGGCGATGCCCGGCTTCCTCGCTGGGGCGTACGGCCGCCGGGGCGGCGAGGGCACCCCGGGGGCGTTCGGCGCCGCCGTACTGGGCTCCTCCGGCACCGCCGTCGAGCTGCTGGAGTTGCCGCACCGGCTGCTCGCCGCCGCGGTCGAGCACGATCCGGCCGACATCGACCCGTGGCGTCCCGGCGATCCGGCGCCGCCGGACGTGCGCGGGCTGCTCGGCCGCTGGTGGGGCGAGGGCTTCGAGTACGTCTTCTCGTGGCACGAGGGGGCGCTGCGTGCCCGTGCCGCCGGCGATCCGCCGGGGAAGCCGCCGGCGGTGTTCGCCCCGGTGCCGGACCAGCCGGACGTGTTCCGTACCGTCTCCGGCCGGGAGAACGGCGAGCTGCTCCGGCTGACCCGGGACTCCGCTGGTGTGGTGCTCCGGATGCACTGGGCGACCTACCGGTTCACCCGCCGTCAGGAGACCTTCGACGGCTCCGACTTCCGCGGCTGACCGGGCGGTTCATCGGGGTGGAATGCCCTGCTGTGTCCGGTCGTGCCGGCGCGTCGCAGCGGCGGAAATGGGCAGCGTGTCCCCGCCGTTGACCCGATACGATGGTGGCAACGTCCGCACGCCGTGCCACGGGCCCGGCACCGAGATCGAGAGCAGGTGGCGCAGGGCCCTCGGGCCCGACCTATGACCGGCACCCCACCTCCCGGCCCGCCCCGGGTGCAGACCAGGATCACGGTTCCCGATTCGAAGATCATGGTCAACCTGCTCGGCGCGGGTGACGAGATCCTGCGACTGGTCGAGCGCTCGGTGAACAGTGACGTGCACGTGCGTGGCAACGAGATCACCATCACCGGCGCTCCCGCCGACAACGCCCTCGCCGAGCGGCTCTTCAGCGAGTTGCTCGAACTCATCGAGAAAGGCGAGACCCTGACCACAGATGCCGTCCGGCGTACCGTCGGCATGCTCGAACAGGGTGGCACGGAGCGGCCCGCCGAGGTCCTGACCCTCAACATTCTCTCCCGGCGCGGGCGCACCATCCGCCCCAAGACGCTCGGGCAGAAGCGCTACGTCGACGCGATCGACGGGCACACCATCGTCTTCGGCATCGGCCCGGCGGGTACCGGTAAGACCTACCTCGCCATGGCCAAGGCGGTGCAGGCGTTGCAGGCCAAGCAGATCAACCGGATCATCCTGACCCGGCCGGCGGTCGAGGCCGGTGAGCGGCTGGGCTTCCTGCCCGGCACGCTCAACGAGAAGATCGACCCCTATCTGCGCCCCCTCTACGACGCGCTGCACGACATGCTCGACCCGGAGACCATCCCGAAACTGATGGCGGCCGGGACGATCGAGGTCGCACCCCTGGCATACATGAGGGGTCGGGCGCAGCCGTACGACGCACGCGTGCTGACACCCGAAGGCTTCAAGCGGTTCGGTTCACTCCAGGTCGGCGACCTGGTGATCGGCTCGAACGGCATGCCGACCCCGGTGATCGGGATCTACCCGCAAGGACCCAAGCAGGTCTACCGGGTGACCACGCAGGACGGGGCCTCCACCCTGTGCTGCGGTGAGCACCTCTGGACCGTCGCCACGCCCGAGGACAAACGGCGTGGTCGCCGACGCACGCTCGAGACCCAGGAGATGATCGGGCAGGAGCGGCGGGGGTACATCCGCCGGTACGAACTCCCGGTGGTAGCTCCGGTCCAGCTGGAACCGCAGGACGTTCCGCTCGATCCGTACGTCCTCGGCCTGCTGCTCGGTGACGGTTCGATCTCGTGCCGCACGACGCCCGGGTTCACCACGGCGGACCCTGAGCTCGCCCGGGCGGTGGAGGACAACCTCGTCGACATCGAGCTGCACCGCAAGAGCGAATACGACTATGTGCTCCGGCACACCAAGGGTCACCGCGGCGGGGTGATCGTCGCGAACCCGGTGACGGTCGCGCTCCGTGAGCTGGGACTGGCCGGGACGAAGTCGGGCACCAAGTTCGTCCCGTCCGTGTATCTCCAGAACAGCGTCGATGTCCGACTGGCCGTCCTGCAAGGGCTGCTGGACACCGACGGCGGGCCGGTCGTCCAGGCGGGACGCACCTGCCGGGTGCAGTACTCGACGACCTCTCCCCGACTCCGCGACGACGTCGTCCACCTGGTCCAGTCACTCGGTGGCGTGGCGACGTGGCGCGTTCGAGAGGCCGAGGGTTGCAAGCCTGGCCTGGCCAACGGTCGACCGGTCGCGTACCGGTCGGACGCCTATGTCGTGGAGATCCGCTTGCCGGAGGGCGTAGCGCCGTTCCGGTTGGCGCGTAAGCGCCAGCGGTACGAAGAGTGCGGCGGCGGCCGACCGATGCGTTTCATCGACTCGATCGTCCCCGCTGGTGTCCAGGAGACGATGTGCATCCAGGTGGCGGCGGAAGATTCGCTCTATGTCACCGATGACTTCCTGGTCACGCACAACACGCTCAATGACGCGTTCATCATTCTCGACGAGGCGCAGAACACGACTCCCGAGCAGATGAAGATGTTCCTCACCCGGCTCGGCTTCGGCTCCAAGATCGTGGTCACCGGCGACGTCACCCAGGTCGACCTGCCCGGTGGGACGACCAGCGGGCTGCGGGTCGTCCGGGACATCCTGGAAGGTGTCGAGGACGTGCACTTCGCGCAGCTGTCCAGCGCCGACGTGGTACGTCACCGGTTGGTCGGAGAGATCGTCGACGCGTACGCGCGGTGGGACGCCGAGAACCAGCAGGCGCAGGGCGTGCACGCGGTGTCCGGGCGCAGCGCCCAGGGCAACCGCGGCGGCCGGCGCCGCTAGACCGAGGGAAGACAGTTGTCCATCGAGATCGCCAACGAGTCCGGTGCCGAGGTCGACACCGACGCCGTGCTCGCCGTCGCCCGGCACGCACTCGACGAGATGGGAGTCAACCCGCTCGCCGAGCTTTCCGTGTTGCTGGTGGACGTCGACTACATGACCGAGCTGAACCATCGTTGGATGGGCGGCGACGGCCCGACCGACGTGCTGGCCTTTCCCATGGACGAGGGCAGCGTCGACCACGGGCCGGGTGAGGTTGCCGCCGGTGGTGAACCGGCGCTGCTCGGCGACATCGTGCTCTGCCCGGAGGTGGCGGCGAAGCAGGCGGCCACCGCCGGGCACAGCACCGCTGACGAGTTGCATCTGCTCACCGTGCACGGTGTCCTGCACCTGCTCGGTTACGACCACGCGGAGCCGGAGGAGGAGCGGGAGATGTTCGGGCTCCAGGCCCGGTTGCTGGCGAGCTGGCGGTCGGCCCGCCCCCGGTGATGGACACTTCGTTGGCCGCGGCCGCCACCGGCCTACCCGACCTGCAACTGCTCGTGTTCGCTGCCGGGCTGGTGGTGCTCGCGGGCCTGATCGCGATGACCGAGGCCGCCCTGGCCGCGGTCTCCCCGGCCCGGGCGGCCGAACTTGCCCGTGAGGGGATCCGGGGAGCGCGTACTCTCCAGACGGTCGCCGGTGACGTGGTCCGGCACCTCAATCTCCTGCTGCTGCTCCGGCTGCTCGCCGAGCTGACCGCCACCACGCTTGTGGCGCTGGTGGCGGTGGACACCTTCGGCGCGGGCTGGCGGGCGGCGCTGGTCACCGCGGGGGCGATGACCGTGGTCAGCTTCGTCGTGGTCGGTGTGGGCCCGCGCACCCTGGGCCGGCAGCACGCGTACGCGGTGGGCCGCTCGGCCGCACCGCTGGTGCGCTGGCTGGGCCGGGTGCTCAACCCGCTGGCCTCTCTGCTGATCCTGATCGGTAACGCGGTCACTCCGGGACGTGGTTTCCGGGAGGGGCCGTTCGCCACTCAGGTCGAGCTGCGTGAGCTGGTCGACCTCGCCGAGCAGCGGGGCGTGGTGGAGCACGGCGAGCGGCAGATGATCCACTCGGTCTTCGCTCTCGGTGACACCATCGCCCGCGAGGTGATGGTTCCGCGTACCGAGATGGTGTGGATCGAATCGGGCAAGAACCTCTCCCAGGCGCTCGCGTTGTTCCTGCGCTCCGGCTTCTCCCGGATCCCGGTGATCGGCGAGAGCGTGGACGACGTGCTCGGCATCCTCTATCTCAAGGACCTGATCCGGCGTACCCAGGGCGGGGCCGTCGAGGACCGTCAGCTGCCGGTGGCCGAGCTGATGCGGCCGGCGACCTTCGTGCCCGAGTCCAAGCCCGTCGACGATCTGCTGTCGGAGATGCAGGCCGCCCGCAACCACCTGGTCATCGTGGTGGACGAGTACGGCGGCACCGGCGGCCTGGTCACCATCGAGGACATTCTCGAGGAGATCGTCGGGGAAATCACCGACGAGTACGACGTCGAGCGCCCACCGGTCGAGCAGTTGCCGGACGGCGCGGTGCGGGTCACCGCCCGGCTGCCGGTCGAGGATCTCGGCGAGCTGTTCGACACCGAGTTGCCGCACGACGAGGTGGAGACCGTGGGTGGTCTGCTAGCCCAGGCCTTGGGTCGGGTGCCGATTCCGGGTGCGCAGGTCAAGGTGGCCGGCCTGCGACTGGTCGCCGAGGGCACCACCGGCCGCCGCAACCGGATCGACACGGTGCTGGTGCGTCGGGTGGAGCCGACCGACACCACTGACGATCCGGGCGGCAGGCCGGCCGCGTCCCGTTCCGACACCGACCGATCCGAGGAGAGGCAGCCCGCCGATGCCTGAGTCACCCGCCGTACCGGCCGTCCGGTCCTCCGGCTCCGAACTGAGCGCCGAGGACGGCAAGCTGGTCATCCTCGCCCGGGGTGCCCGGGGCCGAGTGGGCGCCGTGGAGGGCGCCGCGGTCCGGGACCAGGACGGTCGGACGTACGCGGCGGCCAGCGTGTCGCTGCCCTCGCTGACCATCACCGCGCTGCAACTGGCGGTCGCCTCGGCGGCTGCGGCGGGTGCCACCCGGTTGGAGGCCGCGGTGGTGGTGACCGAAGCGTCCACCCTGGACGGTGCCGGCTACGCGGCCGTGCGTGACCTGACCGCCGACGCGCCGGTGCACGTGGCCGGACCGGACGGCACGCTGCTCGGCACGGTGACCGAATGAGCGAGCTCAGCGAGCGAATCGTCAGGCGCGGTGCGTGGGTGCCTCATGGCGGCGCGGAGCGTAGCGGAGCGGCGTCATGAGCGAACGCAGCGGACGCGCCTATCGGGCGGGTTTCGCGTGTTTCGTCGGGCGGCCAAACGCCGGCAAGTCCACGTTGACCAATGCCATCGTCGGGCAGAAGATCGCGATCACGTCGAACAAGCCGCAGACCACCCGGCACATCATCCGGGCGGTGTTGCACCGGCCGGAGTCGCAGCTCGTGCTGGTCGACACCCCGGGCCTGCATCGTCCTCGCACCCTGCTGGGCGAGCGGCTCAACGATCTGGTGCGGCAGACCTGGAGCGAGGTCGACGTGATCGGCCTCTGTATCCCGGCCGACGAGCCGATCGGCCGTGGCGACCGGTTCATCACCGGGGAGTTGGCCGAGCTGAAGGCGACCGTGCTGGCGGTGGTCACCAAGACCGACCTGGTCGATCGCAAGCGGCTGGCCGAGCAGTTGCTCGCCGTCAGTGAGCTGGGGGATTTCGCCGAGGTCGTGCCGGTCAGCGCGGTCTCCGGGCACCAGGTGGACACCCTGGTCGAGGTGATGACGCGCTATCTCCCCGAGTCGCCGCAGCTGTACCCGGACGACATGCTCACCGACGATCCGGAGCAGGTGCTGGTGGCGGAGCTGATCCGGGAGGCCGCGCTGGAGGGGGTCCGGGACGAGTTGCCGCACTCCATCGCCGTGGTGGTGGAGGAGATGATTCCGGAGGGCCGGCTGACGAAGATCTACGCCGACGTGTACGTGGAGCGGCCCAGCCAGAAGGCGATCGTCATCGGGCATCGGGGCGCTCGGCTCAAGGGCGTCGGCACCGCCGCGCGACGGCAGATCGAGGAGCTGCTGGGTACGAAGGTCTACCTCGATCTGCACGTACGGGTGGCCAAGGACTGGCAGCGCGACCCGAAGCAGTTGCGCAAGCTCGGGTTCTGAGTCGATCCGGCGGATCGGTGAAATCGGACGACCGGCACCGGATCGTCTGATCTGGACCGGTCAGGCATATGGGAAGTTTCACTAACGCAGTGGGTCTCTGGTCGGTTCGTCGGCAGGCAACGGAGGGTAGGGAAGCAAGAGCCTCCGCGCCCCCGACACAGATGCAGGCTGATGCGAAACAGATACCTGGACCTGCTGCGCGCCCTGGCCATCGTGCGGGTCGTCGTCTACCACGTCACCGGCTGGGGATCGCTTACGCTGATGTTCCCGGCGATGTCGGTGATGTTCGCGCTCGCCGGTTCGCTGATGGCCGCGTCCCTGTCGCGGTCCGGGCCGATGGCGGTCGGCCGGCGACTGCGGCGGCTGTTGCCGTCGTTGTGGGTGGTCGCTGCGATCTTCGTGCCGGCGATGCTGCTCACCGGGCTGCCGTTCACCCCGGCGGTGCTGCTCTGGCTATTTCCGGTGGCCGACCCACCGGCGAACTACTGGGGTGCGCTGGCGCTGAGCCCGATCTGGTACCTGCGTGACTATCTGTGGTTCGTTCTCGCCTCACCGGCCGCGCTGTGGCTGTTCCGCCGTTTCCCGGTGCCCACCCTGCTCGCTCCGTACTGCCTGCTGCTGGTAATCGAGTTGGGCATCTACCAGAATCCGCCGGTCGTGCTGCGCCATTTCGGGCTCTACTTCGGGGCCTGGCTGTTGGGTTTCGCCCACCAGAGCGGAATGCTGCGCCGCCTGAGTGTCTGGATTCTGGTGCCGACCGCGGTCGCGCTCGCGGCGGTGGGCGGGGCCTGGATCCTGACTCACCAGGGTCCGCGTGGTTACGACCTCAACGACATTCCGCTCGGCAACGCGCTCTGGTCGGCCGCGTTCATCCTGGTGGCACTGGGTCGGGCACCGGCGACCGCGGCCTGGTTGGATCGCAACGCGGTGTTCGGCCGGGTGGTCACCGTGCTGAACCGGCGGGCGTTGACGATCTATCTGTGGCACATGGCGTTCGTGGTGGCGCTGACCCCGCTTGTCGACGTGGTCGGCTGGTCGCATCAGGATCTGCTGGGCCTGGCGATCCGGGTGGCCCTGGTCTTCCTGCTGGTGGGCCTGGTGACCGCGGTGGTGGGTTGGGTCGAGGATGTCGCGGCGCAGCGTCCGCCCGAGCTGATTCCCGGTGGCCGTCGCCCGACGTCGCGCCCCGTCCGCCGGCACGCGGAGTCCCGCACCGGCGACGACGACCCGAGCGACGGGCCGGCTGAGCGTCGGGCGACGCTGGTGCCGGAACAGCGTGGCCGGGGTGGGGACGTCATCGCGAGGTGACGGTGATGTCGCCGCTGCCGGTACGCAGGTCCAGCACTGATGTTGCGGACGGATCGTGCGCCACACCCAGTTCGATCTGGCCGGAGCCGACCTTCGACCGGACCTGGTACGCGCCCTCCGGCACGGTCAGGTCGACGTTGCCGCTCGACGCGTGCGCCCGTGCGGAGGCGGGTTTGTCCAGTTCGAGGGTGATGTTGCCGGACTTGGTCTCCGCGTCCACCCTGCCGCCGAGGCGGCTTCCGGTCGCGTCTCCGGAGGAGGCCCGCATGACGACGGACGCCGTCACGTCGTGCACCTCGATGTCGCCCGAGCCGGTCTCCACCCGCACCTCGTCGGTCGCCGCGGCCACCCGCACGTCACCGGAGCCGACCTTGAGATCCACCTGGCCGACGCGGCTGAGGTTGACGTTCCCGGAGCCGGTCTCGCCCCGTACGCTCACCCCCTGGCCGACCGTCACCTCGTAGGAGACGCTGCACCGGGGGCCGCAGGAGGTGTCCAGCACCAGCTCCGCGCCCTTGATCTCGTAGGTCGCGTCCGGCTGGCCACCCTGGTAGCGCACCACGCGCTTGACGCGTACCTCGTCCGCCCCGCCGTCCGCCCGGACCACCACGTCGCCGGCACCGGGCAGCACCTGGATCGCGGTGATCCGGGCGGACTCGGTGGTGTCGAAGTCCAGCCGCCGGGACGACAGGTTGTCGCACCCGACCAGGACGATGAGGGCGGCGGTCGCGGCGATCGCCATGCCGGTCCGGCGCGCAGTGCTCCCTCGACGGGCGATGGTTCGGCGCAGGGCGGTGTGCCGATCTGCGACGGTGGGCCGGGAGACGGTGCTGGTCCGGTGCGAAGCCATGCCGAGCACGCTACGACCGGCGTGACCGGGCACGCATCCGGGTTCGCCGGCACGGCGACCCCGAGCGGACCCTGAATTCCGACCCGGGGTCGGACCTGATTTTCGGCCGGAGGGGAGAATGGCGCGATGGCCGGGTACCGCCGACAGCTCTACCGCGACGACGCGGTGGTGCTGCGTGTGCAGAAACTCGGCGAGTCCGACCGGATCATCACCCTGCTCACCCGGCGGCACGGCCGGCTCCGCGCGGTCGCCCGAGGGGTGCGCCGGACCACCTCGAAGTTCGGTGCCCGGCTGGAGCCCTTCGGCCACGTCGATGTGCAACTGGCCGGCGACCCCAAGGGGGAGCAGGGCAGTTCGCTGCACACCGTCAGCCAGGTCGAGGGGATCGACCTGTACGGCAAGCGGTTCCTCGGTGACTATCCCCGCTACACCGCCGCCAGCGCGATCGCCGAGACCGCCGAGCGACTCACCCCGGTCGAGCGGGAACCGTCGTTGCGGCTGTTCCAGCTCACCCTGGGCGCGCTGCGCGCCCTCGCCGACGGCGGCCATGCCCCCACGCTGGTGCTCGACGCGTACCTGCTGCGCGGGATGGCGTTGGCGGGCTGGGCGCCGGCGTTGACCGCCTGCGCGGTCTGCGGCACCCCCGGCCGGCACCGGGCGTTCTCGGTGCCGGCCGGGGGCGCGGTCTGCCCGGACTGCCGCCCACCGGGCGCCGCCCACCCGGCCCCGGCCACCATCGACCTGATGTCGGCGCTGACCGTCGGTGACTGGCGGGTCGCCGACGCCACCGAGAACGGGGTACGCCGGGAATGCAGCGGCCTGGTCGCGGCGCACCTGCAGTGGCACCTGGAACGCGCGCTACGCTCGCTGCCGCTGGTCGACCGGGGTGGGGTGCCGTCGGCACCCGGCGCGCGACGGCCGACCGGCGAGGCCGGCACCGTGGCCCCGGCCGGCGCAGCGTTGCCGCCCGACCGGGCGTCACCGGACGCGAGTAGGGAGAGAACCGAGTGATCCGATCGTCCAGGGCCGGGCGGCGCGAGCCGGTGCCGCCGACACCGCATCCGTCGGGAGCCCGACCGCCGGCGCTGCCACCGGGGGCGGTGCCCCGCCACGTCGCCGTGGTGATGGACGGCAACGGCCGGTGGGCCAAGGAGCGCGGTCTGCCGCGCACCAAGGGCCACGAGGCGGGGGAGTTCTCCCTCTTCGACACCATCGAGGGCGCCATCGAGCTGGGCATTCCGTACCTGTCGGCGTACGCCTTCTCGACGGAGAACTGGCGACGCTCACCGGACGAGGTGCGGTTCCTGATGGGCTTCAACCGGGACGTCATCCGCCGCCGCCGGGACCAGCTGGTCGACCTCGGGGTGCGGGTGGTGTGGTCCGGTCGGGCCGGGCGGCTGTGGAAGAGCGTCATCAGCGAGTTGCAGACCGCCGAGGAGATGTCCCGCGGCAACTCGACGCTGACCCTGCAGTTCTGCGTGAACTACGGAGGGCAGGCGGAGATCGCCGACGCGGCCGCCGCGATCGCCCGGGACGTGGCCGCCGGCCGGCTCGATCCGGCCAAGGTCACCGAGAAGACGGTCCAGCGGTACCTCTACCACCCTGAGGTGCCCGAGGTGGACCTGTTCCTGCGGCCCTCCGGCGAGCAGCGGACCTCGAACTTCCTGCTCTGGCAGAGCGCGTACGCTGAGTTGATCTTCCTGGACACGCTCTGGCCGGACTTCGACCGCCGGCACCTGTGGTACGCCTGCGAGTTGTACGCCCAGCGCGACCGGCGGTTCGGCGGCGCGCTGCCCAATCCGGTGGCCCCGACGACCTCAGCAGCCACGGTCCCGGCCAGCTGAGCGGTGGTGGTCGCGGCCACCCGAACGCATACCCGGCGGCCACACTGGGTATCACCGCCGGCAGCAGCCACTGACGGAGGTGAACCCATATGATCCGCAAGCGCATCGGGCAGTGGGCGGTGATGGCCATCGCGGTACCGGTCGCCGCCGCCGGAGCCCGGAAGCTGAGCCACACGCTGGAGGCCCGTCGTGGCCCCAACCGGGCCACTCGACTGCTCAACAAGGGCGCGGACCTCATCCGCCCCCGGCAGGCCAAGCGCCGCCGCTTCTTCTGACGCGCCGGTAGCCCAGCAATACCGCATCTCGCGGTATTCCTGTTGAGGGATACCGCGAGATGCCGCGTATCAGGGGTGTTGGCCTCGACCTGCGGGTCAGGCCTCGACCTCGGCGCGGTCGGGGGTGGCCCAGAGGGTGTGGAACGAGCCGTCCCGGTCGACGCGGCGGTAGGTGTGCGCGCCGAAGTTGTCGCGCAGCCCCTGGATCAGTGCGGCCGGCAGTCGGTCCGCCCGCAGCGCGTCGAAGTACGCCAGCGACGAGGCGAACGCGGGAGCCGGAACGCCCGCCCGGGCCGCCTCCGCCACCACCCGTCGCCAGCTCGGCACGCCGTCGCGCACGGTGTCCGCGAACCACGGTGCCACCAGCAGGGTGGGCAGCTCCGGCTGCTCGTCGTACGCCTGCTTGATGCGGTCGAGGAACCGGGCCCGGATGATGCAGCCGCCGCGCCAGATCGTCGCCGTGCCGCCCAGGTCGATGCCCCAGTCGTACTCGGCGCTGCCGGCCCGGATCTGGTCGAAGCCCTGGGCGTACGCGACGATCTTCGAGGCCAGGAGTGCCCGGCGTACGTCCTCGATGAACGCCTCGCGGTCACTGACCTGCCACTTCTCGCCGGCCTCGGGGAAGGCCTGCACCGCGGCCTCGCGCTGGCCCACGTGCCCGGACAGCGACCGGGCGAAGGTCGCCTCGGCGATGCCGGTGATCGGGATGCCCAGGTCAAGGGCGATCTGGACGGTCCACCGGCCGGTGCCCTTCTGCTCGGCCCGGTCCTGCACCACGTCCACGAACGCCCGCCCGGTGGCGGCGTCGGTGTGCGCCAGCACATCGGCGGTGATCTCGATCAGGAAGGACTCCAGCTCGCCGGAGTTCCACTCCCGGAAGATCTGCGCGATCTCCGCCGGCTCCGCGCCCAGCCCGGCCCGCAGCAGGTCGTACGCCTCGGCGATGAGCTGCATGTCGGCGTACTCGATGCCGTTGTGGACCATCTTGACGAAGTGCCCGGCACCGTCCGGCCCGACGTGCTGGCAGCAGGGCTCGCCCTCGACCTGCGCGGCGATCTTCTCGAAGATCGGTCCGAGCTTGCGGTACGACTCGGCCGAGCCGCCCGGCATGATGCTCGGCCCCCACAGCGCGCCCTCCTCGCCACCGGAGACGCCGGTGCCGACGAAGTGCAGGCCCTGGGCCCGCAGCGCCTCCTCCCGCCGGCGGGTGTCGGCGAAGTGCGCGTTGCCGCAGTCGATGATGATGTCGCCCGCCTCCAGCAGCGGCACCAACTCGTCGATCACCGCGTCGGTGGGGCCGCCCGCCTTGACCATGATGATCACCGCGCGGGGGCGCTCCAGCGCGGCGACGAAGTCCGCCAGGGACTCCGTCGGGACGAAGGTGCCCTCGTCGCCGTGCTCCGCCACGAGCGACCGGGTCCGCTCCGGCGAGCGGTTGTGCAACGCCACGGTGAACCCGTTGCGGGCCAGGTTCCGGGCCAGGTTGCGACCCATCACCGCCAGCCCCGTCACACCGATCTGCGCCGTAGCCCGATCCGCCATCCTCGTCGCCACCTTCCGCCGTCTACCTGTAGTGCTGCGACGGTATCGCGGCATCGGGTCGGCGTGCGCCGTCCCCCCACCGCTGGTCATCAGGTGGTCGCGTAGCGCACCACGATCCCTGCGCGGACCGGTGGCGTTAATTCGGATGCGGCCGCCTCGCCCGGCCGGTAACGTGCGGGCATGCGCTACTGACGCCCCTTTTCCGAGCCGGGTCTCGCCGCCGTCGTGCCGCGACCCGTGTGCTCCCGGGCGTCCGCGTGTGTCCACCCGCCGTCGGCGGTGGCGTCCTCCGTGGCCGGTCCCGGGCAGCAGTCCGATCCGTTCCGACCGCCCCGGTGGCGGTCCTCACGATGTGGTCGGCCGACCGTTCGCGGGTTGCCGGCCGAGCGAGGAGGCACAGATGCCCGCCCAGCGCAGTACCCGGAAATCCCGTCCCGACCGTCATTCGGCGGAACTCGCCGCCGTCACACCGGCGAATCTGGACGACGTCGCGATCGCGCCGGTGCCGACCCTGCCGGCCGGGCGGCCGGCCGCACCTAAGGCGGGTCCGCCGGCCACCGGCACCTCCGGCGTCGGACGCGGCCAGCGGACCGGACAGGTCCGCCGCTACGCCTTCCGGCGTAGCTGAGGGGTCGGGCGAGGGCCGGGTGTGCGTCGGTACGCGCACCCGGCCCGCTGCCCTCCCGCGTCGCGCCGGTGCCGGGCGCCACGGTCGGAGTATCACCGCGGGGTCAGTGGTCGGCGCAGCAGGGCGTCGGGTCGGGCACCTCGAACGGGGCCAGGCCGCCCGCGTGGTGCGGCATGGTGACCAGGACCAGCTCGCCGTCCTGCCACTGTGGCCGGACGAAGTCCCTGGTGTGCACCGGCGTGTCCGGGGTTACCGGCGCCCCACCCAGCGCCACCACCCGCTCGATCGCCCCGGCGGCGAGCAACTCGTCGACGGTGAGGGTGCCGACCATCCGGTCGGCCCCCGGGTACCGCACCGCGCGACCGGAGCGGCGGGCGGCGTGTTCGCCGGCTGCCCGGGCCGCTGCGGCCCGCAGCTCGGGTGGGGTGACCGCCAGCTCCGCGAGCCGCTCCGCGGCCGTGCCGGCCACACTGAGCGCCACATGCGGGTACGGCCCGGCGACCAGGTGGGTGCAGGCGACCAGGTCCGGCCCGAGCACCCTCGCCTGATCGGTGAGCCAGTGGTCGGCCTCACGCAGGGTTCGGTGCCCCAGGCTGAGGCCGACGATCACTTCGGCAGGACCCAGATCGGGTTCGCGTAGAACCACAGGTCCTCCCACGGGTTGGCGGCACCGGAGATGTCCAACGCGGGACCGAAGGGGTCGATCCCCGCGCCCATCAGACCGGGCTGGCTGCGCTTGCCGTCGGTACCCCGGATGCGCAGGTAGAACGGCTGATCCACCCGGCCGAAGGAGTAGCTGAACGAGACCCGGCCGGTCTTCCTGGTGACCTCGAAGGACTTCACCACCCGGGTGTTCGGGGCGGTGAAGCTGTCCTGGTCGGCGACCGGGCCGGTCACCCGGCCGGCGATCACGTCGACGCGGGCGAGCACCGGCACGAACTGCGACCAGTTCGGGATGTCGGCCAGGTCGACGTCGATGGTCACCTCGACGGAGGTGCCCCGGCGGACCCGCAGCACGCCGCCGAGTGGCGTGCCGGAGTTGGCCCGCCGGTCACCGGCGACGCGGGCGCGGACGTCCAGCCCCTTGATCAGACCGCCGTGGTCGACCCAGACCCGGCCGGCGCGCAGACCGTCCATGACCGCCCGGTAGTTGAAGCTGCTCGCCCCGACATGGGTGCGGCTGTACTGCCCCGGCCAGTAGTCGCCGGCTTCGGTGATCACCGGTCCGTGGACCGGGTCGTTGTACCTGCCGTTGAGGTTGAAGTCGCTGCCCGGGCCACGCTGGGAGGTGTCCAGGTAGTTGACGTGCGAGTCGGAGTTGGCGCTGATCCACCAGGCCCGGCCCTCGGCGAGCAGGCTGTCCCAGAGTCCGCCGACCGTCGACGTCATCCAGTCGAACCCACCCCAGGTGCGGTAGCTCTCCAGGGGGTAACCGGGGAACGAGTTGGCCGACGGGTTGTTGTCGTAGTAGCCGCGGGCCCGGCCGCCGCTGTCCCGGGGCAGGCCGGCGGCCTGGTGGCCCGGTGCGCCCTCCATCCCGATGGCGACGCTCGGGTCGGCGTCGCGCCACGCCCGGATCTCGTGCGGGGAGTCGATGCCCCGCCGGGCCGGGTGGTTGGCCAGGAAGAGCGCACCCTCGACGCGGCGCTTGCGGACCGCCTCGCCGAGGAACTTGATGCCGGCGATGGCCAGCGCCTCGTTCACCGGGGTGTTGTCGCCGGCGTTGCGGACGCTGCCGTCGAAGGAGTTCTCGAACTCCTTGAGTACGGCGACCTCGTTGCGTCCGGGGTGAACGAAGACGGTGGCGTGCTCGGCCGCCGGGATGTTCCACTCCAGGCCCTGGTAGATCAGCAGATCCTTGAGCCGGGAGCGGGCGGCGACGATGTCCGGGTTGACCTTCTCCACGCCGATCTTCGCGTGCGTCGCGCTGCCGTGGTCGGTGACGACCATCCAGTCCAGGCCGTACGCCCGCGCGTGCCGGGCCTGGTCGATCACCCGGTACATGGCGTCGGAGCTGTACTGGGTGTGGATGTGGTGGTCGCCCGCGAGCCAGTGGAACCCGCCAGTCTTGCCGTGGTCCCCGCCGGGCCCGTGACCGTGACCGTGGTCATGGCCACCGGCCGCCGCCGGGGTGCCGGCGGCCAGCACGGTGGTGGCCGCGCCGGCACCGAGCAGGCCGGCGTTGCGCAGGAAGCCGCGCCGGTTCAGGTCGGCCGGCGGCAGGTCACCGTCGGGGATGGACAGGTCGAGCGCCGGGGGTACGTCGGTACCGCTGGCGGCGTCGTGGTCGTGCTGGTGCGCGTGGCCGTGGCCCATCTGCTGCTCCAGTTTGATCGAGGAGTCGTCGCAGGCCAATCTGGTCGCAGCGGGGGAACGTGGCGTGTCACCTTCGCGGCGAACATGCGAACATGCGATCCCGACCATGTGTGGTGTCGATCGGGTCCGCCGCTCACCCGGTGCCGCTTCGACGCAGGATCGGCGGGTGGCGGCGGTGTCAGCCGATCAGGGGACGGAAGGTGCCGAGCGCCACGCTGACGGCCAGCGCGGCTCCGGCCGTCGCCGTCGCGCCGACGACGAGCAGCCAGTCGGCCGTGCCGAAACGCTGTCGGCGGGCGAAGGTGCGCGGCACGCCGCTGTCGAAGCCTCGGGCGTCCATCGCCACGGCGAGCCGGGTGCCCCGCCGGATCGCCCCGACCAGCAGCGTGAACGCCGTCGAGACGAACAGCCGCAGCCGGGCCACCGGGTTGCGTCCCGCCTCGACGCCGCGCGCCCGGCGTGCCATGGCGATCATCTGCCACTCCTGGCCGAGCAGCGGCACCAACCGGAACGCCGCCAACGCGCCGATCGCGAACCGGGCGGGTGCCTTGGCGTTCTGCACCAACGCGTCGGCCAGGTCCGTCGGGTCGGTGGTGGCGAAGACGATCACGCCGGGCAGCGCCACCGCGAACAGCCGCAGCACCAGACCGAGTGCAGTGGTCAACACGCCCGAGGTCACCACGACCGGCCCCGCGTCGAGCAGCACCCGACCCGATCGGTCGGCGGCGAAGAGCACAAGCGTGACCAGGATGCCGCCGGCGGCGGCCAGCAGTGGCCAGGCCCGTCGGGCCAGCAGCCCGGGGTGCACCCCGAACAGTGGCAGCACTGCCAACTCCACGGCGATCGCGATGGCCGGGGTGACCGGATCCAGCGTGGCCATCAGCGGAAACGCGAACAGCATCGCCGCCGCCAGCTTGGCCACCGGATTGCGCCGGGCCAGCGGCGCACCCGGCCGGGCGATCGGCTCCAGGGTGATCATCGCGGCTCCGGTCCCGCGCCGGGTGGAGCGAGGGCCAGCGTGCGGTCGGCCAACGCGGCCACGAACTCGGCGTCGTGGGTGACCGTGACCAGGCCGTGACCGGCGTCGCGCAGGTCGGCGAGGAGGTCCACCAGTTCCCGCCAGGTACGCCGGTCCTGGCCGAATGTGGGTTCGTCGCAGATCAGCAGGCGGGGCGCGGTGGCCAGGGCGGTCGCCACACTCAGCCGCCGCGCCTCGCCCCCGGAGAGGGTGTACGGGTTGGCGGCGGCGAGCCGATCCAGCCGCAGCCGACTCAACAGTTCCGTCACGCGGTCGTGGACCGCCGATTCGGACGTGCCGGTCCGCCTCGGACCCAAGGCCAGTTCGTCGAAGACCGTACCGGTGACGAACTGGTGCTCGGGATTCTGGAACACCGAGCCGATCCGGCGGGTCAGCGCCGGTGCCCGCCAGCGGTGCGGCGCGGTCCGCGAGTCCGCTCCGGCCAGTTCCGGGCTCGCCACCAGCTTCCCGGTGCCCGGCCGGAGGAGCCCGCCGAGCAGCAGCGCCAGAGTGGATTTTCCGGCGCCGTTCGGTCCGAGCACGGCGACCGCCTCACCGGCGCGTACGGTCAGGTCGGTGGCGGCCAGCCGGGGTGGTTGGCCGAGCCGCTCGGCGGTGAGCAGCACCTCGCCGGCCGGGCCGGCGGCCCGGCGTGGCGGGATCTCCCGGCCGGGCACCCAGACCCCCTCTGCGGCGAGGGCGTCGCCGTGTGTGGCGAAGACCGCGTCCGGCGGGCCGTCGGCGCGGACGCCGCCGCCGGGTTCGAGCACCACCACCCGGTCGACCAGGGGCAGCGCCTCGGCGACCCGGTGTTCGACCAGGATCAGGGTGGTGTCGGCGTCCACCGCCCGGGCGAGCGCCGTGCGGATCAGGGCGGCACCCGCCGGGTCGAGGTTGGCGGTGGGTTCGTCAAGCAGCAGCAGGCCGGGACGCAGCGCCAGCACGCCGGCCAGGGCGAGGCGCTGTTGTTCGCCGCCGGAGAGCGCCGCGGTGGGCCGGTCCCGGTGGTACGGGAAGCCGACCCGGTGCAGTGCCTCGTCCACCCGCGGCCAGATCTGTCGGGCCGGCACGCCCCGGCTCTCCAGCCCGAACGCCACGTCGTCGCCGCTGCGAGCCATCACGAGTTGGGACTGCGGGTCCTGGAAGACGATGCCGACCCGCTCCCGGGCCTCGCCGGCCGGTCGGCCGTCGATCTCGATGCTGCCCTCGTGCTCCCCGGAGTCCTCGGGCAGCAGCCCGGCCAGCGCCGCCAACAACGTGCTCTTCCCGGCACCGGACGCCCCCAACAGCAGCACCTTCTCACCACGTTCCACCCGCAGCTCAACCCCACGCACCGCCCAGCCACGCCGCCCGGCATGCCGCCACCCGAACCCCCGCACCCGCACCCCGCTAACCATCCCGCCCCTCCCTCCCCCCTCCCTCCGTCCGTCCATCCTTCCTTCTCGTTGATCATGAAGTTGACGGTTGATTTGGAGATCGAAAATGCCGCTAACCTCATGATCAACGCGATGGGTGGGGGTCAGACGAGGGGGCGTTCGCGGGCGGCGGGGAAGCGGTCGAGCACGCCGGTGCGGGTCAGGGCGCGGGTGAGGGCGTACGCGCCAGCGCCGGCGATTGCGGTGGCGCTGACGATGGTGAGCAGGGCGTAGGGCACGCGGTAGGTGGCGATGTCGCGTTCGGCGTTCCAGTAGACGAAGTCGAAGATCGCCGCGCTCAGGCCGGTCAGCGCGCCGGCCAGCAGGGCGGCCGGCAGCCGGTACGAGCGGTATCGGAAGGCGGCGAAGGCCAACTCGGCGCCGAGACCCTGCATCAAACCCTGCAACAGGACGATGGTGCCCCACTGGCTGCCCAGCAGGGCCGAGATGATCGCCGCCAGCAGTTCGCAGTACAGCGAAGCGCCGGGCTTGCGGATGACCAGGCCGCCGAGGACGGCCGGCACCAGCCAGACACCGTAGATGAGCGTCTGTGCCGGCGGGAAGAAGCTGAAGGCGCCCTCGGTGACGCTCCACACCACGCCCCACGCCCAGAAGATGACGCCGAAGGCGACGGCGATGACCGACGCCACCACGATGTCGATGGTGCGCCAGCGGTTGCTGTCGGTGGTCTTCATGATGATTGCTCCCAGTCCAGATACGAACCAGGCAAGACGCACGCCCCGCCCGGCGGCGCCGAACGGTGGCGGGCTGGAGGTGGACCGAACTCCCTGCGCTGGCATTACCCAGATCAGGTACGGAGGGTCTGCGGGCGGACCCGCACTCTCAGCGCTGTGCGCTCCCCTGTCGGAGGTGTTGTCTGTCCCGCCGACGCTAACACCACGGAAGATCCACGGGCAATGTGATCTCCCCAGGTCACGACGGGTGCCTGCCTCCCGCGATCCGGTGGCACGGGAAGCGTGGACTGGTGGCGCTGGGATATGCGAGCCGGCCGTCTCGGCGGGGCGACGGTCCGGCCAAATCTGTGACATCCATCGACGTCATCCGCGCCGGACGGTAATCTCAGTCCGCCGATCCGCCACGGCCGAAGGGTGACGGGTGACCACAGACACTGACCGGGCCGTGCCAGCCGGCGACCCTGAGGGCCGGCCCTCAGGTGGGGGCGTGGACACCGGGACGCGCCCTCCCGAGCCGGGGGGTGGCGAGCCGCCCCGGCGCTGGCTCGGCGACCGGATCGGATCGGTGGAGGTCCTGGCGGCGCTGCTGATCATCCTGATCATCTTTCGGGAGCCGATCGCCGCCACCCTGGACGATCCCCGCATCCAGACCTGGACCACCGTCTTCGTCTCGATCATGGTGCAGGCGGTGCCGTTCCTGGTCTTCGGAGTGCTGCTCTCCGCGGTGATCGCGGTCTTCGTACCCCGATCCTTCTGGGCGAAGGCGTTGCCCCGGCACCCGGCGTTGGCGGTGCCGGCGGCCAGCGCGGCCGGCGTGGTACTACCGGGCTGCGAGTGCGGCTCGGTGCCGATCGCCGGGTCACTGATCCGGCGGGGCGTCACACCGGCCGCCGCGCTGGCGTTTCTGCTCGCCGCCCCGGCGGTCAACCCGATCGTGCTCACCGCCACCGCGGTCGCCTTCCCGAACAATCCCGAGATGGTCCTCGCCCGGGGCGTCGCCAGCCTGATCGTCGCCATGATCATGGGGTGGCTCTGGCTGCGGCTCGGGCGCACCGAGTGGATCAGGATGCCGCGCCGCCCGGAGTTGGACGACGCTTCCCGGGGCCGGGCCTTCTGGGCCGCGGTCCGCCACGACGTGACCCACGCCGGCGGGTTCCTGGTGCTCGGCGCGATGGCCGCCGCCAGCATCAACGTGCTGGTGCCGGAACGGTGGTTGCAGACCCTCGCCGACAACGCGTGGCTGTCGATCCTGGCACTGGCGCTGCTCGCCGTGCTGCTCTCGCTCTGCTCGGAGGCCGACGCCTTCGTGGCGGCCTCGCTGTCCCAGTTCTCTCTCACGTCCCGACTGGTCTTCCTGGTGGTGGGGCCGATGGTCGATCTCAAGCTGATCTCGATGCAGGCCGGTGTGTTCGGCCGCCGGTTCGCCTTCCGGTTCGCGCCGACCACCTTCGTGGTGGCCGTGCTGGTCGCCGTCGGCGCCGGGGCGGTGCTGCTGTGAACCGGCAGGCGCAGGCGGTGATCCTGCTGCTGCTCGGCGGCGCGGTGCTCCGGGCCAGCGCCACCGATCTCTACCTGCGCTACGTCAAGGAGGGCCTGCGCCCCTTCCTGATCGCCGCCGGGCTGCTGCTGATCGCCGCCGCGATCATGACGCTCTGGTACGAGTTGCGGCCGCCGGCCTCCCGCGCACTGGCCCCGGCCGGCGCTCCCGGCGGCGCACCCGCCGGAGCCGACGGTGCCGCACCGGTCGGTGGGGACGATGCCGTCTCGGTCGGTGGCAGCGCTGCCGTCCCGGCGTGGTCCGATACCGGTTCGCGGCCCCTCCCGGGCGACGGCGCTGGCGTACCAGCCGATGGGTCCGGTGACGGTCACGACGGGCACGGGCACGCCCACCACGAGCCGCGGGTCGGTTGGCTGCTGATCCTGCCCGTGCTCGGCCTGTTGCTGGTCGCCCCACCGGCCCTCGGCTCGTACGCGGCAGGCCAGGCCGGCACCGCGCTGAGCAGCCAGCAGCAGTCGGACTACCCGCCGCTGCCCGAGGGCAACCCGGTGCAGGTCAGCGTCCTGGACTACGCCTCCCGGGCACTGTTCGACCGGGGCGCGTCGATCGGCGATCGGCGGGTGCAGCTCACCGGCTTCATCGCCACCGGCGCAGACGGCCAGCCGATCCTGGCCCGGATGGTGCTGTCCTGCTGCGCCGCCGACGGCCGCCCGGTCAAGCTCGGGTTGACCGGCGACGTACCGGCCGGGCTGCCCGACGACAGTTGGGTGGAGGTGACCGGCCGCTACAGCGACCGGCTCGGTCGGGATCCGGTCAACGACGCCGAGATCCCCTACCTCGAGGTCGAGTCCTGGCGACAGGTGCCCGTCCCCAAGCGCCCGTACGACTAGGCCCATTCCCGTCGGTCATTATCGGGCTGCGGCCTTGACCCTGACGCTGCGTCAACCCTCCATGCTGACCGGCATGAACGTCCCTGCGACAACCAGTCAACTTCAGGGGCCTGCGGTTCGTGTCCGGGGCCTGGAAAAGTCGTACAAGAAACTGCATGTGCTGCGCGGCGTGGATCTCGATGTGGCGCCGGGAAGCATCTTCGCCCTGCTCGGCTCGAACGGGGCGGGCAAGACCACGGTGGTGAAGATCCTTTCCACGCTGCTGAAGGCCGACGCGGGCACCGCCCACGTCAACGGCTTCGACGTCGCGGCCCAGCCGGCCGACGTACGCGAGTCCATCAGCCTCACCGGGCAGTTCGCGGCCGTCGACGAGATCCTCACCGGGCGAGAGAACCTCATCCTGGTCGCCCGACTCCGTCACCTCAAGGCACCCGACGCGATCGCGGACGACCTGCTGAAGCGCTTCGCGTTGACCGAGGCGGGCGGGCGGCGGGTGGCGACGTACTCCGGTGGCATGCGCCGTCGGCTGGACATCGCGATGAGTCTCATCGGGAACCCGCCGGTCGTCTTCCTCGACGAGCCGACGACCGGGCTGGACCCGGAGGCCCGGATCGAGGTGTGGCAGGCCGTCAAGGCGCTCGCTGAAGGCGGCACGACGGTGCTGCTCACCACCCAGTACCTCGACGAGGCGGAACACCTCGCGGATCGGATCGCGATCCTCCACGAAGGCCGGATCATCGTGAACGGCACCCTCGACGAGCTGCGGCGGATCCTGCCACCCGCCGAGGTCGAGTACGTCGAGAAGCAGCCGAGTCTCGAAGACATCTTCCTCACCCTCGTCGGTGCCGACACGGACAAGGAACAGCCATGAACAAGCATTTCCTCGGCGACACCGCAGTGCTCCTGGGAAGATCCCTGCGCCACATCTCCCGCAGCCCGGACACCATCATCACGACCGCGATCATGCCGATCGCCCTACTGCTGATGTTCGTCTACGTCTTCGGCGGTGCGATCGAGACCGGGTCCGACTCGTACGTGAATTACCTGCTGCCGGGCATCCTGATCATCACGATCGCCTCGGGTATCTCCTACACCGCGTTCCGGCTCTTCCAGGACATGCAGGGCGGCATCTTCGCGCGGTTCCAGTCCATGCCGATCGCACGAACCTCGGTGTTGTGGGCGCACGTCCTGACCTCGCTGGTCGCCAACCTGATCTCACTCGTGGTCGTCGTCGGCGTCGCCCTGCTCATGGGCTTCCGCTCGGGGGCGGATGTGCTTGGTTGGCTCGCGGTGGCAGGCATGCTGGCCCTGCTCACCCTCGCGCTGACCTGGCTTGCCGTGATCCCGGGCCTCGCCGCGAAGTCGGTGGACGGCGCGGGCGCGTTCTCCTACCCGCTCATCTTCCTGCCGTTCGTCAGCTCGGCCTTCGTGCCCACGGACACCATGCCCGGTCCGGTGCGGGCCTTCGCCGAGCACCAACCGGTGACAGCCATCGTCAACGCGATCCGGGACCTGTTCACCCAGCGGCCCGTCGGCTCCGACATCTGGACCGCACTCGCCTGGTGCGTCGGCATCCTCATCGTCGCCTACCTCACCGCCACCATCTACTACCGGCGGAGGATCGCATGAGTCGGCGCCGACCGGACCGGGTGTGGTGAGGGCAGGATCGGAGCATGCTGACGATCGGTCAACTGGCGACGTACGCCGGTGTCACGGTGCGGACGGTGCGGCACTATCACCAGATTGGGCTGCTGCCCGAGCCGGAGCGTGATGCCTCGGGTTACCGGCGGTACGGCGCGACAGCGGCCGTGTCGCTGATCAAGATCCGCACTCTGGCCAACGCCGGGGTGCCGCTGTCCCGGATCGATCAGTTACTCGAAGCCGACGCGGTGACCTTCACGGAGGCGATTCATATGATCGACAGCCACCTCCGGGATGAGATCCAACGGCTTCAGACCAGCCGTCGGCAGATCGCGCAACTCGCGGCCGGGGACGGCCTGATGCTCCCCCCCGGAGGTGACCGCCTACCTCGACCGGCTTCGGGAGATCGGTGCCTCCGAGCGGGTGGTGGCGGGTGAACGGGACGGATGGATCCTGGTCGCCGCTCGCTGGCCCGACAGCGTCCGCGAGCTCATGCCCGGCAAACTCGCGCAGCTCGACGACCCGCGGGTCGTCCGGCTCTACCGGGTACTGTCCGAGGTCTTCGACAGCGACGCCGACGACGATCCACGCCTGGTGGAAGCCGCCGACATCATGGCCTGCCTGGCCGAGCAGGCGTACGCCGCGGGCGAGCTGAACGTCAGCAACGAGGCTTACGACGAGCTGCCGCACGACCTGGTGGACGCGCTCGCCGAGGAGTCCGACCCCCGGATACAACGGCTGAAGGAGCTGTTACGTGAGCGTGGCTGGACCGGTTGGAACCGGATGGAGCGGCTGGCCGAGCCGTCCCGTTGATCTCCGGCCTGGTATCACCTTTGCGAGCCGGTGTCGGGTTGTCGGTAGGCTGCCGGAATGCGTATCGAGGCCCGGGGTCTGCGGTTCGACGTCGCCACCGGCGGTCCGGAGCAGGGCGAACCGGTGCTGCTCCTGCACGGTTTCCCGCAGCACTCGGGTGAGTGGGACGGGGTACTGCCGGCCCTGCACGCCGCGGGTCTGCGCAGCTACGCGCTGAACCAGCGGGGCTACTCGCCGCAGGCCCGGCCGGCCGAGGTCGAGGCGTACCGGCTGGGTGAACTGGTCGCCGACGCGGCTGCGGTGCTGGACGCCCTCGGGGTGCCCGCCGCCCATGTGGTCGGGCACGACTGGGGTGCGGTCGTCGGGTGGGCGCTGGCCGCCACCCACCCGGACCGGGTACGGACCCTGACCGCGGTCTCCGTGCCGCATCCGGCGGCCATGGCGTACGCGTTGACGAACGACCCGCAGCAGAAGGCGCGCTCCGCGTACATGCTGCTGTTCCGGCAGCCGGGGGTGGCCGAGAAGACGCTGCTGGCGCTCGGTGCGGCCGGGCTGCGTCGGCTGCTGCGTGGCGTCGGTGACGCCGCCCGGGTGGCCGCGTACGCCGATCCGATGCGTGAGGCGGGTGCGCTGACCGCCGCGTTGAACTGGTACCGGGCGATGTCGAAGGCGGATCTGGCGGCGACCGGCCCGGTGCCGGTGCCCACCACGTTCGTCTGGAGTGACGGTGACGTCGCCATCGGGCGGGTCGCCGCGCAGGCGTGCGCCGCGCACGTGACCGGGGATTTCCGATTCGTCGAACTGGCCGGGATCACCCACTGGATCCCGGACGAGGCGCCGACGCCGCTGGCCGAGGCGATCCTGGCCCGGGTCCGCCCGACGGTTTGAGCGGGCGGAGAGCGGGCAGGGGTGATCCTGAACGGGTTTCGGTTCGAACCCGGTGGGGCATCAGCGTGACCGCCGGCAGCCAGGGCCGGCGGAGCCCCGGAGGTCCGCAGTGTCAAAGGAAACCGAGAAGCAGCGGTGGCAGCGCAACTTCGCCGATCTGCTACAGGAATTGCGGGTCGCGCAGACCGGCGTGCAGATCCTCTTCGCCTTCCTGCTGACTCTGCCGTTCAGCGCCGGATTCGGCGAGACCACACCGTTCCAGCGGGACGTCTACATCGTCGCGCTGCTGGCCGCGGCCGGCGCCACCGCGATGATCATTTCGCCGGTGGCGTTTCACCGGGCGCTGTTCCGGCAGGGACGCAAGCCGGAACTGGTGCGCTTCGCCCACCGGATGGCCAGCGGCGGCCTCGGCTTCATGCTGATCGCGATGGTGAGTTCGGTGCTGCTGATCACCGATTTCGTACTCGCCCGACCGGTCGCCTTCCTGCTCAGTGGCATCGCCGGCCTGTGGTTCCTGACCCTCTGGATGTTCCTGCCGTTCGCCCGCCGCAACTGGGGTGAGGACGACATCGACGACGACGAGGACCCGAGCGGCCTGAACCAGGACTGAGCCGGCCGCTGCTGCGGATATCCGTGGCTACCTTTGGGTAACAAACGCGGGTAGCCTGCTGAACAGGCGGAACAGTCCGACTGTCCGGATCGAGCCCCCGGGGGGTTTGCCGTGGCCATCGCCGAGAACCAACGTCCGTCAGCTACCGACAGCCGTGACGCCGACCCGTCGCCGGAGACCGAGACCCGTGCGTCCACTCCGGACGCCACAGGTCAGGTGTCCGAGAAGGAGGCGCGTCAGGTCGCCGAGGCGGCCCGCCAGACCACCTGGGACCGGCCCAGCTTCGGCAAGGAACTCTTCCTGGGGCGGCTGCGGCTCGACCTGATCGATCCGTGGCCGCGACCGGATCCGGAGGACCAGGCCCGCGCCGAGGAGTTCCTCGGTCGGCTCCGCGACTACGTCGCCGCCGAGGTGGACGGCGCGGCGATCGAACGTGACGCGCGGATCCCCGACGAGGTGTTCCAGGGGCTGGCCCGGCTGGGTGCGTTCGGGATGAAGATCGGTCGGGAGTACGGCGGGCTGGGCCTGAGCAACCTGCACTACTGCCGCGCGTTGATGCTCGCCGGCTCGGTCAGCCCGGCGATCGGCGCGCTCCTGTCGGCACACCAGTCGATCGGCGTGCCGCAACCGTTGAAGATGTTCGGCAGCGAGGAGCAGCGGCGTCGCTTCCTGCCCCGGCTGGCCGCCGGGGAAGTCTCCGCGTTCCTGCTCACCGAACCGGACGTGGGCTCCGACCCGGCCCGCCTGGCGACCACCGCCGACCCGACGCCCGACGGCACCGGCTACCGGATCAACGGCGTCAAGCTGTGGGCCACAAACGGCACCGTGGCGTCCCAACTCGTGGTGATGGCCCGGGTGCCGAAGACCGAAGGGCGTCGTGGCGGCATCACCGCCTTCGTGGTCGACGGCGACGCCGAGGGCATCACGGTCGAGCGGCGCAACGCCTTCCTCGGCCTGCGTGGACTGGAGAACAGCCTCACCCGCTTCCACGACGTCTTCGTGCCGAAGGAGAACGTCATCGGTGGCGAGGGCAAGGGGCTGCGGATCGCCCTGAGTACGCTGACCACGGGCCGGTTGTCGCTGCCGGCGATGTGCGTCGGCGCCGGCAAGTGGGCGTTGAACGTGGCCCGGGAATGGTCGGCGGAGCGGGTCCAGTGGGGCCGGCCGGTGGGTGAGCACGAGGCGGTCGCCCAGAAGCTCTCCTTCATCGCCGCGACCACGTACGGCATGGAGACCATGCTCGACCTCTGCTGCCTGCTCGCCGACGACGACCGCAACGACATCCGGATCGAGGCGGCGCTGGTCAAGCTGTACGCCAGCGAGATGGCGTGGCGGATCGCCGACGAGCTGGTCCAGATCCGCGGTGGCCGGGGGTACGAGACGGCCGAGTCGCTCACCGCCCGGGGCGAACGTCCGGCCGCGGTCGAGCAGATGCTCCGCGACCTGCGGATCAACCGGATCTTCGAGGGCTCCACGGAGATCATGCACCTGCTCATCGCCCGCGAGGCGGTGGACGCGCACCTTTCGGTGGCGGGTGACATCATCGACCCCGACGCCGGGCTCGCCCGCAAGGCGAAGGCCGGTGCCCGGGCGGGCGCGTTCTACGCGCGATGGCTGCCGACCCTCGCGGTCGGCAAGGGGCAGCAGCCCACCGGGTACAGCGAGTTCGGTCCGCTCGCCGGGCACCTGCGTCAGGTGGAACGCGCCAGTCGGAAGCTGGCCCGGTCCACCTTCTACGCGATGTCCCGCTGGCAGGGAAAGATGGAGCGCAAGCAGGCGTTCCTCGGCCGGGTGGTGGACATCGGCGCGGAGTTGTTCGCGATGAGCGCGGTCTGCGTACGCGCCCACGCCGAGCGCGACAGCCGACCGGAGAACGTCGAACTTGCCGACCTGTTCTGCCGGCAGGCCCGGGTCCGGGTAGACGCCCTGTTCACCGCCCTGTGGGAGAACACCGACTCGATCGACGTGACGGCCGCCAAGCGCATCCTCGCCGGCCGCTACGCCGCCCTGGAGAACGGCGTGATCACCCCATCCACCGACCTGCCCTGGGTGGCCCCCTGGACGCCCGGCCCCTCCACCGCCCCCTCCACCGCCCGCCGCCACCTCCCCCCACCCCCCACCCCGTAACCCGCGTCCGCCCGCGTCCGCCCGCGTCCGCCCGCGTTGATCATGAGGTTGTTGTCGCGCCACGCCGATATCGACGACAACAACTTCATGATCAGCGGCCTGGGCTGGCGGGGTGGGACGGCGGCCCTGGGGCGGGGGCAGGGTGGGTTACGGGTGGTGGGGGTCGCGGAGGCCTAGGCGGCGGAGTTCGAGGGCGGCCAGGGCGTTGACCGTCGCGTCGTCGCCACGGCGCCAGGCCTCGGCGACGTCGGGGGCGATCCGGGTGAGCTTGCGCAGCGGCTGGCCGGCCAGGGCGCGCAGGGCCAGCAGATCCCGGCCGGCGGGCGCGGCGGCCAGCGTCGCCGCCGAGCCGGCCCGGCGCATCCAGCGCACCCGCAGCGGCAACCAGCCGAACACCACCAGTCCGAGCGGCACGATCAGCAGCCCCACGGCCAGTGCCAGCGCCAACTGGTCGACCAACTCCTGCTGGTCGCGGCCGGCCTCGGCCAGCGAGCGGGCGGCACCGGCCGCCCGCTCGAAGGGTGCGGTCAGCTCGTCGCCGACCAACGGCACCCGGCCGACCTTGCCGCCGGCCTCGGCGAGGTTGTCGGCAAGTCCGCCGCCCGCGCCCTCCAGCTTCTGCCCGGGTACGGCCAGCTTCTGCACCAGGTCGTGCAGCCACAGTGCGCCTCGGATCGTCGCGTACACCCAGGCGATGACGAGCAGGTCGGTGAGCAGCTGTCGCAGCGCGGTCGGGAAACGATCAGCGTAGATTTTCACGCCGGACAGCCTGCCACGGACCCCGCCACCCGGCACCCCGACAGCGGCTCGTCAAACCTCGCCGATCTTGCACTCGTGGTCGCCGGTATGCCCGCTCTGGCGGCATTCGTCCCGACGAAAAGTGCAAGATCTGTGACGGTTTTTGTCAAGCGGTGGCTTCGAGGGTGCGCCAGATTTGGCGGGCTATGTAGCGTTTGAGGCTTCGGGTGATC
>NZ_JBFAQH010000020.1:0-95841 GCF_040677165.1 Micromonospora sp. NPDC049374 | reverse complement strand
ATCATCTACTGGGCCGCGATCCTCCAGATGACCCGCCGCCACGCTCGTACCCGTACCACGAGCCCAGCCACATAGATCAGAAACAGGCTCTATAGGCGGAGCGCAGAGTTTGAGGGTGGTCGTCACCGAGCACCCGGCGACAGCGTGCCAAGGTGTCCTCGGACAGGGCACGGGCCCCGTTGTGATCACCGAGCGTATGCAGGGTTGTGGCGAGACCCTGGGCGGAGCGCAAGGTTTGGGGGTGGTCGTCACCGAGCACCCGGCGACAGCGCGCCAAGGTGTCCTCGGACAGGGCCCGGTCCTGAGTGTGGTCAGCGAGCGAGTGCATGGTGGTGGCGAGGCCATGGGCGGCGCGCAGAGTGTCGAGGTGATCATCGCCGCACACCCGACGGTAGCGGATGAGGGTGTCCTCCGACAGGGCCCGGGCCTCGGTGTAGTCACCGAGCGAGTGCAGGGTGGTGGCGAGGTCGTGGGCGGAGCGCAGGGTGTCGGGGTGGTCTTCGCCGAGGACACGGCGGTAGCGGGGCAGGGTGTCGGTGATGATGTCGTGCGCTTCGCGGATCGCGCCGAGGGCGTACCGGGCGTGGGCGTATTCGGTGGCTGCCTTGAGGGTGTGCGGGTGGTCTGGGCTGAGGAGGCGTTGCCAGGACTGATACAGGTCCCGGACGAGGGCGTGTGCAGTGTGTAACTCCCCGCGGCGGAGCAGGTACAGCACGAGCCGGCAGGCGGCCTCCCGTAGCGGCGGGTGTGTGCTGGTTGCGGGGTCGGCGGCGATGAGGTGTGGTGCCAGGGCTGCCCATTGTGGCCAGAAGGCGGGGTCGTCGGTGTCGGTGGGCGTGGCCGCGGCCAGCGACACGCTGGCGTAGGTCCGCGCTTCGCCGATCGTGCCGTGTGCGCGGTGGCGGACCACCGCCTGGGTGAGCCGGTGCATGTGCAGCCCGTCGGCGCTGGCACCGGCCAACCCATGCGCCGTGAGAGTGGACACGACTTGGTAGAAGCCGACCGGATCGAGTTCGCGCAGCGGTGGGGCAAGTCTGTTGAGGGACTGGGTGAACACGGTCAGCGGGACAGGTTCCGGTGCCATCGTCGCGCGCAGCGTCACCAGGTGTGCCGCAGCGGGTTCGTGCTGTTCGAGACGGTCGACAGCCAGGTTGACGGCGGCAGCCAGCGACACCGGGTAGGTCGCCGGGCGGCCTTGGTCGAGGATCACGGTGGAGTGTTTGTCGAGCAGGTCAAGATACTCCCGGGCGGACATGCCGGTCTCGGCGATCACGCTCGCGGCCTGGGCCACGGCCAGCGGCAGGTGCCCAAGTGCCTCTGCCAAGCGGCCAGCGTCCGATTCGCCGAGGGCGGGGACCCGCCGCCGCAGCAGGTCGGCGGATTCGTTCTGGTCGAACAGGCCGACCTCGACCGGGACAGCATCCTCGTGCCATCCGGGATTGCGGGACGTGATGATCACGTGTCCGCCGCGTGGTGGTAGCCACCTCACCACCTGCTGCCGGTCGTCGACGTTGTCGAAGATCAGTAACCATCGTCGGCCCCCCTCCAAGGCGGTGTGTATCGCCTGCACCGCCGCGGGGGTGGTCACGTCGGAGGCGACCAGCCCTGCCTTCGCTGCCGCCTGAGCCAATTGCCCGCCGACCAGATCGGCCTGCTCGGCGGGCACCAGCCAGACCACCTCGTAGGCGTCGCCGTGGCGGTTGGCGAACTCCAACGCGAGCTGCGTCTTGCCGATACCGGCCATTCGGTCACGTGAACAGAGCGCCACCCGCCCTCGCCGTTCCAGTCCCTGCTGAATCTGGGTCAGCTGGGTTCCCCGGCCGACAAAGCCCGGATTCGCGGGCGGGAGGTTCGACACTACCGCCGGCGTAGCGTCGGGCGGTCCGGGAAACGGCCGCGGAGATCTGGCCGGCAGTGCAGCCGGGGCAGACTGTTCGCCCGGGAAAACCGCCGACGTCGGTCGCGGGCGGTTCCGGTTCACCCCGGTCAACAGTCGCTCGCGGGCCTGCGCCTCGTGGGTGCCGACCAGGTCCACCCACACCCGGGTCGCCAGCAACCCGGGCGGCCGACAATCGCGTACCCGTACCGGCACCAGAAGCCCCAGCTCACCGCTGGGGTCCTTGGCGAACGACGCCCGCCACTCCGCCTCGCCGAACGCGGAGCCGAGGTAGTCCGGCGACAACACCGCCACGGTCCGCCGCGCAGAGGTGGTCGCCTCCTGCATCTTGTGCAGGAAGTCCGTGCCCGGAGTGAAGTCCCACGCCTGGAGCACAGTGGAGTAGCCCGCCGCCTCCAACTCGACCGCGACCCATTCGGCCCACGCGGAATCCGCACCCGTATAGCTGATGAAGAAATCAGACCCCATACCCGGCCAGACCAGTCAGAATTAATAAAACGGACGCGACCGCCGTCTCGAATCAGGTGACCATCCTCGCGATCGATATCTGACGGATCAACACGTGAACGCCATCAGATATCCGACACCACCGGGCATCGCCGGACGGATCTACGCCGCTCGTCGCCCCTCACTGCGGACAGTCGGCGTAACCTGAGGCTCGGGCTTCCTATGCCTCAAGTTGCTGCCGGTCACCGATCGTCAGGGCGTCCATTCACGGCTGCGGCCGGTGAGCCCGAGAACCCGGTCGAGCAGCGGAGCGTCGGCGGGTTGGGTGATCGACGGGCCGAACAGGCCGGGAGTGCCGTCGCTGCTGGCCTGTTGGGACACCAGGCGATGGACCGTGTCGAGGGTCTGGTCGTCAATGTCGTACGGCTGCCCGGTCGCGCTGGCGAGATCCCATCCGTGAACGACCAGTTCGTTCAGCGCGACGACGCCCATGATCTCGGCCGGCAGCATCACCCCGCCGACCGCGGTCTCGCCCGTCCAGGCGGCCGAACCGCGCCACGCGGCAACCAACTCGTCGAGCTGCACCGGTAGCCGGCTGCGCCACTGGGGGTCGAGCCTGTCGGCGGAGGGGTCACCCGGACCGTTCGGCGCGGGATCCGGTCCCTTCTCGGCCGCCGTCCGGAACGCGAGCGTCAGCCCCATGAGGTGGTCGAGCAGCTCGCCGACCGCCCAGCTCTGGCACGGAGTGGGCGCGGCGAGCCGGTCATCGGTCACCCCGGGCAGCAGCGCCTTCAGCGCGCGGGCTGCGGGCTCGAAATCCGGGCTGCCGTTACTGTGGATCATCTCTGCTCCTTCGTCGCGAACGTTCCGCACGCTACGCGCCGGGACCGACAGACAATCCGTGACGACGGTCGGTCACGGCGTGCCGGGGGTGGCGTCGCGCCACTGGGTCGGGGTCACCCCGTGTTCCGCGCGGAAGCGTTTGATGAAGTAGCTGACGTCGAGGTAGCCGGTCCGGCGGCTGATCGTCGCCACGGTCAGGTCGGTGTCGGTGAGCAGCAGGCGGGCCTGTTGCATACGGCGCTGCGCGATCCACTGCTGGACGGTCCGGCCGGTCTTGCGGCGTACCACGGTGGTGAGATGCCCGGCGGTGAGCGCCATTTCGACGGCGACATCGGCCAGCGAGATGGGTTCCTGGTAGCGCCGCTCGATGACGTCGAAGACGGCCGCGAGCATCGGCTCCTCCGCCGATCGCAGCTGGTCGGCGACGCCGGTCGGCAACCGGGCCGCGGCCACCAGCAGCAGGGTCAGGTGGGCGAGGGCGGCCTCCTGGTGCCCGTCGCGCCGGGCGCGCAGCTCGGTGTCCAGTGCGGCGAAGCGCTCGACCCAGCCCGCCCGGTCGGACGGTGGGATGCGCAGCCGCTGTGCCCGGTGGATGCCGTGGGCGAACGGGAGCAGCAACGGGTGCGACCGCCACGACGAGTAGGCCCCCGACCTTCCGGGCCGCACCACGTCGGTCGGGAACCACACCACCCACCCGTCGGTGACCGTCGTCTCGATCGGGTCGAGGAGAGAAACGACCTGCCCTGGCGCGATGACGAACAGGTCCCCGTCGGTCACCGTCCACCTGCGGCTGTCGATCACCAGCCTGCCATCGGCCCGATGCGCGTAGAAGAGCACCAGGAAGTCGTGGGCGTGGGCACCGCCGGCGACCGGGTCCAGGATCGGCGTGCCCTGTGGGACACGGGCCACGGCGACGGGGGCGAGGCCGGGCACCCGACCGAACCCGATGACCGGCACGCCCTGCCCGGTCACCCCGACGGCGCGGGACGCTGGAACCGAACTTCGTCGCATCCGGTCCACAGTTGCGCCATTGTCCACGGTGTCGTGCGCCATGACGCTGAGAGTACGACCGAACTTCATCTGATATCGGAGCGTCACATGACCGGACAGCCCCACCCCACGGACGCACAGCAGTACCTGCCCGGCATGGGTAAGCACTGGCTGCTCCCGCTCTACGATCCGTTCTCCCGCCTCGCCGGTGTCGGGCGTATCCACGGGCAGCTGATGGACCGGGCGAACCTCCGGCCCGGCCAGCGGATCCTGGAGATCGGCTGTGGTACCGGCAACCTCCTGACCGCGCTCGGGCGTCGCCTCCGGGACACCGACGCGCTGGGCATCGACCCCGACCCGGCCGCGCTGCGCCGCGCCCGCCGTAAGGCGGCCCGGAGCGGACTGCCGATCCGGTACGAGCAGGCGTTCGCCGGCGCGCTGCCGCTGCCAGACGACAGCGTCGACCGGGTGCTGTCCGCGTTCATGCTGCACCACCTGGACGACGACGAGCGGATCAGGGCGCTGCGAGAGGTCAGGCGGGTGCTGCGGCGCGGCGGTGAACTGCACCTGCTCGACATCGACGGCACACCGTCCGGGCGGGGTGGCGGGATGGCTCACCGCAACGCCCGGGTGGCCGCCAGTCTCCCCGAGCGGGTGCTGGCCGCGCTGGGCGACGCCGGCCTGACCGGCGTCGCGAGCAACGGCGGGGGTAAGGCGTGGTTCGGCCGCTTCGCCTTCTACCGCGCCGAGGCGGCCTGAGGCGGACGACACCGGCCGTCGACGAGCCCCGTCGCCGCAGCTCGGCGTCGCCGACGCCCAGCTCAGTGCAGGGGCCGGCCGTGCGCGTCGGGCACCCCGGACTTGCGGTGGAAGTAGGCGTTGATCTGGTCGCGCCACTCCCGCGCGCAGCGCAGCTGCTCGTCGAGCCGCTCGGTCACCCGGGCGTGCACCGCCGCGTCCACCAGGCCGACCAGCGACTTCCACCGCAGGCAGGCCGCCTCCACCTCGGCCACCCCGTCGAAGTGGGTGTCGTAGATGTGCTGGATGACGGTGCGACCGCTGTGCAGCACATGCTCGTACGGCACGTGGTGGAAGAAGAGCAGCACCTCGTCGGGGCAGGTGTCCGGGGATTCATACACCCGGGACCACGGCCGCGGGTACTGGCCGGTGAAGCCGGTGCCAGTGGCCCGGGTGCGGTCCACGCCCACGCCGTCGCGGTCGGCGAAATGGTACGTGCCCCACCGGCTGTACTCGTATCCGTCGACGTCGGGGCCGTAGTGGAGTCCCGGTCGCACCATGAATCCCACGCCCAGCGGGGCGGTGTAGCGCTCGTAGGTGCGCCACGAATCGTCCATGATCTCGTGCAGGGTGCGGCGGAGCAGGTCCGGGTCGGCGCTGGTGTCCGGGTGGAAGGTCAGCTCGATCCACTCGTCGAGCAGTTCCGCCGGTCGCAGCTGCGGATCCCAGGCCAGCCGGCCGAAGGCGTACAGGTTGGCCTGGGCCAGCGGATGCCCGGTCCAGAACGGATCGTCGCCCACATTGGAGACGGCGACCAGGCCGCCGCCGTCGGCGGCCACGCCGGCGACGGTATGTCCGTCATCGCTCCAGCCGAACCGCAGCACCTCGCTCCACCAGGGAGCCAGGTAACACACGTGCCGCTGCTGGCCGGTGTACTCCTGGGTCACCTGGAACTCCACCGCCATCCGGGTGCCGGGCATCGCCGTGATCACCGGAGAGACCGGTTCCCGGGTTTGGAAATCCATCGGGCCATGCTTGACCTGCACGATGACGTTGTCCCGGAAGCGGCCGTCGAGCGGGGCGAAGTGGTCGAACGCGGCCCGGGCCCGGTCGGTGGAGCGGTCACGCCAGTCCTGCCGGTGGTTGTAGACGAAGGCCCGCCAGTGCACCACGCCTCCGTGGGGGGCCAATGCCTCGGCGAGCAGGTTCGCTCCGTCGGCGTGGTCGCGGCCGTAGCTGAACGGGCCCGGTTGTCCCTCCGAGTCGGCCTTGACGACGTAGCCACCGAAGTCGGGGATGCGGGCGTACACCGCCCGGGTGGTCTCGGCCCACCAGGCCCGCACCGCGTCGTCGAGGGGATCCGCGGTGGACAGGCCGGCGAGCACGACCGGCGCGGCGAAGGTGACCGACAGGTGCACCCGGATGCCGTACGGGCGAAACTCGTCGGCGAGTTCGGCGACGTCGTCGAGCCGCTCGGTGAGCAGCCGTGCCTCGGTGGCGTGGACGTTGACGTTGTTCACCGTCACCGCGTTGATGCCACAGGCGGCGAGCAGGCGCGCGTACGCCCGGACCCGGCCGCGGTCCCGCCGGGGGTGGCCGGCCTGCCAGAAGATCGACCCGCCGGCGTAGCCGCGTTCGACCTGCCCCATCACCGGGTGCACGTCGACGTTGTCCCAGTGGTCGAGCATGCGGCGGCGCATCGCGGGACGGTGCGGCTGCGCCGCGTACGGTGCGCCGAATGCCGATTCGCCGAGGCGGGTCAGGTGGAACAGCCCGTAGAGCAGCCCGGCCGGCTGGTCGGCGAGGAGCACCGTGACCTCGCCGTGGCGGGCCAGGGCGTAGCCTTCCGCGCCGAGCGGCCCACCGCCTGCCGTTTCCAGCTCGGCCAGGGCGGCGTCGAGTTCGGCGGGGCCGCCGTCGCCGACGGCCGGGACCAGGGCGAGCACCAGGCTCGGCGGTGGCCCCGCCACCTCCCGCCGGACGCTGCCGCCGTGCTCGGCGCAGGCCCGCTCGACCTCGGCGACGACCGTGTCGACGAGCCCTCCGGCGCCGAGTACGAGACAGTGCCGGGAGCCGACGGCGCGGAACACCTCAGGCGGCAACCAGGCGGGGTGGACGTCGGTCGGGGCAGGGCCGGTCATTGCGCAGATCGTAACGATCCCACCAAACACGTCAAGATACTTCCGGAAGTCCCGGCCACCGGTGGGCCCACCTGTGCGGCGGGCCCACCGGCTGTCACCAGGATCCCGAGCCCGTACCCGTCAGCTTGGTTCGACGGGCAGCCACAGCTCACAGGTGGCGGTGCTGAAATCGGCCGCACGATCGAGGATCGCGACGATCGACGGACCCGGCCGCAGCCGCCACGGGTTCGACGGGAACCATTCGGACGCGGTCGCGGCCCAGGCCTGTTGCAGCTTCTGCGGGTACGGTCCGGCGGTGCGGAAGACCGCCCACGTACCGGCCGGCGCCTCGATGCTGTCGAGGTCGTCGGGAACCGAGGTGTCGCGGGCGACAGCGACCCCGTGCAGGTAGGTCAGCTCGGTGCCTTCGACGGCGTCGGGGTCGACATCGTCGGTCACCTGGAGCAGACCTCCCGGCTCGATGTCGCCGAGTTCCTTGAGCCGCTGGTGCTCCTCGGCCGGCAGCGCGGTGACGTGCCGCTGGATGTGTGGGTTGACGCCCTGGTGGATGAGCGGGACCCGGGTGGCGTGTCCGATGAGTCGGAACGCGGGGCGGTCGACGATGCGGGTGTCCACAGGGATGCTCCCTTCGACGGTCAGGCGGAACCTGAGTTGCGGTTGGGTACGCAGGGGGCCTCCGTCGCGGCGTACGTCACCGGGGCCGACGCCGTGGACGGCCCGGAACGCGCGTCCGAACGCCTCCGTGGAGCCGTACCCGTACCGCACACCGATCGTGAGCAGGTCGTCCTCGCCGCGGACGACGTCGGCGGCGGCGACGGTCATGCGCCGCCGACGCACGTACTCCGACAGCGGCATGCCGGCCAGCGACGAGAACATCCGGCGCAGGTGGTACTCGGTCGTGCCGAGCGCCCGGGCCGCCCCGGTGACGTCGATCTCCGCGGTGAGGTGCTCCTCGACGAGGTCGACAAGCCGGTTGAGTGCCGAGATCATGAGGCCTCCTTTCGCCTCCAAGGCTGGCCCGCGCGCCCCTTGTCGCGCCCGATCGTCCTGGCCCGATCCGATCATGCGGGAGCGGGCGGCGGCGCAGGACGCGTTCGTTTGGGACGCCGGTGGGCGGGTAGACGCCGGATCCGCGGCGAGAGGGGTACGGCGAGGTGGACGACGACCAGTTCATCGACTCTGTGGCGAGCCGCACCGGGACCTCGGCCGAGCAGGCGACCGCCATCGCGCGGGCCACGCTTACCACCCTGGCGGAGCGGATCGACGGCGGCGAGGCGCGCGACCTCGCCGGGCAACTCCCGGAAGGGTTGCGGGCGTACGCGTTCGGCCCACATGAGGACGCCGAGCGTTTCGGCCTCGACGTGTTCGTGCAGCGGGTCGGTGGGCGGGCAGACGTCGACCCCGACCTGGCGGCGGCCGGCATCCGGGCGGTCCTCGACACCATCCGCGAGGCCGTCGAAGCCGGTCAGTACGACGATGTCATCACGTTCCTGCCCGCCGAGTTCTGGCAGGTGGCGAACCCGGCACCGCAGTACGACGCACACCGCGACCGGGGCTGACCGCGACGCCGGCGATCACCGGAGCGCGACGCGTTGCACCACCGGCTCCAGGTACACCGGAAGGTGGTCGCCGGCCTGCGCGACGAACATGGCCACCTCGTACGCCATGTCGCCGACCTCCGCGTCGCCGTCGATACCGACGGCGAGGACCGCACCGTTTCCGGTGGTGGCGTGGAACAGGAACGCCCGGGACATCTGCACCACCACCTGGTGCAGTTCGCCGTCCCCGCAGACCCGCGCGGCGGCCAGGCCCAGCGCCTGAAGCCCGCAGACCATGCTGGACAGCTGGCTGGCGAGTTCGTCGTCGATGCCCCGCGAGGCGCCCAGCAGCAGGCCGTCCGGGGAGAGCACCACCGCGAACTGGGCACCCGGCACGCGGTCGACGATGTTGTCGAGCGCGCGGCTGAGGTTGTCGGCGGTGGCCACCGCAGAAGTCATGGCAGGTCCTCTCGTTGGCGGAACCGGCGGGTGAGGGCCGGTCCGAGGCTCAGTTCGCGGCCCGTCGGGGCCACGGCTGTCCGTTCGTGGTGTACGACGGGTCAGCCAGAATGGTTCGAAGCAGGGCCAACAGGTCGGTGCGGTTGGCGCAGTTGAGCCGCGAGCGCATCCGAGCCACGTGGTGCTCCACAGTCTTGGCGGAGATGAACAAGCGGTCCCCGATCTCCCGATAGGTGAGACCGGCGACGACCAGTTCGGCCACCTCCCGCTCCCGGTCGCTGAGCCGGTGCGAGACGGTGCCGGCTGCCGGCTTGCGGTCCTCGGCGGCGGACCGGCCCTGAAGCGCCCGTGCGCAGTCGAGCAACGCCGTCATCGCCCGCCGGTCGGCGGTGCGGATGGCGGCCTGCCCGGCCAGCCGGGCGCCGTCCCAGCACAGGCCGGTGTCGTGCAGGCCCCGGGCGGCAGCCTCGACCCGGACCGGGTCGACGGTGCCGCGCAGCACCTCCAGCCAGCACTCGGCCGCGGCGGCCACCACTGCGGCGTACCGGCTGTGGCCGGCGACGGCGAGCAGGGCGCTGACGTGCCCGTCGGCGGCGACCGGGTCGTCGGACAGGATCGCCGCGTGCAGTCCGCTCCAGTGCAACGGCGTACGCCACAGCGGCGGATCGTCCAGGCGGCCGAGCAGTTCGTGGGCGGCCCGCAGGTAGGGCTGGAGGCGGCTGAGGTCACCCAGCCGGGCACCGGCGATGGCCAGCTCGCCCAGCGGCAGCAGCGTGAACAGGTCGACGGGGTGGCGGACCACCGCCTCCAGCGCCGGCACCCAGCCGCGCTGCAACGCGCCGAGGTCGCTGGTTCGCCGGGCGATGCCCATGGTCAACCCGGCGGCGAAGAGCAGGTCGCGGGACTCCAGCCCGACGCCGGTGGTGGCCTCGGCGAGTTGTTCGCCGGCGGCGGCGATCCGCCCCCGCGCCATCAGGATCCAGGCGCGCAGCAGCCGGTGCCGGGCGGTCAGCAGCGGCCCGCCGATGCCGCTGGCCAGGGCCCGGTCGAGGACCCGCTCGGCGATGTCCAGCTCGCCACAGTGCACGGCGGTCAGCGCCGCCAGGGCGGCGGGACTGTCCGGCAGCAGCACCGCCCGTCCGTCCGGTTCCAGCAGGGCCGCCGCCTGCACGAGGGTGGACAGCGCCGCCGACGGGGTGCCGTGGACAGTTTCGCGTACCCCGTCGGCCATCAGTCGGGCGGCACCGGCCTGCAACGTCGGTGGGCTGTCCGGGACGGGTTCGGGGTGGTCGCTGGGCCGGGCGGTGGCGAGCGCGCCGACCGCGGCGAAGGCGTGCGCGCTGACCCCGCCGGACCAGCGGTACAGCTCCACGCTGCGGTCGGTCTGTCCACGGTGGGCCAGTGCGGTGGCGGCCACGAGGGCGGCCTCCGCCCGGGCGTCCGGCGGTGCGGTGGTGAGCAGCCGGTCGGCCAGCCGCAGCGCGAGGTCGAGGTCACCGGCGAGGGCGGCGGCGACCGCCTGCCGGACGCCGGTGGGTCGACCGGCGGCGCCCGCCGCGGCGAACAGGTGCGCTGCCAGCGCCGGCTCGCCGCCGAGGGCCTCCTCCGCCGCCGCCTCCAGGGTGGCGGCCGGGCAGTCACCGGCGACGCCGGCCGCCAGCAGCGAGCGCACCAGCGGCAACACCGGTGCGCCGCGGTTGAGCGCGAGGTCGCTGAGCAGATGCCAGACGGCGGTACGGTCGGCGGCCGGGCTCAGCGCGGTCACCGCCCGACGGACCAGCGGGGTGGGGCGGCCGTCGGCGCCGAGCAGCCCGGCCGCGCGGGCTTCGGCCACGAGGTCGTCGATTTCCGCCGGTTCGCGGTTCAGCAGTGGGCGCAGCGCTTCGGTGGGCAGCGGGACGCCGGCGGCCAGCGCGATCAGCAGCCGTCGCACGTCGGAGGGCAGGTGTTCCAGGTCGGGACCGAGGTGCAGGACCACCTGGCGGGGCGGTTCGGTCGGTACGCCGGTGGCCGTCTCCTGCTCGCGCAGCCCGTCGACCAGCCATCCCACGTGCCGGGGCACCCCACCGGTCTGGCTGTGCACGAAGTCGACCAGGTCCGGGCGGCGGCCGAGGCGGGGCACGGCGGCGAGGTACGCGGCGGTGCGCGCCCGGGTGAACGGGGTGAGCAGGAGTTGGCGTCCCTCACGGCGCAGTGTGTCGGTCAGCTCGATCAGGGCCGCCGGTCGGGGCCACGGTCGGTAGCTGATCGCGATGCGGTGCCGGCGGTCGGTCACCAGCCGCCGCAGCGTGCGCAGCCGGGCCTCGTCGAGCAGGTGCGCGTCGTCGATCAGCAGCACCGTGTCGGGAGCGTACGCGTCGTCGGTGGCCGGTGCTTCGGTGTGGACGGTGACGCCGGCCCGGGCGTACCGACCGGCCATTTCCTGCAAGTAGGTGGTGCGGCCGTGGCCGCCCGGCCCGATCACCCCGAGGGTGAGCGGCGCGGCCGGGTCTGCGGTGATCGCGTCGAGCAGGTCGGTCGGTTCGGCGTCGAGGACCAGCGGGCTGTCCGCCACGGCGCTCGTCATCATGGCGGTCATCCTTCGTGTCCCCGGCTGCGTGCCAGCTTTCGGCGGGATCGTGTCGGCAGTTCGAGGGGCGGGTAGCGGATCGGCGGGCGGGGCGGTGGCTCGTCGCGGGGGGTCAGGTCGTCGGCCGGGCCCAGGGGCGGGCCGGCGGTGTGCGCCATCGACCCGGCGGACGCGGTCGCAACGGTCGCGGGGGTTCCGACGGTCGCGGGTGGGCCGGCCGGTGGGGGCGGGCCGGTCGGCAGCGGACGTGGGGACAGGATCCGGGTGCCGGCGGCGGCCGCGCCGGCCGCGGCGGTGTTCTGCGGGTCGGGTGCGGTCTCGACCGGAAAGCCGGCCGTGGCGAGCAGCTCGGCGACCAGCGGTACCCGGCTGGCGCCGCCGGCCAGCAGCACGCCGTCGAGCTGCCCGGGTGCCAGGTCGGCGGCGCGGACGGCCTGCGACAGCAGTTCCACTGTGGTCTGCACGGCCGGCCGGATCAGTTCCTCGAACTCCAGCCTGGTCACCGGCACCCGGACGGGTCCGGTCGGCAGCGACAACGCCACGTCGGTCTGCGACCCGACGGTCAGCTCCCGTTTGGCCCGTTCACACTCGACGGGCAGCTGACGCAGGGCGGTACGGGCACCGGGGCCGGCGGCGGCCAGGTCCCGGGCGAGCGCGGTCCGCACGTGTGCGGCCAGCGCCTCGTCGAAGTCGGCGCCGCCGAACCGGGCGAGCGTCGCGGGGACGCCGACGGTCTCGTACCGGTCCCGGGCGTTGCGCCGGACCAGTGCGGTCTCGAAGGTGTTGCCGCCGAGCGCGTAGACGGCGGCGACTCCACCGGCGAAGCCCCGGGCGGCGTGTCCCTCCGCCACGGTGACCGTGCGGGGTAGCAGCGTCACCGCGCCCAGGCCGTAGTCCCACAGCGCGTTGTGCAGCAGGTCGCGGCGGTAGCGCCCCCAGGAGGCGGGGTGGCTGAGCACGATCGTCTCGGCCGGCGCGCCCCGGGCACCGTGGACCTGGTCGACCACGTGCGCGGCGAGCAGCGCGACGAGGGTCTCCGGCCGGTACCGCTCACCGGCGAGCAGCAGCGGCACGCCGTCGCCGACCCGGCTCAACACCCCCCGGGCGGTACGCTCCGATTCGTCACCCTCACCGAGGGCGAACGTGCCGTCGGTGGACAGCAGCAACGTCGACGGCAGCGCCCCCGGTCCTGGGTGCAGGGCGACCGGCTCGGGGTGACCCCAGTGCCCGTCACGGTGCCGGGCGACCGCGGCGACGGTGCTGGTGTTGCCGATGTCGATCCCGAGCACGTAGGCCATCTGCTTTCTTCCTTGACCGCGTCGGCCGTGGGGTGGGCCGGACAGGCCCACCGATGCGGGCCGCCCCGGGGGACCCCGTGGGCTCCTACGTTCGTACCAGAGATCACTCCGGCATCAGGAGCCCCAACTTCGGCGGGCGCCGGTCCCCCACTCCCCCTAACGTACGAGAGCCCGGATGCCCCTAATCGAACGGGTCGGATTGCGGGATCGTCCCCGATGCCCGGTCCCGGGCACCGCCCGTAGCGTCATCGGCGATCACCGGTCGTTGACGTTTCGCCGAGGAGAGAACCCCCGACATGGACCAGACCCTGCACGACTTCGTGCTCAACCTGCTGACCGACGCGGATGCCCGGTCGGCGTTCGACCTCGACCCGGAGGGCGCGCTGCGGGCCGCCGGCCTCGGCGACATCACGGCCGCCGATGTCCAGGACGTGGTGCCGCTGGTGGTGGACTACGCCCCGGTGCAGGGGCTCGCCCCGGTCGCCCCGGTGACCGGGCAGCTCGGCCTCGACCCGCTGGTCGGTGACGCCACCGACGCGATCAGCCAGTTGCAGAGCGTGGCGCAGCAGATCAGCGTCGGCAGCTCCCACTCCGGGGTGGACGTCAAGGCCGGGGTGCTCGGCACGATCGCCGTCGACCCGTCGACGGTGACCGCGGGGGCGACCGTCTTCCCGGGAGTCGGCGTCGGTGTGACCCCCACCGGGGTGGGCGCGGACCTGTCCGGCGTACACGACGTGGCCAACACCCTCGACGCGGACGTGGTCGCCCCGCTCGACCGCGCCACGGAGCCGGCGCTCGGTGACGTCACCGGCGCGGTGGGTGACCCCGTGTCCGCGGTGAACGGCACCAGTTCCGGGCTGCTGGACACCACCTCCGGTCTGCTTCCCGGCACCACCAGTCAGGTCGGCGATCTGGTCGGTTCGCTCGGTGTCGGTGACACCCTGGGCGGGCTCGGCCTGACCGGCGACACGGGTGGCGTGGTGCCGTCGCTGGACCTCGATTCCACTGTGGGCGGTGTGACCGGGCAGGTCGACGGCCTGTTGGGCGGTGTCACCGGCACCGTCACCGGTGGCACGAAGGGGCTTCTGGACGGCGGGGTCAGTGGTTCGGTGAGCGGGGACACGGCAACCCACGGCGAGGCCTCCACCTCGACCGGCGGGGTGCTGGGCCTCACCGACGGTCTCCTCTGACGCCCGTCGGCGGGCGGGGTCGGCACCGTTCGGTGCCGGCCCCGCCCGCCTCTTCGCACTTGAAAATTGAGCCGAATTCAGCACACTTGGTGCGGTGATGGCGGGAATCTGGCTCGACGCGCTCGACGACATCGCCCGCACGTGCCAGGAACACGGTCGGGGCGACCTGCTTCAGGCGGTCCGCCTCAAGCGCGCCCACCTGCTCGATCCGACGTTGACCGTGCTGGTCGTCGGCGAGCCGAACCAGGGCAAGAGTCAACTGGTCAACGCGATCGTCAACGCACCGGTCTGCCCCGTCGGTGACGGGACCACGACCGTCCTGCCGACGGTGCTGCGGCACGCCGAGGTCGCCTCGGCGACGGTGGTGCAGACGCCGCTGACGAGGCCGGGAACGCCGGCCGCCGACCCGCCGGCCGTGCAACGGACGCCGGTGCCGACCGATCAGATCGCCGCCGGAGTCGGTGGCAGCACCGGTCGGCTGCCCGGCGGCGGCCCCGCGTACATCGAAATCGGTCTGCCCCGGGCGCTGCTCGGCGCCGGCGTGGTGCTTGTCGACATGCCGGGCGGCGGTGACGTCGCCGCCGTGGGCGCCGGCACCCCGGTCGCCGCCCTGGCCCGCGCGGACACCGTGCTGCTGGTCACCGACTCCACCCGGGACCTGTCGGTCAACGAGCTGAACATGCTGCTGCACCTCACCCGGTCGCACTCCAACGTGGCCGTGGTGCAGACCAAGACGGACCTGGTCCCGGACTGGCGGGCCGTGGCCGACCGCAACCGGCGGCACCTGGCCGACGCCGGGGTGCCGGCGCCCTTGATCCCGGTGTCCGCCGCGCTGCGCCTGCACGCCGCCGCCACCGACGACCACGCGCTCAACGCGGAGTCCGGCTTCCCGGCGCTGATCGCCCTGCTCCGGCGACACCTGGCAGCCAAGCCCGACACCCTGGCCCGGGCCGCGGTGGTGCTTACCGCGCGCACCGTGGTGGAACAGCTCGCCGCGCCGCTGCGGGCGGAACTGACCGACCAGCGCTCGGCCGAGGAGTCCGCGCCGATGGCCCGGCTGCACGCGGCACAACGGGAGGTCGACGAGCTGCGTCGGTGCGCCACCCGATGGCAGAACACGTTGACCGACGAGATGGCCGATCTCATCTCCGACATCGAGCACGACCTGCGCGACCGCACCCGGCAGATCCTGCGGATGGTCGACGAGGCGTTCGAGACCGCCGACCCGCTGGTGGCGTGGGACACCGTCGCGCAGTGGCTGGAGGAGAGCCTCGTCGAGGCGGCCGCGGCGAACCGACGGTGGCTGGTTCAGCGGTGCGACTGGATCGCCCGGCGGGTCGCCGAGTCGTTCGCCCGGTACGGCCACGGGTCGCTGCCACCCTGGCCGCTGACCGCCTCGGTGGAGTACGGCGCACCGGTGCCGGAGCTGGAACGCCCCAACGTCGACCGGTTCACCGTCGGCCAGAAGGTGTTCACCGGCATGAAGGGCTCCTACGGTGGGCTGCTGATGTTCGGCCTGGCGCTGACCCTGGCCGGCATGCCGATGATCAACCCGATCTCGATCGGCGCCGGCGCCCTGTTCGGCGGCAAGAGCATCCGCGACGAGGGCAAACAGTTGTTGCGCCGCCGGCAGGCCACGGTCAAGGCGGCGGTACAGCGGCACGTCGACGACTTCTTCATCCAGGTCAGCAAGGACAGCCGGGACGCGGCCCGTCGGGCGCAGCGGGTGTTGCGGGACCACTTCGCCGCGCTGACCGACGAGTTGCAGACCGCCATCATCGAGTCGCTGCGCAGCGCCAAGGAGGCGGCCGACACCGACGCGGCGGTACGTGAGCGACGCCAGCGGGAGATCCAGCAGCGGATGATCCGGCTGGCCGAGCTGTACGAGCAGGCGCAGCAGGTGACCGCCGCCCGCCCGGCGCCACTGGCGCCGCTGGCATGACCGGCGCGCGGCTGGACGCGGAGGTCCGGGACCTGCTGCACCGGGCGCTGCACGGCTACCGCGACAACCCCCGGGTCACCGAGCTGCTGCGGCACCAGCTGGCCCGCTACGACCAGCCGCTGCGGGTCGCCGTCGTCGGCGGGTGGCGCAGCGGCAAGTCGACCCTGCTCAACGCCCTGATGGGTGAGGAGGTGGCCCCGGTCGACGGGAGCGCCTTCACCTGGTACGAGGACGGGCCGCAGCCGGACGCCACCGGGTACTCCACCAGTCATCCGCCGCAGCGGCTGGCGGTGTTGCGCTCCGGCACCGGGATGCGGGTCGACCTCACAGGTTGGCGCGCCGGGGAGCTGCGCGACATCGTGGTGCGGTGGCCGGCACGCTCGCTGCGGCAGGTGACATTGCTGGACACACCGGCGATCGGCGCAGCCGACGAACAGGCGGCGGATCCGGTGCTGGCGCGGGTGCGGCGGGAAGCCGACGCGCTGCTGTACCTGACCCGCGACGCCCGGGGCGCCGACCTGCGGATCCTGGGGGCGACCCGGGAGGGCGTCGTCGGGCAGGCCGCACCGGTGCACACGATCATGGTGCTGTCCCGGGTGGACGAGTCCGGTGGCGGTCGGGTCGACGCACTGCTCGGCGCCCGTCAGCTCGCCCGGCGGGCGCTGCGGGACCCGCACGTGGACGCGCTGTGCGTGGCGGTGGTGCCGTGCAGCGGGCTGCTCGGCCTGGCCGGCCGGGTGCTCGGCGAGACCGAGTTCGCCGCGCTGGCGGCCCTGGCCCGGGTGCCGCGTGCCGAGCTCGAGCCGTACCTCCTCTCCGCCGAGCGGTTCGCTCGCGGCGAGCCGCCGGCCGGACTGGACGCGGCCACCCGCGGCGCGCTGCTGGAGCGGCTCGGTGTGGTCGGGATCCGCCTGGCGACCACCCTCGTCCGCACCGGTTGCGACAACCGGGTGGCCCTCGCCACCGAGCTGGTCCGCCGCAGCGGGCTCGGTGAGCTACGCGAGTCCCTCAACCGCCTCTTCGTCGACCGCCGACACGTGCTCAAGGCCCGGTCTGCGCTGACGGCGGTGGAGGCGCTGCTGCGCGACGAACCGGGTCCGGCCACCGGCGACCTGCTCGCCGTGTTGGAGCAGCTGCTCGCCGGTGCGCACGAGTTCGCCGAGTCGCGGCTGCTGGCGGCGCTGCGCGACGGCCGGCTCGGGTTCGACGCCGAGCTGGCCGCCGAGGCGCGGCGGCTGGTCGGCGGCGACGGTGACGAACCGGCGGCCCGGCTGGGGATCGCGCCCGACGCGACACTGGCGTGGCTGTGGGAGACCGCCGCCGAGGCGCGGTGGCGGTGGCGGGAACACGCCGAGGATCCCGGGCTCGCGTTGCTGCAGCGGCGGGGCGCGCAGGTGGTGGCCCGCAGCTGTGAGGGGCTGCTCGCCGACCTGGCCGCCGCCCACGCCCGCTAGGCCCCGGGTCGAGTTCCGTGTCGGCCCGCGGCGGGCCCGCCGACGACCGGCCGCGCCGGGGACCGCTACCCGGTCAGGCGGGCCGGGCGGGACCGTGCAGGCCGACCAGGCCGGGCACGGCGGCGCGGCCGAGTTCGCCGCCGGTGACCGGATCCTGCCAGCTCACCGCGGCCCGCTGGCCCAGGTAGAGGTGAGAGCCGTCCGGGCTGAGCACGACACCGGTGATCGGGTCGGCTGTCGCCCGCTCGGCGGTGACGGCGAGACCCGCCAGGTCCACGGCCCGTACGGCGGTGCCGGCGCCGACGAACAGCCGCTCGGCGGAGGCCGCCGCGTACGCCGGACCGGCCCCGGTGGCGAGGGCGGCGACGCGGCGTACGGTCAGTTCCTCGGTGGAGATCTCGGCGACGGCGCCGGAACCGACGTCGGCGACGTAGAGCCGGCCGCCGTCCGGCCTGATCGCCATGGTGTGGCCGTCGGCGGCGCCCTCCCCGAACGGGTGCGGCAGGTCCACGCAGTACGCCCACCGCTGCTCCAGGTGCAGTGTGTGCACGAAGGCGTGCACGTCGCTGCCCGGCCGGCCGCTGATCCGGTCCCGGGTGTGCTGGTGGTCGGGCTGGTGGGTGTAGAGCGTGTAGAGCACGGTGCGGTTCGGGGACAGCACCGCCTGCCGTCCGTCGCCGCGCATCTCCTCCTCCCCGCCCTCCGGCACCGGTGTCTTGGCGCGGGTGAGCAGCGGCCCGGCTACCCCGGTGGCGAGGTCGACCAGGCGTACCCGGTAGCGGTCCGGCGCGGCCGGCGGCAGCCATTCCAGCACGAACAGCCCGGCCAGGTCGTGGGTGAACGCCTCCGGCACGACGTTGCCCGGCAACCGCAGCCGTTGCCGCACCCCACCGGCGTCGGCGATCAACACCAGCGTCTCGTCGCGGCCGGCGGGACGGTCCCCGGTGGCGCTGAGACGTTCGGTGGTCAGCGCCAGCCGGGTGCCGTCGGTGGAGGCGGTCTGCGGCACCCACCGGCCCGGCAGCCGTACCCGCTCGGAGGCGGCGCCCCGGCCGGCGTCGACGCGCCACAGGTCGGTGTCGGCACCGGCGGCGGCGACCGTCCACACCAGCCGCCCGTCTGCGGTGGCCACCCCGGCGCCGATCGGCTGCCGGTCGGTGCCCCGCAACACGGTCAGGCCACCGTCGAGGGCGACGAGCAGTGGGTCGGGCAGCGGGTCGGCGGCGGCCGGTACCGCCGAGGTCGGCTCGCAACCGGCCAGGGTCGCGGCTCCGACCCCGGCCAGCGCGGTCAGCAGGGTACGCCGCGAGATCGTCGTGTTCGCCATCATGACCCGGTGACACCTCCGGGGCGTCCCGGGTTCCCACTCGGCGCGATGGAACCCACGCGGCGCGGGCGGTGTCAGTAGGGGTGATTCCACCGGAGGTAGCCCTGGACGACGAGCAGTTCGTCACCCGCGCGCAGGCAGGTGACCTGGAGGCGTACGAGTCCCTGGTCGCGCGGCACACCGCGGCCGCGCACCGGACCGCGGTGCTGCTCGGCGCGGGCTCCGATGCCGAGGACGTCATCCAGGAGGCGTTCGTGAAGGGGTACCGCAAGCTCGACCGTTACCGTGGCGAGTCGTCGTTCCGTTCCTGGCTGCTGGCGATCGTGGCGAACGAGACGCGCAACCTGCACCGCACCCGGGAGCGGCGCAACGGTCTGGTGCTGCGCGCGGCTCGGGTGGCGTCGGGCGCGGAGATCGTCGAGGACGACGCCGTCGGCGCGGTCCTCGCCGGGGAGCGCCGGGCCGCTCTGGTGCGGGCCCTGCGGTCGCTGCCGTCCCGGGACCGGGAGGTGATCGTCTGCCGGTTCCTGCTGGACCTCAGCGAGGACGAGACGGTCACCATGCTGGGCTGGCCGCGGGGCACCGTGAAGTCGCGTACCTCGCGGGCACTTGTGAAACTACGCGGCCTGCTCGCCGTCGAGGAGGTCAGCCGTGGATGACCTGGAGCGGGAGCTACGCGACCTGTCCGGCTGGCTGGAGACCCCCCAGCCGCCGGACGTTACGACCCGGGTCCGTGCCCGGCTGGCCGCCGCACCACCCGCCCGCCGCGTCGCGGTCCGACGACGCTGGCGGTACGCGCTGGCGGCGGCGCTGGCCGCGCTGCTGGTGGCGGTGCTGCCGCCGGGACGGGCCGCGCTCGCCGACGCGATGGCGGGACTGCTGCGCTTCGCCGGCATCACCATCAGCACCTCCCCTGCCCGGACACCGCCGACCGGCGTCCCGTCGCCGCCGCCGGGGCAGCGCACCGCCACCCTGGACGAGGCGCGCCGGCTGGTGCGCTTCCCGATCCGGACGCCGACCGTGCTGGGTCCACCCGAGCAGGTACTGCTGGCCGACCCGGACGACACCGGCGGGCACCGGGTGGCGAGTCTGTTCTACCGGGCCGGCGCCCTGCGTCTGGACACCTTCGACGGCCGTCTCGATCCGGTCTTCTTCAAGCAGGCCGGCGGGTCGGACGCCGAGTGGACGCAGGTGGGTGCGGCTGAGGCGATCTGGGTCGGTGGCCCGCACCCGGTCTCCTACACCGACCGCCACGGGATCGTCCGCCAGGAGAGCGCCCGTCTCGCGGCGGCGACCCTGATCTGGGAGGACGCCGGGGTGACGTATCGGTTGGAGGGCGAGCTGACGATGGCCGAGGCGGTCACCATCGCCACCACCCTGGCGTGACGCCGCAGTGCCGATTTTCCGCGTTTCGTCACGGTCATGCGATGTCGATGACGCCTCGGTCGAATTGTTGGTGTAAGCGTGATCAACCAGCGCCGCCCGATGTTGCCCCGGCTCCTCCGCACACCGTGGTCCGGTATCGCCTTCGTAACGGGCCCACAACGATTCCTTCCGGGCGAGCCGGATGACGGCGCCCGGACACCTACCGGGATTTTTCCGGGACCAGTATGCGAGCGACCAGGTCGCCGGAGTGGCTCGGCGGAGCTCCCTGCCCAGCTACCGGACGATTCGGACGCCATTACCGGCCAGTGCTTGTTAGCGCAAACACCCTGTCACGCAGAGCCACGCAGGTAGCCGCCCTGCTACTGCCGCCGATAAGCCCGGCTGACCAGCGACGTCTTCACCCCCGGCACTAGGTCACGGAAGTTTCGGAAACGTGTCTTGTTTTTTTCGGACAAGTCTGCGACCGTTTTGGCCGTCGGTGGCCTGGGTCACTCCGAGGTTGATCGCGATGTGACCGCGAGCCGAGCCCGGACCAGCGCCTGTCGACAGGGAGACAACCCTCCGGCGCCGCCATGGTGCACGTCCTGGCCGGCGGCTCGTTCAGGGATGTTTCAGGTGGGCGGACTTGGCAGAGAGGAAGATTGATGAGGGCGAGAAAACTACTGGCTGTGTCGGTAGCCCTGGCAACGGGCGTCCTGGCGACGGCGGCCTGCGGCGGCGACGAATCGGATGGCCGCAACAGCGATGGCTCGGTAACGATGAGCTTCTGGCACAACGCCAGCACCGGGCCGGGTAAGGCGTTCTGGGAGAAGACGGTCGCGGACTTCCAGGCCGCCAACCAGAACGTGAAGATCGAGATTCAGTCGATCCAGAACGAGGACCTGGACGGCAAGCTCCAGACCGCCCTCAACTCCGGCGACGCCCCCGACGTGTTCATGCAGCGCGGCGGCGGCAAGATGGCCGCGATGGTCAAGGCCGGCCAGCTGATGGACCTCACGGACTCGATCACCGACGACACCAAGAAGGTGATCTCGGAAGGGTCGTTCACGGCGCAGACGATCGAGGGCAAGGTCTACGCCATGCCGGTGGCGGTCCTGCCCGGTGGCTTCTTCTACAGCAAGGACCTGTTCACCAAGGCGGGCATCACCCAGCCCCCGGCCACCCTCGCCGAGCTTCAGGATGCCGTGACCAAGCTGAAGGCCGCGGACGTGCAGCCGATCGCCCTCGGTGCGAAGGACGCCTGGCCGGCCGCCTTCTACTACTACTTCTTCGCGCTGCGTGAGTGCAGCTCGGAGACGATCACCCAGGCCGGTCAGACGATGACCTTCGACGACCCCTGCTGGCTCAAGGCCGGACAGGACGTGCAGAACTTCGCCGCGTCCGAGCCGTTCAACAACGGCTTCCTGACCACCTCCGCCCAGCAGGGTGCCGGCAGCTCCGCCGGTCTGCTCGCCAACAAGAAGGCGGCGATGGAGCTGATGGGCGCCTGGAACCCCGGCGTCATCGCCTCCCTGACCCCGGACCAGAAGCCGCTGCCCGACCTGGGTTGGTTCCCCTTCCCCAGCATCGAGGGCGGTGCCGGTCAGCCCGGTGCGATCCTCGGTGGTGTCGACGGCTACTCCTGCTCGGCCCAGGCCCCGAAGGCCGAGTGCACCGCCTTCCTGAACTACATCGCGAAGACCGACGTGCAGAAGGCCTACTACGAGGCGTTCAACGCGCCGCCGGTCAACAGCGAGGCGCAGGCCGCGGTCACCGAGCCGCACCTGCAGTCCATCCTCGCCGCCTACAACCAGGCGCCGTTCGTCTCCCAGTGGCTCGACACGGTCTACGGGCAGAACGTGGGCAACGCCCTGAACACCGCCGTGGTGAACATGCTGGCCGGCAAGGGAGACCCGCAGGGCATCGTCGACGCGGTCAAGGCCGCCGCCAAGAGGGCGCAGTAGTCCAAACGCCATGTCTGAAACGCAACACGAGAGCGTACGGCTCGCGCCGGACCCGTCACCGGGTCTGACGAAGGTCGGGGGTGACACGCCGGTCGTGTCGCCCCCGGCCCGGCGCCGCCGACCCAAGGGCATCGGCTGGCCAGCCCGGCTGGAAATCGCGCTGATGACGGGGCCGACACTTATCGTCTTCCTGTCGTTCGTCATCCTGCCTGTGGCCATGGCCGCCTACTACGGCTTCTTCAGCTGGCAGGGTTACGGGCCCGCCGAGGACTTCGTCGGCTTCCGCAACTACCTGCTGATCTTCGAAGATGGCACCTTCATCGACGCCCTGCGCCACAACGGCATCATCGTGGTGCTGTCGCTGCTGCTCCAGGGGCCAGCCGCCATCCTGCTCGCTCTGCTGCTGAACCGGCAGATGCGGGGGCAGACGATCATCCGGGTGCTGGTCTTCATCCCGTACGTGATCGCCGAGGTGGTCGTCGGTACCGGCTGGAGCCTGATGCTGCACGGGGAGGGCGTGGTCAACGCCGTCCTCGAGAAGATCGGGCTCGGCTGGCTGCAGGCCGACTGGCTGTCCGATCCGAAGATCGCCATCTGGACGCTGATGGGCATCCTCACCTGGAAGTACATCGGTTTCGCCGTCATCCTCTTCCTCGCCGGGCTGCAGGGCATCCCGGAGGAGCTGACGGAGGCCGCGGCGATCGACGGAGCCTCGTACTGGCAGATCCAACGACGCATCACACTGCCGCTGCTCGGGCCGACGATCCGCATCTGGGCCTTCCTGTCGATGATCGGTGCCCTGCAACTGTTCGACCTGGTCTACATCATCTGGGGCCAGTACGTGGCGGCGACGGCGGGGACGTCGACGATGGCCACCTACATGGTGGCCAACGGGCGGAACGCGGGAGAGTACGGGTACGGCAACGCGGTCGCCGTGGTCCTGTTCTTCGTCTCGCTCTTCGCGGCCCTGCTCTACCAGCGGTTCGTCCTGCGCCGGGACACCGAGGGCGCGATCACCGGAGGGAGGCGCTGATGGCCGTGACCGCCGTAGCTGGGCGCCGGGCACCGCGCAGGTCGTCCCGGTCCAGAAAGCCGATGAGCTGGACCGACCCGTCGGTGTACTTCGTCGCGCTGCTGCTCATCGCGACGATGCTGGCCCCGGTCATCTACATCATCCTGGGCGGCTTCCGCACCAACGCGGAGATCACCACCGACCCCGCCGGACTGCCCAGCACCTGGCAGACCCAGAACTACCTCGATGTGCTGACCGGCGGCACCTTCTGGCAGCAGGTCTTCAACTCCACCATCGTGGCGCTGGCCACCACGGCGGGAGTGGTCACCCTCGGCCTGATGACCAGCTTCATCATCGCGCGCTACCGGTTCTGGGGGCGGGGGGCGATGTACGCACTGTTCGCCGCCGGTCTGATGTTCCCGCTGACCGTGGCGATCACCCCGCTGTACATCCTGGTCAAGAACCTCGGGCTGATGAACACGCTGCCAGGGGTGATCCTGCCCCAGATCGGGTTCGGCATCCCGCTGACCATCATCATCCTGGTGCCGTTCGTACGGGCGATCCCCGACGAGATCCAGGAGGCCGCGTCGATCGACGGTTGCAGCCGACTGGGCTTCTTCTGGCGGATGGTGCTTCCGCTGGCCATGCCGGGCGTCATCACCGTGGCCATCCTGACCTTCATCCAGAGCTGGAACGGGTACCTGCTGCCGCTGTTCATCCTGAACCGGGAGGAGACCTTCACGCTGCCCCTCGGCGTGCAGGCCTTCGCCTCGGAGTACTCGGTCGACACGGCCAAGGTCCTGGCGTTCACCTCGCTGTCGATGATCCCGGCACTGGTGTTCTTCAGCCTGTTCCAGCGCCGGATCGTCGGCGGACTGACCGGAGCCGTGAAGGGCTGATTCGTCAGCGGACACGGCGGCAACTCCTCGGCGCGCCCGGTTCGCCCCGGTCCAGACTCAGGTCTGACCGGGGCGAACCGGGCGCGCCGGTGCGTCAGGCGGTAGCGCCACCGCGTGCGGCGGGTGCTACATCCGGCCTTGCAGGATCTTGCCCATTCGCAACGCGACCTCCTTGCGCCGGTCCGACTCGCCGATGTTGGCCTTGACGCCACAGAAGTCACCGTTGCCGCACGGGAACCACAGCTCGCCATGGATGTCGTCGTAGACGGCGCCGTCGGCGGATCCGCTCACCTGCTCCCCGATCTCGGCCACCGCCTCGTACTCGTCCTTGGACAGCACCGACGCGTGGATCGCCTCTCCGCCGGAGGTCGCCGTCCACACGCAACCGCCGAGTTGGTAGTCATGCTGGCCACCGTCGTGCGCCCCGATCACGCCCGCGACCTCGTCGGTGGTGAGGCGTTCGCACTCCTCGCCCTTCGGCTCGGTCAGCGACCCGGCGGCATCGTCCGGAGCCGCCACGCTCCCCGCCGCGCCCGGAGTCTCCCCCGGCGTCGACGAGCCTGAGCCGACATCGCTTCCGCACGCCACGAGCATGGCGAGCGTCCCACCGACGACCGCAGCCCGGGCCAGCCTTCTGAGGATCTCCATGGGTCATCCCTCCGCCGCGGCACCGCTTGCCGCCGATGACCAACTCCAGCACGACCAGCCGAAACTTGAATCGGTAGATTCCCCCGGCTTTGCCGGCGGCGCGGTCAGGTGACGGGTGGGACGGCCAGCATGGCCAGCGGCACATGCGGAGCGCCCGCATCGCCGCCGCGCCGATCACGCGCTGGCGAGCAGCGCGTCGAGGGGTCGGGGCACGGTGTCCCGGGCGACGGCGGCCTCGACGAGCAGGCGGGCGTAGCGCAGGTTGCGGCGCGAACTGCTGCGCAGGAACCGCCACAGCTGCGCGTCGGGATCCCGGCCACGCCAGGCGGGCTGGCTCTGGAACCCACGGAACAGCCGCAGGTCGCCCTGGGCCTCGAAGAGGGCTTCGACCCCCGCGCTGCCGACGGCTCGGATCAGCTCGTCCTCCAGGTCGTCGACGCAGACCTGGAACCCGAGCTGTGCCATCTCGGTTCGACTGCGAGGCGCACCGACACCCGCCTCGGTCAGTCCACGCCGGAAGATCTCCTCTTCGCGCAGGTCGCACAGGCCGGCGAGCCGCAACCCGACGCCGGGCGGGCCGAGCCTGGTCAGGAAGCGGCCGATCGCGTGGGCACCGCCGATCGGCACGATGACGATCCGCTCTGCGGCGAGGTCGCGACCACGACCGACAGCCAGCGTCTCCAGGGCGATCTGGTCGCTGATGCCCTCGACGAGGATCACGGCCACGGCGGACTCGGCCTGCGCCAGAGCGCGGGCGGTGGCCTGCATCGAGGCGGCGTTGCCGCCCAACGGCCCGTCCAGACCGATCCGGGCCGGCTCGCGACGCGAGGTGACATCCATGCTGGGCCTCCCCGTCCGATCGGCGGCGGAGCCCCGCAACGGGCGACAAAGACAAAAGGCAGAGAGTCACCTCCCTGCCACTCCTAACGTATAGCGCACCGGGGGGCTTGTGGCAAGACCCGGGTTCTGCCGCAGAATCGTCGGCCGGACGAGGAAACGGGGGCACACCGTGCGGGAGCTGTCGACGTACGAGACGACCGGGCAGTACGTGGTGGACCTGCACGACATCGATGGAGCGCAGCTCCGCGTCGTCGGCGGTAAGGCTGCCCACCTGGGCGTGCTGACACGGATCGACGGCCTCCGGGTGCCGGCCGGCTGCTGCGTGACCACGGCCGCGTTCCGACGGGCCATGGCGCAGGTACCGTCGATCGACGCTCGACTCGATCAGCTGGCGCGGCTGGACCCGGACGACCGGGAGGCGATCCGGGCACGCAGCGCCGAGATCCGGCACGCCATCGAGGGGATCCGCTTGCCGGATGATCTGACAGCGGCGATCACCGGCGCCGTCGAAGCACTCGACGGGCGGGCCGCGTACGCCGTCCGGTCCAGCGCCACCGCCGAGGACCTGCCGACGGCCTCCTTCGCCGGCCAGCACGACACGTACCTGAACGTGGTGGGTCCGACCGCCGTCGTCGAGCATGTCCGCCGGTGCTGGGCCTCGCTGTTCAGCGAGCGGGCCGTGACCTACCGCCAGCGCAACGGCGTCGACCACCGTACGGTCCGGATGGCTGTGGTCGTGCAGCGGATGGTCTTCCCGGACGTGGCCGGCATCCTGTTCACGGCCGACCCGGTCACCGGCAACCGGAAGGTCTCCTCCGTGGACGCCAGCTTCGGTCTCGGCGAGGCCCTGGTCTCCGGTCTGGTGAACCCGGACGTGTACACGGTGCGCGACGACGAGATCGTCGGTCGGGTCATCGCCACCAAGCGGCAGGCCGTCCACGCCCTACCCGCCGGAGGTACCCGGGAACAGGCGCTCGACCCGCAGCGGCAGGACCAGCCGGCGCTGACGGACAACCAGGTCGTACGACTCGTGCAACTCGGCCGACGGATCGAGGCACACTTCGGCCGCCCCCAGGACATCGAGTGGTGCCTGGCCGGCGACGCCTTCCAGATCGTGCAGAGCCGGCCCATCACGACACTGTTCCCGGTCCCGACGGCCGGCGACCGGGACAACCACGTCTACGTGTCGGTCGGCCACCAGCAGATGATGACCGACGCGATGAAGCCGCTGGGACTGTCGATGTGGCAGTTGACGGCCATGGCACCGATGCAGGCGGCCGGCGGAAGGCTGTTCGTCGACGTCACCCAGCGCCTGGCGTCGCCCGCGATCCGCGCCGCCCTGCTGGAGATCATGGGTAAGGGCGATCCGCTGGTGAGGGATGCACTGGAGACCGTCCTCGACCGCACCGATTTCATCCCGACGCGCCCGGACGCGGCGGTCGGTGGGGCACGGGCCGCCGGGGCGGCAGCCGGCCCAGCGGCCACCCCGATCGACACGGACCCGGCCATCCTCGCCGGGCTGGTCGAGCGCAGCCAAGCCTCCATCGCCGCCCTGCGGCGCGACATCCGAACGAAGACCGGCACGGCACTTTTCGACTTCCTGACGACCGCGTTCGCGGAGCACAAGCGAGTCCTCAGTGACCCGCTGAGCATGCAAGCGATCATGGCGGGCATGGAGGCCACCTGGTGGCTCAACGACCAGTTGTGGGAGTGGCTCGGCGAGAAGAACGCGGCTGACACGCTGACCCTGTCCGCTCCTGGCAACGTGACGTCGGAGATGGGCCTGGCCCTGCTGGACGTCGCCGATGTGATCCGCCCGCATCCCGAGGTGGTGGCGTTCCTGCACAGCGTCGAGGACGAGAGTTTCCTGGACGAGTTGCCGAAGCTTCCCGGCGGCACCGAGGCGCGGCACGCCATCGAGGCCTATCTCGACCGGTACGGCATGCGCTGCGTCGGCGAGATCGACATCACCAGGCCACGGTGGCGCGAACGTCCCACCACGCTGCTGCCGGTGCTGCTGGAACACGTCAGGAACGCCGAGCCGGGTGCCGCCGCGCGGCGTTTCGAGCACGGACGGCAGGCCGCGGAGCAGAAGGCGCAGGAGGTGCTGTCCCGGCTGCGGGCCCTACCGGACGGGGAGCGCAAGGCCACCGAGACCAAGCGGATGATCGACCGGGTCCGGACCTTCACCGGCTACCGGGAGTACCCGAAGTACGACATCATCAGCCGCTACTTCCTCTACAAGCAGGCCCTGCTGGCCGAGGCCGAGCGCCTCGCGCGGGCACGGGTGATCGGGGAGAAGGAGGACGTCTTCTTCCTCACCTTCCAGGAGTTCCACCACGCCGTACGCACCAACCAGGTCGACGACCGACTCGTCCGTCGACGCCGGGCGGAGTTCCGGTCGTACGAGGCACTCCGGCCGCCCCGGGTGCTCACCTCGGACGGCGAGACCGTCAACGGGGCGTACCGACGCGACGACGTGCCGGCCGGCGCCCTGGTGGGCCTGCCGGTTTCCACCGGGGCCGTGGAGGGACGCGCCCGAGTCATCCTGGACCTCGCCCACGCCGACCTCGAACCGGGCGACATCCTCGTCACCGCCCACACCGACCCCAGTTGGACGCCCCTGTTCGTCGCGGTCGCCGGCCTGGTGACGGAGATCGGCGGACAGATGACCCACGGAGCGGTGATCGCCCGGGAGTACGGCCTCCCGGCCGTCGTCGGGGTGGCAGACGCCACCCGGCTGATCCCCGACGGGCAGCGGATCCGCGTGCACGCCACCGACGGCTACGTGGAGATCCTGCCCGGATAGACGCGCTCGCGTAGGGATGGCAGGCTCACCTGGTGGTCAAGTTCCCTGACGTGGCAGCGGACGAACGCAGCACCCTGGAACAGTTCCTCGACTTCCATCGCCAATGTGTCCTCGACACGTTGGACGGACTCGGTCATCACGACGCGGCGGCCAGGCTGCTGCCGGCAACCCAGCTGACCATCGGCGGCATCGTCAAGCACCTGGCGCGCGTGGAAGATCTCTGGTTCCAGGAGAAGCTTCTCGGCGCCCCGGTGCCCGAGCCCTGGGCGTCGGCGCCGCTGGACGCCGACCCGGACTGGGACTTCCACTCCGCCGGCGAGGACTCCCCCGCCGACCTGTGTGCGTTGTACGCGGCTGTGTGCCAGCGGAGCCGCCGCGCCGCCGCCGGTTTCGCGGATCTCAGCGACCGCGCCGCCAAACCGTCGTTCGGCGGCGGTCCGGTGAGTCTCCGGTGGATCTTCGTGCACATGATTGAGGAGACCGCCCAGCACCGCGGGCACCTGGATCTCCTTCGAGACGCCCTCACCCGGCGGACCGATTGACCGGCTGCCGCACAGCTACCCGCTCAGGCCGAGGGCGTGCGCGGTGAAGAGGGCGGCCCGCCAGCCCCACCCCGGGATGACGACGTAGATCGCGTCAGCCGCCGGGCCGGGCAGTGCTGATCGTCGTGAGGTCGCGCAGGGCGAAGCGCAGGTGCTCCCACTCCTCGCCGAGGATCACGTGCAGGCAGTGCAGGACCGACACCTCGGTCTCGGCTGACCACGGGTTCCGTCGAGGCTCGGCGAGCACTTCCGGGGTGACGGTGGCGAGGAACTGGCGGACCATGGCCTGCCGCTCGGCACGCAGGTCGAGTACCTCGGCCAGGGTCGGTTGCTCCGTTGCGAAGATCGACGTGTCGAAGCCGTCCGTCGCGTACTCGACGTGCGGCTGCCCGAGCGGATGAAAGGGCTGCGGCAGGCGCAGCACCGCCTTGCCGAGCCAGGCGTCGGCGGCGAACGCGAGGTGGCGAAGGGTCTGCGTGAAGGACCACTCGCCGTCGACCGAGGCGTCGACGGCGTCGGCCGGCATCGAGGACGCGCGGTCGACCACGGCCGCCCAGGCCCGTTCGAGCGCCGCCCACGCCGCCCGCAGACCCTCCGGATCCCCGGCCTGCCTCAGCTCCCGCCCCGGGAACCGCCGGTTGAGCTCGGCCTCGACGAACGGCACGACGTCGACCCCGTTGACCAGCAGCGATCCCTCCGCCAGCCAGGGTGCGTCGATATCGAGCCCCCGCACCTCGACGCCGCGCATCACCGCCCCGGCCAACGTCGAGCTGATGAACCGTGCCCCCTGTAGGTCCCGGTCGACGAACTCGGCCTTCTGCTCCTGGACCATTCGGACTCCTCCCGTCAACGAATCGCGGCGACAGTAGCGCGGAGGTGCGACGTCGCTGATCCGCGTAGCCGCCCTGCCTTGCCCGTCGATGGACGAACCCCTAGCCTTGATTCGCGGACGTCAATGGATCACCACCCGCGGCGTCGCGATGGTGTGGCCGCCCGCGTTCCCGCTGGCCCTACCGCCGGGTGGTTGCAGCGACGGGGGCATCCTTCATGCGACGACCGACGACGTGGACGATCCGGCTGGCCACCGCCCTGGTCGCAGCGGGAAGCCTGGTGGCCTCGACGGCTGTGGGCAGCACCGCGCACCGGCCCGCCACCGCGCCCACCGCCGTGGTCGACTGGAGCGTCGAGCGGCAGCGGATCGACGGTTTCGGCGGCTCCTTCGCGTTCCACAAGGCCGGCGGCATCAAGCGGCTCGGCGAGCCACTCACCTCCCAGATGCTTGACATGATCTTCGACGACCGGGCCGGGATCGGCCTGGACATCGTGCGGGTGATGGTCGGCGACGGCGGAGTGTGGGGCGACCAGCTCTACGACGGCCCGACGCAGACGATCGCCCCCGAGCCGGGCACCTTCGTGTGGGACCGGCCCGACTGGGCACAGCGCAAGGCCGACTTCGACGCGTACCAGGTCTGGTTGATGCGGCAGGCGCAGGCGCGCGGCGTCGAGACGATCCTCGCCAGCGTGTGGAGCCCACCGGCGTGGATGAAACAGAACAACAGCGTGACCTCGTCCGGCCCCTCCGGCCCGCCGAACAAGCTGCGACCCGAGATGTACCAGGCGTTCGCGGACTACCTCGCGGAGTACGTGCTCGGCTACGAGCGCGAGTTCGGAATCAGGATCACGCACATCTCGCCGACCAACGAACCCGACATCTCCACCGGGTACTCCAGCTGCCAGTGGACCGCCGAGGAACTACGCGTCCTGGTACGCGACCACCTCGGTCCCACGTTCGAACGGCGGGGCGTGACCGCGAAGATCGTGCTCGGCGAGGGCGTCGGCTTCCACGAGGGGTACGCGCTGCCCACGATCACCGACCCGGCGGCCAACCGGCACGTCGACGTCGTCGCGGCGCACGGCTACGCCGGGCTGATCGACGACGCCACCCGGGCCGCGCCCACCGCGTTCACCACGTCCCACGCGCTGGGCAAGACCATCTGGCAGACGGAGTACATGAACCAGGGCGCGCCGCGCGACCGGTTGTTCGTCAACAACACCATCAGCGACGGCCTGCGCTACGCCACCCTCATCGGCAACCTGTTCGACGAGACCCGGCTGGGCGCGTACTTCTGGTGGTGGCCGGTGGCGAACAACGGCGCGGACGGCTCGGACCTGATCCGCCTGGTCAACACCGGCACCCCGCAGAGCGGCAACCCGACCGAGAACGGCCAGTACCGCGTCTTCAAGCGCTACTACACGTTCGGCCAGTACAGCCGCTTCCTCGACCCCGGCGACGTGATGATCGACGCCACCAGCACCCCTTCGCCCGGGGTCACGCTCACCGCGTACAAGGATGAGGCCACGCACGACTTCACCATCGTCGTCGTCAACAACAACCCCGATGACGTCCCGCTGACCGTCGACCTCACCGGCGGCTTCCCGCTGCCGCCGGAGAGCAGGCGGGACTGCAAGCGAGGCGGGTGGACCCACTTCTTCAACCCGACCTTCCGGAGCCAGGGCGAGTGCGTCTCCCACGTCGCCGCCGGCAAGGGTCCACGTCCGTCGGTGGTGCCGTACCGCACGTCGGCCAACGAGAACATGAAGAAGCTGCCCGACATCCGCACCCACGGCGGGTCCTTCAGCACCCACCTCCGTGGCCGCAGCGTGACCACCTTCGTACCGAAGTGGTCCGAGCTGCCCGCACTCCCCGACCGCAGGGACGTCTTCTCCACCTACCTGGCCGAGGAGAACGACGGGCAGTCCGCCGGGCTGAGGGTGGCCACGACGCCCGAGCACGGCAAGGTCGTCACGCGCGTACGCGACGGCAGCCACCTCCGCTGGGCGAACGTCAACTTCGCGGACGGCTCGGCGGCCGGCTTCGCCGACCAGAAGGGCCAGCTGCGCCTGCACGCCACCGTGGCCCCGAAGGCGGGCGGCGTCATCGAGGCACGAATCGACAGCCCCGACGGCCCACTGGTCGGCTCGATGACCGTACCGCCGGGGTCCGGCACCGACTGGGTGACCGCGACGACCTGGATCGACACCAGCCCCCAGTCGGCGAACGGCTTCCACGACCTCTACCTGGTGTTCACCGGCGGCGCCGGCACCCTCTTCACCGTGGACCGCGCCGAGTTCAGCGACTGACCGGCGTCACTGCGTCACTGCGCCACTGAACTCACCGCACCATCCGCGCCACCATCGGCACCGACGACCACCCCGCCGACCGTCACCGTAAGCAACATCGACCCGACCAGGAACTCACCTACTCCGAAGCTTTGCTCTGCTTCAACCGACGCAACGGTTACGCTTCGTGTCGCCTACCGGCCGAACAGCGGTTCACCGTCGATGCGCCGCGGCTGGTCAGCGGCTATTGCGTGGGTTGAAGCAGAGCAAAGCTTGGCGGGTGCATATCGGCGGGGAGGTCACGGGCGACACGCTGGGTGAGGATTACTCAGCGCATCAATCGGATGACTTTCGCAGACCGCGTACCAGGGGCTTGCGTGCCGGCCGGGCGATGGCTCTGGTGGCCGCGCTGGTTCCGATCTTCGGCGTGGCCACCGCCCAGGCCGCGCCGGTCCGGCTCTCCCAGGGCCGGCGGCGGCCCGGCCGGCTGCTCCGGCCCGGCCGGGGCCGCGCCGTCGCCTCGGTCCGGCCGGGCCCGCCGTCGTCTCGGCCCGGTTGGGCCCGCGCCGTCACGCCTGGCGGGCCGGCTCCCGGGACAGCAGCGCACGCAGCGCCCGGACCACGTCGGCCGGGGCCTCCTCGGCCATGAAGTGACCGCAGGTGACCGTCTCGTGCACCAGGTCCGGTGCCCATCCGCGCCACAGCCCGGCGGCGTCGTACCCGAGGGCGGCACCCCAGTCCTGCTGAAGCACGGTCACCGGCATCCGCAGCCGGTTGCCGGCCGCCCGGTCGGCCCAGTCGTGGACGACGTCGATGCCGGCGGTGGCCCGGTAGTCGGCGACGATCGAGTCCACCGACGCGCGGGACGCCGCGAGGTACGCCGCCCGGACGTCGGCGGGAATCGCGCCCGGGTCACGGGTCCAGGCGTCCAGGAAGTGGCCGAAGAAGGCGTCGGCGCTCGCCGCGATCATCTGTTCGGGCAGGCCGGGTGGCTGCGCCATCAGGTAAAGGTGGAAGCCGACCGCCGCGTCGACGCCGTGCAGCACGTCCCACATGTCGAGCGTGGGCAGCACGTCGAGGATGGCGAGACGGGTGATCCGTTCCGGATGGTCGAGGCCGGCGCGAATCGCCACGAGGGCACCCCGGTCGTGGCCGGCCAACGCGAACCGGTCGTGACCGAGCGCTCCGGCGAGCGCGACCACGTCGGCGGCCATGGTTCGTTTGGCGTACGCGGTGCCGTCCAGGTCGGCAGGCTTGTCGCTGGCGCCGTAGCCACGCAGGTCCGGCACGATCACCGTGTGGTCGGCGGCCAGGTCGGCGGCGACGTGCCGCCACATCAGGTGGGTCTGCGGGAAGCCGTGCAGCAGTACGATCGGGCTGCCGGAGCCGCCGACCGCGGCGTGCAGTTCCACCCCGTCGGCGACGGGAACGCGCTGCTGGTCGAAGCCGCTGATGCGCGGGGTCATTCCAGGTCCTCCGGATCACATGGATGTGTCGATCGGCGGTTGCCGGTCGTCGACACCGAGGTTCGCCGCGCCGGATCAGCATCGGATGAGTGCCCGATGAGTGCCGGCGAACCGTCGCCATGATCGGCACTCGTCCTAGAGTGGTCACATGACCAGGCAGGACACGGCCCCGGCGGTGTCCTTCGGGGTGCTCGGTGCGGTCACCGCGTGGGCCGGTGGCGTACCGGTCGGTTTGAAGGGCCCCCGGCACCGCGCCGTGCTTGCCCGGTTGCTGATCGCCCGGGGCCGGGTGGTCCCCGTCGACCAACTCCTCGCCGACCTCTGGCACGCGCCGTCGGAAGGGTCGATCGCGGCGATCCGCACCTTCGTGGCCGATCTGCGACGGGCCCTGGAACCGGAGCGGCCGGCCCGCCGACCGGCCCGGTTACTGATCACCACACCCCCCGGGTACGCGCTGCGCGCCCCCGCCGACGCCGTCGACGCCTGGCGGTTCGAAACGGCAGTGGTGGAAGCCGGGCGGCTGCTCGACCAGGGCCGCCCCGAGCGGGCACTGACCGGCCTGGACGACGCGTTCACCCTGTGGCGGGGCCCCGCCTACGCCGGGTACGACGGCGAGAGCTGGGCCCGTGGGGAGATCAACCGCCTCGACGACCTCCGGTTGCTCGGTGGCCAGCGGCGGGCCGAAGCACTGATGGCGCTGGGGCGCGACGTCGAGGCCGCCGCCGTCCTGCGGGGCGACGCCGAGGCACACCCGCTGCGCGAGGACATCTGGCGGCTGTGGATCGTCGCGCTGTACCGCTCCGGCCGGCAGGGCGAAGCCCTCGCCGCGCTGCGCCGGGTCCGCGACACGCTGGTCGACGAACTCGGCATCGACCCGGGGCCCCGACTGCGTCAGCTCGAAGCCGACATTCTCCGGCAGGCGCCGCACCTCGCCCCGAGCACGCCCACCGCGATGCCGACACCGGTGCCGGCCACCTCCGCCGAGGCTCCGGCCGGGGGCGGCGGCGCGACCCCGGAACGTCCCGATGTACCGCCGGGGCGGCGTCCGTTCGTCGGCCGCGAACCGGAACTGGACCGCCTCGTACGAGTCGCCGCCAGCGTGGCCCGCGACGGCGTGCCGGCCGTCGCCCTGATCTCCGGCGACGCGGGCGCCGGCAAGACCGCCCTGCTCGACACCCTCACCCGGTGCCTGTCGGCCGACGGCTGGCTGACCGCCTGGGGTCGCATCCCCGAGTACGACGGGGCGCCGACCGCCTGGCCCTGGACGCAGATCAGCCAGGCGCTGACCGCGACGATCGGGCCGGCACGGCAGGCCGCGCCACCACCGCCGGTCGGCACCGGACCGGTGCCGGACGACTGCGACGGCGACGGCGACGGCCCGAGCCTCGAGACGCTGCGGTTCCGGCTGCGACGCGAGGCGGTCGCGCTTGTCGACGCGGCAGCCCGGCAAGCCCCGGTGCTGCTGGTCCTCGACGACCTGCACCGCGCCGACGAGGGAACCCTCGATCTGCTCACCGGGCTGCTCGCCGAGCCCGAACCGGCCAGCGGCCCCCTCATGGTCGTCGCCGCGTACCGCACGTCGCAGGTCGGTGCCGGGCTGACGGCGACGCTGGCCCGACTCGCACCACGCGAACCGACCCGGGTCTACCTCACGGGCCTGTCCGAGGTGGCGACCGCCGAACTGACCCGGGCGGTCGTCGGACTCGACGTGGACGCCGCCACCCTCAGGTCGATCCACCACCGCAGCGGCGGTAACCCGTTCTTCGTCCGCGAACTGGCCCGGCTGCTCGCCGCCGAGGGTCCGCAGGCGCTTCAGCGGGTACCCGCCGGGGTGCGGGACGTCATCCGGCACCGCCTCACCCAACTGCCGGAGGCCACCCGCACATTGCTACGGCAGGCGGCGGTCGTCGGGCGTGACGTCGACCCGGAGGTGCTCTCGACGTTTACCGGCGAGCGGGAACCGCTCGTCCTCGACGCCCTCGACCAGGCCGAACAGGCCGGCTTTCTCAGCGCGCACGGGCCGGCCGGGCAGTTGCGCTTCACCCACATGCTGGTCCGCGACACCCTCTACGACGACCTGCCGCAAGCCCGCCGCGCCCGGTGGCACGCCGCCGCCGGGGAAGCGATGGAACGGCTGCACCCGCACCAGGCCGCCGCCCTCGCCCACCATTTCACCGCCGCCGGGACCCGGGCCACCGCGGGCCGCGCAGCCCGCTACGCACGGTCAGCCGCCGAGCAGGCCGAGGCGCGGGCCGCCCCGCACGACGCGGTCCGGCTGTGGGAGCAGGCGGTCACCGCGTACGACCGGGCCACCGACGGCGACGTGCACGGCCGGTTGGCGGCGCAGATGGGTCTGGGACGGTCCCTCGCGGTCACGGGTCGGCTGGCGCAGGCCCGCCGGCACCGGGCCGCGGCGATCACCACCGCGCAACGCCTCGACGACCCTGAGCTGCTGGCGGACGTGCTCACCGCCTTCGACGTACCGGCGATCTGGACCCGCAACGATGACGAGCCACTGTCCCGGCAGGTCGCGCTGGCCGTCGAGACCGCGCTGGCGGCCCTGCCCCCGGACGAAGGCACGCGCCGAGGTCACCTGCTGGCCACCCTGGCGCTGGAGTTGCGCGGCAGCACCGGCGACCGCGGCGACCGGGCCGCCCGGGAGGCGGAGGACATCGCCCGGCAGACCGGCGACGTACCGCTGCTCGCGTTGGCGCTCAACGCCCGATACCTGCACACCTTCCACCGGGCCGGGCTGGCGCCGGAGCGGGCCCGGATCGGCGTGGAGCTGGCGGAGGTGGCCCGTTCACGGCATCTGGTGACCTTCGAGGTGCTCGGCCACCTCATCGCCATGCAGGCTTACTGCGCGGTCGGCGACCTGGCCGCGGCCGACGCCAGCGCCACGGCCGCGGACCGCCTCGCCCGACGCTACGAGCTGCCCCTGGTCGGTCTCTTCACCCGGTGGTACGCGGCCCTGCGGCTGGCCATCGAGGGACGACCCGCCGAGGCAAAGGACGCCTATCGGGAGGCGAGTCAGGCCCTGCCCGCCGACGAGCTGCCCGGCATGGCGCAGGGACTGGCCCCGCTGGCGCTGTTCTGCCTGCGCCTGACCACCGGCGGTGACCTGACACCGGGCGAGACGGCCCGCTGGCAGGGCGAGGACTGGGGCCCGTACGAACCCTGGGTCCGCCCGCTGCTGCTGCTCGCCGCCGGTCACCGCACCGAGGCCGCCGAAGCCCTGGAGGCCGTGCCGGACTCGCCGCACGACCTGCTGCGCGAGGCCCGCGGCTGCCTCGTCGCCCGCGCCGCCGTCGCGCTCGACGACCGGGCCCGCATCCGTGCCACGTACGCCGACCTGCTGCCCGCCGACGGCGAGCTGGCCGGTGCCGGCAGCGGGGTGCTCACCCTCGGCCCGGTCGCCCGTCACCTCGACGACCTCGCCGCCGCACTCGGCGACGCCCCGCGGGCAGCGGGCCACCAAGCGTCCGGTCGCGGGTGAGTGGCTCAACTCCGCCGCTCCGGCTCGTCCGCGATAGTCACGTCGACCGGGCCGACCCGCAGGATGCCGTCGGTCAACGGGGTGCAGCGGACGCCTCCCCTGCCGCGCAGGCCACGCCACGCGCCGGGGCCGATGGTCACGTCCATCCAGGCGCAGGGGTGTGCCGCCCGGTTCATCCGCAGCCGCACCGGACCCTGGCCCGAGTCGAGCACCAGCACCGAGCCGACCAGGTCGTCCACGGTGATTCCCCTGGTCAGGATGTTGCGCCGGACCTGAGCCAGGCCGGTCCCCGGCGGCAGCGACTCGGCCGCGATGACGGTGACGCTCGCCTGCTGGTGCGCGGCCTTGCCGAAGTACCGGTCCCCCACGATGCCCAATTCGGCCCGGACCTGGATCTCGTCCACCAGCTCATCGGCCGGCGCCGGCTCCGGCCCGTCCGCCGGCCGGCCCACGAACCGGTGCACGGGCGAGGCCAGCAACTCGACGATCTCCGGCATTTCCCGACTCTATGCCGGACGCTGCGAGCGGGTCAGGAGAAGCGTCGTCCCTCGTCGCGCCGGTACGCCCAGCCGGCGAGTGCCGCCAGCCCGACGATCCACACCCCGAGCATGATCATGGAAAGCGGCTCGGGCCGGAAGTCACCCACCGCCGTCCACATCAGCTCGACCGCGCCCCGCGTCGGCAGGAACGGTGCGATCGCCTCGATGAACGCGGGGGCCTGCCCGGGTGCGGTGAGCAGACCACCGCCGACGGCCAGCGGGAAGAACACCAGTTGGGCGACCACGATCGCCGCCTTGCTCGGCAGGGCATACCCGATGGCCAGCCCCATCAGCGTGAACGGCACCGACACCAGCGCGACGGTGACGGCGGCGAGCGCGAACCCCGCCGCGGTGGTTCGCGCCTCGGTGAGCAGCGCCGCGATGAGCACCACCGGCAGCAGCGACAAATAGGTCAGGGTCAGGCCGGCCAGCACCCGGCCGGCGAACCGGGGTGCCGGCCCGACCGGCAGGGTCCGCAGGTACGGATCCCACGGCTGAGCCCGGTCCTCGGCGACCCCGACGCCGTACTGGAAGACGTTCGCGCTGAGCACCGCGAAGGTGACCATGGCGGCGGTGGCGTAGGTGGCGGCGACGGCGTTGTCGCCGACGGCGGGCACCACGAAGAAGAGCATCGCGACGGCGGGAAAGAAGGCGCTGCCGAACACCGCGACCGGGGTCCGGGCGAGTTCCAGCAGTTGATAGCGGGCGTGAGCCAGGGCGTACTGCACGGCGGTCTCCTCAGGCGGTGGTCGGTACGCCGGCTGCCGCCGGGCGGCTGTCGGCGGTGATGGTGAGGAACGCCTCCTCCAGTGAGGTGGGTCGGACCTCCAGGTCGCGGAAGGCCACACCGGCGGTGACCAGATCGCGGACCAGTTGGTCGGCGTCGCCGGTGAGCAGGTGGATCCGCTCCCGGTCCCGTTCCACCCGGACCACGTTCGGCAGGGTCGGCAGGTCGTCGGCGGTCAGGCTGACCCGGCGCAGGCCGACCACGCCGCGGATGGCGGCGACGCTGTCGTCGGCGAGCACCCGGCCCTGCCCGATGACCACCACCCGCTGGGCCAGCGCTTCGATCTCCTCCAGGTAGTGGCTGGTGAGCAGGACCGTGCCGCCGTCGGCGTGGAAGGCGCGGATCGCGTCCCACAGCGCGTGCCGGGCTTCGACGTCGAGGCCGGTGGTCGGCTCGTCGAGCAGCACCAGCCGGGGCCGACCGACGAAGGCCAGCGCCACCGCCAGCCGCCGCCGCTGCCCCCCGGACAGCCCGCCGGCCTGCCGCCGGGCCAGATCGGTCAGTCCGAACCGGTCGAGCAGTTCGGCCCGCGGAACCGGGTCGGGAAAGTGCGCGCCGACGAAGTCGACCACCTCACCGACGCGTAGCGAACCGGGCAGCCCGGTCTCCTGTGGAGTGACCCCGACCGACCGCCGGCAGGCGGGGTCGCGGGGATCGCCGCCGAACAGCAGCACCCGACCACCGGTGGGGCGGCGCAGCCCGACGAGCAGGTTGAGCAGGGTGCTCTTGCCGGCTCCGTTCGGCCCGAGGAGGCCGACCAGTTCCCCGGCCGGCACGTCCAGGTCGACCCGGTCGAGGGCCAGGACGTCACCGTAGCGTCGGGTGGCCTGCTCGGCCCGGGCGAGAATCATGGTGTCTCCTTGGAATCGGCGGGTGCGAGCAGCGCACGGATCGCCTCCGTGTACTCCTCGAAGGCCAGGCGACCGCGACGGGTGAGAGCAATCAGGGTGACCGGGGTACGACCTCGGTGGGTCTTGGTGACAGCGACGTAGCCGGCTTCCTCCAGCCGTCGCAGATGCACCGAGAGGTTCCCGGCGGTCATCCCGAGGACCTCCTGCAAGCGGGGAAAGGTCACCTGGTCACACTCGGGCAGGGCGGACAGGGAAGCGACCACCCGCAGCCGCGCCTGGGCGTGGATGACCGGGTCGAGTTCGGTCATTGCCGGCCTCGGCGACGCAGCCAGCCGAGCATCCCGGCGAGCAGCATCCCGCCGCCGCCGGCCACCGAGACGACAAGGGCGTGCCAGCCGGGGCCGGCAACGGTGCCGAGCAGGTTGACCACGGTGATCCCGACACCGAGCAGGAACAGCGGACGGTCCAACCAGATCGCGCCGCCGGCCATGTGCAGGATGCCGGTCAGTCCCACCGCGAAGGCCGACCAGAGCAGGCCGACGAGGTCCGGCGGGAGACTGTCGGAGAGCCGGCCGGCGAGCACGAAGAGGGACAGGAAGCCCAGGCCCCAGGACCAGCCGTACCAGGCGCCGCGCCGGGCGGAGTCCCCGGTCACCTGCCCGTACGCCCGCGCTCCGGCCATCGCGGTGACGGCACCGGCGGCGGCCAGCAGGACGAACAACGTGGTCAGTGGCAGCCAGGAGGGCATCTCGACCAGGGGCGCGTCACCCGGCGAGTAATAGAGGAAGTGCAGCCCGAAGCCGATCAGCCAGGCCAGCCCCCAGGGCCAGTAGTAGGCGCGCGGGTCCGGCTCGAACTGGCGGGCGGCGGTCGCCCGCTGCTCGTCGATAAGTCGCAGGGCGGCGGCCGGGTCCTCGGGTGGCAGGTCATCGTCGGTGATCACGCAAACTACTTTAAGATGCAAAGTCAAGCGTGCCGACGGCGGCCTCACCCGCGGACCCGGCGCACCGCGTTGGGCTGCGGACCGGTCGGCGTCCGCAGCCCAACGTGATCCCGTGTCAGCGTCCGCAGGTCACGGTGATCCCCTGCGGCACCGTGCTGGCCGACGCGAGCAGCCCGAACGTGGTGGTGCCGCCCGGCGCCACGGTGCCGTTGTACGGCGCGTTCCGGACCGTGACGTCGGCGCCCTCGCTGTCGGGCACGCCACCCCATACCGACTGGATCCGCTCGTCGCCGGACCACCGCCACCGCACGAGCCAACCATCGAGGGCCTCACTGCCGGTGTTGCTCACGGTGACCGTGGCGACGAAGCCGCTGCTCCAACGGGCGTCGATCGTGGCCGTCGCGCCGCACCCGGACAGAGGTTCCGTCCGCGCCGGCCCCCCGATCACGTACGGGTCACGCCGGGCCTCGACGTCACTGAACCGGAACCAGTACTCGGTGTCCGGGGTCAGTCCGTCGAGCGTCACCTGACCGTTGCGCTCCAGCCCGGTGACCGCCTCGGCCACCGGGTTCTGCCACTTCGCCGCGTCGTCACGGCTGGTGAAGAGCAGGACGGTCATCGGCAGGTCGTAACCGCAGGGTGGGCCACTGAACATCAGGGAGTAGCTGATCGTGACGGTGGTGGCGGTGGTCCCGGTGACCATGCCGGTGATCGGCAGTGCCGGCGGGCACGCCACCGTCGGGGTCGGGGTCGGGGTCGGGGGCGAGGGCGGACTCGAGCTCGGGGTCGGAGTCGAGGGCGGACTCGGGCTCGGGGTCCACAGGGGGGCCGAGGTCGGGGCGGCCGGGGTGTCGGCGGCACCGGCCGCCGTGATCCCGGCGACAGCAGCCAGGGTCACCGCGGTCAGCACCACGCCGAACGTACGAAGCATCCGTTACCTCCAGAAGGGACGGCGACCGGCAGGATCGGCTGAGCCAGCCGACGGCCGGTAGGTTGTCGGGCGCCGACCGCCGGACCGCTGACGGCGTCGACAGCAGACGTCACGGCGACGGCACGCGCACGACAGGGCTGCCCGGACGCGTGGCAGCAACGGCGCGCCCACGCCCGTCGAGCGACCGCATCGGCTCCCAGATGCGGTCGATGAGCCGAGTCTCTCAGTCGACGTTCCTCGATACAACCGCCGGCCGACCGGACCGGAGCCGGACGATGCTATCGGCCACCACCGGCGGTCCCCTCAACCAGCGCCTGGCGCATCCGGTTGATCTCGACACCCTGCTCCACCACGACGCTGCCCGCCAGTTCGTTGACGGTCACGTCGGAGCCGAGCGTCAATGCCTCCTTGCCCATGTCGATCGCGCCCTGGTGATGGTCGGTCATCATGTCGACGAACATGCGATCGAACTCGGCGCCGCGGGCAGCGGTGAGCCGGTTCAGTGCCTCCGCCGACTGCATGCCGGACATGCCGTGCCGATGGTCGCCACCGGAGTCCCGGTCGAGGCCCCGGTCGGCCAACCACGCCTCCAGCACCTTGATCTCCGGCCCCTGGGCGGCCAGGATCCGATCCGCGATGATCTTCAGTTGCGGGTTCTCACCCCGCTCCGGTGCCAACCGGGCCATCACGAGCGCCTGCTCGTGGTGCGGGATCATCATAGTGACGAAACGGACGTCCGCGTTGTTGTGCGGTGGGCGCGGCCTCGCCGACATCTCGTTCGCCGGCAGCGACCTCGCCGGCTCGCCGGGGCGTCCAGGCATCAGCACCGGCGCGGTGGCGTCCGGGATACCCGGCAGCTCGATCGGCGCGGGGTTGCTCGACGTCGCCGCCGGCTGCGGGTCGCCGTCCGGCCACCGGAGAACCAGCGTCACCCCGACGGCCAGCACGGCCAGCACCACCAGCTCGATCAGCACCCACATACGCGATCGTCCGAGCAGTTCCCGGACCCGTACACCAAGCACCACGTGACTCCCGCCGTCGGTCGAGGTTGGCGGGATGTTAGCGCGGGACTGACCTGCAACGGGAGGGCCGAGGCCGGCGAAGCGGGAGCGCGTACGACTCGGACCTGGCATTTCCGGCCTCGTCCCGGGACGCCCGGGGCTGGTCGGCCCTACGCACGCGCCCGGCGGTGGCCCTTGACCGCAGACCGTGGTCGGCTTAGCTTCATCGATCAGGAAGGTATCTTAACTGATTTCGCCCACCCCGCCTGGGAGTGCCGATGCGATCATCCCGTCCCCGCCGCCTCACCGCCCTCGTCGCCCTGACCACCCTGCTCGTCACCGCCGCGCCGCCGGCCGCCGCCAACGCCAGCGGCAAGCCGGATCGCAGCAGCGGCTACCACCGGGTCGGCTACTTCACCCAGTGGGGCATCTACGGCCGGGCGTTCCCGGTGAAGAAGCTCGACACCTCCGGCGCGGCGAGCCGCCTCACCCACGTCAACTACGCCTTCGGCAACGTCAGCGAGGACGGCCGGTGCTACGTGGACGGCGGCCCGGGTGAGGGCGACGCCTGGGCCGACTACCAGCGTCCCGTACCGGCGGAGGAGAGCGTCGACGGGGTCGCCGACGCCTGGGGCGAACCACTCAACGGCAACTTCGGCCAGTTGGCCAAGCTGAAGGCCAAGCGCCCCGACCTGAAGGTGATGATCTCGCTGGGTGGGTGGAGTTGGTCCACGTACTTCTCCAACGCCGCCCGCACCGACGCCTCCCGTCGAGCCTTTGTCTCCTCCTGCATCGACCTCTACCTCAAGGGCAACCTGCCGATCCTCGACGGTGGCAGCGGCGGCCCCGGTGCCGCCGCAGGTGTGTTCGACGGCATCGACCTCGACTGGGAGTGGCCCAACTGGCCCGGTGAACCCGGCAACGTCATCCGCCCCGAGGACCGGAAGAACTTCACCAAGCTGCTCGCCGAGTTCCGCCGGCAGCTCGACGCGTACGGCCGGCAGACGCGACGCCACCACCCACTTACCGCCTTCCTCCCGGCCAACCCGGCCACCATGGACGCCGGCTACGAGGGACGCAAGATCTTCAAGTACCTCGACTTCGCCACCGTGCAGGGCTACGACTTCCACGGCACCTGGGAGGCGGTGACCAACCAGCAGTCGGCGCTGCGCGTACCGAAGGGCGCACCGGACGACCCGGACTTCTCCGTGGAGGTGGCGATCGACGGCTGGATCGCCCGCGGGGCGCCCCGGCACAAACTGGTCCTCGGCATCCCCTACTACGGCCAGGGCTGGACCGGCGTCACCGGCGGCGGCAACGGGCTGTTCCAGCCGGCCACCGGGCCCGCTCCGGCCACCCACGCCGCCGGGTTCGAGGACTACAAGCAACTCAAGAACCTGGCCCGGGACGGCTTCACCGTCCACCGCGACCTGCGCGCCGGGCACGCCTGGCTGTTCGACGGCACGACCTTCTGGACGTACGACGATCCGGTGGTCGTGTTGCAGAAGACGCTGTACATCCGCCGGGCCGGCCTCGGCGGGGCGATGATCTGGTCACTCGACGGCGACGACGACCACGCCACCCTGACCAGGACGATCAGCCTGGGACTCACCACCCGATAGCCGTACCGTTCCCCGGCCGCCGTCGCGCACCGGCGGCGGTCGGGCGGCGGGCGCTCACCCGAGGATGCCCTCGTGCAGCGCGCGGAGCACCGCGTTCGTGCGGTCCCGCGCGCCGAGCTTGGTGAGAATCGTGGAGACGTGGTTCTTGACGGTGCCCTCGGCGAGGAACAGCCCCTCGGCGATCTCCCGGTTGCTGTAGCCGTGCGCCACGAGCCGCAGCACCTCCTGTTCGCGTTCGGTGAGGCTCTGCACCGGCGGCGCCTGCGGTCCGGCCGGGGACGGCCCGGAGCGGATCGCCCGCAGCATCCGGTCGGTGATCGACGGGGCGATGAGCGTGCCGCCGTCGGCGAGCGTACGGATGGCCCGGGTGAGCTGGTCCAGCGTGACGTCCTTCAGCAGGTAGCCCCGGGCACCCGCGCGCAGCGCCGCGAGCACGAGTTCGTCGTCGTCGAACGTGGTCAGCACCAGCACCGGGATGTCGACGCCCTCCGCGCGTAGCCGTTCCAGCGCCCAGATCCCGTCGAACCGGGGCATCCGCAGGTCGAGCAGGATCACATCGGGGGCGGTACGCGCGACGACCGGGAGCGCGGCCCGGCCGTCGTCGGCCTCGCCGACCACGTCGATCCCGGCGACCTCCAGCAGCCCGCGAATGCCCTGCCGGATGAGGGTCTGGTCGTCGACCACCACCACCCGGGTCATCGCGCCGGCACCCGTGCGGTCACCCGGAACCCGTCGCCCCCGTCCACGGACAACTCACCGCCGAGGGCGGCGAACCGCTCGCCCAGGCCACGCAGCCCGTTGCCGAGCGCCGGTTCCGGTGCTCCGCGACCGTCGTCGCGGGCGTCCAGCACGGTCTCCCGTTCGTCACCGGTCACCGAGATCCGCAGGGTACGCGCGTCGGCGTGCCGGATCGTGTTCGTGACGATCTCCTGGGTGGCCCGGACGAACGCCGCGCTGTCGTCCTCGTCGATCCGCATCGCCGGGGACACGTCGATGGTCACGTCGAGACCGGGCAGGTCCTGCGTCACCCGACGCAACGCCTGCTCCAGATCGGGGCTTTCGGTGCGCAGCCGCCCGACCGTGGCCCGCACGTCGCCGAGCAGGTCCCGGGCGACCTGGTCGGCCCGCTCAAGGTGGGTACGCACGGCCGGACCCTCCAGGTGACGGGCGGTCTCCAGCTCCAGGGTCAGCACGGTCAACTGGTGGCCGATCAGGTCGTGCAGTTCGCGGGAGATGCGCAGCCGTTCCGCCGTGGCGGCCGAGTCCGAGAGCAGGACGCTGGCGGCCTGCAACTCGACGTGCGCCTCGGCCAACTCACGGCGCATCCGCTGCTCCCGCAGCAGGGTGACCGAGCTGAGCAACGTCGCCACCTGGATGAGCAGATAGAAGATCAGGAGCATGACGGCGTCAGCCGGAGCCCGCGTCATCGACGCCGCACCGAACGTGATCACCAAAGTGTTGGCGACCACGACCGCCAGACCCACCGGCAGCGGCACCACGTACACACTCACCGCGGCGGTGAGGACCAGCAGCACCGGCAGGAGTCCCAGGTTCGATGCGGTCAGCAGTAGGGCCCAGGCGGCGGCGACGGTCACGGCGAACGCCGCGTACCGCACCACCCGGGACACGCGGGTGGCGACCGAGACGAGCAGGGCAGCCAGGTACGCGGCGAACAGCGCGATCCACCAGCCGCGCGGGATTGTGGTACCGAGAGCTCCGAAGATCCCGGGGCCGGCGACGGCGACCGCGACCACGAGCATCGCGAGGCCGGACCATTCGTCTGTCCCGACGCGTCGCATGATCCCCACTCTAGGTCGGGCCGTGGCGCGCCCACCTGTGCCGAAAGTAATGCCCGCAGGTGATGACTTTCGGGACGCGACACCGGCCGGGCCCGTTCGTAGCGTCGAGGCATGAACAGCACCGAACCGGCGATCCTCGCCGAGCAGCTCGCCAAGAGCTACCGCGGCACCCGGGCGGTCGTCGACGTGAGCCTGCGGGTCGAGGTCGGCGAGGCGGTCGGGGTGGTCGGCGCCAACGGCGCGGGCAAGACGACGACCGTCGAGATGATCGCCGGGCTACGCGTACCCGAACGGGGGCGGGTACGCGTACTCGGCCTCGATCCGCGCCGGGACCGGGCGCGGCTGCGGCAGGTCCTCGGCGTGCAGTTGCAGCAGGCCCACCTGCATCACGCGCTCCGGGTCACCGAGTTGGTCGACCTCTACCGCAGCTTCTACCCCGATCCCCGGCCCACCGGTGAACTGCTCGACCTGGTCGAGCTGACCGGACAGCGCCGGACCAGCTTCGACAAGCTCTCCGGCGGGCAACAGCAGCGACTCTCCATCGCCCTCGCCATCGCCGGGCGACCCCGGGTGGTGATCCTCGACGAACTGACCACCGGGCTCGACCCGACGGCACGACGCCGAATGTGGGGCACGGTCGAACGACTCCGATCCGAAGGGGTAAGCGTGCTGCTCGTCAGTCACACCATGGAGGAGGTCGAGCGGCTCTGCGACCGGGTCGTGGTGCTCGACGCCGGCCGGGTCGTCGCGCTAGACACCCCGGCGGGCCTGATCGCACGCGCCGGCACCACCACCCTCGACGACGCGTTCGTCGCGCTCACCGGCCGGCAGTTGGCGGAGGAAACCGCATGAGCACACTCGTCGAGGCCCGTCGGCCCGGGCTGCGCTCGCTGGTCACCCTGATCGGGTGTGAGGCGAAGATGGTCGTCCGGGACACGGCCGGGCTGGTGGTCCCCCTCTGCCTGCCGTTACTGATCATGCTGACCAGTGCCTCCTCCGCGAGCCGGACGGTCGTCGCCAACGGGCGCACCGCGCTGGACCTCTACGTCCTGCCGCTCGTGTTCGCCATGGTCATCGCGATCATCGGCATCATCAACATGCCGAGCTTTCTCGCCTACTACCGACGCTCCGGGATCCTCCGGCGGCTCGGGGTCACCCCCGCGTCGCCGGCCATGGTCCTCGCCGCCCAGGCCGTCGTCAGCGTCCTCCAGGCGCTCGTCGGCATCACGGCCGCCCTGGTCGTGGCGTTCCTGGCCTTCGGCGCCGACCCGCCCGCCAACCTCGGCACGGCGGTCGGAGTGGTCGCGCTCGCGATGGCGGCGATGTACAGCACCGGGATGATCGTCGCGGCGGTCGCGCCCACTCCCAACTCCGCCGTCGCCATCGGCCTGGTCGCCTTCTTCATCCTCGGCGCCCTCGGTGGCATGTTCGGCGGCCGCGACGCCCTGCCCGAGGGGCTCGCCGAGGTCGGCGGCTGGCTGCCGTTCGGCGCAGCCGTCGAGGCCCTGTCGTCCGCATGGGCCGGCACCGCGGTGCCGGCGGCGAACCTGATCGGCCTCGGCGCGACGGTCGTCGTCGGAGCCGTGGTCGCGGGTCTGCTGTTCCGGTGGGAGTGACCCGTCACGGTCCCGCCGGACGGCGGCCGGACGGCCGGGCCGGTCGGTCAGGACGGCTCAGCGGTCAGCAGGTAGTCGTCCGCCTCGGTACTCCACCGCAGGCCCACGGCCCCTTCCGTGGCGGCGGCCTTGCAGAACTGCAGAAAGCCTCGGTAGCCCAGCTTCTTCTCGCTGAAGTCCGGCCGCACCCGACGGAGCTGATTCTTCAGGCCGGACAGGGCCACCTCGCCGGTCTCGCCACCGAGATCGCGGACCACGGAACCGAGCAGCGCGAACGCCGTCTCCCGGTCGCCGTGTTCCGGCAGGGAGACCTCCGGGTCGCCCTTGGCCGGGCCCTCCGCCAGCTCGATCACCCGCAGTTCGGCCAGGTGGCGCAGCAGTTCACCGAAGGTGCGGAACCCGTGGTCGGACTCGCTGAAGGTGGGATCCTTACGCAACAGGGTCCGCTTCAACCGCGAGGCGGTCACCTCCCCACCGGAACTGCCCTGCAGACCCGCGACGGTCTGCGCGACGAGGACGGCGAGCGCGTCCGCGTCGCGGGCCGGCTCCTCGGTCGGCGGCGCCTCGATCTCCACCTGCTCGACGGGCTGCGGCTCCGGCTCGGCCAGCCGGGTCGGGCGGGTGCGCCGGCCCCGCGTCGGCAGGGTCTCGACGCCCTCCAAGCGGTCGTAGAAGAGGAACTCGTCGCACGCCGGTGGCAGCAGGGCCGAGGTGGAGTTCTCCACCCCCACACCGATCACCTGCTTGTTGAGTTCGCGGAGCTTGTGCACAAGCGGCGTGAAATCGCTGTCGCCGGTGCAGAGGACGAAGGTCGAGATGTACCCGCGTTCGAAGGCCAACTCGATCGCGTCGACGGCCATCTTGATGTCGGCGGCGTTCTTACGGGTGGCACCCATCCGCTGCGGAATCTCGATCAGCTCGACATGCGAGCGGGTCAACATCCGCCGGTCCTCGTCGAAGTACGACCAGTCGGCGTACGCCCGACGCACCACCACCCGGCCACGCTCGGCCAGCGCGTCGGCGATCGGTCGAAAGTCGAACATCGCCCCACCGTGGTGGTCGCGCACCCCCAGTGCCAGGTTCTCGTAGTCCAGAAACAGGGCGATCCGGTCCTCATGCTCCACCCGGGCAGCGTACGTCGGCGCGGACGTGACCGGGCCGGGGCAGGTGGCACCGCGCCGGTACGGGACCGTCACGGGTAGCGGCTACCATCGCCCGATGGATCTTCGCGGCACGATCAGCCCGGACCGTCCGCTGCTCGTCCTGGCCATCGCCGAGGAGGCCGCGTACCTCGAAGCGGAGCTTCCGGTGCTGCTGACCGGGATGGGAAAGGTCAACGCCGCAGCCGCGGTCGCGGCGACGCTGGCCCGCTTCCCGCTGCCGTCGGTACTGGTCAACCTCGGCACCGCGGGCGCACTGCACCCGGGTTGGACCGGCACCCACGAGGTCGGCAGCGTCCTCCAGCACGACCTGGACACCGAGTTCATCCGTCGGCTCACCGGCCAGACCGTCGGCGCGCCGCTGACCCTGGGCGACGGCCCGACGCTGGCCACCGGTGACCAGTTCATCGCCGACGACGAGGCCCGCGCGGCCCTGGGCCGCCGTGCCCACCTGGTGGACATGGAGGGGTACGCGGTGGCGTCGGCGGCGCACGCGTTCGGCGTACCGGTGCGCATGGTGAAGCAGGTCAGCGACGAGGCCGGGGCCGGGGCGGAACGCAGCTGGCGGGAGTCCGTCGACGGCTGCGCCCGGCTGCTCGCCGGCTGGGTACGGGACAACCTCTGACCGTCGTATCCCGGGCCGATCCACAGCGTGTGTCCGGCGGTGAGCGGCACGTTTGCCGCAGCGAGGTCCGGGTAGCCGCGGTACTGCGGCTACGGATTGGAACGGGTCATGGAGTTGTCGGCGCGCACGACGATCATCATGCGGAGTGGTATCCGAGGGGTCATCGCCGCGATGGCGATGTCCGGGCTACGCCAGGCCACCACCTCCCTGAATCTCGTGCAGAGTTCGCCGCCGAAGTCGGTGATGGAAAAGCTGGTGCCCGGACTACTCGACCGGTTGCCCGGCGATCAGCACCCGGCGGCCCTGGCGGTGGCCCACTGGAGCTACGGGCTCGGTGCCGGGCTGGCCTTCGGCGCACTTCCGAAACGCCTACGTCATCGGATCTGGGTCGGCCCGCTCTACGGCATGGTGCTGCTGCTCGGCTTCCACGCCACCATCGCGCCGGCCCTCGGCATCGACCGGCGGCTGACCGACTGGCACGAACAGTTGGCCCTGGTCGCCGACCATCTCCTGTACGGCATCGTGGTGGCCGGCTTCCCGATGCCGCACCGGGACTGAGCACCACAACCAGCCACCCGTCCACCCTCGGCGGCCCGGCCCACCCACCGTGGCGGCCCTGCCGACGCGGCGCACGCCACGTCGGCAGGCCGGTGCCGGGTCAGGCGCCGCCGGCCAGGTCGCGCCGGCGGAAGGCGGCCACGGCCACCTGGGCGAAGGCGCCGGCGAGCACGGTCAGCACCACCACCGCGACCACGCTGACGTCCTCCAGCGGGTACTCCCCCACGTGCTCGAACGGCGACAGCCGCAGCACGCTCTCGGGAAGCTCCAGGATCGGGGCGAAGTAGCCGGCGATCAGCCCGTAGCCGAGCACCACCCAGATCACCGGCAGCGTCCTCGGTGCCGCCGCGTAGAGCAGGGCCGCAGCCGCGAGGACCAGCCAGACCGCCGGGGTGTGCGCGAGATGGCCGACCAGCACGTCACCGAGCAGACCCGCGTCGCCGGTGCTCGCCGCCGCGCCGACGCCCATGCCCGCAGCGGCGACCAGCAGCAGCCACGGTACGCCGAGCGCCACGACGGCGAGGTGACTGCCGATCCAGGCGGTCCGGCTGACCGAGGTCGCCAGCACCGGCTCGGCCCGTCCCTCAGTCTCCTCGGCACGCAGCGACTGCACGGCGAGTACCGCGTAGACCCCGACGACGAGCGCCATGGTCAGGCCCATCATGCCGAGGTAGCCGGCGAGCAGGTCACCCGAACCACCACCCATGACTTCGACCAGATCCTCAGGTGCGTTCTCGAAGCCGTCGAGCAGGGGCTGGGTGAACGAACCGTAGGCCACGCCGGCCACCAGCAGCGCCCCGCTCCAGCCGATCAGGCTCGCCCGGTGCAGCCGGAACGCGAACGCGAACGGACCGGCCAGCCAGCTCGCGGCCCGTGGCGAACCCGGGCGGGGCGGCACCAGGCCGGCGCCGAAGTCGCGCCGCGCCGACAGGACGTAGCCGGTGACGGCGGTCGCCGCCGCGAAGGCCAGCGACACGGCCAACGGCCACCAGCGATCGTGGACGTACGCGGCGGTCTGCTGGGACCAGCCGATCGGCGACAGCCAGGACAGCCAGGACGGCCCGCTGCCCTGCACCGCCGCCATGTCACCGAGACCGCGCAGCACGAACGCGGCACCGAGCGCCGCCCCGGCCATGCCGGAGGCCGCGCGCGGGTACTCCGACAACTGGACGGTGACCGCGGTGATGCCGGCGAAGGCCAGCGCCACCGCACCGACGGAAGCGCCGAACAGCATCGACCCACCCGCGTCGAAGCCGCGGCCCGCCATCATCACACCGATCAGCAGGGCCACCAGCACCGCCATCACGGCGGTGAGGGTCAGTGCGGCGGTCAGTTGGGCGTGCCGACCGACCACGTTGGCGCGGACCAGTTCGGCGCGGCCGGTCCGCTCCTCGGTGCGGGTGTGCCGGACCACGGTGAGCAGGCCCATCAGACCGGCACCGATCAGCACGTAGAGGCCGTACTGACCGGCGAGGAAACGTTCGATGGTCAGGTCGTCGAAACCGAAGCCGGGTCCACCGAACAGGGCTCCGGCGGGGCTGCTGGTGAAGGCGGTCAGCCCCGCCAGATCCTCCGGAGTCTGCGCGATGGTGTCCAGCGCGGCGGCGAAGTACGTCATCAGCAGCGGCAGACCGAGCGTCCAGGCGGGCAGCCGGATCCGGTCGCGGCGCAGCATGAACCGCAGCAGGCCACCGGTCCCGGTGACGGCGGTGCCCGTGCCGGTGCCGGCCGGTGCCGCGCGGTCGAGCGTCGTCGCGGTCATCACGCCACCTCCCCGGCTCCGTTGTGGACGAGCTGGTCACCGTAGTGCCGCAGCAGTAGCTGCTCCAGCGTCGGCGGCCGGACGGTCAGTCCCTGTACACCGAGGTCACCGAGTTCGCGTACCACGACGGCGAGTTGGTCGCCGTCGACCTCGAAGCGGACCTGACCGTCGTCGGTGCGCAGGCCGTGCACGCCGGCCAGGTTGGCCAGACCGTCGGCCGGCCGGTCGGTGACGGCCTCGACCGAGGTACGGGTGAGGTGGCGCAGCTCGGTCAGCGAGCCGGTCTCGACGATCTTTCCCTGTCGGATGATCGAGATCTGGTCGGCGAGCACCTCGACCTGGGCGAGGATGTGACTGGACAGCAGCACGGTGCGCCCGGCGTCCTTGACCTCGCGGATGCACTCCTGGAAGACCGCCTCCATCAGCGGGTCCAGCCCGGCGGTCGGCTCGTCGAGCAGCAGCAGCTCGACGTCGCTGGCCAGTGCCGCGATGAGTGCCACCTTCTGCCGGTTGCCCTTGGAGTAGGTGCGGCCCTTCTTGCTCGGGTCGAGGTCGAAGCGCTGGCACAGCTCGTCCCGGCGGACCGGGTCGGTGCCGCCGCGCAGCCGGGCGAACAGGTCGATCGCCTCGCCGCCGGTGAGGTTGGGCCACAGCTCCACGTCGCCGGGCACGTAGGCGAGCCGTCGGTGCAGGGCGACCGCGTCGGCCCAGGGGTCGCCGCCGAGCAGCCGGGCCCGGCCCCCGTCGGCGCGCAGCAACCCGAGCAGGATCCGGATGGTGGTGGACTTGCCGGCGCCGTTGGGGCCGAGGAAGCCGTGCACGGTGCCGGATTCGACCCGCAGGTCGAGCCCGTCCAGTGCCTTGACCCGGCCGAAGGACTTGTCGAGGTGGTGGATGTCGATGGCAGCAGTCATGGTCGTTGACCTCGTTCGAGGAAGCCCCGAGGCGTCCCGGGGTGGGATGTGGTCGATCGACGGATCCGGGGCAGCGCCGCACGGGATCCGTTGTGGTTCGCGGTGGTACGCGGATGAGTGGGCCACGCCGCAGCGTGGTGGCGGTTCAGCTCGCCGTACCGTCCGGGTCGGCGGCGTTCGGGGAGGCCGACGGCGGGTCCGGCACGTACATCAGGTATTCGTCGAGCATCGACCGGTCGGCGAGCAGCCCCTCGGTGAACAGTTCCAGCGCCGGCAGGGTGAGCTCTTCCATGTAGCGCCGGAACAGGGCGGGGAACTTCTCGGGTTCCGCGTCGCCACCGTGCAGGGTGAACCAGAGCAGCATGCTGCCGGTCGCCTGGTAGGCCAGGTAACGGGTGCGGGCGGCCCGGTCACGGCTGGGCCGCACGACCCCGGCCGCCTCCCCCGCGGACAGGTACGCCTCGGCGTCGCTGATCATGTGCCCGATCAGCTCGGCCGCCAGTTCCCCGCCGGCCTGCATGCTGCGCAGCAGGTACAACACCATCGGCGCGAACTGCTCGACCTGGGCCATCTGCGCCAGCAGCATCGTCCCGGTGCCGTCGGTCAGCGCCTTCTTCTTCTCCCGGCGCATGAACTCCAGCACCCGCTCGTCGCAGGCGCGGCGCAGCCCGTCCTTCGAGCCGAAGTGATGAACGATCAGACCGGCGGTCACCCCGGCGTCCGCGGCGATGGTGCGCAGCCCGGCCCGGAAGCCGTCGCGGCCGAATCGGACGATAGCGGCGTCACGGATGCGGCTCGCGGTGGCCAACTCGCCGCCGCGCTCCTCCGAAGCTCCGCCCAAGGACGTCACAACACCAGATTAAACACTTGTTCAATCACCCGGCAAGGCCCGGCGACCGCAATCCCTGAGAATGACCTGATGAGCTCGCTCACCATCCGCGAACGCCAGCCGGCCGACCTGCCCGGATGCGTCGACCTGCTGGCCGAGGTGCACCGCGTCGACGGCTATCCGCTCAACTGGCCGAGCGATCCGACGCGCTGGTTGTGCCCGCCGGAGCTGTGGCATGCGTGGGTCGCTGCGACCGACGACGGCGCTCTGGTGGGGCACCTTGCCGCCCATCGCACCCCACCGACCGCGCACGACGCTCCCGCCCGTGCGTCGGTGGAGCTGGCCCGGCTGTTCGTCGCGCCCGACCTCCGCCGCCGTCGGGTCGGTGCCAACCTGCTTCGTCAGGCGCGGGAGTGGGCGGCGGACCGGCGGCTGGGCCTGTTCCTGGAGGTCGTCGACCAGGGCCGCTCACCAGCCGTCGCGCTGTACGAGCGCGAGGGCTGGCGACACGCCGCCACCGAGACCGCCAGTTGGTGCGCCCCGGACGGCTCGGCGGTCACCCTCCGCCGGTTCGTGCTGCCCGTCGCAGATCCCCAGGCCAGGGACGGCCCGGCCGAGGGTGATCCGGCAGAGGGCGAACCGGCCAGTCACTGACAGTCAGCTCCGAAGAGTCACTCACCTTCTGAGGTCTCGTGTCACTCGGACATGAATATGTCCCACTGACACGAGACCTCAGAGTCGATCCGCCTTCGGCCCTCAGTCGGGCTCGGGGGCCGGGATCTCGCGGAGACCACCCTCGTCGAGGCGCAGCCACCGCTCGACGCCGATGTCGCGCAGGAAACGTTCGTCGTGGCTGACCACCACGAAGGCACCCCGGTAGGCGTGCAACGCGTTCTCCAACTGGCCCGCGCTGACCAGGTCGAGGTTGTTCGTGGGCTCGTCGAGCAGCAACAGGTGCGGTGCCGGCTGGGCGTACAGGACACAGGCCAGGGTGGCGCGCAGACGCTCACCGCCGGAGAGGACGCCGACCGGTAGCTGGGCACGGGCACCCCGGAACAGGAACCGGGCCAGCAGGTTCATCCGCTCCGACTGCGGACGGTCCGGGGCGTACGCGGTGAGGTTCTCCAGCACGGTGCGGTCCGCGTGGAGCAGGTCCAGCCGCTGCGACAGGTACGCCACCCGACCGTCGGCTCGACGCACCTGCCCGCCCTCCGGATCCAGGTCGCCGAGCAGCAGCCGCAGCAGGGTGGACTTGCCGACGCCGTTGGGGCCGGTAAGCGCGATCCGTTCCGGGCCACGGATGGTCAGGTCGACGCCGTCCCCGGCGAACAGCGCCCGGCCGCCGTACCGGACCTGCATCCGCTGCCCCTCGACCAGGGTGCGGCCGGCCGGGACGTCGGTCTCCGGCAGTTCCAACGCCAACGTCTGATCCTCCCGCAGCGCACGGCCGGCCTCGTCGAGGCGGGACTGTGCGTCGCTGACCCGGCTGGCGTGCGCCTGCTGGGCCCGACCCGCGGACTCCTGGGCACTGCGCTTGAGCCCACCGGCCACGATCCGGGCCAGGCCCGCGTTGCCGAGGTTCCGGGCAGCGTTGCCGGCCCGCCGCTCGGCGCGTTCGCGGGCCTGCTGCATCTCCCGCTTCTCCCGCTTGACCTCCAACTCGGCGCTGCGGACCTGGCGCTCCGCCAGCTCCCGGGCAGCCCGTGACGCCTCCTCGTAGGCGGTGAAGTTCCCGCCGAACATGCGCAGCTGCCCGCCGTCCAGCTCGGCGATGCGGTCCATCCGGTCCAGCAGCATCCGGTCATGGCTGACCAGCAGCAGGCAGCCGGACCAGCTTTCCAGCACCGTGTACAGCCGGTGCCGGGCGTCGATGTCGAGGTTGTTTGTCGGTTCGTCGAGCAGCAACACGTCGGGACGCCGGAGCAGCTGCGCGGCCAGGCCGAGGGAGACCACCTGCCCGCCACTGAGGGTGTGCAGGCGACGATCCAACGCCACCTCGCCCACACCCAGCCGGTCGAGTTCGGCGCGACTGCGCTCCTCGACGTCCCAGTCGTCACCGACGGCGGCGAAGTTCTCCTCGCTGGCGTCGCCGGCCTCGATCGCCCGCAACGCGGTCAGGGCCGGGGCGACACCCAGCACTTCCGCCACGGTCAGATCACCGGTCAGCGGAAGGTTCTGCGGCAGGTAGCCGAGCACCCCCTCGACCGTCACGCCACCGCCGGTGGGTACAAGATCACCGGCGATCAGCCGCAGCAGCGTCGACTTGCCGGCGCCGTTCGGCGCGACCAGGCCGGTACGACCCGGCGGCACGGTGCAGGACAGGTCCCGGAACACCGGGGTGTCGTCGGGCCAGGAAAAGGACAGATTCGTGCAGACGACGCACACGTCGGACATCGAAGAAGACCTCGGATGGGAAGCCGGGGACACAGCGCCCCGGTCAGGCAGACAGGGCCACGACACGACAGGCCGCCGTCACGGCGGCAGGGCTGCTCACCCTGAGATGTCGTCGTCCCCCGAAAGCATGCCGCGCTCCTCGCTCCGTACGTGGCGGTTGATCCGCAGGGGCAAGCCTAACAAGTGCCGGCCCGGTCGGCGTCGAACCGGCACACACCCGCCGAGCCCCGAACCCCGGCGGGTGTCGCCGATCAGGACCGGATTCGGCCGCGTACCCGGAGGTAGAGCAGCGCCGCGCCGGTCACCGCCACCGGCCAGAGCAGCCAGACGCCGGTCATGACCAGGAGGAACAGCACCACACCGATGGTCGCGGCGGCGGCGTACCAGGCGGCGCTGCGGCGGGGTAGCAGCCGCAGCGCCGCCGCGACACCGATCACGTAGACGGTGATGAAGGAACCGGTCGCGAGCAGCACCAGCGGGTGGGTGCCGAGCCCGGTGACCAGTACCGCGCCCAGCGCGAGGAACGCCAGGATGGCGGTGACGGCCAGGCTGCGGCGGGGCACCTCGCCGGCCACGCTGCCCCGGGCGAGCCAGTCGGGCAGCGCACCGTCCCGGCCGAGCGCCGCACCGAGCTTCGCCGCTCCGGCGTAGTAGGCGTTCATCGCACCGAAGGTGAGCAGCAACGCCGCCCCGGCGACCAACCAGCGGGCGTCGCCGCCGAGCGCGACCGCGAACAGATCGCCCAGCGGTGCCGTCGACCCCGCCGCCGCCGAACCCAGCACGGCTACGGTCGCGAAGGCCACCGCCAGATACAACGCACCGACCACGACGACTGCGGCGGCGGTGGCCCGGGGAAGGTCCCGCTCCGGACGGCGGAACTCGCCGGTCAGATGGGTGATCGCCTCCCACCCGACGAAGCTCCACATCAGCAGCGCCGCCGCGGGGCCGACGGCCGGCAGGCCGTACGGAGCGAAGGGCGTGAAGTTCGCGGCGTCCGCGTGCGGCAGCGACAACAGCACCGCCAGCAGCAGGAACGCGACAAGCACCCCGGCGAGCGCGAGTTGCACCCGCCCGGCGAGTTGGACACCGGAGTGGTTGGTGACGGTGACCGCGACCATCAGCAGCACGGCGGTGACCGCGACGGTGAGCGTACCGCCGCCGATCGCTGCCTCGACGTAGGCGGCGCCGCGAAGTAGAAACACCACCCGACGACGGCCGCCGCCCGCGGTCCGAAGGCCATCCGGGCGTACGTCGAGACGCCACCGGCGTCCGGGTGGCGGGAACCGAGCGCGGCGAACGTGGCCGCCAGAGGAGCGGAGACGATCACGAGCAACAGCCAGGCGAGCAGCGAGGCGGGGCCGGCGACCTCCGCCGCCAGGGCGGGCAGCGCGATCACTCCGGTACCCAGTACGGCACCGACGTATAGCGCGGCGCCCTGGGTGGCGGTCAGCCGACCGCCGGTCACCGGCGTGGCACGGGTCTGCGTCATGTGATCACCGTCGTCCAGGCCAGCCGACCGGGACAGCAGGATTGGCGCCGTGCTGCGTTAGATTCCTGCCATGCGTCCGCACGTCGTCGCGGTCGCGGTGACCGACAACCTGCCGATCTTCGAGCTGGCGGTCCCGCAGGAGGTGTTCGGCACCGACCGACGGGACATCGTCGACCCGTGGTACGAGATGCGACTGTGCGCGGCCGAGCCGGGCCCGCTGCGTACCACGGGTGGCTCGTGGCTCGACCCCGCGTACGACTTGGACGATCTGGTCGAGGCCGACACCGTGCTGGTGCCCGGTTGCGCCCGGCCGGCCCAGGTCAATCCCCCGGCAGAGCTGGTCGAGGCGCTGCGCACGGCGTACGCACGCGGCAGGCGCATCGTCGGCATCTGCACCGGCGCGTACCCGATCGCCGCCGCCGGCCTGCTCGACGGTCGCCGCGCCACCACCCATTGGATGAACGCGCAGGACTTCGCCGGCCGGTTCCCGCTTGTCGACCTCGACCCCCGGGTGCTGTACGTGGCGGAGGACAACATCTTCACCTCGGCCGGCACGGCCGCCGCCATCGATCTGTGCCTGCATCTGGTGCGGCTGGACCATGGTGCTGCGGTTGCCAACGAGGTGGCCCGGCGGATGGTGGTGGCTCCGCAGCGGGGCGCCGACCACACCCAGTATCCGGCGCCGCCGGTGCGGGGAGTTTCCCCGGCCGACCTGAGCCCGGTGCTTGAGTGGGCTCGGCAACGCCTCGACCGGCCGCTGGCGGTGAACGACCTGGCCCGCGCGGCCAACCTGAGCCCGCGCACCCTGGCCCGACGGTTCCGCGACTCCCTCGGCACCACGCCGTTGCAGTGGCTGTTGGAGCAGCGGGTCCGGTTGGCGCAGGAGTTGCTGGAGACCACCGACGATCCGGTCGAACGGATCGCCCACCGTACCGGCTTCGGCAGCGGCGCAAATCTGCGCCAGCACTTCGGTCGGATCAGCGGGATGAACCCGCAGACCTACCGGCACGTCTTCCGGTACCGGGTCGGCGCGTCTGCCCGCGCCACGGTGACGCACCGACGGGCCGGGCAACCTCTCCGGTAGGAAGAACACCGCAGCCGGCCGCCGCCGATCGGCAGCCGTCGGCGTTGCGTCGTTACCGGAAACTTCCGGAAGTTCTGGTCACGGCGAGGGTCTCGACATAGCATGCACGCGCTTAAATCCGTCCGAAGGGCCACGTCAGACACACCCGCCAGCACCGATACTACATAGAGGGATTTCGATGCGCCTCTGGAACCTCTCCCATCGATCACGACGCCGATCCCGAACCATCGCTCTGCTCTGCTCGGCAACGCTCGTCGCGGCGGTCGCCGTGGCACCCGCACCGGCGGCCGCCGCCGAGGTCATTCTCACAAACGACTTCGAGTCCGGCTCGTACGCCCCGTGGGGACCGCGCGGCGACATCACCCTCGCCATCACCGACGAGGGACACGAGAGCGACAGCAGCCTGTCGGTCACCGGCCGCACGGCGAACTGGCAGGGCCCGGCGACGAGCGCGACGGCGCTGTTCCGGCCCGGTACGCAGTACTCGGTCACCGCCTGGGTGAAGCTGCCGGCCGGCACCGAGGGCACCGCCGGGGTGCACTTCACCGTCGAGGCGACCCCGGCCGACGGCGGCGACAACACCTACACCTGGATCGGCGGCGACGTCCCCACCACCGCCGACGGCTGGGCGCAGATCGGCGGCACCTACACGCTGCCCGACGAGCTCAGCGCCGCCACGCTCTACGTCGAGGCGGCGGAGAGCACCCCGTTCCTCCTGGACGACGTGCTGATCACCGGACCGGACGGCGAACCGGGCGGACCCGAGCCCGGCACCGTCGTCATCGACACCGACTTCGAGGACGGGCTGGACGGCTGGGGCCCGCGCGACAGCGGTCCCGGCGCCCCGACGGTCGAGATCAGCGACGTCGCGCACGGCGGGACGGCGGCGGCGCTGGTCACCGACCGGGTCAACCAGGGTGCCGGACTCGGGCGTGACGTGGCCGGCCTGTTCGAGGCGGGCGTCACCTACGAGTTCAGCGCCTGGCTGCGGTTCGCCGAGGGCCAGCCGACCGACCAGATCTGGCTCAGCCTGGCCAGCACCTCCGGCGACAGCCAGTCGTTCAGCACCCTCGCCCAGTTCGAGTCCATCACCAACACGGGTTGGACCGAGGTGACCGCCCGGTTCACCATGCCCGCCGCGGACGAGGCGTTGCTCTACTTCGAGACCCGCTGGGAGGGCGCGGACGTGGCGGGCAACACCAGCGACTTCCTGGTCGACGACGTCGTCGTCCGGGTGCCCGAGCCGCCGGTCATCGAGGATCTCACCGCCATCCATGAGACCACCGACTTCCCGGTCGGCGTGGCGATCGACGCCCGGGAGACCGTCGGCGGCGCCGCCGAGTTGCTGAACCGGCACTTCAACCAGGTCACGCACGAGAACCACATGAAGCCCGAGGCCTGGTACGACGACGAGCGCACCTTCCGACCCCACGAGCAGGCGCTCACGGTGATGGACTTCGCCCGCGACAACGACCTGCGCGTCTACGGTCACGTGCTGGTCTGGCACAGCCAGACCCCGGCCTGGTTCTTCCAGGACGCGGACGGCCAGCCGCTGACCACGTCGACGGAACACCAGCAGCTGCTGCGGGACCGGCTACGCACCCACATCTTCGACGTCGCCGAATCACTGTCCGAGCGCTACGGCCTGTTCGGCTCCCCCACCAACCCGCTGTACGCCTGGGACGTGGTCAACGAGGTCATCAGCGACAGCGGCGAGTACGCCGACGGCCTGCGCCGTAGCGAGTGGTATCGGATCCTCGGCGAGAGCTTCATCGACCTGTCGTTCGAGTACGCGCACGAGGCGTTCAACGACGTCCACGCCGTACCCGGCAGCGACCCGGTCCCCTCTTCATCAACGACTACAACACCGAGCAGAGTGGCAAGCAGGCCCGCTACCGGGCGCTTGTGCAGCGGCTGGTCGAGCGCGACGTGCCGATCGACGGTGTGGGTCACCAGTTCCACGTCTCGCTGGCCACGCCGGTCAGCAGCCTGGCGGCCACGTTGGATGCCTTCGCCGACCTGCCGCTGACCCAGGCCGTCACCGAACTCGACGTCACCACCGGCACTCCGGTGACCCAGGCGCGGCTGATCGAGCAGGGCTACTTCTACCGGGACGCCTTCCGGATCTTCCGGGAGCACACCGACGACCTGTTCGCGGTCACGGTGTGGGGCCTCACCGACGGCCGTTCGTGGCGGTCGGCCAACGCGCCGCTGCTGTTCGACGACAACCTACGGGCCAAGCCGGCCTACTACGGGGCGGTGGACGGCGACCTGCCGGCGCGCCTGCGTACCGCCAACGTCTTCGCCGGTGACGTGGACCTCACGCCCGCCGCGCCGAAGGACCTGACCTGGCGCAAACTGCCACTGCACCCGATCGAGGACTCGGCCCGGTTCCAGTTGCGCTGGGCGCCGGACCACCTGACCGCGTACGTGACGGTCGACGACGCTTCGGCCTCCGACGACGACCAGGTCACCTTCACCCTGGGCGACGAGACCTACCAGGTCTCCCGCGACGGCGGCGGCGACGTGCCGGCCGTGGCGGCCGAGCGGGACGACGGCTACCACCTGGTCGCCCACCTGCCGCTGGCCGACGCCGCAGAGGGCGAGACCCGCACCTTCGACGTGCGGGTGACCGACAACGGCACCACCTCCGGCTGGAACACCCCGGGTGCCGTGGGCACCCTGAGCCTGGTGGAGGAGTTGTCGTACCTGGAGGTACGCGAAACGGCCGCCGCACCGGTCATCGACGGCACCGTGGACGCCGGCTGGGCCCAGGCCACCTCGATCACCACCGCCAAGCAGGTCTCCGGCACCGACGGCGCGAGCGCCGAGGTCCGTACCCTCTGGCGGGGCCAGACACTGTACGTGCTGGCCGAGGTCACCGACCCGGTGGTGGACGTCTCCGGCTCCGACCCGTGGACCCAGGACTCGGTCGAGATCTACGTCGACGCCGGCAACGCCAAGAACGGTCCGTTCCGCTACGACGACACGCAGATCCGGATCAACGCCGACAACGTCGTGTCGTTCGGCACCGGCGACGAGGCGTTCCAGGCCGGACGGCTGGAGAGCGCGGCCGTGCGTACCGACGCCGGTTACACCGTCGAGGCGGCGATCAGCCTGCTCGAATACGGTGGCCTCGGCACGTTCCACGGCCTGGACTTCCAGGTCAACGACGCCGCCGAGGGCGCACGCACGTCGATCCGCAACTGGGCCGAGCAGAACGGCGAGGGTTACCAGACCACCGCCCGTTGGGGTGTGGGCCGGCTGGTCGCCGGCTCCAACGTGGAGATCACGACGGAGCGGATCGCCCGCTGGAACTCCGACAGCGGCGGTGGCTACTGCGCCACCATCACCGCCACCAACAACGGCGACAAGTCCGTCGAGTGGACCGCCGTGCTCGATATGGAGGGTGACATCTACACCGCCTGGAACTTCAAGCGGGAGCGGCTGGCCGACGGTAGCTACCGGATCCGGGGAGTCGACTGGAACCGGACCCTGGCCGCCGGCGCCAGCACCTTCAGCATCGGGTACTGCGCCAACCTGTGACACCCGCCCGGGCCTGTCGGCTGACCCAGCCGACGGGCCCGAACGGTGCGACAGCTCCGGTGGCGGCCACCGCTCGCTCAGGGCGGTGGCCGCCACCTTCATGTCCGCATGCTCTTCGCCGCCGTGGCGGTCGTCGGGTAAGTCCTCGTCCGGTGCCACTGACCAGCCCGCGGCGGGCCGGAGTTACCGGTGCGGGGCGGTCTTCCCGCTCCGGTCAGACAGCGCGGGCGATGCAGATGCGGGCGTCGAGCCGGGGGCCCGCCTCATAGATCATGTACGAGACGCCACCGTCGGTGCCGAAGGCCGGCGCGGCGACCCGACCGTTGTCCGAGGCGATCGGGGCGTGGAAGACCCCGAGATGCACCTCCCGGTCGAAGTTGTTGCCGACCTCGGTGAGCCGGATGCGGCCGTCGTTGCCGTGGTAGGCGACGTAGCTGGTGCCGTTGCGCTTGAGCAGGTGCGGGCTGGAGATGTCGGTCAACCCGTCACCGGCCGGCGAGATCAGCGGATTCGGGGCGAACTGCCACTGGTCCCAGCCGTTCGGTGACCAACCCCAGAAGATCTTCCGGGTGCCGGGGCCCACGGTGTGCGCACCCATGAAGAGCATGACGTACTTGTTGTTCTTCCCGGCGACGGAGTGTTCGAAGACCCGGGCGTACGAGGTCTCGGTGGTGTTCGGCACCAGCCGGGTGCTCAGGATCGGCGTCTCGTTGGTGAAGGTGATGCCGTCGCGGGAGCGGGCCACCCGGGTGGTGAAGTTCTCCCCGTGGAAGTAGAGAAAGAACTCCCTGGTGGAGGCGTTCCACACCACGTGCGGCGAGGAGACGTGGCTGACCGTGGTGGTGGGCAGCACCCGGTCGACGATCGGGTTGGCGGGGTGCTCGGTGTAGGGGCCTTCGAGCCGGTCGGCGTAGGCCAGGCAGATGCCGCCCGGGGCGTCGTGCGGGGCGTAGTAGAGGTAGTACCGCCCCCGGGCCCCGGAGATCTTGTCGTAGACCCCGCGTACGCACGGGAAGATCGTCTCGCCGGTGGGGTTGTAGCGCAGCGGCCCGGCGAACGCGTCGCGGACGTACCGGTAGCTGGGGAAGCCGGCCGGACCGGCGACGGCGGGAGCGGTGCCGAGGGTGCCGCCGAGGGCGGTACCGGCGGCGGTGGCGGTACCGAGCAGGGCCGCGCCGCGCAGCAGGCCACGGCGGCTCACCGAGGCGGGTTCCGGTAGGGGTCGGTCGTTCATGAGGGTCTCCGATCGGGAGGGGGACGCTCGTCGATGGCGGAGCTGGGGATGGTGGTGGGACCGCGCTGCCGGCTGGGACGCGACGGGACGGTGAGGGCAGGCGTGGCCAGACGGCCGCCGCAACGAATGCCGGTGACCGTGCGTGAGATCGGGCTCCATGAGGGAGCGAACCTTGTGATCGATGAGTCTGCGGTCGACGGCGAGCCCGGGTCAAGGCGCTAATACGAATTATCACGCCGATAATCCGGAGAACTTTTCCGTCTTCGGGGGTTGACGGCAGGCGGCAGCGGGTCGCAGGATTTCACACCAACGTAGCTAATGCGTATTAGCGAAGAAACGATTGGACACGGAACGTGACCGGATCGCGCAGGCGGGTGACCCAGCAGGACATCGCCCGGATGACAGGCGTCAGCCAGGCGACGGTCTCGCTGGTGCTCAACGGCCGCGACGACGGCAGCGTCCGGATCGCCCCGGAAACCCGGGAACGGGTGCTGAGCGCCATCCGGTCCACCGGGTACGTCGCCGACCCGGTCGCCCGGCGGCTCGCCGCCCGGCACAACCGGATCCTCGGCGTCTTCACCTACGAGCCGGTCTTCCCGGCCGGCACCGGCGACTTCTACCACCCGTTCCTGGTCGGCATCGAGGAGTCCGCCGAGCGACTCGGCTGCGACCTGCTGCTGCTCACCAGCGCCCCGGTCACCGACGGCCGGCGACGCATCTTCCACGACGACAACCGGCTGCGGCTGGCCGACGGCTGCGTCCTGCTCGGCCGCTCGCTCGACCGCGACGAGCTGGGCCGGCTGGTCGCCGAGGGGCATCCGTTCGTCTCCGTCGGCCGACGCGACGACGCGGGCGGACCGGTGCCGTACGTCGGCGCGGACTACGCCACCGCCACCGCCGACATGGTCCGACGCGCCCTCGACGCCGGTCACACCAGGCTGGCGTACCTCGGCCAAGGGGGCGGCCCGGAATCACACACCGACCGGTTCGCCGGCTACCGGACCGCCCTCGACGCGGCCGGGCTGCCGACCCGGCACGAACCCACCGACCGCTCCCCCACCGACCTGCTCGACGCGCTGCTCGCGGCCGGAGTCACCGCCGTGATGGTGGAGGAGTACGCCGACGGTGTCGCCCTGGCCACCGTCGCCGCCGAGCGCGGTCTGACCGTGCCCGCCGACCTGTCCATCCTGGCCCTGGGCGACCCGACCCGACCGACGACCAGCGACCTGGAGTTCACCGGCTTCCGGATCCCCCGCCGCGAGATGGGCTGGCAGGCCGTGGAGGTGCTCACCGGGCTGCTCGCCGGGGTGCCCGGCACCGCGACCCAGCGGCTGCTGCCGTGTCAACCGGTCGACGGCGTCACCCTCCTGCCGCCCCGACACTGACCAGCTCACCCCCGGTCGCCACGCCTTCGGCCGGCGACCCTCGACCAACCCCTGGGAGGACCGACCGTGCCCGAGATGCAGGCCGAAGTACTGATCGTCGGCGGTGGGCTCGGTGGCGTGGCCGCCGCCCTGGCCGCGCTGCGCGCCGGTCGCAGCGTGCTGCTGACCGAGGAGTACGACTGGCTCGGCGGGCAGCTCACCAGCCAGGCCGTACCGCCGGACGAGCACTCCTGGGTGGAGCACTTCGGAGTCACCGCCAGCTACCGAGCGCTGCGTGACGGCATCCGGGAGCACTACCGACGGTGGTATCCGCTTACCGACCGGGCCCGGCGCACCACCGCGCTGAACCCGGGGGCCGGGCACGTCAGTCGGCTCTGCCACGAACCCCGGGTCGCGGTGGCGGTACTGGAGGCCATGCTGGGGCCGTACCGGGGATCCGGGCGACTGCGGGTGCTCCAGCCGTACCGGCCGGTGGCCGCCGACACCGACGGCGACCGGGTCACCGGTGTCACCGTGGCGCACCGACACACCGGTGAGCGGGTGCACCTGACCGCGCCGTACGTGCTGGACGCCACCGAGACCGGTGAGCTGCTGCCGCTGACCGGCACCGAGTACGTCACCGGCTTCGAGTCCCGGGCCGACACCGGCGAGCCGAGCGCGCCGGAGCAGGCGCAGCCGGCGAACATGCAGGCGGTGTCGGTGTGCTTCGCGGTCGACCACGTCGACGGGGACCACACCATCGACAGGCCGGCGGCGTACGACTTCTGGCGGGCGTACCGGCCACCGTTCTGGGGCGACCGGATGCTGTCGTTCCGCTCCCCCAACCCGCGCACCCTGGCGATCTCCGAACGCAGCTTCACCCCCAACCCGGACGACGACCCCTGGCTGGTCCAGGCCGACCAGCGGGTCAATCCCGGCGACGGGAACCTGTGGACGTTCCGCCGGATCGCCGCCCGACGCAACTTCGCCCCCGGCTCCTACGACAGCGACATCTGCCTGGTCAACTGGCCGATGCTCGACTACTTCGAGCAGCCGGTGATCGACGTGCCCGATCCGGACGCGCGGATCGCGGCGGCCCGGGAGCTGTCCCTGTCGGTGCTCTACTGGTTACAGACCGAGGCGCCGCGCACCGACGGTGGGACCGGCTTTCCCGGGCTGCGGCTGCGCGGCGACGTCACCGGCAACGGCACCGCCGCCACCGGTGGCGATGTCACCCACAGCGGCCTGGCCCAGGCCCCCTACATCCGCGAGTCGCGCCGCATCCGCGCCGAGTACACCGTCGTCGAGCAGGACCTCTCGCTGGAGATCCGGGGCGACAAGGGCGCGGTCAGCTACGCCGACTCGGTCGGGGTCGGCATGTACCGCATCGACCTGCACCCCTCCACCGGCGGCGACAACTACATCGACGTGGCCTCCTGCCCCTTCGAGATCCCGCTCGGCGCCCTGATCCCCCGGCGGGTGGAGAACCTGCTGCCCGCCGGCAAGAACATCGGCACCACACACATCACCAACGGCTCCTACCGCCTGCACCCCGTGGAGTGGAACGTCGGCGAGGTCGCCGGTCTGCTCGCGGACTTCTGCCTGGCCCGGCGGGTCACCCCCCGCGCGGTGCGCTACACCCCCGGCCTGCTGGCCGACTTCCAGAACCGCCTCGCCGAATCCGGTGTCGAGCTGCGCTGGCCCGACATCGCCGGCTACTGAGGAAGGACATGACCTGATGAGGAACCGGTTGACGGCTGTCGTCGCGCTCACCGCGATGCTCGGCCTGACCGCCTGCGGCGGCGACTCCGCCGAATCCGACGGCCCGGTCACGCTGCGGATGACCACCTGGTCGGCGAACGAGGCCCACCTGAAGCTGTTCAACGAGATCGCCGCCGAGTACACCGCGGCGAATCCGGACGTCGCCGGGATCACCTTCGACCCGATCCCGTTCGAGAGCTACACCACCACCCTGACCACCCAGATCGCCGGCGGCAACCCGCCCGACCTGGCCTGGGTGCTGGAGAACTCCGCGCCCGACTTCGTCACCTCCGGCGCGCTGGTGCCGCTGGACGACACCCTCAAGGGCACCGAGGGGTACGGCTTCGACGAACTCGCCCCGGCCGCGACGAAGCTGTGGCAGACCGACGGCAAGCTGTACGCGTACCCCTTCTCCACCTCGCCGTTCGGGGTGTTCGTCAACACCGACCTGGTGAAGGCGTCCGGCGCGCAGAGCCCGGCCGAGCTGATCGCCGCCGGCCAGTGGACCTGGCAGAACGCGCTGACCACCGCGAAGGCGGTGCAGGCGGAGACCGGCAAGGCGGGTCTGGTGGTCCGCGACTTCGACTACAAGGGTTGGGACTTCCTGTCCACCGTGTGGACCGGTTGGGGCGCGCAGGCGTGGAGCGAGGACGGCCGCACCTGCGGCTTCAACTCGGCCGAGATGGTCGAGGCGATGACCGCCCTGCACCGGGGAATCTTCGTCGACAAGGCGCTGCCCGGTCCGGGTACCACCGCCGACTTCTTCGCCGGCGACGCCGGCATGACCATCACCCAGATCTCCCGCGCCTCCCTGCTGGAGGGGCAGAAGTTCGGCTGGGACCTGGTGCCGCTGCCCGCCGGACCGAAGGGTGAGTACGCGGTGATCGGCCAGGGCGGCATGGGTGTGCTCAAGCAGGGCCGCAACGCCGAGGCCGCCGCCGATTTCCTGGCCTACCTGACCAACCCCGCCAACTCGGCGAAGCTGGCGCAGTTCTTCCCGCCGCCGCGGACCTCGCTGCTCACCGCCGACACCCTCGCGAAGACAAGCCCGCTGCTGAGCCCGGAGCAGTTGCAACAGGTGGTGATCGACGGGATCGCCGAGGGCGTGGTCAAGCCCAGCCACACCGGCCAGGCCGAGCTGAACCAGGCGGTCCGGGCCGCGCTGGACCCGCTGTGGCGGCCGGACGCGGACGTGCGGGGCGTACTCGACGGCGTCTGCACCGCGATCAACCCGCTGCTGGCGAAGTAGGACCAGTGCCATGTCGGTCCTGACCAGGGACACCGTGGGGCGGGCCGGTGGCCGGTCCGCCCCCGGCGGTGCCGCCCCGCACCGGCGGCGCGGCTGGTGGACGACCCGCCGCCGCGACCAGCTCGCCGGGCTGCTCTTCGTCGCACCGCAACTCGCCGGCTCGGTGCTGTTCGTACTGATCCCACTCGGGCTGGTCTTCTGGTACAGCCTGCACGAGTGGAACATGCTCGCCGGCACCTTCGAGTTCGTCGGCGCGGGCAACTACCAGGCGATGGCCGACGATCCGAACCTGCCGTCGGTGCTGCGGGTCACCGCGCTGTTCTCGATCGGCCTGGTGGTGTTCAACCTGAGCCTGGCCCTGCTGCTCGCGGTGCTGCTCAACCAGCGGCTACGCGGCACCGTCGTGTTCCGCACGTTGTTCTTCTCCCCGGTGGTCGTCTCGCTTGTGGCCTGGACGATCGTGTGGGGATTCCTGCTTCAGGACAACGGTGGCGTCAACGGAGCCCTGGGCACCGTCGGCATGGACGGGCCGAACTGGCTGCGTGGCGACTGGACGGCACTGCTGTCGGTGATCGTGGTGCAGGTGGTCAAGAACGTCGGCCTGAACATGGTCCTGTTCCTGGCCGCGCTGCAGGGCGTGCCGGCGGAGCTGTACGAGGCGGCCCGGGTCGAGGGCGCCAACGCCTGGACCCGGTTCCGGCGGATCACCGTCCCGCTGATCAGCCCGACCATCCTGCTCACCTCGATCATCACGGTGGTCGGGTCGTTGCAGGTGTTCGCCCAGATCGCCGTGCTCACCCAGGGCGGGCCGGGCACCTCGACCACGGTGCTCGTCTACTACCTCTACCAGCGGGCCTTCCAGTTCCACCAGTTCGGTTACGGGGCCACGCTGTCGGTGCTGCTCTTCCTGATCGTGCTGGTGCTCACCGTCGTGCAGTGGCGGATGCGCAGGAAGTGGGTCTTCCATGAACAGTAGGCTCTCCGTACGGGCCCGGGTCGCGCTCTACGGCGTGCTCTGCCTGCTGGCCCTGCCATTCGTCTTCCCCACCTGGTGGATGGTCACCTCGTCGGTGAAGCCGGTGGGCGACATCTTCGCCTTCCCACCGTCGCTGATCCCGACCGAGGCCAGCCTCTCCGCGTACCGTCGGGTCTTCGAGCTGCAACCGTTCGCGCAGCAGTACCTCAACAGCGGGTACATCGCGGCCGTGGTCACCGTCGGCACCCTGGCGGTCTCCTCGCTGGCCGGGTACGCCTTCGCCCGGATCCGCTTCCGGGGCCAGCAGGTGCTGTTCGTGGTGGTGCTGGTCGGGCTGCTCATCCCCAGCGAGGTGACGATCGTCCCGCTGTTCCGCATGTTCAACTCGTGGGGCATGGTGGACAGCCACTGGCCGCTGATCCTGGTGCCGATCCTCGGCGCGCCGAGCGTGCTGGCCACCTTCATCATGCGGCAGTTCTTCATCACTCTCCCCGCCGAGTTGGAAGAGGCGGCACGGGTGGACGGGCTGGGCCGCTTCGCCACCTTCTGGCGCATCGCGTTGCCGCTGGCCCGCCCGGCGCTCGGCGCGGTGGCGATCTTCACCTTCCTGCACAGTTGGAACCTGTACCTGGAGCCGATCGTCTTCCTCTCCACGCCGGAGAAGTTCACCCTCCCGCAGGCGCTTACCCAGTTCGTCGACGCGTACGGCGGGCCGATGTGGGACGTGCAGCTGTCGGCGGCGTCGATGACCGCCATCCCCATCCTGGTGATCTTCGTGATCGCGCAGCGGCAGTTCATCGAAGGTCTGGCCCACACCGGCCTGAAGGGCTGACCCCGCCGCGCGGCCCGGATCCGCCGGGCCGCGCGGACGCCGGGACGGGTCGACCATGCACGACTGCAATATGCTGCGTGGTGACGGCAGTCCTCAGCGGACGCGGGCCAGGGTGGGAGCGTGACGTGACGGCGGCCGTGATCACAGCCAGCGCCAGCATCGTGGTCGCGGTACTGGTCTTCGTGCTCAACCAGTACGCCCAGGTTCGCGCCGAGCGTCGGCGCGCCCGCCTCGACCGGGTGGCGAGCCAGTTGCGTGATCTCTACGGTCCGCTGCACGCCCTTGTCGACGTCAACGAACGACTCTGGCAGGCCCTTCGGGACGACAACCTGCCCGGCCGGCAGCACCGCAGGTCCGACGCGGCGTTGACCGAGGATCAGCAGGACCAGTGGATGCGGTGGGTCCAGCAGGCGCTGATGCCGGCGAACATCCGGATGCGCGACCTCATCCTCGGCCGCGCCGACCTGGTGATCGAGGACGGCATGCCGGAACCCTTGCGGGCCTTCTGCGCCCACGTCGCCGCGTACGAGGTCGCGCTGGCCCAACCGGGCGACCGACGACCGGCCCTGATCACGCATCCCGGTGCCGCGTACGTCGATTACGTTCGCAGGTCGTTCGACGCGTTGAAACGGGAGCACCACCGGTTGCTGGCGACGCGTCGCGGCGGTCGCCGGTAATCCACGAAAGAGCCACTGTTCACCGGCGGGTCGGCCGCAGTGGTATGGCATCTGACGGGTATCCTGCGCTCTGCTGGTGTACCCGCCTCGCGGGGGATACCCTGAGTTCTTCAGTAATCAGCCCCATCGCGATCGACGGGGGAGCCTCAGCCGAGACGGTGTGTGCTGGTGTGCCCGCCGACGCCACCCTTCACCGAGGTTCCTAGGGAAGGCACAGGGTGTCACAGGAGCGGCCGACCGAGTGGGACGTCCCGGTGGACGACCGAACTCTCGCCGTCGAGACATCGGGCAAGGCGGACGGTTTCCCGATCTTCCTGATGCACGGAATGCCCGGCAGCCGCAGCGGCCCGAAGCCCCGGAGCATGATCCTGCACCTGCTCGGCATCCGGCTCATCTGCTACGACCGGCCTGGCTACGGCAGGTCGACCCGCCATCCGCGCCGCCGCGTCGTCGATGCGGTGCGCGACGTCCACGCGATCGCCGACCACCTCGAACTGGACGCCTTCGCCGTCGTCGGCCGTTCCGGTGGCGGGCCACACGCCCTCGCCTGCGCCGCCAGTGACCTGTTCACCGGTCGGCTGACCCGGGCGGCGGTGCTGGTCTCCCCGGCCCCCACCGACGCACCGGGTCTGGACTGGTACGCCGGCATGGCCCCCTCCAACGTCCAGGCGTACCGCGAAGCGATGTCCGACCAGCGCCGGCTGATCGAGTCGCTGACCATCCGGGCCGACCGCACCCGGCGGGATCCGGCGAGCGTGGTCAGCTTCCTCGACGGCGAGTTGAGCGCCGCCGATCGCAACGTGGTCGAGGACGTCGCGATGCGCCGACAACTGGCCGCCAGCTTCGCCGAGGCGGTCCGTTTCGGCGCCGACGGTTGGATCGACGACGCGCTGGCGCTCAGCCAGGACTGGGGCTTCGACCCGTCGTCGATAAACGTTCCGGTCCGCCTCTGGCACGGTGCCGACGACGCCTTCTCGCCGGTCTCCCACGCCCGCTGGCTCAAGTCGCAGATCCCGCACGCGGAGTTCGAGGAGCAGCCCGGGGTGGGCCATTTCGCCGCGATGCTGATCCTGCCGGACATCCTCGCCTGGCTCGCCACCCCCCAGGTGGATCTCGTCGACGCCCGTCCGGGCGGGCGGGTCTGACCCGACCGCCCGGACGACTCACGGCAACGTCGCCGCGCACCGATCAGAACGGGTGCGGATCCAGCACCCGGTCGAGCAGCTTCCGCTGGCCCAGCGCGCGCACGTCCGGATGCCCGCCACCGAGCCGCTTGACCAGCTCAGCCACTGCCGCGTCCAGTTCCTCCGGTGCCGCGTCCGGCTCCCGCAGATGTCGAATCAACGCCAGGTTGGCCGCGGCCCGCAGGGTGTCCGGGTGCTGCGGCCCGAGCACGGTGCGCAGCACCTTGCGCAGGTCGTCCATCAACTCGAACGCTCCGGCGAGATCCCCGATGTCCGCCTTGCAGATCGCCAGGTTCATCTGGGCGGCGAGCACGAACGGGTGCTCCGGGTGCAGCATCTCACCCAGTCCGCTGGCGGCCACCTGGGCCGACATCCGAGCGGCCTCCCGGTTGCCAAGCGCCCGGGCCGCCACCGACAGATTGTTCTCGCAGATCAACGTGTGCGGGTGCCGCGGACCCAGCAGCGCCCGGTAGAGCGCCTGCACCGCCCGCAGTTCCTCCTCGGACCCGGCGGGGTCGTCGAGCGCCAGCCGGTTGGTCGCCCGGCTCAGCCGGGCAGCCAGCGTGTCCGGGCTGTCCTCCCCGTACGTCGCCCGCAACGTGTCGTACGCGGCGTCGAGCAACTGGGCCGCCTCGGCCGGCCGACCCACCGTGCGCAGCGCGACTCCCAGGTTCGTCTGCGCACCAAGCGTCGCCAGGGCGTTGGGGCCGGACAAGTTCTGATAGTCGGTCAACGCCTCCTGCGACTGCACCAGGGAACGGTCGTACTCGCCGGACTCCCGCAGGTCTCGGGCCAGGTTCACGGCCGACGCGAGGGTCCAGTGGTTGTTGCGGCCGAGCATCACCCGGCGCTGGTCGTAAACCTGCTGATCAAGTCGCTGTGCCTCCGCAACCTTGCCGTTGAGCCGCATCGAGGCGGCCAGGTTGTTCAAGGCCGTCAAGGTACGCGGGAAGTTCTCACCGAAGTCCCGCGACCACATCCCGTAGGTCTGCTCGTCCTCGGTCAGGGCCTCGGCGTACCGACCCAGACCTCGCAGGTCGGCGGCGAGCCCACCCGCGGTCATCAGCGCGTCGGCGTGCGTCTCGCCGAGCAGTTCCCGCTGCTCCGCGCGGGTCTCCTCGTCGAACGCGTGGGCCTGTTCGAAATGGCCCTGCGAGCGCAGGATGTTGCCGAAGTTGAAGCGCAGCCGCAGCAGCGGCGGGCGCAGCATCGCACGCTCGTCGGGGTCGGTGCTCGCCTGGAGCCGGTCGGTCCACGCCCTGAGGATCCGCTCGCCGAGTTCGCGGGCCTGGCCGAGCACACCGCGCAGCCAGATGTAACGCACCCGCTCGACAAGCAACTCCAGCACGGCCGGATCGTCGGAGTCGAGCGCCGCCTGCATGGCGACCTGCGACTCCTCCAGGTGGGGCCAGAGCATCCGGAACCGTTCCCAGCTGTCCGCCACGTCCACGTCGCTGTCCGGCCGGGCCGCGGCCAGGGCGCTGATCACCTGCCGGCGGGTGCTCTGCCGCTCCTCCTCGGTCATCCGACGCTGGACGGCGTCGCGCAGCAGGCGGTGGATCTCGATCTGCTGCGCTCGGGTGTCGAGCCGCAGCAGCGCCAGCCGGTTGATGCGCTGGATCAGTCTCGCCGCGCCGGAGCGGGTCGGCACCGACGGGTCGGCCTGCCGCAGCAGGTCTGCGATGCCTCTGCTGTTGAGCAGTTCGATAGAGACCTTCACCGACAGCACCGAGCAGATCTCCAACAGGCGGTACGCGCCGGGCGAGTCCTGCTTCAGCCGGTCCAGCGATGGTCCCCAGGTCTCCAGGACCGCGCCGTGCTCGGCCAACGCGACCAGATAGTCGTCCACCGACCCCCCGCTGACAGCGAGCAGGGCACCACCGACGGCGAGGGCGATCGGCAGGTCACCGAGCGCCTCGGCGACGCGGTCCGCGTCCGTCTCAGAGATGCTGGCCACCTGCCGCTTGAGGTGCTCGATGCTCTCGGACCGACTGAACGGGCTGATCTCGATGGTCTCCGCGCTCTCCTCCCAGGTCCGCTCCCGAGCGGTGATGATGATGTGGCCCCGACCGCCCTGCGGCAGGAATTCCTCGATCTCCCGGTAGTCCGCGACGTTGTCGAAGACCAGTAGCCACCGCGGATAGCGGTCGCCGCGGATCAGCGTGTCGTGCACCTGACGGATGGCGGCCGGGATGTTCACCGCCTCGGGCAGGCCCATCCGTTCACCGAGATCGACCAACGACGAGTCGACCAGGGCCTTCGGATCGGCCTCGATCCAGAACACCAGGTCGTACGCCGTCCGGAAGCGATGGACGTACTCCAGGGCGATCTGGCTCTTGCCCACACCACCCATCCCACGCAGCGCGACCAGCGAGTATCCCCGGCTGGCACCGGCCTGGAGCAGCCGCCGCAACCGGCGCAGCTCCTCGTCGCGCCCGATGAACTGGACGTTGGCCACCGGCGTGCGCTGTAGCTCCGGACCGGCACCCGGATAGCGGGACCCGGTCGCCGCAATCACGTCCTCACCGGCCAACTCGACGCGGCCGACCAGTCGCAGCAGGCTCGCCGCCGCGTCACTCGCCCTTGTCACACCGTTGAGGAAGACCGACGTCTCAAGCGTGAACTCGGGCAGCGGCTTGACGTCGTCGATGTACACGGCCAGCGGGGTGCCCGAGCCGGGGGTCTCGGACGGCGGCAGCGCGCCCGGCGTGGTCTCCGCGTACGCCGTCGAGACGACGGTAAGTGTCCGGGTCGGCGTGACCTCCCGGCGAGCCGCCGGCGACCCACCGTCGATGACCTGGATGCCGACCAGGCCGAGGATCCGCTCGACCCACTCCGCCCAGACCTCGTCCTTCGGGGCGTAGCGCAGCAGGATCTCCCCCTGCGGCAGGAACCTCTTGCGCTCGTACTGCGACCGCAGTTGGCCGCGCACGGCATCGTCCAGTCGCGGCAGGGACCGGACCTGACCGTCGGTGATCGCCGCGGTCAGTCGCTCGTACGCCGACAGCATCGCCCGGTCGGTACCGAACGTCGCCAGCGTCTCCTCGTACGCGTAGTAGGCCACGTACGGCACCTCGACCTCGGCCCAGTAGTCGCGACGGTCGCCCTCGCTCATCCCGGCGGGCAGTCCGGCAAAGCGGTGCATGGCCAGCGCCCGGCCGGCGTTGGCCTTGTCCTGTTCGGCCGGGTCGACCCGCATCGGTGCCGGCAGCACCCGGATCCGCCGGTGGTTGAAGTACCGTTCGGTCACCTCGCGGGCCACCCGGGCCGCGCCATCGATCCCCTGGTCGCTGAATGTGAAGCAGTCGACGAGCACGTCCGGCAGGTGGATCGTGCAGATGCTGGCCACATCACTCAGCCCGGTCCGGCTGTCGATAAGCGTGTAGTCGTAGTTGCGCCGCATGTCCGCGCGCAACGCGTCGATGAACGCCGCACCGCCCAGCCCGTCGTAGAACACGTCCCAGTCCAGGCCACTGATCCCGGCGGCGTAGTCCCGGTTGTGCCGGCCGGCGGAGAGAAAGTCGAGACCGCCCCCGTTGGGAAAGGTGTAGTTCAGCGAGAACGCGAACCGCTGCACCCGCGCGAACTCCGCCTCCCAACCGTTCGGCAGCAGGCGGCTCTTCGGCAGCCCGTCGTCGTCCTTGACCGAGGCCTGGGTCTCGAAATCGCGAATCATGTCGATGACCCCGCCGGTGCCGGGCAGGACACTCAGGTCGATGAACGGATGGTAGAACCGATGCAGGCCGGGCGACTCCAGATCCCAGTCGGCGACCAGCACCTTCTTGCCGTTCGCCGCCAGGATCCACGCCACGTTTGCCAGTGCCATGGTCCGGCCCGTACCACCCTTGAACGAGTAGAACGTGACCACCTGGCCGCTGCGTTCGTCAGTCATCGGTCCTCTTCTGTACCTGAAAAGTGTTGCTGCCGCCCGACGTTTCGGGCCGACCCAGTTGCGGTCGCCGAACCCGAGGCCGGTCCGACGGCACGACGGGTGCGTTCTTGAGGAACTGACGGCGGGCTTCGGTCACCAGCTCCGGCATGATCTGGACGAACTCCGACAGCTGGGTGACCCGCCTCGCCGGCGGTCGATTCGCCCGGTCCAGCATCCGCGCGACCCGGTCGGCGAACCGGTTGCCTGCGGGCGCGGCCAACGGATCGTCCTTGGCAAGCACCACCAACGGGATCACCCACCGCGGCAGCCGCTTCAGCACGAGCGCCAGATCGTGCTCGCCGGCGCTGTCACTGACGATCCACGGATCGACGAGTAGCACCGAGGGGCAGCGGGCCATCACGTCACCGGCATCGGCGAAGCTGGTGACGTGGGTGGCCAACCCGAGCCGCTCGGCCGTGCTCGCGACGTACTTGGCGGCGGGCAACGCCTGATCCTGCCCGAACGGGCGCCACTGCTCGCTGCGCTCGGCGTAGACCCCGGGCGCCCGCTCCGCCGGCACCTCGGCCCGGGTCGGTGCGGCGACGACCACCACGAACTGGGCGTCCGCCCGCGAGGTGGGACGCGCCTCGGCCACCTTCGGCACCACGGAGGCCGGCAGCGGATGCCGCTGCGCGATCTGCGTGACCTCCGTCGCGATACGACTCAGCACCTCCCGGTACGCCGAGCGGTAGCTGGCGAGCATGCACAGCGCGCGCAGCCCGTTCTCGGCGTACCCGGTGACATCGCCGGCGAGTTCGAGTGCCTCACGGGTCTCGGCCGTCTGGTCCCAGGACGGCAGCGGGATCCACAGCACCGGCACGATGTGTCGGTACTTCTCACTTATCGAGGACGCCTTCAGCCGACGCCGGAACGCCTCCAACTCGCCGAGCGGCCAGGAGTTGCTGAGATAGGCGGGCGAGTAGAGCGGCACGAACACCTGGGTGTTGCCGAGCGCCGTGGTCAGCGTCTCTTCCCAGTCCGCACCGGAGCTCAGCTGCGCGTCGAAGAACCCGACCTGCCGGTCGTCCGGAGCGGCGATCTGGCCGCGGATCGCCGCCGACAGATCGTCGAAGAACACCTTGACCCACTTGTCGGGATCCAGACGGGGATCCTCCAGCATGGGCGGGGAATGGGCGTAGCTGAGGAAGAAGTAGGTGCCGTGGTCGACCGCCACCGGTGCCGCCGCCCCGATCCCGCTCATCTGTCCCTCCCGGAGAACTTCCTGAGGGGCCGGTTGGGTGCGGTCAGCACCTGCGGCTCCACCCAGTGCGATCGGGTCAACTCGACGATGCGCTGGGCCAATTTCCAGATCACCACGTCGCTGGCGTCGTCCTTCATGGAGAGCAGCCCGTACAGGCCCTCCTGGTGATATCTCGGTACCACGTTCTCGTCCGGGGTGCCTTCCGGGGAGAACCACTCGAGGCCGTCGGGCGGCTCGCACGAATCCTCCGGCGCCCAGCACACCGGCACTATGCAGGTCTCGCGGGTGGGCCGACCGTCACGGCGGGTGATCGTCCGGCGAGCGAACAACTCCCACTCCATCGCGCACCACTCGCTGTCCAGGTAGGCCGGGGTCAGCAGGGCGACGAAGACCTGGCATGTGCCGACGGCCTCCAGTAGCTCCGGGGTCCATTTCTCGCCACCGCGCATGGTCCGGTTGATGAAGCCGGGATCCGCGCCGGCCGGTCGGCTCACCAGGGCGTTCACGTGAATGGACAGCTCGGTGAAGAGACGTAGCGCGTTCGTGTTGGCCTCCCGCCGGCCACCGGGCGCCCGCAGCGGCGGCTTGATGACGGCATAGCTGACAAAGAACAGTGGAGCGAACGGATCGTCCACCACCCTGTCATCACCCAACTGTCGCTCCCCCGCCATCGACCGCAGGTGCCACCGCGCCGTCGCCCAAGGTAAGCACACCGGCACGGATGGGTCTATACCGCTTTACGGTCGGCGATGCCCGGCCATCCAGGTTGTCGCGAAGTCGACCGCATCGCGCAGATCGAGCAACCGGGTCGGTGCGCTGCCCACGAGGCCGCGACCGACCGGCAGACCGGCATCGATCGCCGCGCCGAGCGTGGAGAAATCACTCATGTCGAGCGACGGCGCGCGAAAGTCGCGCCGCTCCCGACGCCCGGCCACCAGCACATAGCAGCGGTAGGCCCGCTCCGGCGGTGGGCCCGCCGGCCGTCGTGCCTCCGGCCGGTACTCCGCCAGATGCAGGGCCGTACAGCTGGTGTAGCCCACGCCGAGCAGCAGGACCGCGGCGCCGGCGCGGTAGAGACGCCCAAGTGGCGAGCGCTCCCCGAGGTGGCAGTCCAGGTCGTGGACCGCGGTGAACTCGGCCGCGCGGCGGCCGAGGGCGGCGAACGACGTGAGTGGGTGACCACTACGGGCCGCGCGGGGCTGCTGCCGCAGGTACTCGGCGAAGATCCCCATTCCCTCGGCGGGTGCGGTCGCCGGATCGAACCCGGGTAGCCGAGCCTCGTAGGCGGCCCGGCCCGCCGCATCCAGCCCGTCGGTGGCGGCCCGGAAGGCCGGACTCGTCGGCGAGTTGCCGGCCGTCTGTGTCGGGACGACGACCGTCGCCTCCGGCCCGGCCACCCGACGCAGCGCCGCCAGCAGCGTTGCCGGGCCGCCCGCCACCGGCCCCATCCGCCGCATCGAGCAGTGCACCAACAGGTCCTGCCCGGCCCGTACGCCGAGTACGGTCAAGTCGGCGGCGAGCCGGTCGACCTCGGCGGGATCGGCGCGGCCGGAAAGGACCGCTCGGTCAACGCGGGTCATCGGACCACGAGTCCACGGTCTGGCGCATCCGCCGGACGAAGCGATGCCCGTGCTCGGTGAGCGCCCCGGTGCCGGCCAGTTCGTCGATGGCGCGCACCGTCCACCCGCGATATCGGCGGTGCCGCTGCCGGGCCAGGGCACCGGGCCGAGCCCCCCAGATGTCGGCGATGGCCAGATGTGCGTACGTGCCCTGGAGGGCACCCTCCAGCGGTCGCGGATCGTCGCGCCACGGCACGGTGAGTCGCTTCCGGTACGCCGGGTCGTACAACTGGCCCACATCCAGCACCGCGCCGAGTTTGACGTGCTGGAATTCGTGCACCAGCAGCTCCGCCAGCGGGTCGGGGGCGGCCGGCACGGTGCCGAGCGCGCCGAAGGCGTCCCGGGAGGCGGCACTGCGCAGCCGGCCGCTCGGATCCACCCGCAGCGGCGTGACGGTCCGCAGCCCGGCCCGCAGCCCCGCGATCTGACCGGGCACGGTGCGCTCGATCCTGGCCCAGGCGGCAGCCAGTGACCTCCGCCAGGACGTCAGCTGCGCCGGGTCGAGCCGGCCGGTCACCGGCCACTGGTAGCAGTCCCGGTACGGGTCGATGTCGTCGATCAGGACCGTCCAGCCGTCCAGCTCGACCTGACGTACGGGTGCCCAGCCCGCCGGGGGCGTGGCCCCGGCGGGTGGCACCGTGACGAGCGACTTCCCGGCGCGGGCGGTGAATCCGCCGCCAGCGATCGACAGGCGTGCGCTCCGTTCACCCGGCTCGTCGATGGCCTGCGCGCCGAGGCCCGGTAGATGCACCAGGCCGGAGCGCACCGGCACCTCGATGTCCGTGTCGACGCCCGCGCGGACGGCCGCGGCCGCGGCCAGCGCGCCGAGGTACGCCCAGTCAGGGGCCTCACCCGTGACCGGGGCGAGGCAGTGCCGGGCCCACCGCCGCAGGTAGGGGTGGGCGAAGGTGGCCGAGACCGCGTCGGTCGCCTCCTCGTCGAGCCGGACGATCAGCTCCCAGGCTGCGGCGAGCGGCGTGCCGGAGACCCGGTCGGCGATCTGGACCAGCAGCCCCCGCACGTAGGCGAGCTGGGCGGCGGCGAGCCGCCGCAGGCTGGCCTCCGAGCCATGGCCGGTACCGAGATCGTCCAGCAGGTCGCCGGCGGGCAGGCCGTCGAGAAGCCGGTCCCCGGCAAGGTCGGTCGGATGGGCGGCCACGCCGGTCTCCGGTGACTCACGGTTCATCGTGACGATCAGCTTCTTCAGGTCGGCGCAGTAGACCGACGGATTGTCGAACCCGCCGGCAGCGGAGTAACGGTGCGCCCGCAGCCCACCGCCGCACTGGCCGACGACGGAACAGTCCCGGCAGGTCTGGCAGAGCACGGCCAGGCCGCGCCGGCTGCGGGCGAACTCCGGATGTGCGGTCACGACGTTCGCCGAGTGGTCGAAGACGTCCAAACCTGTCCCGGCCGCACCGTCGAACGCGGTCTTCATCGAGTCGGCCAGTTCCCAGGCGCCGTCGGTCTCGATCACCGCGAGACCCGACGGATCGAGCCCGACGGCCTCGGTGCCGCTCCGCCCGCCGGCGGCGGTGGCCAGCAGCGAGTCGAACAGTCGGATGTCGACCGGCCGGCCGTCGCGGACCCACTGTCGGTAGATGGGTAGCAGCCAGTCCGCGTACGAGGTGACACCGTCGGGTCGCGGCGGCGGATCGGCCCAGGTCGCGTGTGGAAGCAGGAAGTCGATCCGGGGCGGCGCCTCGGCCAGCAGCGCCCGGTAGACCCCGACGGGGTCGTTGCGCACGTCGATTGTGCAGAGAATGCCCGCGTAGCAGCGGCGATACTCCGGCCGACGGAGCAGGGCCAACGCCTGCCGTACCTGCGCGTGGCTGCTGGCCCCGTTGGCGAAGCGTCGGTGCCGGTCGTTCGCCGAGGCGTCACCGTCCAGCGAGATGCCGACCCGCACGCCGTGCTCCACGAACAGGTCGCACAGTTGCGCAGTGAGCAGCACCCCGTTGGACTGCATCCGGAGGTCCAGTTCGGCGACCGGCTCGATGGCGGCACGCAGGCGGGTCAGCACCATCGCCAACCCGGTCACCCCCAGCAGCAGCGGTTCGCCGCCGTGCAACACCAGATGAACCCGGCGCAGCCCGTGCTCTCGGGCATGCTCGGCGATGCGGACGGCGGCGGCCGCCACGGTTTCCGGGGCGATCTCCCGCGGCCGGGCCCGCCAACTCTGGTCGGCGTGTTCATAGACGTAGCAGTGGTCGCAGGCCAGGTCACATCGGCTGTGCACCTTGAGGACGTACTGGTCCAGTGGAAGCGGCCACGGATCAGATTCGCCTGGCGTGGTGGACACCAGGCATCAGATCGCCGATTGGAACGCCGCCACATCGACCGCCTCGACGCGGTCGCGGTCCTCGACGATCCGGCGTACGAGGGGCCGGACCTGCTCGGTGGAGAGCTGACGGAGTGGGGTGCGCAGAAGGACAGTGAGATCGGTTGACGCCTGCTGGGCCTCGACGGGTGCGGCATGGGCCACGGGTGACTCCCCTCAATGCCGGTGCCTGCGGGACGGATCAGTCGACGGAGCGACGAACGTCACTCCAATTAGTAGCATAGAGACGACCCGCCGTGATGTCCCGTGGCAGCGACGAGCCCCGGTCGATCGTTGCTGATCGCCCGGGGCTCGTCGGGTGAGTGTCGGATCAGGCGAGGTCGAACCGGTCCAGTTCCATCACCTTGGTCCAGGCCGCCACGAAGTCGGCCACGAACTTGCCGCGGGCGTCGTCGCTGGCGTAGACCTCGGCCAACGCCCGGAGCTGGGAGTTGGAGCCGAAGATGAGGTCGACCGCGGTCGCGGTCCACTTCACCTGCTCGGTGGCCACGTCACGGATCTCGTACACGTGCTCGTCGGACTCCGACGCCTTCCAGCGGGTGCCCGGGGAGAGCAGGTTGCGGAAGAAGTCGTTGGTGAGCACGCCGGGCCGGTCGGTGAGCACGCCGTGCCGGCTGCCGCCGACGTTGGCGCCGAGGGAACGCAGGCCACCCACGAGCGCGGTCATCTCGGGCGCGGTCAGGTTGAGCATGTACGCCCGGTCGATCAGCAGCACCTCCGGCTGGGTCTTCTCGCCAGCACGCAGGTAGTTGCGGAACCCGTCGGCACGCGGCTCCATGACCCGGAACGACTCGATGTCGGTCTGCTCCTGGCTGGCGTCGGTGCGGCCCGGGTGGAACGGGACGGTGATCTCGACACCGGCGTCCCGGGCGGCCTTCTCGACGGCGGCCGAACCGGCCAGCACGATCAGGTCGGCGAGGGAGATCTTGGCCCCGCCCGCCGAGTTGAACTCCCGCTGGATGCCTTCCAGGGTGCTCAGCACCGTCGCGAGCTGCTCGGGCTGGTTGACCTCCCAGCTGCGCTGCGGTTCGAGGCGGATCCGGGCGCCGTTGGCACCACCGCGCTTGTCGGTGTACCGGAAGCTCGCGGCCGAGGCCCAGGCGGTGGAGACCAGTTGGGCGGTGGTGAGGCCGGACTCCAGGACCTTCGCCTTCAGCGCCGCGATGTCGGCGTCACCGACCAGCTCGTGGTCGACGGCCGGCACCGGGTCCTGCCACAGCTGGGGCTCCGGCACCCACGGTCCGAGGAACCGGCTGACCGGACCCATGTCGCGGTGCAGCAGCTTGAACCACGCCTTGGCGAAGGCCAGGGCGAACTCGTCCGGGTTCTCCAGGAACCGACGGGAGATCTTCTCGTACGTCGGGTCGACGCGCAGCGACAGGTCGGTCGTGAGCATCGTGGGCTTGTGCTTCTTCGACGGGTCGTGGGCGTCCGGGATGATCGCCTCGGCGTCCTTGGCGACCCACTGCTTGGCACCGCCGGGGCTGGTGGTGAGTTCCCACTCGTAGCCGAAGAGGATCTCGAAGAAGCGGTTGCTCCACTGCGTCGGCCGGTCGGTCCAGGTGACCTCGAGGCCGCTGGTGATGGTGTCGGCGCCCTTGCCGCTGCCGTACGTGCTCAGCCAGCCCAGGCCCTGCGCCTCCAGCGGCGCGCCCTCGGGCTCCGGGCCCACGTGGTCGTCGGCGACACCGGCACCGTGGGTCTTGCCGAAGGTGTGGCCACCGGCGATCAGCGCGACGGTCTCCTCGTCGTTCATCGCCATCCGGGCGAAGGTCTCCCGGATGAAGTGCGCCGCCGCGAGCGGGTCGGCGTTGCCGCGCGGGCCCTCGGGGTTGACGTAGATCAGGCCCATCTCGGTCGCGCCGACGCCCTGCGACATGTCCTTCTCGGAGACGTAGCGCTCGTCACCCAGCCAGGTGTCCTCCGGACCCCAGAAGATCTCCTCGGGCTCCCAGACGTCCTCGCGGCCGAAGCCGAACCCAAAGGTCTTGAAGCCCATCGACTCCAGAGCCACGTTGCCGGCGAGCACGAGCAGGTCGGCCCAGGAGATCTGCTGGCCGTACTTCTGCTTCACCGGCCACAGCAGGCGGCGTGCCTTGTCCAGGTTGGCGTTGTCCGGCCAGCTGTTGAGCGGGGCGAAGCGCTGCCCGCCGTCACCGGCGCCACCGCGACCGTCCTCGATGCGGTAGGTGCCCGCGGCGTGCCAGCTCATCCGGATCATGAGGCCGCCGTAGTGACCGAAGTCGGCCGGCCACCAGTCCTGCGAGGTGGTGAGGACCTCGACGATGTCCCGCTTGAGCGCCTCGACGTCGAGCTTGGCGAACTCCTTGGCGTAGCTGAAGTCCTCCCCCAGCGGGTTGCCCTTCGACGAGTGGGCGTGCAGCACCGAGAGGTCGAGCTGGTTGGGCCACCAGTCCCGGTTCGTACGCGGACGACCGCCGGTCTTCGGCGTCGGCGAGTCGATCGCCGGGTTCTCACTCTCGCTGCCGTGGGCGGTCACGGAGTCGTGCGCGACCGGGCAGCCGGCCGCCGCCTTGGAGTCCACGCCCTGGGCGCTGGACGGGGCGTCGTGCTCTGCGTTGCTCAATGTGCTTCCTTCCGACCTGGCGGTTCACTGGTGGTGCGTGCGGTCGCGCAGTCGGGGCAGGTGCCCCAGTAGACGACCTCCGCCTCGTCGACCACGAACCCGTGGTCGTCGGAGGCGGTGAGACAGGGGGCGTAGCCGACGGCGCAGTCCACGTCGGCGATCACGCCGCAGGAGCGGCAGACGACATGATGGTGGTTGTCCCCCACCCGGGACTCGTAGCGGGCGATCGCTCCGGTGGGCTGGATGCGCCGGACCAGACCGGCGTCGGTGAGTGCCCGCAGCACATCGTAGATCGCCTGGTGGGACACGGTGGGATGATCGGCACGGACCAGCCGGATCACGGTGTCGGTGTCGACGTGCGGGTGGTCGCGAAGCGCCGCGAGTACCGCCAACCGGGGTCGGGTCACGCGCAACGAGACCGCCCGCAGCTGCGCCTCGAAGTCGGCCGTCATGCCCACGAACCTACTCGACTCTTCTGGAATGAATCAAGTTTTCGCGGGATCAGGTGTTCGTGTCGCCGGTGTCCCCACCCTCGTCCGCAGGCGCTGACGTGGCGGAGGTCACCGAGGCGGTGGGTGATGTCTGTTCGGGGGTCGGAGCTGCGGTTTCGGGTGGGTCCGTGGCCGGCGGTGAGGTCGGGCCCGGCGGCGGGGACGGCGTCGGTGGACGCGAGGTCGTCGCCGGGCTCGACGTCGCCGACGGGCTGGGCGTGGGGCTGGTGGTCGCCGACGGGCTGGACGTGGGGCTGGTGGTGGTCGACGGGCTCGGCGAGTCCGACGGACCGGACGCGGTCGGCGTCGAGCTGGTCGGCGTACCAGACGGCGTCGCCGATGGTGCGCCGGACGGCTGGACGTCGGGTCGACCCGATCCGCCCCCGCCGCCGCTCGGCGAGAGGTGGTCCCCGTCGGGCGTACCCGACCGGCCCCGGGAAGGCCCCTCCGTCGACGCCGACGGCTCGGCCGACGCGGAGGCCAGGACCGATGTCCGTACGTGCGTGTCGGCATGCTCGCAGGCGACACCCGCCAGGCTGAACCGCTCCGGTGTCTCGTGCCCGCCGGATTCGACGCGGCCGTGCAGGGTCGCCGTCACGCCCGTGCCCGGTTCCGACGGCTCGGCCAGCCGCAGGGTCACCCGCTGCTCGTCGTGCGTCCAGGCAGCGCCCCGCACGTCGAGGAGGTGTTGGCTGGCCGGCAGGGTGAAGGTCAGCGCCGGTTGCCCGGCTGAGGGTTGCCCGGTCCCCGTCACCCTGATCTGCGCCATGAAGTGACCGTCGGCCGCCTGCTGGGCCCGGTACTGCACGGCGCAGCCGGTCTCGGTGGCCTGCGGATCGGCCGAGCCCTCGTTGGCGGTGACCAGTCCCGGCAGGATCCCGGCCAGCGCTGCCGCCGCTGCGGCAGGCGCGGCGAACAGCAGCCCGCGACGCCGCGCGGCGCCGGCCGACCGCCGGGCCCGGCCGTCGGCCGGCCTGGTGGGGCCGGCGACCGCCCGGGTGGGTGCGGCGACCGGGTTGGGCGCGGAATCCGGTGCCGGCCGCAGGGTCACGGTCACTCCGGCCAGTGCCTCGGCGAGTTCGGCCGCGCCGGGACGCCGATCCGGATCGGTCGCCAGGCACCGACCGATCAGGTACGCGTGGGAGGCGGACAGCCCCTCGACGCTGGGGACGGACACCGGTTCGTGCGGGGACCGCTGGGGAGCCTGACCGGTGAGGCACTCGGCGAGGACGACGCCGAGGGCGAACACGTCACCCGCCGGTACCGCCTCCGCTCCGGCGGTCAACTCCGGCGGCAGATAGCTCGGGGTGCCCCACACCTGCCCGTCCGGCTCCGCCGGGTCGTCACCCGCGCCGGCCGCGATACCGAAGTCGACCACCTTCACGCCGCTGTCGGTGAGCATGATGTTGCCGGGCTTGACGTCCCGGTGCACGATGTCCTGCTCGTGCGCGGCGGCGAGTGCCGCCGCCACCTGCTGACCGATCCGCAGCGCCTCGTCTGCAGGCAGCGGGCCGGCGGCACGGAGACGGGCGGCCAACGTCGATCCGGCGACGAACTCCATCACCAGGAACGGGGTGGGTGTGCGGGTCAGGTGCCGTTGCTCGCCGTAGTCGTAGACCCGGGCGACGCCAGGGTGGTCCAGCCGGGCGGCGGCCAGCGCCTCGCGGCGGATGCGGTCGCGGGCCGCAGGGTCGCCCAGCAGCGGTGCCGACAGCAGCTTCACCGCGACGGTACGCTGCAACCGCAGATCGTAGCCGCGCCAGACGGTGGCCATGCCGCCCCGGCCGACCGGTTCGTCGAGCCGGTAACGCCGCTGCAGACAACGCACGAGCCACAACCTCCCGCTCCGGTCGCGCACCCCCGGCGGGGTGTCCCGTCGGCGGATCGCGTCGGTCACCGCCCTGGTCGACTATCGCGCTACCCCCGGCCGGAGGCGGGAAAACCCCTGGTCAACCAGTTGGTAAGCCTCGATTCGTGATGTCACGCGACCGTCACACGTTCGCGCGGCACTCGTCATCCCGCAGGGCATCTCTGGGAAAAGGCCCTGTCTCGAGGAGGCGACGACATGCGCAACCGACCTCTTGCCCGCTGGACCACGCGACATGTGCGCGCTGCCGGCGACCTCGCAGTCCATCCGGTCGTGCGGGGCGGCCGAGGAGGTGCCGTTCCGCACGGCGTCCGGCACGCGGCGGTCGCCACCGCGCTGGCGGCCGTACTGGCCGTCACCGGCTGCGCCCGCGAGCCGGTGGCGGAACCGCCACCTCCGTCCACCGGCACCAGCCCGCCGGACACTCTGGCGCGGGTCGAGGTCGGTGCCGCGCTGACCGTGACCGCGGCGGTGGACCGGATCATCGACGAGCGCGCGATCATCGTACGAGACATCGACCTGACCGAAGGAACCCTGCTCGTGCTGACCCGGCAGGCGGTGGAGGCGGCCCCGCCGCAGTTGCTCAGCGTGGAAGGGACCGTGGTCCGCTTCTCGTACCGCAGCCTCGCGGCCCGCCACGACCTGACCGACCCGGCGGCCTACCGCCCGTTCGAAGGACAGAAGGCACTGGTAGCCAGTCAGGTTACCGTGTGGCGGTGACGGGATCCGCGCAGGCGGCCGCACCGCGGTACTACGGCTTGCGGGCGACCAACCCGACGAAGGTGTGGTAGGTGTCGCTCTGCTCCGGTGCGGTCTCCTCCGGGTCCGGTCGCCACGCGGCCACCGGCACCAGGCCCGGTTCCAGCACCTCCAGGCCCTCGACGAAGGAGAGGATCTCCTCGTCGGTACGCCAACGACCGGTGCCGAGGGACTCGTTGAAGATGCGCTCGACCTCACGCGCCTTCCGGGAGGCATCCGGGTGCCGGTCCCCGGGATCACGGAAGTGGGAGATCGCGACGTAGCTGCCCGACGGCAGGGCGTCGATCAGCCTCGCCGCCACCGCCTTCGGGTCCTCGTCGTCCGTGAGGTGGTGCAGAATCGCGAAGAGCAACAGCCCGACGGGGCGGTCGAAGTCCAGGAACCGACGGACCTCCGGGTGTTCCAGGATGGCCTCCGGCGACCGGATATCGGCCTGGACCACCGTCGCGGTTCCGGCGTCGGCCAGCAGCGCCCGACCGTGCGCCAGCACGATCGGATCGTTGTCGACGTAGACCACCCGTGCCTGCGGATCGTGGCGCAGGGCCACCTGGTGCACATTGCCCTGAGTGGGCAGACCGGAACCGAGATCGAGGAACTGGCCGATGCCCTGCTCGGTGAGGAAGCGCACCGCCCGACGCAGGAAGGCCCGATTCGCCTGGCCCGCCTGCGGGCCGTCCGGCGTGATCCTGAGCGCGTGCTCGGCGACGGCGCGGTCCACCGCGAAGTTGTCCTTGCCGCCGAGCATGAAGTCGTACACCCGCGCGATGCTCGGCACGCTCATGTCGACCCCGGACGGTGCCACCTCTTCATTCGCCACAGTTCGTCTCCTCGTCCACACCGGATCACAGTCGGTCGAACCGCTCGGGCCGAGCGCCGGACCGAGTGTAGCCAAGCGCCCAAGCGTGTTCGGTCGGCGTCGCCGCCGCACCGTGATCGACATTCTGCGGCAGACACCGCCGACCATCCTAAGTGGTATGTCTGCCGGCACGCTCACGCCGGTCCACCTCAGCCTTGACCTGTACCGCGGTGTGCCGAACATCCGGCGACCGACGCATGGTGCGGATCTGGTCACCTACCGTGCTGTCGGCGCACCATCTCGGCGATCCAGGTGGGCGCGTACGGGGAGGTACAGCCCGGAGAGGTCGGATAGTCCTTGAGCACTCCCAGACGCTCCCCGATGTCGATCGCGCGGGCACGGTGCTCGGCGTGCGCAATCCCGATCTGCGCCAGGCAGTGGTTCATCGCCCACTGCAGACGGTCCGGCGCGTCCTTCATCTCCGCCTCGATGATGTCGAGCAGCCCGGTGAGGTCAAGCTCCTCAGGCTTCGCGGCCACCCGGTCGGTGGTCAACGCCCAGCCGGCGCTGGCCACCACAGGATCCGGATCGACGAACCACGTCTGGCGCAGCTCCTCGCAGTGCGGGCTCTTCCGCACCACGTAGTTCACCAGCCAGTCGTGCACCTTGGGTCGCCGCGCCTGGCGCAGCATGGTGTCCAACTGGCCGCGCTCGAACGCCTTCGGACGGCAGATCAGGATCGCCAGGAGTCGCGCCGCGGTGTCGCCCGTCTGCCACAGCTGCCACGCGAGGTCCTGCTGCGTCTTCAGCCGCTTCGCGACGGCGCGCAGCTTGCTGAGGTTCACACCGTGGTCGTCACCTTGCCTCTCGTTCACCTTGCGCGTCCTCGGGTCCGCAAGCTCGGCCAGCTCCGCCATCACCTGCGCCACCGTCGTCCCGGTCAACGTCGTCTCGGCCACCTCGACCCCCTGTTCGTCACTCGCCACGGAAGCGTACGACGAAGTGCACCGTGGGTGACTGCCCGCGTCCGGGTGCCGGATCGCGGGTGTCGAAGCCTGTCGGTGGGCGGTGCCAGAATGCCGCGCAACCGATCGTGGGAGGTTTCATGGGTGCCTGGGACAGCGGACCGTTCGACAACGACACCGCCGCCGACTGGTGTGGCGACCTCGATAAGGCCGACGCCACCCAGCGTCCGGCGCTGGTCCGCAAGGCCCTGAACGAGGCCGCCGTCGAGCAGGACTACCTCGACGCCGACATCGCCTGCGAGGCGATTGCCGCGGCCGCGATCGTGGCCGCGCACCTGCCCGGTGGGCAACCCATCAGCTCACCGTACGCGCCGGAGGTCCTCCGCGACGGTGGCCGACTCGACCTGCCCGCCGACCTGCCCGCGCTGGCCGCGAGCGCGCTCGACCGGATCATGTCCGCGAATTCCGAATGGCACGACCTGTGGCAGGAGGCATTCGCCGATGACGACAACCGGGCCTTCGACACCGTCCGTGAGCTGCGCCGGACACTGACGGCCTGATCCGGGACGGGTGGGTCTGCGGTCGACTAAATCACGGCTCGATGAGGTAGGACGGGGGCCTCTCGGGAATCCGTGCGATCCGTGCTCACCTGGGCAGGGATGCCACCCAGGTGAGCACGCGCTCGACGTCCGCGCGGGTCCAACCGATCGCGGGATCGATCGACACGAGCAAGGTCGGTACCGAACGGGCAGCGGCCCACCGCTGGCCGACGGCGGTGTGGTTGTCATCGAGCCACGCTGCCGGTCGATCGGCGGCCACGGCATCCACGGCCGGCACCTTGAGTTCAGGATCGAACGGCACCGGTGGGAAGCCGACCACCGGCAGCGGCCCGACGCCGAGCAGCGGCAGGTAGAGCTCGTTGGCGTCCTCGCCCCAACCCGTCGCCCACCACAGCTCCCCGGCGACGGCCAGTTCCCGGATCCAGTCGGCATGCGCCACGCAGTAGCGCTGCGGGTCTTCCCCGTCGAAGAGGACACGTTCCTGGTAGCCGTCAGGGCAGGTCGGTGCCGCGAAGGGATTCAGTACGCCGTCGAGGTCCAGGAAGATGACGGGTACGTCGGGCCGTCCCGCGCGGTGGGGATTCAACGGACGCACAAGGTCGGCAGGGACCCTAGGACGCCTGCCGGACGGGCATGTCGGCCCGCCAGACCTCGGCCAGGTCGCTGAGGGGGACATCGAGGGCTTGGCTGAGGCAGACCACGGTGCCGAACGCCGGCGCGGGTAGCCGGCCCGCCTCGATCTTGCGCAGCGTCTCGGGGGAGATGCCGGCTGCCAGGGCCACGTCGACGAGGCTGCGGCCGGCCCGGGCGGCCCGCAGGGCGGCTCCGAGGCGCTGGCCCGCGGCGATCTGTTCGGCGGTCAGTGGTTGGCGAACCATGCCAGCAGGATATCCCCTCCCGAGCAGCCCCAGCGCGACGTGGTATAAAAATACCGCAGGGAAGAGGGAGGCTTTCATGATCGAGCTCAAGTCGGCCGAGGAAATCGATCGGATGGCGGTGACCGGCCAGTTCGTCGGCGAGTTGCTGGCCGAGCTGAGCGGTGTCGCCGCGGTCGGCGTCAACCTGATGGACCTTGAGCACCATGCGCGCCGCCGCATCAACGAACGCGGTGCCGAGTCCTGCTACTGGGATTACGCCCCCTCGTTCGGCCGTGGTCCGTTCCGCAACGTGCTCTGCCTGTCGGTCAACGACGCGGTGCTGCACGGTCTCCCCCACGACTACGTCCTGCGGGACGGCGACCTGCTCAGCATCGACATGGCGGTCGGCATCGACGGCTGGGTCGCCGACTCCGCGCTCTCCGTCATCGTCGGCACCCCCGACCCGGCCGACCTGAGGCTGATCGAGGCCACCGAGGTCGCACTGGAAGCCGCCATAACGGCCGCCCAGCCCGGCGGCCGCCTGGGCGATGTCTCCGCCGCGATCGGCGAGGTCGCCCACTCCTACGGCTATCGGGTCAACGCCGAGTTCGGCGGTCACGGCATCGGTCGCACCATGCACGAGGCCCCGCACGTGGCCAACAGCGGCCTCCCCCGTCGCGGCCTGAAACTCGACCCCGGCCTGACCATCGCCATCGAGCCCTGGCTCTGCCGGTCCACCGACAAAATCAGGTACGACAAGGACGGCTGGACGATCCGGTCGGCCGACGGTTCCCGCACCGCCCATTCGGAGCACACGGTCGCCGTCACGGACTCCGGCCCCCGGGTCCTGACCCGCCGTCCCGCCCACGGCGCCGGCCCCGCCGATCCCGCCGAGAAGTCCGCCTCCCACTCCTGACCGGCGCAACCCGGTGCGGTCGGCCGGACCGCCGTCTCACCGGCTGTCGCCCACCCGCAGGGCCGCCAGCCAGGCATGTCCCGGATGTACCCGCCCCAGCAGCCGGGACAGCGTGTCGCGTTGGGTACGGGTCAGCAGTGAAACGACACCGTCGAAGTCCGCCTGATCCTTGGGGCGTACGTGCTTGGCCTTGAAGAGGAGGACCAGCTCAGGGCGCAGGTACGGAATCCGGTCCGGGCCGCGCCGGATGATCTCGGGATAGGGCAGCCGGATCGTCGCGTCTCGCCGGCAGATCCACACCTCGCCGTCGTGTGGCTCACGCATGACGTCAAGCAGGTAACGTCCCGTTGCCGGCTCGCGCAGCCACGTCTGTCGGGTGGCGCTGAGCACCTGCGGCGTCGCCGCTTCCCAGATCCGCCCCGCACCGACGGCGTCGAAGGTGAAGTCGGCAAAGTGTTCGCGGATGCTCGGGAACGCTCCGGCTGGCACACCGATCTCGATGTCGTGGTGCTCGCGGGTCTGCTCGCCACGGAACAGGTCCAGGGCCCAGCCGCCCGCGACGTACCAGGGCACGGCGGTCCCGGCCAGGCGCCGTGCTACCTCTTGCGGTGTCCAGCAGGCGGCCCAGCGGGCCTCGATCTCGTCGAGCGACACCTCGACGCCGCCGTCCGGTAGTTGGCCTGCCACTCACCGACGATATCCCTGTCGACATTCGACCCACCGTCCGCAGCCGTGCGGCCTGGGCCGGCAGGAACCGGTCGACGCCCGCCCGGTGGGTTATCGGGGCGTCAGCACACCGAACTCGTTGCCGTCGGGATCGGCCAGCATGACCGTGCCGTCCTCGCCGACCTCGAGCCGCGTGGCGCCGAGGGACACCAGCCGGTCGACCTCCGACCGCCGAGCACCGTGGGCGGGTGGAGCAAGGTCGAAGCGCTGCCGGTTCCTTCCCTGCTTCGGTGCCACGGGCGGACCACCCCAGGCGACCTTCGTGCCGCCACGCGGTGACTGCACGGCGGTCTCCTGGTCCTGATCCCACACGAGCGGCCAACGCAGCGCCGCGCTCCAGAACAGGCCGACCTCCCGGGTGCCGTCGCAGGCGATCTCACCGAGAAATCCGCAACCGGCGAGGAACTTGTTGCCCGGCTCGATCACGCAGAACTCGTTACCTTCGGGGTCGGCCAGCACGATGTGCCCCTCCTCCGGGCGCTGCCCGAGGTCGATGTGGCCGGCGCCGAGGGCGAGCGCCCTGGCCGCGGTCTGCTGCTGGTCGGCCAGGCTGGCGCTGGTGAGATGCAGGTGCAAGCGGTTCTCCCCCACCCGCTCCGCGCGACTCGCCACGAACCGGAGGCCGAGCTGCGTGTCCGTGCCCGGGAGAAACGCGCCGCCGGCGTCGTGGACGACCTCCCGGCCGAGCAGCCCGGCCCAGAACTGCGCCAGCCGCAGCGGCCCGCTCGCATCGAAACAGACCGCTGTCAGCTGACACGTCACTGCATCCCCCGATCGTCGGCTGACCGCACTCGCCAGCGCGCCATTCGTCGCCCGTCCGGGTGCAGCGTAAGAAAGCGTGGTGCCGGGCACAGCCGAATATTCGGCGAGCCTGCGCGATCGCCAGCGGCGATGAAAATCCGCTGGCCCGTACCACGCTTTCACCCGCCCTGCGGGTCAGCAGCCGAGACGCCTGGTGGACAGGGCGATGTCGTCGATCCAGAGGTCGAACTCGCCCGGGGTCGTGCCACCCTGGTAGAGCTGCCAACCGATCTTCACGGTGTTCACCGTCGGCAGGATGAACGGCACGTCGTTGCCGCCGTGTTCGGTGGTGGAGGCGGTCAGCTCCGGGTTCGCCACCCCGTCGATCCACACCGCGACGCGGTTGTCCGCAGGGTCGAGCTGCCACTCGAAGCACTGCCAGGTGTCCTCGACGACCGGGGCGGACTCGCGCCAGTTGGTCCAGTCGCCGGTCGGCCCGCCGTCTGCGCCGACCCCCCAGAAGATTCCGGGGACCGTGGGTGCGTACTGCCCGCCGATCGGACGGACGATCTCCGAACTGCCGGTGCCGGTCGCCTCCACGAGGGTGAAGTGCGCCCAGTCGGGGCCGGTGGGGAAGGCGTCGACGCGCAGCCGCATCCGGCCGTAGAAGCGATTGCCGGGCGCGGCGAAATCTTCGACGCGCAGGAAGGCACGTCCGTTGTCGACCGTGTGGATGTGCAACACCTGGTTGCCACGGCGGGCACGCTCCACAGTGAGCGTGCCGTTGCGTGTGTCGATGCCCCAGTCCAGGGTGCTGGCGCCGCCAGGCGGCAGGCGCTCGAAGTCCTCGCAGAAGAGCATGTGCCGGGCGCAGGAGCCTCGGTGGGAGGCACCCGCGGCGTCGGACGGGACACTGCCGACCGTGACGCCGACCATCAGGGCGGTCAACGTGGCAAGAAGGCTGCGCATGTTCTCCTCCAGGAGCTGATTCCCACCACGGCGACGTGGCAGGGCTACGGCGTCCGACGCCGGACAGGTGACGTTCCAAGGGCTACGGGCAGCGGCGGAAGACCTGGCAGCCCGGGTTGGCCGCGAAAGCCCCGATCCACCTCGCCCCCACCGCGTCACGCTTGGAAGCGTTCCCATATATAGCAGATGCTGAATTTCTTCGCGCGCCGCCGCCGAACAGGAGCCGGCACGACCGGCCACCGCCACGTTGTGTACTTTCAAGTACACACGTGCTTAAGTACACGCGAGCATCGACAACGGTGGAGGTCGAGGTGGCCGGTGAACAACCAGAGCGGGTAGGCCGCCTGCCTCGCGCTCAGCGCCGCGAGCAGATCCTGGCCGCCGCGACCGAGGCGTTCGCGCGCAACGGGTTCGCGGCCACCGGCTTGGACGAGATCGCCACCGAGGCCGGGATCACGCGAGTGATCCTCTACCGGCATTTCGACTCCAAGACCGATCTTTACCAGGCGGTCCTTGACCAGATGTGCGCCCGGCTGGAGGCTCACGTCGACGAGCCGGTCGGTGGGTTCAGCGACGCCAGCATCGACGGCCTCATCCGGGCAGCGGTCGAGTGCCCCGCCGGATTCCGACTGCTGTTTCAGCACGCCCTACGCGAGCCAGAGTTCAACGAACGCATCGAGAAGTTCCACTCCGACATCACCGTCGCCGCGTACCCGCAGATCTCGGCGGTCGTACCGGACGAGGCACTGGCGGGCTGGGCTGCGCAGCTTGCACCGGTGGTGGCCATCGAGGCCATCATCGCCTGGCTCGACGCCGGTCAGCCCGATCCCGCGAGAGCTGCCACCCGAGTCCGCAAGGCGGTCATGGGGGTGATCGGTGCCGCGGCTAACTCCGATGTGGACTGCGCCCTTCCCCATCCCGCCGAGCAGGTAGGACCATCATCATGAACAGCCCCGCCAAGAGGAATATTGCCGAGACGCCGACGGCCAAGCAGCGGCGGGTGTGGGACAGGTCCGCACCCAGCTACGACAAGCAGATCGCGTTCTTCGAGCGGGTCCAGTTCGCTGGTGGCCGCGAATGGCTGGGTGCCCGCGCGCGTGGGCGGGTGCTGGAGGTCGCCATCGGCACCGGTCGGAACCTGCCGTACTACCCCCAGGACGCGACGGTAGTGGGCGTCGATCTGAGCCCGGCGATGCTGGACATCGCGCGGCGGCGTGCCGCAGACCTCGGCCGCGCGGTCGACCTGCGCGAGGGCGACGCGGAGGAGTTGCCCTTCGCACCCGCATCGTTCGACACCGTGGTCTGCACCCTCTCACTCTGCAGCATCCCGCACCCGGCGCGGGCGATCGACGACATGAAACGCGTCCTCGTGCCCGGCGGCCGGCTGCTCCTGTTGGATCACATCGGTAGTACGTGGCCAGCGGTTCGCGCCGCGCAGTGGCTCCTTGAACGGCTCACCATACGCGCGGCCGGCGAGCACTTCACCCGCCGCCAGCTGCCACTGGTACGGGCGGCAGGGTTCACGATCGTCGAGGCCGAGCGGTCGAAGGCCGGCACCGTCGAACGCGTACACGCGGTGAGGTCCGACTGAGTAGCCGGCGTCCGCCAGAGAGTCGAGCATTACTCGCCTTAATATGAGTTAACTGATATAGATCAAATCCTATGGATTCCGGTTAGGTTGGCGGTGGCCCACCTGATCCGGCTGGCGCCCCACCGAGGCGCCCGGCAGCGGCACCGGCCAGGTCAACGGGCTGCGACACCCGCAGCACCGTCGCCCAAACCCCGAGGGCGGAGCGCGGCGGGACAACCCCGCCCCGATCGCGGCGCACCCCCGATCCGCGCCGCCGTTTCCACAGGAGGCAACTAGATGAGACGAGTCTTCACCCTCGCGGCAGCAGCGATCCTGCTGCCCGTCGGTGCCATCGCCGTCGCGGTAACCCCCGCCGCAGCGGCCCCGCTGCCCACCCCCGACACCGCCACCGCCACCGTGGCGGCCGCATCGTCGGAGATGCTCGCCGCGATGCAGCGTGACCTGGACCTGAGCCCGACCGAGGCGCGCACCCGGATCGCCCGGGACGACAAGGGAACCAGGACGGACGCCAGCCTGCGCCGGTCCCTGGGATCGTCGTACGCCGGTGGCTGGATGACCGCCGACGGCCTGGTCGTCGCCGTCACCGGAAAGGCCGCAGCCAACCGGGTCAAGGCCGCCGGTGCGCGGGCGACGATCGTCGAGCGCAGCGGCGTCGAGCTGGACCGGATCAAGGCGACCCTGGACCGGCACGCCGCCAAGGCGCCGGCCGGCGCGGTTCCCGGCTGGTACGTCGACGTCACGACCAACACCGTCGTGGTCCTCGCCAGCGGGAACACCGCTACGGCTGCGGAGTTCGTCCGCACGAGCCGCGTCGACGCCACCGCGGTCCGGGTGGTCAGCACCACCGAGGCTCCCCGAGTGCTCTACGACGTCCGTGGCGGCGACGCCTACTACATGGGCGGGCGCTGCTCGGTCGGGTTCTCGGTGACCGGTGGCTTCGTCACCGCCGGGCACTGCGGCCGCACCGGCACCGCCACCCAGGGCTACAACCAGGTGGCCCAGGGCACCTTCCGCGGCTCGTCGTTCCCGGGCAACGACTACGGCTGGGTCCAGACCAACTCGAACTGGACGCCGCAGCCGTGGGTCAACAACTACTCCGGTGGCAACGTGACGGTGGCCGGTTCCACCGAAGCCGCCGTCGGTGCGGCGGTCTGCCGCTCCGGCTCGACCACCGGCTGGCGGTGCGGCACCATCCAGGCCAAGAACCAGACCGTCAACTACGCCGAGGGCTCGGTCAGCGGGCTGACCCGCACCAACGCCTGCGCCGAGCCGGGCGACTCGGGCGGTTCGTGGCTGTCCGGCCAGCAGGCCCAGGGTGTGACCTCGGGCGGCTCCGGCAACTGCTCCTCCGGCGGGACCACCTACTTCCAGCCGGTCAACGAGATCCTCTCGGCGTACGGCCTGACGCTGCGCACCAGTGGCGGCGGCAACGAACCGCCGCCGCCCACCGGGTGCAGCGGCTACGAGTCGACCTACACCGGCAGCATCTCCTCCGGCCAGAGTCGGTACCAGCCGAACGGCAGCTACTACTACTCGTCCACCTCGGGCACCCACCGCGGCTGCCTGGACGGACCGACCGGCGTGGACTTCGACCTCTACCTGCAGAAGTGGAGCGGATCGGCCTGGGTCGACGTGGCCGGCTCCTACAGCGCCGGGCCGGATGAGTCGCTGACCTACAACGGCACGGCGGGCTACTACCGCTTCGAGGTGCACGCGTACAGCGGCTCCGGCAGCTACTCGCTGGGCATCACCAACCCCTGACCCTTCGACGACCCGGCGGTGGGGTGCGGATCGATCCGCACCCCGCCGCTTGGCGTGCCCACCGGTGACCGGTCGAGGCCCTGATCCGACACCCGCGGCGCGTGCTCTGGTTCTGTTCGACCAGCGGCCGGCGGACACGCCGGAGGCGTACCGAAATCCGGCTGGCCGCGCGATCGGGACGGGCCTCCGACGGTCTGGCGTTCGTGACCGGACTGGGCGGACTTCTGATGACGGCCGGAGGGCAGGCGCGGCGCAGATCGCGATGCCCGGCGACACCGGGCCAGGTCAAAGCCGGCAGGACGAGAATTGGTCCGGACACCATGTCGGGTCCGGACCAATCCCCAGAGTCGGTCAGCGTTGCAGGGTCAGTACTCCTGGGCGGTAGGGCAGGAGGCCGTAGTCGCCGCCGGAGTTGGGGGAGCGGCCTTGGTAGAGCAGTTGCAGG
>NZ_JBFAQH010000019.1:0-122925 GCF_040677165.1 Micromonospora sp. NPDC049374 | reverse complement strand
CGTTTGGGGGGGGGGGGGGGGGGGGGGGGGGGGGGCGCGGGGCGTGACCTCGGCGGGGTGCCGCGCGGGGGACGTCAGGCGTTGGCGGCGGAGAGCCTCTCGTACTCGGCGTCGGTCAGCTTCACCTGGGCGGCGGCCACGTTCTCCTCCAGGTGGGCCACCGACGACGTACCGGGAATCGGCAGCATGACCGGCGACCGGCGCAACAGCCAGGCGAGGGCCAGTTGCGCGGGCGTCGCGTCGTGCTCGGCGGCGACGGCGTCCAGCGGGCCGCCCGGCCGGGCCAGGTCGCCGGTCGCGATCGGGAACCACGGGATGAACGCGAGGTCGTGACGTTCGCAGTGGTCGAGCACGTCCTCCGCGTCGCGGTTGGCCAGGTTGTACAGGTTCTGCACCGACACGATCGGCACGATGCGGCGGGCCGCCTCGATCTGGTCGACGGTCACCTCGGAGAGCCCGATGTGCCGGATCTTGCCCTCTTCCCGCAGCAGCGCCAGCTCACCCAACTGGTCGGCCAGCGGCACCGCCGGATCGATGCGGTGCAGTTGGTAGAGGCCGATGGCATCCAGCCCGAGATGACGCAGGCTCAGCTCGCACTGCTGACGCAGGTACTCCGGTCGGCCCACCGGCCGCCAGTCACCCGGGCCGCTGCGGGTCAGCCCGGCCTTCGTCGCGATGAGCAGGTCGTCGGCGTACGGGTGCAGCGCCTCGCGGATCAGCAGCTCGGAGACGAACGGACCGTACGAGTCGGCGGTGTCGATGAACGTCACCCCCAGCTCGTAGGCGCGGCGCAGTACCCGGACCGCCTCGGCCGGGTCCTTCGGGTCACCCCAGACGCCGGGACCGGTGATCTGCATCGCGCCGTAACCGAGTCGGTCGACCTGTAGATCGCCGCCGATGCGGTAGGTGCCGGACTCCTTCGCAGGTCGGGTACCGGCTTCGAGCGCCACGGGGACCACCTTTCGGATCGTTGCCTTCGGAGCCCCAAGCTACCTGGTCGGCTTTGGGACAGCGGCCGGTCACCGCAGCTGCTACCCCTGGGCGGGACGGTGCCTGCGACGGGAGGGCTGGCATGTGGCAGCGGTTCAGGTCCGACCCGGTGGGACGGCTGCGGAAGCGGCTCGACGGCTTCGGCACCACCATGGAACCCCGGTGGGTGCTGGAACCCGCAGCCCTCCAGGAGGCCCGACCGGTGTACGAGCTGCTCGACGGGGTGGCCGGCCGCGATTCACTCGCCGAGCACGAGGCCGAGGCCCTGTTCCTGCTGGCCTGCCTGCACTGGTACCGGTACCAGATCCTGCCGGCCGGGCAGAACGCCGCCGACCTCGTGCAGGCGGTCGGGTTGACCGAGATGCTGCTGCACCTGGCACCGCAGCGGGTACCACCGTCGCTGCTGGCCCTGCTTTACACCCACGCGCCCGGTTCCGCCCAGACCGCTGGCCGGATCCCCGCAGCCCGGGCCGCGCCCGGCCGATCCGGCGGCGACGCGCCGGCCGAGCTGTTCCGCCAGGCGGTCGCGCTGATGGGCGGGGCCGAACGTTCCGGGGACTACCGGGTGGCCGACCAGGCGCAGGCCCTGCTGGAACGGGCCCTGGCCGGCGCACCGTCCGGCGCATCCGAGCGCCTGCACTACCTTTCCGCCCTCGGCCGGGTGCACCGGGATCAGTACCTGTACCTGGGCCGGCATCGGTCGCTTCCGGCGGCGATCGACGCGCACCGGGAGAGCCTGGAGTCGACGCCGGCCGGTGACCCGGAGCGCCCCATTCGGCTGTTCAACCTCGGCAACGTCCTCGGTGACCGGTTCGAGCAGGCGGGTGACGCCGCGGCCCTGGACGAGTCGATCCGACTGCTCGGTGACGCGGCCCGGGCCGCCCCCGCCGACTCGCCGGTTTGGCTGATGGCTCGCGTCAACCTCGGCGAACGGCTGCGCGAACGCTGGCAGCGCCGCGGCGAGCCGGCCGACCTCGAACGGGCCGTCGACACGCTGGCGCAGGCGGTGTCCGTCCGGGCCGATCCGCTTGTGCTCTTCGCGTACGCGACGCTGGCCAGTAGACGGTTCGTCGTCACCGGCACCGACGACGACCTGGACACGGCGATCGAGGCCAACCGTGCCGCGCTGGCGGCGGGGCTCGGCGAGGATCGGGACAGCCTGGCGCGGGCCACCCTGGCAGGGCTGGTCGGTGAGCGTCACCAGCGACGGCCGGCACCGGCCAACCTGGACGCGGCGATCGAGGCGTACCGGGCGGCGGCGGCCGGACCTCGGCTCGACGGGCAGGACGTGGGCGGGCTGTGGCAGGCCGAGGGCAAGCTGCGGGAGGCGCGCTACGCACTGCACCGCCGGGCCGAGGATCTCCACGAGGCGGTGCGACTGTTGCGCACGGCGGCAGCCGACACGACCGACCCGGTGGAGCGGGCCCGACGCCTCGGCGACCTCGGGTACACGCTGGGTCGCTGGTACGCCGACCTGGCCGGGGTGCCGACGTTGCGGGAGGCCCGCGACGCGCTCGCCGAGGGGGAGCGGCTGCTGCCGGCGGACCATCCGGATCGGCCCGACCTGCTGAACAACCTGGGCGACATGCTGCGTGACCTGGCCAACCTGGCGGGGGAACCCGACCTGCTGGAACCGGCCGTGGCGAGGCTGCGTGAGGCGGTCGCCGGCACGACGAATCCGGCGAAACTGCCGCTCCGCCTGTCGAATCTGGGTCTGGTCCTTCAGGAACTCTTCGGCCGCACCCAGGACCTGGGCATCCTCACCGAGGCGACCGCGGTGCTGCGGCGGGCGGTGGCCGCTGCCCCACCCGGGCACCCGGACCGGATGCTGGGCCTGCTCAATCTGGGATCGGCATTGAACCGGCGCACCGAACTGGTCGTCAACGCGGCGCTGCCGGCCGACGGCGGCACCGCACCAGAGCAGGCCCGGGCGGTCGCGCTTACCGACGCCGAGCAGGCGGTCACGCTGCTGCGGGAGGCGGCGGAGCTGGCGCAGCGGGAGGCCGAGCCCGTCGACCGCGTACGGATCGTCGGCACGCTCGCGCTCAGCCACCTGCTGCGGCACCAACTCACCGAGGATCCCGCCGCGCTCGACGAGGCGGTCACCCTGCTGCGGCAGATCGCGCAGGCCGCACCCGCCTCGGCTGCCGACCGGTACCGGTTGCAGACCAACCTCGGAAACGCGCTGCTGATCAGATTCCGGGCCGCTCGGGCCGGCCACGACGCCCACGAGATGCTGACGGCGTACCGGGCGGCGGTCGCGGCACTGCCCGTCGACCACCCCGAGCAGACGATGTGCCTGAGCAACCTGGCCGCCGCCGTCGAGGAGATCGCCCACGCCGCCCGGGAGGCGGTGTCCCCACCCGAGGCGGGCGAGGTGGACCCGGGCCTCGGCGGCCCGGCCAGCACGGCGCGCCCTGTCGAATCGACCGGCGGCTGGCGCGGATCTCGCGTAGGGCGCGGCGGCGGTTCCGCGTCGGCTGGCCCGGCGCCGGCCGGTTCCGGGGACCTGCCGCCGGTCGAGCTGGCCGAGGCGATCGCCCTGCTGCGCGAGGCCGCCGCGATCGAGGCGGCGCCGTCGTTGCTGCGGGCCGGTGCCGCGCGTACGTACGCCAGGCTCGCCGCCGACGCCGGTGACCTGCCGGCGGCGCTTGCGGGTTACACCACGGCGATCGAGCTGCTCGACCTGGTGGCCTGGCACGGTATGGACCTCGACGACCAGGGCCGGCTGCTCGGGCAGTTCCGGGGCCTGGCCGGCGACGCCGCGGCGGTGGCGATCGCGCTCGACCGGCCGGAACGTGCTGTGGAGCTGCTGGAGTACGGCCGAGGGGTGCTGCTCACCCGGGCCCACGACGCCGGTGCCGACCTGGCGGCGTTACGCGCGCGGGCGCCCCTCCTGGCCGAGCGGCTGGCCGCCACGCAGGCCGCCCTCGATCGCCTGGATCCGATGCCCGGTCCGACCGGGCCGTCGCCGGTCAGCGGGCTGGCCGCCCCGGTCCTTTCGCCGGTCGTCGACGACACGATGATGGGCTCGGAGCGCCGGCACGAGTTGGCCGGCCAGCGGCGTGAGGTGCTGGCGGAGATCCGGCAGCTGCCCGGCTTCGAACGCTTCCTGCGGCCACCCCCCTTCGCCGACCTGGCCCGGGCCGGCGAGGACGGTCCGGTGGTGCTTGTCAACGTGGCCGCCCGGCGCTGCGACGCGCTTGTGGTCAGCGGGGGACAGGTGACGAGGGTGCCGCTGCCCGAGCTGACCCTCGACGAACTGCACCTGCGAGCCGCGTACTTCCTGATCGGGCTCGCCGAGGTCACCGCCTCCGATAATGACCCGGGACCGGAGGCGCAGCGCCGCAGGGCCGCGTTCCGACGTCGGATCCCGGAGACCCTGGACTGGTTGTGGCGGGTGGTCGCTGCCCCCGTGCTGGACGCGCTGGGCCCGGCCGCCGCGCCACCAGCCGCCGATGCCGCGCCGGCCCGTCTGTGGTGGTGTCCCACAGGTGTGCTCACCCTGCTGCCGCTGCACGCCGCCGCGCCGCTGGGCGGGGGGACCGGCGTCCTCGACCGGGTCGTCCCGTCGTACACGGCCTCGCTGCGGGCGCTCATCCGGGCCCGGCGGGTGCCGGCGGCCAGGTCCGCGCCGGTCACCTCGGCCCTGTTCGTCGGGATGCCGCGTACGCCGGGGCTGACGGACCTGCCCGGCGCGGCGGGGGAGCAGGCCGTGGTACGCCGGTACCTGACCGACGTGACGTCGTTGACCGGACCGGCGGCCACCCCCTCGGCGGTGCTCGGCGCCCTGCCGGGAACGCCAGTGGTCCACCTGTGCTGTCACGGCACCCAGGATCTCGCCGCGCCCGCCCGGGGCCGGCTAGCGTTGGCGGGTGGCCCGCTGCACGTACGGGATCTGTGGCGGCCGGCGGGCACCACGGCCGCGCTCGCGGTCCTGTCCGCCTGCGACACGGTACGCGGCGGCGCCGCCCTGCCGGACGAGGCGCTGACCCTGGGCACCGCGTTCCAGCTGGCGGGTTTCCGGCACGTCATCGGCGCGCTCTGGGCCATCTCCGACGCGTTGACCGTGCAGCTGTGCGAGGACCTGTACGCGGCGCTGGCGGTGCCCGGTGGGCTCGACCCGGAGCGGGCCGCGTCCGCCCTGCACCACGCCGTCCGGCAGGTGCGTGCCGCCCTGCCCGACCTGCCGGAACTCTGGGCGGGCTACGCCCATATCGGCCCCTGACCGGGAGCGTCTCACCGCTGCGGATCACCGGGCCGACCGGTATTGAAGCAGGCCGACGACTCCCGGCCCCGACCTGGTCCGCTCAGGGTTGGCCGGGCGCGTACCAGGTGACCCCCACGGCGGCGATCAGCAGGGCCGTGCAGACCAGCACCAGCAGCACCCCGAGGCGTAGTGCCCGGGCCGCGGCGAGGGCCTCCCGGTGCTCGCCGAGCGGAGCTGGGGGCAGCTCGGCGACCGGCGTCACCGACAGTGGCCCGTGCGCGGCCCGCAGCAGCGCCAGCGCCCCGGCGACCCCGGCCATGATCGCGGCCAGCAGCAGTACGCCGACCAGCGCGCCCCAGCCCGGCGCGAGGGTGCTGACGTCGGAGCGACCCCGGATCAGGCTGAAGCCGACAAGCGCCACGAGCAGGCCACCCAGCCCGTTGCGCCAGGCCAGCGCAGCGGCCCGGACCCGGTCCAGTTCGCCGCGCAGCAACGCGGCCAGCTCCTGCGCCCGGCGCAGGTCGGTAAGCGTCGCCGCAGGGCCCGGCCGCAGTCGGATCACGACTCGACCTCCAGCGTCACCGTCCAGTACGCGCCGCAGCCGGCCAGCCCGTCCGGGCGGTCCGGATGCTCGGCGGCGCAGCTGCACAGCAGGGTCCGGTAACCAAGTTCGACCGATGCCTGCGACGCAACCCGCCGGAACACCTCGCCGACGATCGGGCAGGAGATCGGGTGCTGGCAGCGGGGGCAGTCGCCGCTGAGCAGCACCGCCGGACCGTACCGGCGTACCGAGAACGTCTCCGCGACCCGGGTGGCGTACCCCTCGTCGGTGACCTCCGCGTACGGCAGCGGCTCCGCCGCCGACTCACGATCCCGCACCGATGCACCCTCCCCACCGCCGCCCGCACGACATCGACCACACGGTAGCGACCGCCCGCCCGTCGGTCACCCGGCGCGCGGGCGGTCGGCGTCGCGACGGGGCGGGGCCGGGCGACCGGGCACCGGGGAGCAGGAGCGCCGGGGGGAGGATCGGCGGAGCACCCGTGCGGCCGGACCGTCCGTGGGAGGCTGGACGGTACCGCCGCGTGCACCGCCCGGCGTCGGCGGGCCCGTGCGAAAGGGAAGCCATGTCAGGGGAGCCGCAGGTCGACTTCGCACTCGACACGTACGAGTGCATCGTGCTGTATCCCGGCGCCGCCGGACGGGCGTTGCCGACCGAGACCGTCCAGCGGTTGCAGGCCGAGCACGCCCGGCACATGCAGGCGATGCAGGAGCGGGGGATCATCCTCGTCGCCGGCGCGGTGGACGGCCAGGCCCGGGAGCCGGACCCGCCGCTCGGGTTCGGTCTGGCGCGGACCGGCTCGGTCGACGATGTCCGCAGCGTGATGGACGCTGACCCGGCGGTGCAGGCCGGCCTCTACCGGGTGGACGTGATGACCTTCCTCTGCCCGGCCGGCTCGTTGGAGTTTCCGCTGGTCAAGACGGAGAGCTGAGCCGACTCGACCGCGTTCACGTCATGTCGCCGGAAGGTCGCGGACAGTTGTCAACCCGGAGCGCCCCGACGTGCCCTGGCGCCAGGGGCGTACCATTCCGGCGCGCGGTCGCCGTTGCCCGCCATCGACGTCCGGAGCGGCTCACGCTCGCCGGCTGCGCGCGTGAGCCGCGCGCCGTTGGACAACTGTTCCACATTGCGCAAGGGGTCGGCCGGTGGTCCGACCCGGAGGAGAGACTAGCCTGATGGGCGTGACACGCCGCGCGAAGATCGTCTGCACTCTTGGCCCCGCCACCTCGTCGCCCGAGCGCATCCGCGGGCTCGTCGAAGCCGGCATGAACGTGGCGAGGCTCAACTTCAGTCACGGCAGCCACGCCGACCACGAGGCGGTCTACCGGCTCGTGCGGGAGGCCGCCGAGGCCGCGGGTCAGCCGGTGGCGATTCTGGCCGACCTCCAGGGGCCCAAGATCCGGCTGGGTCGGTTCGCCGACGGGCCGCACGAGTGGCGCACCGGCGACTCGGTGGTGATCACCGGCGACGACGTCGTGGGCAGCAAGGAGCGGGTCTCCTGCACCTACCGCAGGCTTCCCCAGGAGGTCAAGCCCGGTGACCGGCTGCTGATCGACGACGGCCGGGTCGCCGTCGAGGTCACCGACGTCACCGGCAACGACATCCGGGTACTGGTCACCGAGGGTGGGCCGGTCAGCAACAACAAGGGTGTCTCGCTGCCCAACGTGGCGGTCAGCGTGCCCGCCCTGTCGGAGAAGGACGCCGCCGATCTGCGCTTCGCGCTCGGCCTCGGTGTCGACCTGGTCGCCCTGTCGTTCGTCCGCTCCGCCGACGACATCAAGCTGTGCCACGCGATCATGAGTGAGGTCGGCGTGCACCGCCCGGTGCTGGCCAAGGTCGAGAAGCCGGAGGCGGTCGACCACCTCGAAGCGATCGTGCTGGCCTTCGACGGGGTAATGGTGGCCCGCGGTGACCTCGGCGTGGAACTACCGCTCGACGAGGTGCCGCTGGTGCAGAAGCGCGCGGTGCAGTTGTGCCGGGAGAACGCCAAGCCGGTCATCGTGGCCACCCAGATGCTCGACTCCATGATCGAGAATTCCCGGCCGACCCGCGCCGAGGCCTCCGACGTCGCCAACGCGGTGCTCGACGGCGCCGACGCCGTGATGCTCTCCGGTGAGACAAGCGTCGGCAAGTACCCGGTGCTCACCGTCAGCACCATGTCCAAGATCGTCAGCACCACCGAGGCCGGATCCATCCTGGTGCCCCGCCTCCAGCACGACCCGCGTACGCACGGCGGGGCGCTCACCGTGGCCGCCTCCTCGATCGCCCGGGCCATCGGCGCCAAGGCGCTTGTCGCGTTCTCGCAGACCGGTGACACCGTGCGTCGGCTCAGCCGGCTGCACTGCGACCTGCCGCTGCTGGCCTTCACTCCGGTGCCCGAGGTGCGCGCGCAACTCGCCCTCTCCTGGGGGGTGGAGACCTTCCTGATGCCGTTCGTGCAGCACACCGACGACATGTTCCGCCAGGTCGACCAGGCGCTGCTCGGGCTGAACCGGGGCAACCCCGGCGACTACGTGGTGATCGTGGCGGGCAGCCCGCCCGGCAGCCCCGGCTCCACCAACACCCTGCGGGTGCACCAGCTCGGCTCGCTCGTCGACGCCGCCACGGCACGGGCGTTGCAGTGACCGACGGCTCCCTCGTCGGCCAGGCCGCCGTCGACCAACTGCTGGAGGTCCTGGACCTCGCGCCGACCGGCGCGATGTCGTTCCGGGGGATGAGCCCGCCCGTCGGTCCGCAACGGGTGTACGGCGGCCAGGTCGCCGGCCAAGCCCTGGTCGCCGCCGGCCGCACCGTCGACGCGGAGCGGGTGGTCCACTCCCTGCACGGCTACTTCGTGCGCCCCGGTGACCCGGTCGAGCCGATCGAGTACGAGGTGGAGAACATCCGCGACGGCCGCTCGTTCTCGGTGCGCCGCTCGGTCGCGCTCCAGCACGGCAAGCCCATCTTCTTCATGTCCGCCTCGTTCCAGCGGCCGGAGGAGGGGCTGGACCACCACGCCCCGTTGCCGCCGGACGTGCCCGGGCCGGAGTCGGTCCCGACCATGACCGACCGGCTCTCCCGCTACCCGGAGCGGCTGGGCATCTGGGGGCAGATTCCCCGCCCGATCGACGTGCGCTACGTCGGTGAACCCGGTTGGGTTCGTCCGGGCGATCGGCCGGCCGACCCGCACCAGCGGGTGTGGATGCGAATCGACGGCAAGCTGCCCGACGATCCGCTGCTGCACGCCTGCGCCCTGACGTACGCCTCCGACCTGACCCTGCTCGACTCGGTGCTCTCGGTGCACGGCGAGGTGTGGGGGCCGGGTGGCGTGGTGGGGGCGAGCCTGGATCACGCCCTGTGGTTCCACCGGCCGTTCCGGGCCGACGAATGGTTTCTCTACGACTGCTGGAGCCCGTCGGCCTCCGGGGCGCGCGGGCTGGCCACCGGCCGCATGTTCACGGTGGCCGGCAGCCAGATCGCCAGCGCCGTGCAGGAGGGCCTGCTGCGCCGCGTCGGCGGCTGAGGCACCGTTCCCGGTGTTCTCGGCCAGCTACTGTCGGCGACCACGGTACGACGGCGCCGGACTCGGTCGGCCGGTGGCGGGCCGCCGGGCGATACCCGGATACCCGACGGTTAACCTGTCCGACATGCGTCTCTCAGCCCGGGTGGACTACGCCCTTCGAGCGGTCGCCGAACTGGCCTCGGTGGCCGGGGCTGGACGTGGTCGCCCGGTCACCGCCGATCAGATCGCGCGGGCCCAGCAGATCCCACCGAAGTTCCTGGAGAGCATCCTGCTGCAACTGCGCCGTGCGGGCGTGGTGCAGGCCCAGCGCGGGCCCGAGGGTGGCTACTGGCTGGCCCGGCCGGCTGAGGAGATCTGCCTCGCCGACGTGATCCGGGTGATCGACGGGCCGCTGGCCCACATCCGGGGCCAACGCCCCGAACACCTCGGATACCAGGGTGCGGCGCGGGCGTTGCAGGAGGTCTGGATCGCGTTGCGGGCCAGCGAACGGCAGATCCTCGAACTGGTCACCGTCGCCGACGTGGCGCGGGGCACCCTGCCCGAGCCGGTCACCAAGCTGGTCGCCGACCCCGGCGCCTGGACCTGACCGGACGCGTCACCGCCCCACGGCCGCCACGCGTCACCGCCCCACGGCCGCCACGCGTCACCGCCCCACGGCTGCCACGCGTCACCGCCCCACGGCGGCGACGCGCCACGCCCCACGGCCGCCGCGCGTCGGCGTCGCGACGTGTCGTCTCACTGACTGATCGCAGGGTTGACCGGAGGCCAGCCATGCCGCATTGTCGACCAAGCCGATAGGAGATGTCGATTAGCCGGGAGGCGTCGTGCGCAAGCTGCTCGTCATCGCGTTGGTGGGGCTCGCCGCGCAACTCGTCGATGGTTCGCTCGGCATGGCGTACGGGCTGACCTCCTCGACGCTGCTGCTGCTGGCCGGCGTCGCACCGGCAGCCGCGTCCGCCTCGGTGCACCTGGCCGAGATCGGCACCACGCTCGCCGCAGGCACGGCGCACTGGCGGTTCGGCAACGTCGACTGGCGGGTGGTGCGCCGCATCGCGGTGCCCGGCGCGCTCGGTGCCTTCGCCGGTGCCACCTTCCTCAGCGCGCTCTCCACCGAGTCGGCCGCACCCTGGATGGCCGCGATCCTGTTCACGCTCGGCGCGTACCTGCTCATCCGGTTCTCCCGACCGCTGCGCCGAAACCCGGCCGCCGGCCGGCTACGCGGGCGTTTCCTCGGCCCGCTCGGCCTCGTCGCCGGCTTCGTCGACGCCACCGGCGGCGGCGGATGGGGCCCGGTGGCCACCCCGGCCCTGCTGGTCAGCGGCCGGATGGAGCCCCGCAAGGTGATCGGCTCGGTGGACACCTCCGAGTTCGTCGTGGCCTCCGCCGCCAGCCTCGGCTTCCTGATCGGTCTGGGCACCGAGGGTTTCCTGCTGCCGATCGTGCTCGCGCTGCTCGCCGGTGGCCTGATCGCCGCACCGATCGCGGCCTGGCTGGTGCGCATCGTGCCGGCCCAACTGCTCGGCGCGGCCGTCGGTGGCGTGATCGTGCTGACCAACGCCCGCGTCCTGATGCGCGCCGGCGACCTGGGTGGATCCCTGCCGGTGGTCGTCTACCTGCTGTTGGCCGCAGGATGGATCACGGCCCTGACGCTGGCGGTCCGGGTGCTGCTGCGCACCCGCCGCGAACGTGCCCTCGCCGCAACCTTCTCCACCGACCCGCAGCCCCCCACCCCCACCCCCACCCCCGAGCCGGTCGGCGCGGGCGTGACCACCCGCCCTGACCCCCGTTGACCATGAGGTTGTTGTCCCGACACGCCAGGCGGAGGGCCAACAACCTCATGATCGACGAAAAAGTTGCGGGGAGGATCAGGTCGCCGGGGGCAGGGGTGGCGCGGTAGCCGAGATGAGCTGCCAGGCCTCGTCGACGTGGGTCTGCGTGGTCTGTGGGGCGCCGACGGCCAGGCGTAGCGTGTGTCGGCCGGCGACCCGGGTGTGGGTCAGGTAGATCCGGCCGGTGGCGTTCACCGCCGCCAGCAGCCGCTCGTTCGGCCCGTCCGGGCCGCGCAGCCGGAAACAGACAAGCGCGTACGGATGGTCGGCGACCAGTTCGAACCGCTCGTCGGCGCGGACCCGGTCGGCGAACCCGGCAGCCAGCGCCACCCCTCGACGGATGTGCTCGCGCAGGCCCTCGACGCCGTACCAGCGCAGCACGAACCACAGCTTCAAGGCCCGGAACCGCCGCCCCAGCGGCACCTGCCAGTCCCGATAGTCGATCACCGCGCCGGACTCGCTGGCCGCGTTGCGCAGGTACTCCGGCAGCACGGTCAACGCCTCGACCAGCTCACCGGCGTCGGCCACCCAGAACGCGTCGCAGTCGAAGCCGGTGAGCAGCCACTTGTGCGGGTCGAAGCAGTACGAGTCGGCGTACTCCAGGCCCGCGTGGCCGAACCGCAACTCCGGGCAGACCGCCGCCGCGCCCGCGTACGCGGCGTCGACGTGCAGGAAGACACCGTGCTCGGCGCAGATCGGGCCGATGTCCGGCAGCGGGTCCACCGCCGTGGTGGAGGTGGTGCCGACGGTCGCCACCACCAGGGCGGGCACCACCCCGGCGGCCCGGTCCGCCTCGAGCGCGGCGCGCAGCGCCACCGGCGACATCGCCCGGGTCGCCGGATCCACCTCGATCAGGCGTACGCCGTCGGCGCCCAGACCCGCGATCCGGGCGGCCTTCTCGACCGACGAGTGCGCCTCCGTCGAGGCGTACACCCGGTAGCGGCGGTCGACGCCGGCCTGACGCCACCGACCGCCGGCGGCCCGGTGCAGCGCGACCAGGGTGGCCACCAGGGTGGCCGAGGAGGCCGAGTCCTGGATGACCCCGCCGCCGCTGCCGCCGGAGCGGAACCGGGCCGGCAGATCCAGCAGGTCGGCCAGCCAGTCGAGCAGCACCGTCTCCAGCTCGGTGCAGGCCGGACCGGTGGCCCAGAGCATGCCCTGCACGCCCAGCCCGGCACTGACCAGGTCACCGAGCACACTGGGACCCGAGGTGTTGGCCGGGAAGAACCCGAAGAAACCCGGATGCTGCCAGTGGGTGAGCCCGGGTGCGACCAGCTTGTCCAGGTCGGCGAGGACCGCCTCGACCGGCTCGCCCCGGGCCGGTGGCCCGGCCGGCAGCCCGGCGGCCACCGTGCCGGGCGGATCCTGGGAGGTCACCGGGCGCTGCGGCAGCGTCGCCCAGTAGTCGGCGATCCAGTCGACCACCGCGTGCCCGGCCCGGCGGAACTCCTCAGGCGTCATGTGTGCAGCCACCCGGCGAGTGGATCAAAAGGACCGGCGTCAGAGCAAGTCAGCGGATCGATTGTGAGCAGAAAGCGCTTGCCCTAGCATCACAGACGCGCGGGAACGCAATCACTACCATCGATTCGATGGATTCCTTCCGCTAGCGCGGCACGGCCGCCGGCCCGGGCACGGCCGGTGGACGACCAACGGCTCGTCGGCTCCGGGCACGGCCGGCGTACCACCGGACGCCGCGCGTCCGACCTCCACCGGAGGAACCATGCTTCGCACCGCCCCCCGGGCGGCCCTGCTCGCCGCGGCCACCGCCACGGCCGTCGCTGCCGCCGGCGTGCTGACCACCCTGACCGTCTCGGCCGCCGCCGCGGGATGCCGCGTCGATTACCGCGTCACCAACCAGTGGACCGGCGGCTTCGGCGCCGACGTCACCGTCACCAACCTCGGCGACCCGGTCAACGGCTGGACGCTGACCTGGTCCTACGCCGCCGGGCAACAGGTCACCCAGGCCTGGAACACCACCGTCACCCAGTCCGGTGCCCAGGTGAGCGCCCGCAACGTCGACTACAACGCCACCATCGGCACCAACGGCAGCGTCAACTTCGGCTTCAACGGCTCGTGGAACGGCAGCAACCCGGCACCGACCAGCTTCGCGCTGAACGGCACCACCTGCACCGGCGCCACCGCACCGACCACCCCGCCGCCGTCACCCACCACACCTGCACCCACCACACCTGCACCCACCACACCTGCACCCACCACACCTGCACCGACCACGCCGCCGCCGACGACCCCACCGCCCGGGGTGATGCAGGCGGAGAACCTGGACCGGGGCCTGGTCAGCGTCCGCTCCGGATCGGCAAACCTGGTCTCCTGGCGGCTGCTGGGCACCGAGACCACCGGCGTCGCCTTCAACCTCTACCGAGGTACGACCAGGGTGAACTCCAGCCCGATCACCGGCGCGACCAACTACCTGGACAGCGGCGCGCCGGCCGGCGCGGCGTACACCGTGCGGGCCGTGGTGGGCGGCACCGAGCAGGCCGCCTCCGCACCCGCGTTGCAGTTCCCCTCCGGCTACCTGGACGTCCCGTTGCAGGTCCCGCCGAGCGGCACCACCCCCAGCGGCGAGGCGTACACCTACTCCGCCAACGACGCCAGCGTCGGTGACCTCGACGGCGACGGCCGGTACGAGTTCGTGCTCAAGTGGGACCCGTCCAACGCCAAGGACAACTCGCAGTCCGGCTACACCGGCAACGTCTACGTCGACGCGTACACACTCACCGGCACCCGGCTGTGGCGCATCGACCTCGGCCGCAACATCCGCGCCGGCGCCCACTACACCCAGTTCCAGGTGTACGACTACGACGGTGACGGCCGCGCCGAGGTGGCCATGAAGACCGCCGACGGCACCCGCTCCGGCACCGGCCAGGTGATCGGTAACGCCAGCGCCGACCACCGCAACTCCGCCGGCTACGTCCTCGCCGGCCCCGAGTACCTGACCATGTTCGACGGCAGCACCGGCGCCGCCCTCTCCACCGTCAACTACGACCCACCGCGCGGCACCGTCTCGTCCTGGGGCGACAACTACGGCAACCGGGTCGACCGGTTCCTCGCCGGCACCGCCTACCTGGACGGACAACGCCCGTCGCTGATCATGGCCCGTGGCTACTACACCCGCGCGGTCATCGCCGCCTGGGACTTCCGCAACGGCACCCTCACCAAGCGGTGGACCTTCGACTCCAACGCCTCCGGCAACGGTTCCGCCGCCGGACAGGGCAACCACAGCCTCTCCATCGCCGACGTCGACGGCGACGGCCGGCAGGAGATCGTCTACGGCGCGGCCACCATCGACGACAACGGCCGCCTGCTCTGGTCGACAGGCCACGGCCACGGCGACGCCGGCCACGTCGGCGACCTCGACCCGTCCCGCCCCGGACTGGAGTACTTCAAGGTGAGCGAGGACGGCAGCAAGCCCAGCTCCTGGTTCGCCGACGCCCGCACCGGTCAGATTCTCTGGTCCACCCCGACCGGAGGCGACAACGGCCGAGGCGTCTCCGCCGACATCTGGGCCGGCAGCCCCGGCGCCGAATCCTGGTCGTCCGCGGTGAGTGGGCTGGCAAACACCCGCGGCCAGAACATCGGCCGCAAGCCGTCCTCGACGAACTTCCTCATCTGGTGGGACGGCGACCCGGTCCGCGAACTGCTCGACGCCACCCGGATCGACAAGTACGGCACCGGCGGCGACACCCGTCTGCTCACCGGCAGTGGCGTCGCGTCCAACAACGGCACCAAGTCGACCCCGAGCCTCTCGGCCGACCTGTTCGGTGACTGGCGGGAGGAGGTGGTGTGGCGCACCACCGACAGCCGGGCCCTGCGCATCTACAGCACCCCGACGCCGACCAGCATCCGGATCCACACCCTGATGCACGACCTGCAGTACCGGGTCGCCATCGCCTGGCAGAACACCGCCTACAACCAGCCCCCGCACCCGAGCTTCTTCCTCGGCGACGGCATGAGCACGCCACCCGCGCCCAACATCTACCTGCGTTGACCGTCGGGGTGAGCAAGCGGTAGAAGAAAGGAAAAGGCACCGGGCCGCAATCGCGGAATCCGCACAACTGCGGCCCGGTGCCCCACACCGCGGCACCCCCGACCCGTCCCGACCGGGGAGTGCCGTACCACCACCGGATACAACGTTAGGCGGGCTCCGCGTCGCGAGGGTGACGCTGTCGTGAAGATCGTGTTTCGCGGCCCGGGAAACGCTGTGACCTGGGACACCATGCCATCCCGGTCGGGCCGCGGCCACCCCGTCAGCGCCGCAGGCCGCCGGCCACCTCGGTCGCGATCAACTCGAACGAACGCACCCGGTCGGCGACGTCGTACACCATCGTGGTCAACATCAGCTCGTCCGCGCCGGTGCTGGCCAGCAGCTCACCCAACTGCCGGCGGACCGTCTCCGGGGAACCGCTCGCCTGACCCTGCCGGCGCTGCGCCAGGAACTCCCGCTCGAACTCGGTGTACGGGTACGCCGCCGCCTCGTCCGGGCTCGCCAGAGGCTCCGGCCGCCCCGACCGCAACCGCAGGAACGACAACCCGGCCGGCCCGGCCAACCACTCGGCGCGCTCGTCGGACTCGGCACACACCGCGTTCACCGCCACCATCGCGTACGGCCGCTCCAGCCACCGCGACGGACGGAAACTCTGCCGGTACAGCGCCAACGCGGGCAACGTGTTCTGCGCGCTGAAGTGATGCGCGAAAGAGAACGGCAGGCCCAGCGCACCGGCCAACTGGGCGCTGAACCCACTGGAACCCAACAACCACACCGCCGGCCGCTGCCCACGCCCCGGAGTCGCGGTGATCCGCCCCGACGCCGCCTCGTCGAAGTAGCCCATCAGATCGTTCAGCTCGCGGGGAAAACCCTCGGCCGACAGGCCCTCCATGGTCCGGCGCAGCGCCAACGCGGTCACCTGATCGGTGCCCGGCGCACGGCCGATACCCAGGTCGATGCGCCCCGGATGCAGCGCCTCCAGGGTGCCGAACTGCTCGGCGACCACCAGCGGCGCGTGATTGGGCAGCATCACCCCACCCGAGCCGAGCCGGATGTCGGTGGTGTGCGCGGCCAGATGCGCGATCAGCACCGCCGGCGCCGAGGAGGCAATGGCCGGCATGTTGTGGTGCTCAGCCACCCAGAACCGGTGGTAGCCCAGCTCGTCAGTGCGTCGCGCCAACTCGGTGGTGTGCCGCAACGCCTCACCGGCGGAGGCACCGGCGGCGACGGGGGCGAGGTCGAGGACAGACAACGGAACGTCGATCACACGGCTGGCCAACCCGGCGCACGCCGGTTCTGTTCCCGAACCGGACGAGGACGTGATCAACCCGACCCACGGGCCTGCTCGAAGATCAGGCTGGTCTGCGTGTGCTGCACCGCCGGATCCACCGCCAGATGGTCCAGCACGAAGTCGCGCAGCGCCTCCGCCGAGGCCGCCCGCACATGCAGCACGTAATCCTCCGCCCCGGCCACATGGAAAACCGACACCACCCCGGGCAACCGCACCGAACGCGCCCGGAACGCGTCGACCGCCGCCCGCGCGTGCTCGGTCAGCCGCACCGACACCAACGCCTGCAACGGCAACCCCAACGCCGCCGGATGCACCTCGGCGTGGAAACCCCGGATCGCCCCGCACTCCCGCAACGCCCGGGTACGCGCCAGGCAGGTCGACGGCGCCACCCCCACCCGTTCGGCCAGGGCATTGTTCGGCAACCGGCCGTCGCCGGCCAGCTCGGTCAGGATGGCGCGGTCGGTGTCGTCGAGGGCCGCGAACGGCCGAACATCGTGCGGTACGGGGGGCATGCCGCCATCCTCCATCGAACCCTACCGGCTCCGAAAGTGAATATGGCGAATAATATTCGGAACTATTGCCCGTGATGGGCGGGATGTTCAATCCTCTCGACATGACGACCGTGGACACCCGAGCCGTGCACGCCGGCCGCGACGACCTCGCCGCCCTCGGCGTCCACGTACCGCCGATCGACCTGTCGACCACCAACCCGCTGCCCTCGGTCGAGGCCGGCGGCGACGCCTACGAAACCCTCGCCACCGGCGGCACCCTCCCCGCCGACGCCAGCGCCGTCTACCAGCGGCTGTGGAACCCGACCGTGGCCCGCTTCGAAACCGCCCTCGCCGAACTGGAAGGCACCACCGAAGCCGTCGCCTACGCCAGCGGCATGGCCGCACTCACCGCCGCCCTGCTCGCCGCCACCCGCGACGGCCGACGGCACCTGGTCGCCGTCCGCCCCCTCTACGGCGGCACCGACCACGTCCTCGCCACCGGCCTGCTCGGCACCGACGTCACCTGGGCCCGCCCCGACACCGTCGCCGCCGCCATCCGCCCCGACACCGCCCTGGTGATCGCCGAAACCCCCGCCAACCCCACCCTCGACCTGCTCGACATCGCCGCCCTCGCCGACGCCGCCGGCCCGGTGCCCCTCCTGATCGACAACACTGTCGCCACCCCGGTCCTCCAGCAGCCCACCCGTCACGGCGCCAGGCTGGTGCTGCACAGCGCCACCAAGAGCATCGGCGGTCACGGCGACGTCCTCGCCGGAGTGATCGCCTGCGACGCCGAGTGGGCCACCCGGCTGCGCCAGATCCGCGCCCTCACCGGCGCGATCCTGCACCCCCTCGGGGCGTACCTGCTGCACCGCGGCCTCCAGACACTGCCGCTACGGGTCCGCGCCCAGCAGGCCGGTGCGGAGAAACTCGCCCTCTGGCTCGCCGCACATCCGGCGGTCGCGCGGGTCCATCACCCCGGTACCAACGACCCGGCCGGGCTCGTCGGTCGGCAGATGTCCGGCCCGGGCAGCCTCCTCGCCTTCGAGGTACGCGGCGGCGCACCCGCCGCCGCAGCGGTCGCCGGCGGCTGCCGGCTCATCACCCACGCCGTCTCCCTCGGCGGCGTCGACACGCTCATCCAGCACCCGGCGTCACTCACCCACCGTCCGGTCGAGGGAGAGGCCAAGCCCGACGGCGCGCTGCTGCGGCTCTCGGTCGGCCTGGAGGACCCGGAGGACCTGCGCGCCGACCTGGAGAACGCGCTCGCCACGATCTGACCGGGCACGATGAGTTGACCTTCGGCGTACGGGCCGTCGTCGGTCGGCGCCGTCCCCGCTGTCAGCCCAGCGTCTCGCCGGTCGGCGCCGTCCGGGTGGGTCACGACTTCGGGCCGACGCGGCGGTCGAGCGCGGCGACCGCCTCCCGGCGGGCGACCGAAAGACTGTTGGGGCGGTTCATCCGCCAGGCGATGCCGAGCAGGTCCAGCCCCCACTGGCAGAGCCCCATGATGTCGGTGGACTCGTTGACGAACATGTAACGCGGGTAGACGTACGTCTTTCCCCGAACGGTGACCCGGTTCGCGATCCGGCAACCGTCGGAGTGGAACAGGCCGCGCAGAAAGTCACCGGGGACCGCCCGGACGACGCGCTCCTGCCAGTCGGCAAGAACTATCCGCCGCTCGTGCTTCTTGCCGGGCCCGTGTTGTGGCAGCAGGCAGGGCCAGTGCGTGCCGTAGCTCTGCACGCTGACGCAACCTTGCTGCTGGACCCGTTGGACCTTGCTCGCGAGCACCGCTCGCATGGCCGCCTCGCATGCGTCGATCAGGGCCGGCCAGGCGTTGCTGCATGAGATCCGGAGGACCGGCACCCGCGCAGAGGTCACCAGGTGCCCGTCGCCGAGGTAGAGACCGAGTAGATAGGCATAGGCGGCACCGATTGTCGGGTTGCCGACGTCGGCGCGACATCGGAAGCAGCGAAGGGCGGTGGTCCGCATCCTTGACGTTGGCCGATCCCTGCACCAGTGGCGCACGGTGGCATAGGGCAGGCCGACGCTCCTGGCAACCTCTGCGACGGTCGCACCAGTCAGGTACAAGCTTTGTGCGCGTGCACGCACCTCGGGTGGATGCATGGCGCCATTGTCGAACGTCCGTACGACACTTGTGGTGTCCCCGGTGGGATTCGAACCCACACTGTCGGAGGTTTGAGCTCCGTTTCTCTACCGGTTGGAATACGGGGACTTTCTCGCTCAACGCCTGTCGCGTCGCCCCCATAGGTTACCCACTACGCTAGGAGCGGCGACACCCGGTACCGCGGGTGTCAGAGCGCAGACTGGGTGGGAGTGGCTCGTGGCCGAGACGCAGACGGATGCCGCGCGCAGGCGGGTACTGATCGCCGAGGACGAGGCGCTGATCCGGCTGGACCTGGCCGAGATGTTGGCCGAGGAGGGCTACGAGGTGGTCGGCGAGGCCGGTGACGGCGAGGCCGCCATCCGGCTGGCCGAGGAGCTCAAGCCCGACCTGGTGATCCTCGACATCAAGATGCCGATCATGGATGGGCTGGCGGCCGCCGAGCGGATCGCCGGGGCCCGGATCGCCCCGGTGATCATTCTGACCGCGTTCAGCCAGCGTGACCTGGTGGAGCGGGCTCGCGCGGCCGGCGCGATGGCGTACCTGGTCAAACCCTTCCAGAAGAGCGACCTGGTGCCGGCGGTGGAGATCGCCCTGTCCCGCTACTCGGAGATCGCCGCACTCGAGGCCGAGGTGGCCGGGCTGACCGACCGGCTGGAGGTCCGCAAGACCGTCGAGCGGGCCAAGGGCGCGCTGATGACCACGTACAACATGAGCGAGCCGCAGGCGTTCAAGTGGATCCAGCGCACCGCGATGGACCATCGGATGACCATGAAGGAGGTCTCCGAGCGGATCCTCGCCGAGACCGCTGGCGGCGAGGTGGCCGAGCCGGTCGAGCCGACCTCATAACCGATCCCGTCCGGTGGGCGTTGGTGCCGCCCGCAGCGGGACAACCCCTGTAGCGGGCGGGCTGATCGTCGATGTACCCCAGCGCGGGTGAGGCGACGATGCCGCCTGAACATTTCAAGGCTCCGTCGGAGTCGAACGGTCGAATCCAGCGGCGCTGTGACAGGGCGTACTGGTGGTAACTGCCGAGGCATACGTCAGTCCGAGCGCTTAGCTGGCGGCATGCGGCTGATCCGGCGAGGCGCGGCGAAGGCTGGCGACCAGGTTCCTCTTGCGGGGGCGGTGGAGTCGAGGCTGGGTCGAGTCCACGGGCTGCGACCAGACCAGGCTGAAGATCGTCGGCCGGAGGAGTGGGGACCGTGCTGCCTGGTCGGGTGTGTCTGCCGGCCGATAGACGTCGACGGAGCAGAGGTGAACTAGCTCCGACCGGCGGTCTGTCCGCCGGATGTTTCTTACAGCGACCACCCCCAATTCGCCACGGTGTGTAACGGTTCGGTCAACGGCCCCCTCCGGGGCTTACGCCACCCGTGCACGGTGGGATAACGTCCGGCCCCAGACCGGCGACGACGGTCTGGTTCGGCCTCCCCTGCAAGGGCCAATAGGCAGCGGGTGGTTTGAGCCATGGGATGGAGGAGGGTTCGGGCCGTGAGGCAGAAGCTCGTACGTTTGGTCGGTGGCGTGGCAATCGCCGCGCTCGCCCTCGGCGGCACGGCCGCCTGCAAGTCTGACAGCGCAAGCAACGAGGCCAGTGGCGACGGCTGCGGCAGCAAGATTGCCTTCTTCGGCGCGCTGACCGGCCCCTCCGCGGCGCTGGGTATCAACGAGAACAACGGCGTCAAGCTCGCCGTCGACCAGTACAACAAGGCCAACCCGGACTGCCAGGTGAGCCTCGTGCCGCTGGACTCGCAGGGCAACCCGGAGCAGGCGCCGGCGCTGGCTCAGCAGGCGATCGACGACGCGCAGCTGCTGGGCATCGTCGGGCCGGCCTACTCCGGTGAGTCCGAGGCCGCCAACCCACTGTTCTCCGAGGCCGGTCTGGTGCACATCACCCCGTCCGCGACTCGGCCGAGCCTGGCTGAGCAGGGCTGGAAGACCTTCTTCCGGACCGTCGGAAACGACCTGAGCCAGGGCCCGGCGGCGGGCGCGTACATCAAGGACGTGCTCAAGTCCGACAAGGTCTACGTGATCGACGACCAGTCCGCCTACGGTGCCGGCCTGGCCGACGAGGTCAAGAAGGTGCTCGGCGCGGCGGTCGTGGGCAGCGACAAGGTCCAGGGCGAGGGCAAGCAGAACGACTTCTCGGCGACCGTCACCAAGGTGAAGTCCACCGGTGCGACGGCGGTCTTCTACGGCGGCTACTACCAGGAAGCCGGACTGATCCGTAAGCAGCTGACCTCTGCCGGCGTCAGCGCCACCCTGGTCGCTGGCGACGGTGTGAACGACAACGCCTACATCGAGGGTGCCGGTGCGGCGGCGGCCGAGGGCACCATCCTCACCTGCCCGTGCCAGCCGGCCACCGAGGCTCGGGGTAGCTTCGTCGAGGACTACAAGGCCCTCAACGGCTCGGAGCCCGGTACCTACAGCGACACCGCCTACGACGCGGCGAACATCCTGCTGGCGGGCATCAAGGACGGTAAGACCAGCCGGGAGTCCCTGCTGGAGTTCGTGAAGGGCTACACCGGCGACGGCGTGGCGGCGAGCTACAAGTTCACCGAGACCGGCGAGCTCGACCCCGCCCAGGTGAAGGTCTGGGCGTACAAGGTCGAGGGCGGCAAGGTCGTGCCGGACCAGGAGATCAAGCTCTCCTGACCCGGGTCCGGTAAACGGTTCCGCGGTGATTGCGGGGTGCGGTCTGGAGCCCTTCCGGCCGCACCCTCACTGTCTCCTCTTCCTGTACGGAGTGCCCTTCCTTGGACTTCAACACCCTGTTCTCCGATTTCGGGGGATATACGATAACCGGGCTGACAGTGGGCGCCATCTATGCCCTTGTCGCGCTGGGTTACACGCTGGTCTACGGCGTGCTGAGACTCATCAACTTCGCCCACTCCGAGGTTTTCATCGCCGGTGCCTTCGCCGCCATCTGGGGCTGGGCCGCACTCGGTCTGGATCGGGACACGGTCGTCAGCGGCTTCGGATCGATCATGCTGTACCTGCTGGTCGGTGCCCTGATCGCGGCGGTCGCCTCGGCCGGTACCGCGACGGTGATCGAACGCGTGGCGTACCGGCCGTTGCGTAAGCGCAACGCCCCGCCGCTGGCCTTTCTGATCACCGCGATCGGCGCTTCGATCGCGATCGCCGAGGCGTTCGGTATCTACACCCGTCGGCTCCCGGTCGGTGCGCCCACCGTTGTCCGGTCCGACATCGTGCTGTTCGAGGTGTTCGGTACGGAAGTGACCGTGGTGCAGGTGCTGGTCATCGCCTCGGCGCTGGCGATGATGGTCGCGCTGGACCTGTTCATCAACCGCAGCCGAGTAGGCCGGGGCATCCGCGCGGTTGCTCAGGACCAGAACACGGCCGCGTTGATGGGCATCAACAAGGACCGGATCATCCTGGTGGTCTTCATCATCGGTGGTGTGATGGCCGGCGTCGCCGGGATGCTCTACGACGTCCGGATCGGCACGCTGACCTACAGCGTCGGGTTCCTGCTCGGGTTGAAGGCGTTCACCGCAGCGGTCCTCGGCGGCATCGGCAACCTGCGCGGTGCGCTGATCGGCGGGCTGCTGCTCGGCCTGGTCGAGAACTACGCCTCGGCTCTGTTCGGCGCGAACTGGAAGGACCTGGTCGCCTTCGTGGTCCTGGTCGTGCTGCTGATGTTCCGGCCGACCGGTCTGCTCGGCGAATCGTTGGGGAGGGCCCGCGCATGACAAGCGTGAGGGAATGGATCGATTCGGGCCGCCATGCGGTATCCGAGCGGTGGCACGACGCGCCGCGTTGGATGCGGTGGGCCGTCATCGCGGCGGTGATCGTCTTCTTCTACGCCCTGCCGAACCGGGAGTTCTACCAGTGGCTCGGGCCGATTCCGACCACCGGGTCGAACTTCGGGCAGGTGCTATTCACCATCTCGATCTACGTGTTGCTGGCGGTCGGGTTGAACATTGTGGTCGGCTTCGCCGGCCTGCTCGACCTGGGCTACTTCGGCTTCTTCGCGGTGGGTGCGTACACCGTGGCGGTTCTGACGTCGCCGAGCAGCGACCTCAAGACGCTGTGGCCGTGGCTGCTGGCCCTGCCGTTGGCGCTCGTGCTCACCATGGTCTCCGGCGTGATGCTGGGTACGCCGACGCTGCGGTTGCGCGGTGACTACCTGGCTATCGTGACGCTCGGCTTCGCCGAGATGATCCGGGTCGCGGCGACCAGCTCCGAGTTCCTCAAGGGGCAGCGGGGCTTCAACCAGATCCCGCACCCTCCGGGCAGCTACTCCGACGGCAAGCCGATCTTCGGTGTGTTGGACCCACGGCCGTACTACTGGCTGGTCCTCACGCTGATCATCCTGGTGGTCCTCGGCGTGCGGAACCTCAACCGCAGCCGGGTGGGCCGGGCCTGGATCTCGATCCGGGAGGACGAGGACGCGGCGCAGCTGATGGGCGTGCCGACGTTCAAGTTCAAGCTCTGGGCGTTCGCCTCGGGCGCGTTCATCGGCGGATTGGCCGGGGCGCTCTTCGCGGGCAAGCAGAACTTCGTCAGCTCGCAGAACCTGGAACTGCTCAACTCGATCATCATTCTGGCCGCGGTCATCCTCGGCGGCTCGGGCAACATCGTCGGCGCGATCGTCGGCGGCGGCCTGGTTGCATACATGATCGAGCGGTTCCGCGGCATCGAATTCTTCGGCATCGAGCTGTATGAGTACCGATTCATGTTCTTCGGCCTGGTGCTGGTGATCATGATGATCTTCCGGCCGCAGGGCTTGATACCGAACCGACGACGAGCGGCGGAGTTCAAGGATCGTCGCAAGGAGGTGACCGTCGGTGGGTGAGACCGCGCAGAAGCCGACCGTTCCGGAGCAGGCCGGCGCACCGGCGGTGGAATCCACCTCCGCTGGCCGGGAGCCGCTGCTGGAGGTCGATCACGTGACGCTGCGCTTCGGCGGCGTGGTGGCCCTCAACGACGTGGACTTCACCCTCTACAAGGGTGAGATCCTCGGGCTGATCGGCCCCAACGGTGCCGGTAAGACCACCTGCTTCAACGCGATGACCGGCATCTACCAGCCGTCCGAGGGGGAGATCCGGTTCCGCGGCGAGCGGATCACCGGCAAGAAGAAGCACCACATCACCAAGATGGGCATGGCGCGGACGTTCCAGAACATCCGCCTGTTCCCGGAGATGACCGCGCTGGAGAACATCCAGGTGGGCGCGGACGCTCATCACAAGACCAGCGTCCTCTCCGCGCTGTTCCGCCTGCCCCGGCATCAACGTGAGGAGCGCGACGGGCTGGAGAAGGCACAGCGGCTGCTGGATTTCGTCGGTATCCCACACCGGATGCACGATGCCGCCCGCAACCTCTCCTATGGCGAACAGCGCCGGCTGGAGATCGCCCGGGCGTTGGCCACCGATCCGGTGCTGCTCTGCCTGGACGAGCCGGCTGCCGGCTTCAACCCGGCCGAGAAGGAAGAGCTGCTCCAGCTCATCCGCAAGATCCGAGACCAGGGCGTGACCGTGCTGCTCATCGAGCACGACATGCGTCTGGTGATGGGGGTCACCGACCGGATCGTGGTGCTGGAGTTCGGGAAGAAGATCGCTGAAGGGCTCCCCGCCGAGGTGCGGGAGGACCACCGGGTGATCGCGGCCTACCTGGGGGTGCCGGATGACGACGTTGCTTGAGATCGATGACGTCAGTCTGCTCTACGGGCGGATCAAGGCGCTACACGGCATCAGCCTGACCGTCAACGAGGGCGAGATCGTGGCCCTGATCGGGGCCAATGGTGCCGGCAAGTCGACCACCATGCGGGCCATCTCCGGCATCCGTCCAGTGGCCTCGGGCAGCATCCGGTTCGCCGGTGAGGACATCACCAAGCTCCGGGCCGACCTGCGGGTGCGCCGTGGACTCTGCCAGGCACCTGAGGGTCGGGGGATCTTCCCCGGCATGACGGTGCTGGAGAACCTGGACATGGGCGCGTACACCCGGCGGGATCGGGGTGAGGTGGCCAAGGACCTCACCCGGGTGCTGGAGCTGTTCCCCCGGCTGGCGGAGCGACGCAAGCAGATCGGTGGGACGCTCTCCGGCGGTGAGCAGCAGATGCTGGCCGTCGGCCGGGCGATGATGAGCCGACCCAAGCTGCTGCTGCTCGACGAGCCGTCGATGGGGCTGGCACCGATGCTGATTCAGCAGATCTTCAGCATCATCACCGAGATCAACGAGCAGGGCACCACGGTCCTGCTCGTGGAGCAGAACGCCCAGCAGGCGTTGGCGCGGGCGCATCGGGCGTACGTGCTGGAGACCGGCCGGATCGTCAAGGAGGGCACCGGCACGGAGCTGCTGCACGACCCGGCGGTCAAGGAGGCCTACCTCGGCGTGGCCTGACCGTCCGCTACCCCTCTCTTGCAAGGAGTTCGACATGTTGTTCAAATTGAACGTCCCACACCGAGCTCTGCTCGGTGTGGCTGGCGCCGCACTGCTCACCGTCTCGATGGCCGCCTGCGGCGAGCAGGACAGTGCCGATCAGCCGGGCGCGGGTCCGACGGTGACCGCCGCGCCGGACGCGGATCTCGCTGGCAAGGTGCCTGACACGATCAAGGCCGACGGCGTGATCAAGGTGGGTACCGATGCGACCTACGCCCCGGCGGAGTTCCTCGACACCGATGGTTCGACCGTGATCGGCTTCGACGTCGAGCTGTTCAACGCCGTTGCGCAGAAGCTCGGCCTGAAGGCGGAGTACGAGTCGGCGCCGTTCGACGCGATCCTGCCAGGCGTGGCCTCCGGCAAGTACGAGGTTGGCGTCTCGTCGTTCACCATCAACCCGGAGCGGTTGAAGAGCGTCAACATGGTGAGCTATTTCTCGGCCGGCACCCAGTGGGCCACCAAGGCCGGCAACCCGGCTCAGGTGGACCCGGACAACGCCTGCGGCAAGAAGATCGCCGTGCAGGTCGGCACCGTGCAGCTCGACGACATCGAGGCCCGGTCGAAGAAGTGCACCGATGCCGGTCAGCCGGAGATCACCATCGACCAGTACCAGGCGCAGAGCGACGCGACGGCCGCCGTGGTCAGCGGCAAGAACGACGCCATGCTGGCCGACTCGCCGGTCGGCGCCTACGCGGTGCAGCAGAGCAACGGCCAACTGGAGGTGCTCGGCGACATCTACGAGTCGGCACCCTACGGGTACGCGGTGAAGAAGGACCAGACCGCGTTCGCTGAGGTGCTGCAGGAGGCGGTGCAGGCGGTCATCGCTGACGGCAGTTACGAGTCGGCGCTGAAGAAGTGGGGTGTCGAGGGCGGATCGATCACCACCTCGGAACTGAACCGCGTCGGCTGACATGTCTGTCGACACCGACACACCCGAGCGGGCACGGCCGGATCCCATCCAGGCCGTGCCCGTGCGGCATCCCGGGCGGTGGGTCGCCGTCGCCGTGATCGGGGTGCTGGTCGCCATGTTCGTGCACCTGTTGGTGACGAACCAGGCGTTCAACTGGTCGTTCATGGTGAACGAGATGTTCCGGCCGCCGATCATGGCCGGAGTGCGGGGAAGCATCGCGCTGCTCGTGACCGCCATGCTGATCGGTGTCGTGCTGGGCGTCGTCATCGCGATCATGCGGCTGTCGGAGAACCCGATCCTGCGTGGCGTCGCCTGGGCGTACACCTGGTTCTTCCGCGCGGTGCCGCGGTTGGTGCTGGCGATCCTCTTCGGCAACCTGGGCATCCTGTGGGCCCGGGTCGAGTTCGGGCTGCCCTTCGACCGGCAGATCGGCGCGTTGTTCGGGGTGCAGGACTTCGAGGCACGGCTGTTCGGCTTCTCGGCGACGGACATCCTCACCGGCTTCGTCGCCGGCATGCTGGCGCTGGGGCTCTCCGAGGCCGCGTACATGGCGGAGATCATCCGAGCCGGCATCCAGTCGGTGGACGAAGGGCAGACGGAGGCCGCCCAGGCACTGGGCATGACCCGCACCCAGATCCTGCGCCGCATCGTGTTGCCGCAGGCCATGCGGGTGATCGTCCCGCCGACCGGCAACGAGACGATCGCCATGCTCAAGGACACCTCGCTGGTGGCCTTCGTGCCGGTCTCCGCCGAGCTGTTCTTCCAGATCAGGGCGGTCGGTAGCCGCACCTTCCAGGTCTTCCCGATGTTGGTCGCGGCGACCATCTGGTATCTGCTGTTGACAAGCGTGCTGCTGGTCGGGCAGCACTACCTGGAACGGCACTTCGCCAAGGGCACCGGTCGGGCCGGCCAGGCGAAGGCCCGGCTGCGGGGCATGACGACCGGCGGCGGTGGCGTCACCGGAGGGGGCGGGGGCGTATGACGCAGATGAGTGGGTCCGCCCAACACGGCCTGCCGGCCGCGGAGTCGGGACCGATGGTCCGGGCCGAGCAGGTGCACAAGTCGTTCGGGCCGGTCGAGGTGCTCAAGGGCATCGATCTTCAGGTGCGTGCCGGTGAGGTGTGCTGTCTGCTGGGGCCCTCCGGCTCGGGCAAGTCGACGTTCCTGCGCTGCATCAACCACCTGGAGAAGATCAACGCCGGTCGGATCTGGGTGGACGGCGAGCTGATCGGCTACCGGGAGCGCGGCGGCAAGTTACACGAGATGCGGGAGAAGGAGGTCGCCGCCCAGCGCCGCGCCATCGGCATGGTGTTCCAGCGGTTCAACCTCTTTCCGCACAAGACCGCCCTGGACAACGTCACCGAGGCGCCGCTGCTGGTTCGTCGGGAGAAGCGGGGCGAGGCGCGGGATCGGGCGGTGGCCCTGCTGGAGCGCGTCGGGCTCGGTGACAAGCTGGGTAACTACCCGAACCAGCTCTCCGGCGGGCAGCAGCAGCGGGTGGCGATCGCCCGGGCGCTGGCCATGCGGCCGAAGCTGATGCTCTTCGACGAGCCGACCAGCGCGCTCGACCCGGAACTGGTCGGCGAAGTGCTGGACGTGATGAAGGATCTGGCCCGCGACGGTATGACGATGATCGTGGTCACTCACGAGATCGGCTTTGCCCGGGAGGTCGGTGACACCTTGGTCTTCATGGACGACGGCGTGGTGGTCGAGCAGGGCAACCCGCGTGAGGTGATCGCCGACCCGAAGCACGAGCGGACGAGGGCCTTCCTCACGAAGGTTCTCTGACGCCCGGTCGTAGCTGGACGCCCCACACTTCAGTTGTCGCCGGTGGTGGAATGGCCCGGCGTGGTTTATTAGGTGTGAATCAGTTCCTGACTCGCCTGGGCGAGTCGAATTCCGGCAGCGCCTGAGGTGGGACCTCAGGCGCTGCTCGGCCAGCACCGGACTCTTGTTGAGATCCCAGCAGTGTGCGTGTCCCGGACACTTATGCCGGAAAGGCCAGGCAAGGTGTGCCGGACCAGCGGAGCGCCACGGGTGTTTCCGCCTCTGATTCGTGCGGTACCTGCACGGAAGCGCCACCGTGCCGCCACAGATAGCGTGGCGGCACGGTGAAGAAGATCAACTGGTTCTGCTCATGCTACTTCAGTCGCCATTTGTGCGACCGTAGATAGCCGTTTATCAGGCCGCTTCTTTTTTCGCCCTGTGCAATTACGAACTCGCCGGTTTGGTAATTGGCGTCGCCGTACAAGATGACAGCGTCATAAGCAGTGCTGGTTCCCCGGTTGTAGACTGAGCGAACGGGGTAGTTCCTCGCCCAGGAGCAGACGTTAGGGGAGCTGTACCAATCGTTGTCGGCGTTTAGCCATGAGCATCGCCCTCCGGTTCCACTCAGGCCATCCCAAACGCACAGATAACCGCTCGGGCAATCCCAGGCGGCTGCTTGGGCGGCGGCAGGTGGCGCACCGACAACAAGGACAACCGCAAGACTGAGAATGCTGAGGGACTTTTTGAGTCTACCCATGGAAACCCCCGTCTGCTGCATGGGTCAGGCGTACGAACTGTGGCCCTGGTGGAAGTGTATCGATGCACTGATACTTCCAGATCAATCATTATGAGTCAAGAAACAAGCTGCCGGGACGGGTTGCTTGATCATGCATTTCAGGTGATCGACGCAGTTCGCGTGGCCTCCGTAGAGCGGCGCAGATTAACTGTGTGGGTGGGTAGTTGCTGGTCGCGGTGAGGGTGAGGTCGTGTGGATGGACGGCAAGGTCGACAGGCGATGCTGAGTAGCGCGAGCGGGCGGGCGCCGTCGCGGGCTCGGTGCCAGGTGGCATCGCCGTTACTGATGCCGAACGGTGCGGAGGATGTCGATGGCAGCGTTGCGAGCGGCTGGATGTTGAGTGCGTCAAGGGAACAATGCTGTTGACTGGCGCAGGAACGTGCCGGGTCCTTGTCGGCGGTACGGACTAGAGTCGCAGCCGTGACAGCTACGACCCCGCGCCTGCTCCTTGTCGACGGACACTCCCTGGCCTACCGGGCGTTCTTCGCCCTGCCGGTGGAAAACTTCTCCACCACGACCGGGCAGCCGACAAACGCGGTCTACGGCTTCACCTCGATGTTGATCAACGTGTTGCGTGACGAGCAGCCGACCCACATCATCGTCACCTTCGACGTGTCCCGCCGGTCCTTCCGCACCGAGAAGTACGCGGAGTACAAGGCGGGCCGCAGCGAGACCCCGACCGACTTCAAGGGCCAGGTCAGCCTGGTGAAGGAGGTCCTGGCGGCGCTGCGCGTCCCGGTGGTGGAGAAGGAGGGCTACGAGGCTGACGACGTCATCGCCACCCTGGCTTGCCAGGCCCGCGACCAGGGCATGCCGGTGCTGATCTGCACCGGCGACCGGGACGCCTTCCAGCTGGTCGACGAGCAGATCACCGTGCTCTACCCGCGTAAGGGCGTCTCCGACCTGGCGCGGATGGATCCGGCGGCGATCGAGGCGAAGTACGGCGTGCCCCCCGGCCGCTACCGCGACCTGGCCGCCCTGGTCGGTGAGACCAGCGACAACCTGCCCGGCATTCCCGGCGTCGGTCCGAAGACCGCCGCGAAGTGGATCAACACGTACGGCGGGGTGGAGGGCGTCATCGCCCGCGCCGACGAGATCAAGGGCAAGGCGGGCGACAGTCTCCGGGAACGACTCGCCGACGTGATCCGCAACTACGAGATCAACTGTCTGGTCGCCGACCTGGAGTTGCCGCTGCGTCCCGAGGACACCCGCTGGCAGGGGTGGGACCGCGAGGCGGTGCACCAGGTCTTCGACACCCTTCAGTTCCGCATCCTGCGCGACCGCCTCTACCAGTACCTGGAGGCGGTCGAGCCGGAGGCGGAGTCGGGCTTCGACCTGGTCGGTGAGGTGCTGACCGCGCCCGGGGCGCTGGTGGGCTGGTTGGAGACGCACGCGCCGGCCGGCACCGGCGTCGGCGTCGCGGTCAAGCTCGACACCGGCCCGAACCGCCGGCACACCGCCTCCGTCACCGGCATGGCGCTGGCCACCGCCGACGGCGCGGCGGCCTGGTTCGACCCGGGCCAGCTGGAGGCCGGCGACGAGGCGGCGCTGGCGACGTGGCTGGCCGACGAGACCCGGCCGAAGGTGCTGCACGACAGCAAGCCGGCCGTGCTCGCCTTCGCCGCGCACGGCTGGGCGCTGGCCGGCATCGCACGTGACACCCAGATCGCCGCGTACCTGGCCCGCCCCGATCAGCGCTCCTACGACCTGACCGACCTGGCGCTGCGCTACCTGCACCGGGAGCTGCGGGTCGACGCCCCGGAAACCGGCCAGCTGACCCTCGACGGGCTCGGTGGCGACAGTGAGGCCGAGCAGAACCTCATGCTGCACGCCCGGGCCACCCTCGATCTGGCCGACGCGATCGACGCGGAGCTGTCCCGCGACGGGGAGCAGTCGGCCCGGCTGATGGCCGGGGTGGAGCTGCCACTGATGCGGGTGCTGGCGCAGTTGGAGCGCACCGGCATCGCCGCCGACACCGACTACCTGACGGAGCTGGAGGCGCACTTCGCCGCCGAGGTGAAGGCCGCCGCGCAGGGCGCGTACGAGGCGGTGGGGCGGGAGTTCAACCTCGGCTCACCCAAGCAGCTGCAGGAGATCCTCTTCGGCGAGCTGAACCTGCCCAAGACCAAGCGGATCAAGACGGGTTACACCACCGACGCGGACGCCTTGCAGTGGCTCTACGCGCAGAACCCGCACCCGGTGCTGGCCCACCTGCTGCGACACCGCGACGTGGCCAAGCTCAAGTCGACGGTGGACGGTCTGCTCAAGTCGGTCTCCGACGACGGGCGCATCCACACCACGTTCAACCAGACGGTGGCCGCCACCGGTCGGCTCTCCTCCACCGAGCCCAACCTGCAGAACATCCCCATCCGCACCGAGGAGGGGCGACGGATCCGCCGTGCCTTCGTGGTGGGAGAGGGCTTCGAGTGCCTGCTCACCGCCGACTACAGCCAGATCGAGATGCGGATCATGGCACACCTGTCGGCCGACGACGCGCTGATCCAGGCGTTCAACTCCGGCGCCGACTTCCACGCCGCGACGGCCTCGTCGGTCTTCACCGTGCCGCTGGCCGAGGTCACCCCGGACCAGCGGCGCAAGATCAAGGCGATGAACTACGGCCTGGCGTACGGGCTCAGCGCATTCGGCCTGTCCCAGCAGCTCGGCATCAGCGCCGAGGAGGCGCGCGGGTTGATGGAGAACTACTTCGCCGGATTCGGCGGGGTACGGGACTACCTGCAGGAGGTGGTTGCCCGGGCCCGCCAGGACGGCTACACCTCTACCATCCTCGGCCGCCGGCGTTATCTGCCCGACCTGGTCAGTGACAACCGGCAGCGGCGGGAGATGGCCGAGCGGATGGCGCTCAACGCCCCGATCCAGGGCTCCGCGGCGGACATCATCAAGGTCGCCATGCTGCACGTCGACACCGCGTTGCGCGACGCCGGCCTGCGCTCCCGGATGCTGTTGCAGGTGCACGACGAGCTGGTCTTCGAGGTGGCACCAGGAGAACGGACGGTGCTGGAGGAGTTGGTTCGACGCGAGATGGGTGGGGCGTACCCGCTGTCGGTGCCGCTGGAGGTGTCGGTGGGCGACGGCCGCGACTGGAACAGCGCCGACCACTGACCCGTTTCCTTGGGGGGTTTCGGGGCAGCCCGACCCGCTCCGGGCGGTCAGGCTTGATCCCTGCGCGGGTCGGGCTGCCCCGAAACCCTGACGTGGTCACGGACGAACCGTGCGCTGATGCCACGCAGTTTCGGGGAAGTTGCTGCCTCGCGGGCCGGCTGACACAGCAACTTCGCCGAAGTTGTCGCCTGCTGGTCTGCTGGTGCGGCGGTGAAGGCGGATCTCAGCGGCCGGGGCCTCGGCGGGACTTGGGCGGGGTGCCGTGCCGGTCGAGGGCCTTGCGGGAGGGGCCGCCGGGCGGTGGCAACGGGGCCTTGACCGGGTCGTGACCCCAGTTCATCAGCGAGTACCGCCACCGGGTGTCGCGCACGTCGCCGCTGGGACGCTGCGCCATGTGCCGTCGGACGTAACCGACGACCTTGCGCATGTGCTTGTAGTCGGCCTCGGTGAGCTGGCCGCGCTTGCGGCGCAGCAAGTCGATGATCTTACGTCCGGACTCGTGGCCGACCGTCTCACCACCGCCGCTGCCCTTCCTCCGCCAGCCGACGTGCTTGGACTCGTCGGTGTCCAGCCACTTGGACAACTCGCCGGGCTTCATGTTCACCGCCTCGGTGAACTCCCGGTAAGTCTGGTCCGGGTCGTCACGATTGCTCACGGCGCAGCACCTCCGGGCGGTGGGCCACATCCCGACCCGAGTCGTCGTTGCGGATGCGGTACTGCGGCTGCTCCGGTGAGGCGTTGACGGCGTGCCCGCGTACGTGGGTCCGTTCGGTCAGCTTCTCCTTGACCACACCGTGGGCCCGGCCGCTGTGGCTGGCCCAGGAGACGTGGTCGCCCTTGCGGAACTCCTCGTCGGCCATGCCGCGGGTTACCCGGGGTCGCCCGCGGGAAACGACTAGGGGGTGACCTCGGCGATCGGGAGTTTGACCTCGAAAGGTTCGGTCAGCTCGATCAGCTCCGCGCTGTCGGCGACGAGTTCGTACTGTCGCTCGCCGCCCGGCCCGATCCGGTCGCCGAGGCGGTACGCGTACACGTGCACCGGGTCCTGCTCGATGCGCCAGTAGAAGGGGATGCCGGCGGCGGCGTACGGCGTCGCACTCGCCGTCCGGTCCGCCGCCGGACCGCACAGCCGGTCGGCTCAGCCCGGACCGCACAGCCGGTCGGCTCAGCCCGGACGGACAAGTCGGCCGGCTCAGCCGGTCGGTTTCTCGGTGACGAAGATGGCGGTGCCGGGGAAGAGTCGGCCGCGCAACGGGCTCCACTGCCCCCAGATCCCCTCGTGCCCCTCCGGCCACTCCGGTTCCACCAGGTCCAGCAGCCGGAATCCGGCGTCGACCAGTTCGCGTACCCGGTCGCCGAGGGTGCGGTGCTGCTCGACGTAGCTGGCCCGGCCGTGTTCGTCGAGCTCCACGTACGGCCGGGTGTCGAAGTACGAGTGCACGGCGGTCAACCCGCCCTCACCGGGATCGTCCAGGAAGATCCAGCGCATCGGGTGGGTGACCGAGAAGACCCACCGGCCGCCGGGACGCAGCACCCGGTGCACCTGGCGCATCAGCGCCGCGGAGTCCTCGACGAACGGGACCGCGCCGAACGCCGTGCAGGCGATGTCGAACGTCTCGTCGGCGAAGGGCAACGCGAGCGCGTCGGCCTGCGCCAGCGGCACGCGTACCCCGCTGCGGGCGCTGGCCTGCGCCGCGTGCCGCAACATGCCGGCGGACAGGTCCACCGCGACCGGCCGGGCCCCCTGGGTGGCCAGCCAGCGGGCGCAGGACGCGGCACCGCAGCCGACCTCCAGCACCTGCCGTCCGGTCACGTCGCCGAGCAGCCGGGCGTCCGCCTCGCGCAGTCCCTCCGGGCACCAGACGAAGTCCACGTCACCCAGAAAGCTGCCGTGTTCGGCCTGGTACGCGTCGGCGTCGGCGTCCCACCAGCGCCGGTTGGCGGTGCGCGCCTCGGCGTCACCGACCCGGCGCCGGGTCACCCGGTTGTCGTCACCCACCAGGCCACGCTAGGCCCTCACCATGCGGTGGCCGGCGGCGGCCCTGGCGCACGCCGCGGCGTGTCTGGCCGAAATCTCCGCTTTCGCGGCTGGTGAGCCGATGAGTAGACGGGAGGGCTTGCACGCTGTGGTAATGCAGCAGGTAGGGTAGACGATGCGCTCGCGGATCGTGTGCCTCGGCAGGGAGCAGGTGCGCGGTCGACGGAGTCACATCAAGATCTCGTTCAGCGATATCCAGGTGGGCCCGCCGACGGATCCGTTGGCGCGCACAGGTCACCGCGACACCAGCCTGCTGTGACACACCATCCGACCGGAGCAACCGCCCACATGACGAGCAGCATCGAGGCCCCCTCGAGCGCCACCAAGGTCACCGTCGACGATCTCGGCTCAGAGGAGGCTTTCCTCGCCGCGATCGACGAGACCATCAAGTACTTCAACGACGGCGACATTGTCGAAGGCACCGTCGTCAAGGTCGATCGGGACGAGGTCCTGCTCGACATCGGCTACAAGACCGAGGGTGTCATCCCCTCTCGGGAGTTGTCGATCAAGCACGACGTGGACCCGGCTGAGGTCGTCTCGGTGGGCGACCACATCGAGGCCCTTGTCCTCCAGAAGGAGGACAAGGAGGGCCGGCTGATCCTCTCCAAGAAGCGGGCGCAGTACGAGCGGGCCTGGGGCACGATCGAGAAGATCAAGGACGAGGACGGCGTCGTCCGCGGTTCCGTCATCGAGGTGGTCAAGGGTGGCCTCATCCTCGACATCGGGCTGCGCGGCTTCCTGCCGGCCTCTTTGGTCGAGATGCGCCGCGTGCGCGACCTGCAGCCGTACGTCGGCCGCGAGCTCGAAGCCAAGATCATCGAGCTGGACAAGAACCGCAACAACGTGGTGCTGTCCCGCCGTGCCTGGCTGGAGCAGACGCAGTCCGAGGTGCGCACCGAGTTCCTCAACAAGCTCCAGAAGGGGCAGGTCCGCAAGGGCGTCGTCTCCTCGATCGTCAACTTCGGCGCCTTCGTCGACCTGGGCGGCGTGGACGGCCTGGTGCACGTCTCCGAGCTGTCCTGGAAGCACATCGACCACCCGTCCGAGGTCGTCGAGGTGGGCCAGGAGGTCGAGGTCGAGGTTCTGGACGTCGACCTGGACCGCGAGCGGGTCTCGCTGTCGCTGAAGGCGACCCAGGAAGACCCGTGGCGTCAGTTCGCCCGCACCCACGCCATCCAGCAGATCGTGCCGGGCAAGGTCACCAAGCTGGTGCCGTTCGGTGCCTTCGTCCGGGTGGACGACGGCATCGAGGGCCTGGTCCACATCTCCGAGCTGGCCGAGCGTCACGTGGAGATCCCCGAGCAGGTCGTCCAGGTCGGCTCCGAGGTCATGGTCAAGGTCATCGACATCGACCTGGAGCGTCGCCGGATCTCGCTGTCGCTCAAGCAGGCCAACGAGGGCTTCGTCGAGGGCGAGGAGCACTTCGACCCGACCCTCTACGGCATGGCCGCGACCTACGACACCGAGGGCAACTACATCTACCCGGAGGGCTTCGACCCGGAGACGGGCGAGTGGCTCGAGGGGTACGACAAGCAGCGCGAGACCTGGGAGAACCAGTACGCCGAGGCGCGGCAGCGCTGGGAGGCGCACCAGAAGCAGGTGCAGACCTCCCGGGCCGCCGAGGCCGAGGCCGCTGCCAACCCGCAGCCGGCCCCCACGGCCGGTGGCACCACCACCTCGACCAGCGCGGCCCCGAGCCGGCAGGCCGAGGAGCCGGCGGGCACGCTGGCCACCGACGAGGCGCTCGCCGCACTGCGGGAGAAGCTCGCCGGCGGCAAGTGAATCTGCGGCACGTCCAGTCGCGGCGCGTCTGACGCCGCGCCGCGACCTGGATCTGTCGGTTGACGACGACGGGCCCCGTCCCGACCCGGACCACCGGGTCGCGGCGGGGCCCGCGCCGTAGCCGGGCCGGCGCCGGTCACCAGATCCGACTCCGCCCCGCCGGGTCGCCGTCCGCACCCTGCCGCGCACCGTCGACGGTCCCGGACACCGCACCGGCCGGTTGGCACGCCGGCGAAGATCGGGTTGACTGGGTGCCGTGCTGAGGGTGGGGTTGACCGGCGGGATCGGTTCGGGCAAGAGCGCGGTGGCAGGACGGCTGGTCGAGCGGGGCGCGGTGGTCATCGACGCCGATCAGCTCGCCCGGGAGGTTGTGGCACCCGGCACCGAGGGTCTCGCCGAGGTCGTCGGCGCCTTCTCCGACCGGGTGCTGGACGCCGACGGGGCGCTGGACCGGGCCGCCCTGGCTGATCTGGTCTTCGCCGACGAGCCGGCTCGACGCCGACTGGAGGCGATCATCCACGGCCGGGTCCGGGCCCGTACCGTCGAACTGACCGCCGCCGCCGCGCCGGACGCCGTGGTGGTCAACGATGTCCCATTGCTGGCCGAGGTGGGGCTGGCGCCGACGTACCACCTGGTGGTCGTGGTGCAGACGGCGGTGCACATCCGGTTGGCGCGGCTGGCCCGCGACCGGGGGATGAGCCGGGCGGAGGCGCAGCGCCGGATCGCCGCCCAGGCCGACGACGCCCGCCGCGCGGCGGTGGCCGACGTGCTGCTGACAAACGAGGGCACCCTCGACGAACTGCACGCGACGGTCGACGCGCTCTGGGGCGACCGGCTGGTGCCCTTCGAGACCAACGTGCGACATCGGCGGGCGGTGCGACTGCACCAGGTCAGGCTGGCCGATCCCGACCCGACCTGGCCGAGACAGTACGCCCGGCTGGCGGACCGGATCCGGCACGCCATCGCCCCGGCCGACCTGCGGATCGACCACATCGGTTCGACCGCCGTCGCCGGCCTGGCCGCCAAGGACGTCATCGACATCCAGCTCAGCGTGCCCTCCCTCGCCGATGCCGACGGTGTGTTGGCCGAGCGGCTGGCCGACGCCGGTTTCCCGCGGTTGCCGGGCGAGTGGTGGGACAGTCCCCGACCGGCCGGCGGCGGTCGGTGGGCGAAGCGGCTGCACGGCAGCGCGGACCCGGCGCGCCCGGTCCACCTGCACGTGCGGGTGACCGGTTCGCCGGGCTGGCGGTACGCCCTGCTGATGCGCGATCACCTGCGGGCCGATCCCGACCAGCGGTCCGCGTACCTGCTGCTCAAGCGGGAACTGGCCGCGTCCGCGCCGGACAGCGGCGCGTACGCCACGGCGAAGGACCCGTGGTTCGACGAGGAACACCTCCGGGCGGAGGAGTGGGCCGTGCGCACCGGATGGCGTCCCTGAGGCGGCATGGTCCGTCGGTGCGGCGTGGGGTGGACACCAGGCAGCTTGGTCAGCGCTTCTGCGGCGGCGGCGTCAGCCGTGGCACCCGGCCTGGAACCAGGTCGAGCTGCGCCCAGGCACCTGCCCGCGTCGGCAGTTCCAGCCGGCGCAGCAGCCCGGACCGATCTACCCAGTAGCGCAGCGGCCCTCGGGCGGTGTCGACCTGCACCACGTCGACCGTGGCGCCGGCGAGGCTGTCGCCGCGTACCCGTTGCGCGTTGCCCTGGACGCCGCTGCGCTGTGCGGCCCGTAGCGCGGCGGCCACCAGCGGGTCGAGAGCTTGTGCGCGATGCGGTCCCGCCCGCCAACCGGCGGCCGGTGGCGGCAGCGGCGGACCCGCCGACTCGCTGGCACCGTCGATCCGGGTGACCTTGCGACCGTGGTGGCGGACCAGGGTGCGTCGACCGTCCGCGTCGAGGTCGGTGACGCCGAGGTACGCGCTGCCCGACGCCCAGCTCAGCCAGCCGCTGCCGCGCAGGTTGGTGGCGGCGGAGACGGGCATGGTCAGGGTGGCCGTCGCTCCGCCGGCGGTGCGCAGGCGGGCCGGCAGCCGACGCCAGCGGTCCCGCTCGGCGGCGGTCAGGGCGCGGGGCAGGCCGGGTCGACCGCCGAGCGCCTCGACCGGTCGTAACGTCGGTCGGTCGGCCCGGTTCACGGCCACCGTGACCGGTCCGATTCCGGCGAGGTCGGCCTGGACCCGGTGCAGCCGGCCGGCCGGGTCCAGCCAGTAGCGGACCGGGGCGCCGGCGGGTACGTGGCTCGCCGACGTCGACGCCTCCAGCACGTCGACCGGCTCACCGTTGAGATGTTCCCGGCCCACCCAGCGGCCGACCCAGCGGTCCACGGGTTCGGGTCGGTCGGCGGCGAGCGCGAAGATCAGGCCGAGCAGCGGATCGAGCCCCCGGTCGGCGGGCAGCCGCCATCCGTCGGCCGGGGGCACCAGCGGCGGCATGGCCGGCGTCGGTACCGCCGTCGGGTCGGGTCTGATCACCAACACGGTGGGAGTGGCCTGGGCCAGACCGCGCGACGCGCCCGCGCCCGGGCCACCGACGTCGAGATAGGTCAGCCCCCGGGCCCAGTCGACCCAGCCGAGCAGGTCGGTGCGGGCGGCACCGTCGCCGGCGGTGACATGCAACCCGGCGCGCAGCTCGCGATAGTTGGTCACCCGCATGACGGCCAGACGTTCCCGTTCAGCCGTCGTCAGGTCCCGTGGCGGCGGCCCGTCCGGCGCCCAGTTGACCAGCGTGGCCACCAGCGTCACGGCGGACAGCGCCGCGGTGAGGCCCAGCCCGGCGAGGGTGAGACGGCGCCGGCGGTTGGCCGCGCGCCGCGTGTCGCCGGCCCCGGTGCCGGCCCCGGCCAGATCCTCCTCCTCGGCGCGGTTCCCGGCGGCCAGGTCGAGCAGCCCGCCGGGGACCACGGCCCGGCGGATGCCCGGCCGTGACTGCGGTGGCCGGCCGGCCGTCTCGGTGCCCCCCAGGTCGAGGACCGCGGGTGGCGCGATGCCGGCGCGGTGGCGGCGGTTGACCGCGCGGTGCCGGCGGCTGTGCGTACGGGCGTGACCCGTCGGCCCGGCGTGGCTGGTGGCGGCCGGGTCGTTCCGGCCCGTCGGTGACTGTGCCGAGCCGGTGCGGGTGGCGCCGGCCGGGCTGTCGCCGCTCGCCGGGCCGTCGGGGCGGCTCGGATCGGTGCGCAGGTCGTCGCGTGCGCGGCGGCGGTTGTCGGACGGCGGTTGTGAGCTGTTCTCCACAGGAGGATGAACGGCTCGGAGACGCCGGGGTGACGAGCAGGGGCGCTCGCGGCGGCCGGTCAGCGCGATCCGCGCGACCACGTCCGGTGCGCACGCCAGGCATGCCGGGTGCTGCGACCCTCGGTGCCGGGGGCGGCGTGGCCTGTGCGGCCCGCCACCGGCCCGGTCGGCCGCCGCGAGCGGCCTACAGGAAAAGCGTAGCCGGGTGAGAAGAACCACACAATGCGAATATCGAAGCCGATCAGGTGCCGCACGTAGTCGCCCGGTACCGGGCGGGGTCCGCCTACGCGTCCCGCCTGCCGCACCGAGTCCGAACAGCGCGCCCACCGGCACCGACCTGGCGATCCGTCGGGCGGCCAGGGCTGGAAGGGGGTTTGCTGTCGGTGCCCCGGCGTACCGTTGACGTCATGGCGCTCGACATACCCCGGCTCGACGGCCGTTTCCAGGTCATCAGTGATTTTCAGCCGGCCGGTGACCAGCCGGCGGCGATCGACGATCTGGAGCGGCGGGTCCGTCGCGGCGACCGGCACACGGTGCTGCTCGGCGCGACCGGCACCGGCAAGAGCGCCACGACCGCCTGGCTGGTCGAGCGGCTGCAACGTCCCACGCTGGTGCTGGCGCCCAACAAGACGCTCTGCGCCCAGCTGGCGAAGGAGTTCAGCGAGCTGCTGCCGGACAACGCGGTGGAGTACTTCGTCTCGTACTACGACTACTACCAGCCCGAGGCGTACATCCCGCAGACCGACACGTACATCGAGAAGGACTCCTCGATCAACGAGGAGGTCGAGCGGCTGCGGCACTCGGCGACGATGTCGCTGCTCACCCGGCGCGACGTGGTGGTGGTCGCGACCGTCTCGGCGATCTACGGGCTGGGCACTCCCGAGGAATACCTCGACCGCGCGGTGCGGGTGGCCGTCGGCCAGGAACTGGACCGGGACCAACTGCTGCGCCGCCTGGTCGACATCCAGTACACCCGCAACGACATGGCCTTCCAGCGCGGCACCTTCCGGGTCCGCGGCGACACGCTGGAGATCATTCCGGCGTACGAGGAACTCGCCGTGCGCATCGAGCTCTTCGGTGACGAGGTGGAGAAGCTCTACTACCTCAACCCGTTGACCGGTGACGTGGTGCGTGAGGTGGACCATCTGCTGATCTTTCCGGCGACGCACTACGCGGCCGGCCCGGAGCGGATGGAACGGGCGGTCCGGGACATCGAGACGGAGTTGGGCGAGCGGCTGGCCGAGTTGGAAGGGCAGGGCAAGCTGCTGGAGGCGCAGCGGCTGCGGATGCGCACCACGTACGACATCGAGATGATGCGGCAGGTGGGCTTCTGCTCGGGCATCGAGAACTACTCGATGCACATCGACGGCCGGCTGCCCGGCAGCCCGCCGCACTGCCTGCTGGACTATTTCCCCGACGACTTCCTCACCGTCGTCGACGAGTCGCACGTGACGATTCCCCAGATCGGCGGCATGTACGAGGGGGACGCGTCGCGCAAGCGGATGCTCATCGACCACGGGTTCCGGTTGCCCAGCGCCGCCGACAACCGGCCGCTGCGGTTCGACGAGTTCCTGGAGCGGGTCGGCCAGATGGTCTTCCTGTCGGCGACCCCCGGCCCGTGGGAGTTGGAGCACGCGCAGGGCGAGTTCGTGGAGCAGGTGATCCGCCCGACGGGCCTGGTCGACCCGGAGGTGGTCGTCAAGCCCACGAAGGGCCAGATCGACGACCTGATGCACGAGATCAAGCTGCGTACCGAGCGCGACGAGCGGGTGCTGGTCACCACGCTGACCAAGAAGATGGCCGAGGATCTGTCCGACTATCTCCTGGAGAACGGCATCCGGGTGCGTTACCTGCACTCCGAGGTCGACACGCTGCGCCGGGTGGAGCTGCTGCGCGAGTTGCGTCGTGGTGACTACGACGTGCTGGTCGGCATCAACCTGCTGCGCGAGGGCCTCGACCTGCCCGAGGTGTCGCTGGTGGCGATCCTGGACGCGGACAAGGAAGGTTTCCTGCGCAGCGGCCGGTCGTTGATCCAGACCATCGGTCGGGCGGCCCGTAACGTCTCCGGCCAGGTGCACATGTACGCCGACAAGGTCACCCCGTCGATGGCGGACGCGATCGAGGAGACGAACCGGCGGCGGGCCAAGCAGATCGCCCACAACGAGGCGCACGGCATCAGCCCGGAGCCGCTGCGCAAGAAGATCCACGACATTCTCGACGACATCTACCGTGAGGCGGAGGACACCGAGGCGACGCGGGTCGGCGGTGCGGTGCGGCAGCTGTCGCGCGGCAAGGCGCCGGTCAAGGAGACCCGCAGCCGGGCTCGGGGCGGCGCGGCCACCCCGGCCCGCGAGGGCATGGCGCGGGCCGAGTTGGCGCAGCTCATCCAGGAGCTGAACGACCAGATGCTGGCGGCCGCACGCGAGTTGCAGTTCGAGTTGGCCGCCCGGATCCGCGACGAGGTCGCCGACCTGAAGAAGGAGTTGCGGGGGATGGACGCCGCCGGCGTGCGGTAGGTGCCGCCGGACGGACCATCCACTTCCTACGGTGGGAGAATAGCGGAATGCGAGCGTCCTATTGCGCTAAGTGATCGCCGTGCGTACTCTCCCTCGGTGGGGAGGCAGGGATGCCGTTGCCAACGAGTCCGGTCATTCGACGTGCGCGACTGGGCGCCGAGTTGCGTCAGCTACGCCGACGGGAGGCGCTGACGCTGGAACAGGTGTGTGAGCGACTCGGTTGGGCGTCCACCTCCAAGCTGTCCCGCATCGAGCTGGGGCAGAGCCGTCCCGACCTGGCCGACGTGCTCGATCTGCTCGACGTCTACGAGGTGCCGTCGCTGCAGCGCGACGCCCTGATCGTCATCGCCCGGGACGCGGCGACCAGCCGGGGCTGGTGGAAGTCGCTGGGTGAGATGGGTGAGCGGCAGCGTACGTACGCCGAACTCGAAGCCGGGGCGGCGGGCATCGTGGAGTACCAGCCGGCGATCGTGCCCGGTCTGCTACAGACCCCGGCGTACGCCCGGCTGCGCATCGTCGCCGGTCAGCTCCTCGACCCGACGGTGGACGTGGAGGCCGACCTGCGGGCCCGGGCCGCCCGGCAGGCGGTGCTGCGCCGGGTCGAACCGCCCCGCTACACGGCGTTGGTCACCGAGTTGGCCTGCGAACCGGGGGACGACCCGGTGGAGGTGTGGCGCGCGCAGGTGGGGCACCTGCTCGAACTGGCCGCCCTGCCGCATGTGACGATCCGGCTGCTGCAGGTGGGTGCGGGCCGGCGCCCGCTGCCGCTGACCCCGTTCTCCTGTTACTCCTTCCCGGACCCGGCGGACCCGCGCACGGTGATGCTTGAGGCGCTGACCACGGATGTGCGGCTGACCACCGCGACCGACGTCGACCGGTACGAACGGATGACCGACTGCCTGCTGGAGACGGCGTTGCCGGAGGATGAGACGGTGCGGCTGCTGGCCCGCCGGCTCGACGGGTGACGGACTGAACCTGCCGTCCGTCAGGGGCCGGCAGGCTCGCCCACGGTTGTCGCGTCGGCACCGGACCCGGCGCCCCCGAAGCCGTCGGGGCCGGCACCGACGCGAGACGCACGATAGGTGGACGGTCTGACACTTTCTCGGTTCGGTGCGTGGTGATCCGGTGTCGGTCAGGCGGGTACGTCGACGAAATGCTCGACCCGCGGCGGCGTGGCGAAGTGCGGGCCGATCAACTCCCGCCACCCGACGAAACGCTCCGTGGCCCGGAAGTTCTGCTCGTGCGCCTCGACCGTGTCCCACTCGACCAGCAGCACGAAGCGGGAGGGCGACTCCAGGCCCCGGGTCATGCGGACCGAGCGGCAGCCGGGCGTGCCGGCGAGCAACGGGTGCCCCTGGGCGTACGCGGCGGCGAACGCCTCCTCGTGGCCGGGGATGACATCGATGAGCGCAACCTCAAGGACCATGCCGGCAGCCTGCCACATCGCTGCCGGACCCGTGCCGGCCGGTTGGTTCTTCCGTCCGCTGCCGCCCGCACCGGCCCATCGCTCATCCCGGTAACCCATCCTCCTAGGATGCCCAGAGAGGGTGGGGCGGCCGTCACGCCCCGGAAGGCGTACCGTGTGCCGGTTGCTGAGTGGCGGCCGGAGGAATGAGACTGTGAACGTGTCCGGACTGGTGTGGGCGGCGACACTCGCGGCCCTGACCACGGTCCTCGTGGTGGACCTGCTCATCATCGGGCGCCGCCCGCACGAGCCGAGCGTGCGGGAGTCGAGCCTCTGGGTCGCCTTCTACGTCGGGTTGGCCCTGCTGTTCGGCGGCGGGCTCTGGCTCGCCGCCGGAGCGAGCGTGGCGGGGCAGTTCTACACCGGCTGGCTGACCGAGTACAGCCTCTCGGTGGACAACCTCTTCGTCTTCGTGATCATCATGGCCCGCTTCGCGGTGCCCCGGCAGTACCAGCAGAAGGTGCTGCTCGTCGGCATCGTTCTCGCGCTCGTCATGCGGGGTGGTTTCATCGCCGCGGGCGCGGCCCTGATCTCGCAGTTCACCTGGGTCTTCTACATCTTCGGGGCGTTCCTGATCTACACCGCGATCAACCTGGCCCGGCAGGGTGAGTCGAGCGAGGAGGAGTTCACCGAGAACGTCCTCATCCGCTGGAGCCGACGGGCGCTGCCCATCTCGCGGGGCTACGACGGTGCCCGGCTGACCGTGCGGGAGAACGGCCGACAGATGTTCACGCCGATGCTGATCGTTATGATCGCTATCGGTACCACCGATCTGATCTTCGCTCTCGACTCGATTCCGGCGATCTTCGGGATCACCCAGGAGCCGTACCTCGTCTTCACCGCCAACGTGTTCGCGCTGATGGGGCTGCGGCAGCTCTACTTCCTGCTCGGTGGGCTGCTCGACCGGTTGATCTACCTGAGCCACGGGCTCGCGGTGGTGCTCGGCTTCATCGGGGTCAAGCTGATCCTGGAGGCACTGGCGGAGAACAATCTGTCATTCATCAACGGCGGCGAACACGTCGGCTGGGCGCCGCACATTCCGATCTGGCTGTCGCTGCTGATCATCCTGGGCACCCTGGCGGTGGCCACGGCGGCGAGCCTGGTCAGGTCCTCGCGGGACCGGCGACGCGAGCTGACCGCGTCCCGTCGTTGAGCCGCACCGGGTCGGCTTCGAGTCGGTGGGCACCGAGCAGGGTGGCGTTGCGCTCGACGGAGAGCCGCTCTTCCAGCACCCGCCGGTGCCGGTAGCAGGCGTGCAGCATGCGCCGCTCCTCGCGCCGGGGTCGAGCGGCGGTGACGATGCCGATGTGGTGGATCCGCTGACCAGGCCGGGCGAAGCTGTACAGGTCGCCGACCCGCTCGGCCCCCAACTCCAGCCGCCGGGCCGCGGTGGCCTGGTCGCTGGCGTCGCGGGGGACCAGCACACCGAGCCGGCGCCAGACCAGGTGCACCAGCCCGGAACAGTCGATGCCGTACGCGGACAGGCCGCCCCAGAGGTAGTCGACATCGAGCAGCCGGGTCGCCACGGCCAGCACCTGTTCGGCCGTGGGAGGTGCGGTCGGGGTAGCGACCACGTGAGCCGCCGGCAACCACAGCGGCCCGGGTTGCCCGGGGGCATGGACCGGCTGCCACCCGTCGACCGGGTCACCGGCTCCGGCGAGCCGGGTGCCGAGGACGACTCCCGGTACGGCGACCGGGCCACCGGCAGTGGTGTGCAGGGCGGTGACGGCGACGTCGACGACCACCCGCGCCATGGCGTCGGCATCCGTGGCGGCCGAGGTCAGCTGCGCGACCGGCAGCCAGCCCGGGTAGCCACGCGCGTCGAGTCGGGCCGAGGGCTGGTCGACCGCAACCACGTGCGCCCAGCCGTCCGGCCGGACCTCGGTCACCAGCACCCGCTCGCCGAGCAGCAGTTGACTGAGGACCGCGTCACCGACCTGCCGAGCGGCGGCCAGACCGGCGACCCACGCCCCGACGTCGGCGGGTGAGCCGAGCGCCGGGGCGTCCACCGGCCGGACCGCGTCGGGGGAACTCCACAGGGCGGCGACGGCGACTCGGACCACCGCCTCGGTGCCCTGCTGCACGATCACCCCCGGTCGGTCGCACCCCCGTTGCTCGGACCATAGGGCGAACCGCCCTGCCCATCAATTCGTCAGTCTGGATTTTTACGGCGACCGTTCCGGTGGCGCCGAGACCGGGGCGGGGCGCGGCGGGTTGCACCCGCCGCCGCGATCGCGCGGTGGGTGCCTGTCGCGACGATCATCGGGTACGGCACCCTGTATGCGAGGGGGCGACATGATCAGTGAGCGAGCGAGCGGATCGGGCTGGACACTCGTCGGCGCACCCAACGCGCGGGACCTCGGTGGCCTGATCGGCGTCGGCGGCCGGCGGGTACGACCCGGACGACTGATCCGTACGCCGGCGTTGGGTCGGTTGACCGACGAGGACCTGCCGGTGTTGGCGAAGCTCGAACCGGCCTGTGTGGTGGATCTTCGAGCCCAGTCCGAGGTGTCGGTGGCGCCGCCGGACCGGCTGACCGGCGAGCCGACCGTGGTGCACCTGCCGGTGCACGACCCGGCGCATCCGGTCTTCACGTACGTCTCGGCGGTGCTGCTCGGCCACGACCTGAGCGAGTACGCGGAGCTGGCGCGGCAGGGGACACCGGCGGCGATGGCGGCGATCTACCGCTGGTTCGTCACCGGAGCCTCGGCTCGGGAGGGGTTCAGCGCGGCGGTCCGGTTGGCGGCCGAGGAACGTAATCTCCCGTTGGTCTACCACTGCTCGGCGGGCAAGGACCGCACCGGTTGGCTGACCGTGGTGCTGCTGCACGCCCTCGGAGTGGACGAGGCCGCGATCCGAGCCGACTACCTGGCCCACAACCCGCTTACGGAGAGCCTGCGCGAGGTGCTCGTCGAGGCGATGCGGCAGCGCCACCCGGGGCTCGACGAGACGGCGGTCCGGCCGGTGCTGGAGGTCCGCCCGGAGTACCTCGACGCCGCGTACGCCCAGGTGCGGCAGGTGCACGGGTCGTTCGGGACGTACCTGCGCGACGGCCTGGGGATCACCGAGGAGACGGTGGCGGCGCTGCGGGCGAACCTGTTGGACTGAGCGTGCTGAGGTCGTGGCGGGCCTGCCACACGGCGCGGGAGATGTCGGCCACCAACTGGTTGGCGTCGACGTCGGCCCGGGCGTCGGTCTGGTCGTCGCCGACGGTGGTGCAGACGACGAGCAGGTAGGGCGCGGCGTCGGCGGGATAGACCACCGCCGCGCCGTGTCGTACGCCGCGTACCCAGCCGTTCTTGTGGGCGAGTCGGATGCCGGCGGGCAGCCCTTCGGCGATGTCCTGGCGGATCTGCTGGGCGCAGAGCACGTCCAGCATGGCGGCGCAGCCGGCCGGTGAGGCGATCGGGCCGGGGCGGGTGGCGCCGGTGGCGACGGCGCCGAGCAGCGCGGCCAGGTCGGCGGCGGTGACCACATTGGTGATCTGGGCCGTACGGGCGGCGAAGTCCTCGATGCCGCGCCCGGTGACGCTGTGCCGGGCGCCGGCCAGCCGCCAGACCTCGGCCACCGCGGGTAGTCCGACGTGTTCGATGACCAGGTTGGTGGCGAGGTTGCTGGAGCGGACGATCATCCGTTCGGCGAGCCAGCGCAGCGACGCCCGCCCGTCCAGGCGGTCCCACACGGCCTCGTCGTTGTCGTACGCGCGGCGGCAGGAGTACGGCGGGGCGTCCGGCCGGGCGGAGGTGAACCGGTTGACGACCTCGATCGGGGCGTCCGGGTCGAGGCGGCCGGCCTCGGCGGCGCGGTGCAGCGCGGCGAGCACGGCCAGTTTCATCGTGCTCGCCGCGTAGTGGGTGGCCTCGGCGTGCCGGGTCCAGGTGGGCGGGGCACCGAGGGGCCCCGCGTACACCGAGATCGTGCCGGGCTCCCGGTCCAGCCGCGCGTGGAGGTCGGCTGCGGCCATCGATCGGCTCAGCCGGCGTGCTTGCGGCGGGCGGCGGTGCGGGCCCGCTGGGTCTGGTCGAGCACGACCTTGCGGATGCGGACGGCGGCCGGGGTGACCTCGACGCATTCGTCCTCGCGGCAGAACTCCAGTGCCTGCTCCAGCGACAGCTTGCGCGGCGGGATCAGCTTCTCGGTCTCGTCGGCGGTCGACGAGCGCATGTTTGTGAGCTTCTTCTCCTTGGTGATGTTGACGTCCATGTCGTCGGAGCGGGAGTTCTCACCGACGATCATGCCCTCGTACACCTCGGTGCCGGGCTCGACGAAGAGCTGGCCGCGCTCCTGGAGGTTGGTCATCGCGAACGCGGTGACGCTGCCGGAGCGGTCGGCGACCAGGGAGCCGTTGTTGCGGGTGCGCAGCTCGCCGAACCACGGCTCGTACGACTCGAAGACGTGGTGCAGGATGCCGGTGCCCCGGGTCTCGGTGAGGAACTCGGTGCGGAAGCCGATCAGACCGCGGGCGGGGACCAGCCACTCCATCCGGATCCAGCCGGTGCCGTGGTTGACCAGTTGCTCCATCCGGCCCTTGCGGGTGGCCAGCAGCTGGGTGATCGCGCCGAGGTACTCGTCCGGCGCGTCGATGGTGAGTCGTTCCACCGGCTCGCAGGTCCGTCCGTCGATCTCCCGGGTGACGACCTGCGGCTTGCCGACGGTCAGTTCGAACGACTCGCGGCGCATCTGCTCGACCAGGATCGCCAGGGCCAGCTCACCACGGCCCTGCACCTCCCAGGCGTCGGGACGCTCGGTGGGCAGTACCCGCAGGGACACGTTGCCGACGAGTTCCTTGTCGAGGCGGTCCTTGACCATCCGGGCGGTGACCTTGGCGCCCTTGACCCGGCCGACCAGGGGCGAGTTGTTGGTGCCGATGGTCATGGAGATCGCCGGCTCGTCGACGGTGATCAGCGGCAGCGGGATCGGGTTCTCCGCGTCGGCGAGAGTTTCGCCGATCATGATCTCGGGGATGCCGGCGACCGCGATGATGTCGCCCGGGCCGGCGCTGTCGGCGGGCTTGCGCTCCAGGCCTTCGGTCATCAGCAGCTCGGAGATGCGGACCCGCTGGGTGCTGCCGTCGGTGCGGCACCAGGCCACGCTCTGGCCCTTGGCGATTCTGCCCTGGCGTACCCGGCACAGCGCGAGGCGGCCGAGGAACGGGGAGGCGTCGAGGTTGGTGACGTGCGCCTGGAGCGGGGCCTCCTCGTCGTACGCGGGCGGCGGGATGGTGTCCAGCAGGGTGCGGAACAGCGGCTCCAGGCTGTGGCTGTCGTCCGGCACCGAACCGTCGGCGGGTTGGGTCAGTGAGGCGATGCCGTCGCGGGCGCAGGCGTAGACGATCGGGAAGTCGATCTGCTCCTCGTCGGCGTCGAGGTCGAGGAAGAGCTCGTAGGTGTCGTCGACGACCTCCTTGATCCGGGCGTCCGGGCGGTCCACCTTGTTGATCACCAGGATGATCGGCATGCGGGCCTTGAGTGCCTTGCGGAGCACGAACCGGGTCTGCGGCAGCGGCCCTTCGCTGGCGTCCACCAGCAGCACCACCCCGTCGACCATGGTCAGGCCGCGCTCCACCTCGCCGCCGAAGTCGGCGTGACCGGGGGTGTCGATGATGTTGATGGTGACCGGGTCCGAACCGTCGGCGGGCAGGTAGCGCACGCCGGTGTTCTTGGCCAGGATGGTGATGCCCTTCTCCCGTTCCAGGTCCATCGAGTCCATCACCCGCTCGGTCACCTCGCCCCGGGCGCCGTAGGCGCCGGACTGCCGCAGCATGGCGTCGACCAGGGTGGTCTTGCCGTGGTCGACGTGAGCGATGATGGCGACGTTGCGGAGGTCCGTGCGAAGCTGCATGAGCTCCATCCTCCCGCCTGCGCGGTAGCCGCGTGGCGTCGGGGTCACCGGAGCGCGGGGCCGCGCGGTGACGGAGAGCACTGTCACACTTGCAGGGCAGTTCTGCCGAGGTGATCCGGGGGCGCCGTGCACGATCTGCTCAGTTCGGTGCAGAGCCTGCCACCAGGGCTGATCTACGTGGTGGCGGCGCTGGTCGTGGCCGCCGAGACGGCACTGATCATCGGGCTGGTCGCGCCCGGTGAGGCGACCCTGCTGCTGGTGGGCTTCCTCACGTACACCGGCACGTTGCGGCTCGGTCCGGCGCTGCTGGTGATGATCGCCGCCGCCGCGTCGGGGGACGCGTTGGCGTTCCGCTCCGGCCGGCGCTACGGGCCCCGGCTGCGGGCCAGCAGGTGGGGCGCCCGGGTGGGGCCGCAGCGGTGGGCCCGTGCCGACTCGATGCTCGACCGGATGGGTGGGCGAGGTGTGCTGACCGCCCGCTGGGTGGCGTTCGCCCGCACGCTGGTGCCCCGGCTGGCCAGTGCGGCCGGGATGCCGTACCGCCGGTTCGCGCCGTGGAACCTGGCCGGGGTGATCACCTGGGTGGGTGCCTCGGTGCTGGTCGGGCATCTGGCCGGAGAGTCGTACGAGACGGTCTCCCGGTTGCTGGGCCGGGCCACCGGAGCGGTGCTGGTGCTGGTGGCCGCGTTGGTCGCGGTGGTGCTGGCCGGTCGGTGGCTGGGCCGGAACCCCGATCCGGCGCGGGCGTTGCTGACCCGGGCGGCCCGGCTGCCGCCGCTGCGGTGGCTGTCGGCCCGCTACGGGCTGCTGTTCTTCCTGCTGAGCCTGCGTCTCGGGCCGGCGTGGGCGTTGCTGGCGAACCTGGCGGCCGGGGTGGTGCTGCTGTTCGTGGTGGCGCTGGTGATCGCGTGGATCCTGCGGGTGGTGGTCCGGCACAGCGGGTTGGCCCTGGTCGACGGGGTGATCGCGAGCTGGTTCGCGGCGCGGCGTACGCCCGACGCGGTAGAGGCGACCGAGGCGGCGGTGTCGCTGCTGCGTGGCTCGTCGCTGATCGTGATGGTGGCGGTGGTTGCTCTGGTGCAGGCCTGGCGGCAGCGACCGTGGCGGGCGGATCTGCTGAGTGTGGTCGGCACGGTCGGTGCGTTCGTGCCGCTGGTGGTGCTGGCGGCCGTGGCGGATCTGGCCGCCGGTGGGCGGGTGGTGCTGTTCTCCACCCAGAGCGTGGTGGTGACGGCGAGCCTGTGCACGCTGGCGTGGCTGTTGTCGCGGGGTGCCCGGTGGCCGGTGGCGGTGGCCGCGTGGACCGTGGCGGCGGCCGGTGTGGTCACCATCGGTGGTGCCCGGCTGTACCTGGGGCTGAGCACGGCAAGCGGCACGGTCGGCGCGGTGCTGCTCGGCGCCGCCTGGACGGCGGTGTTCATGGTCGCCTGGGCCACGCGGGACCGGGCGGTGGCCGGCGGTGGTGCCGCCGCCGGGTGAGGGCCGGCGCCGTGATCCGGGCGGGGATCGCGGGGCCACGCGCGACGGGCGGTAGCTGTTAGTGTGCGGCGGGTTCGTCACGGCCGGAGGAGGTCGACATGGGACGCAGCGTCGCACGGTGGGGTGTCGCGGTGGTCGCCGCGACGCTGCTGCTTACCGGCGGTGGATGTGCCAAGGTGGACACTCCCGCGGCGGAGGTGCCGGCTCCGGTCGCTCTGCCGGAGGAGTTGCCGGACGCCTCGGGGGAGCCCCGCGGGGAGGACGCGTCGGCGACACCGTCGGCGGTGGAGTCGATGGGGGCCGCGCCGAAGGCCACTCCCAGCGCCAGCGCGTCACCGTCGGCGACGAAGCGGAGCCCGAAGCCGAAGCGAGCCACGGCCACCGCCCCCCGGACGGTGCCGAAGCCGCCGACGGAGACGGAGGTGCCGCCGGATCCGCCGAAGCCGCCCTCAAGCGACTGCAAGCCCAGCTACAAGGGTGATCAAGCCAGCCGTGCGCAGGTCAAGTCGGCGTTGACCGAGGCGGCCGGGCGGACGTACTGGCCGACGTCGGCCCCGAAGATCCGCGTCCCGTTGAGCCTGATCAAGGCGACGGCGTGGCAGGAGAGCGGCTGGCAGTCCAACATCGTGGCCTGCGACGAGGGCATCGGCCTGATGCAGGTGATGCCGGAGACCGCGTCCTGGATGAACCAGCGCTTCGGGCAGAGCTACGACGTGTGGGACTACCAGGACAACGCCTACCTCGGCGGCACCTACCTGGCCTGGCTGACCAAGTACATCGGCGACATGTACTTCGATGCCGACTACCAGCTCGACGCCGACCTGTGCACCGCCGAGCTTGACTCGTGCCTGTTGAACGCGGTCATCGCCGCGTACAACTACGGGCATGGGGCGGTGGCCCCGGAGGGTAAGCCGCTGAACATCCCCAACCCGAGCTATGTGCGCAACGTCCGGGCGTTGATGACGGAGTGCGTCTGCCTGGATTTCTGACCGTCGCCGACCCGGCCGGGCCACCAGAAGCGCTCCCCGAGCAGGAACGCCAGGGCCGGGACGACGACGGTGCGGACCAGCAGGGTGTCCAGCAGCACACCGAGGCAGACGATGATCCCGATCTGGGTCAGGGTGATCAGCGGTAGCACGCCGAGGACGGCGAAGACGGCGGCGAGCAGGATGCCGGCGCTGGTGATGACGCCGCCGGTGACCCGCAGCGCGGAGAGCATGCCCTCGCGGGTGCCGACGGTGCGGGCGTCCTCGCGGGCGCGGGTGACCAGGAAGATGTTGTAGTCCACACCGAGCGCCACCAGGAAGACGAAGGCGAGCAGCGGCACGGTGGTGTCCAGCGAGGGGAAGCCGAGCACGTGGTCGAAGAGCAGCCAGGCGCCGCCGAGGCTGGCGAAGTACGACGCGACGACGGTGACCACGAGCAGCACCGGGGCTAGCAGGCCGCGCAGCAGCAGGACCAGCACCGCGCCGACCAGCAGCAGGATCAGCGGCAGGATGACGCGTAGGTCCTCGGCGTCGGCCGCCGCCGCGTCGTACGTGCCGGCCACCGTGCCGCCGACGATGGCGCCGGTCGGGGTGTCGCCGCCCGCGGGGGCGGGTGGTGCGGAGTCGGGTACGGCGGCGACCGCGTCCCGCAGGGCCTCCAACGTCCGGTCGGAGTCGGTGGTGCCCGGCTCGGCGTCGAGCACCACGTCGACCTGGGCGACGGTGGGGCCGGCGGTGCCGGGACGGGCGGAGGCGACCCCGGGCACCTCGGCGGCGGCCGCGGTGACCGCCGGTACGGTGTCGGGTCGGGTCATCACCGCGACCGGCTGGGTGGTGCCGGCGGGGAAGGCGCCGGCAAGGGTCTCCGCCCCGGCGACCGCTTCGGGCTGTACCCGGAACTGCTCGGTCTCCGACAGCCCGGTCCGCAGGCCGAGGCCGCCCAGGGCGAGCGCGGCCAACAGCAGCGTGGCCAGGGCCGCGACGGGCACCGGGCGACGGATCACGGCGGCGCCGAGCCGGCCCCAGATCCGGCCCTCCCGACCTTCGCTGCCGACGTGCGGTACGAACGGCCAGAACAGGCGCCGCCCGAGCAGCACCAGCGCGGCCGGCAGCACGAGCAGGGCCGATGCCATGGCCAGGAGGATGCCGGTGGCGCAGGCGACCGCGAGGGCCCGGTTGAGTTCCCGCTCGCTGAGCAGCAGGGTGAGCACCCCGAGCATGACGGTGCCGCCGCTGGCGAGGATCGGTTCGGCGGTGCGGCGCAGCGCGGCACGCATGGCGGCGAAGCGGTCCGCCTCGCGGCGCAGTTCCTCCCGGTAGCGGGCGATCAGCAGCAGGGCGTAATTGGTGGCGGCGCCGAAGACGAGGACGCTGGCGATACCGCTCACGGCGCCACCGGCGAAGTTGATGCCGACGGCGGGGATGACCGTGTCGAGGGCGCGCAGGGCGACCTGTTCGGTGGCGGCCACGACGGCCAGGGGCACCATCCACAGCAGCGGGCTGCGGTAGGTGACGAGCAGCAGCAGCGCGACCACCGCGGCGGTGACGGCGAGCAGGGTGGTGTCGGCGCCCTCGAAGACCTTGGTGAGGTCGGCGGTGAAGGCCGGTGCGCCGGTCACCTCGACGGTCAGCTCGGCCGGTAGTGCCGTCAGCGCCTCGCGGATCTCGGCGACGGTGGCGGCCACCGCTTCCTGACCGCCCTCGGTGCTCAGGGGCACGGCGACCAGGGCCACGGTGCCGTCGGGGGACAGTTGCGGCGGGGCGACCTGACCGCCGGCGGCGAACCCGCCGAGGGCGCCGGTGCCACCGGTGACGGCGGCGCGGTCGCCGTCGGTCAGCGGGGCGCGATCGTCACGGGTGACCACCACGATGGCCGGCTGGACGTCGCTGGCGGGCAGGTCGTCCTGCAACCGCTCGACCTGGGTGGACTGCCAGCGGTCGGACAGGCCGGTGGCGGAGACGGGTGCCGGGTTGTCGGGGATGGGCAACCAGAAGACGGCCGCGCCCACGGCCAGCGCCGCGAGGATGGTGAACCAGGCGTTGAGGCGACCGCCCGCCACGCGGTTGAACACGGACATCAGGACCCCCAGCCGAAAGTATCTAGACAGTCGAGATTTTCGCCTATCAAGAAAGATGCTGCAACTGCTCGGCGGCAGAGAATCTCGGCGACCGAGACGAGGGTCTCTCTCGGTTATGCTGCGAACCCGGGACGTCGGGAGGAAGCGGCGGGACGTGGCAGCTCACGGTATGTACCGCCGGCGCGACACGCGCCGGGACGTGTTGATCGCCGAGATCACGGCTGAGCTGCGGCGCTACGGCGTGGACGCGCAGCACGTGGGGCACGCCTTCGCCAACCAGCACGGGCTCAACGCCACCGACCTGCAGGCACTGATCGCCGTGATGGACGCCGAGCTGCTCGGCGACCCGATCACGCCGGGCCGGCTCGGCGAACACCTCGGGCTCTCCTCCGGCTCGGTCACCGCCCTCATCGACCGGCTCGAACGCGCCGGGCATCTGCGCCGGGACCGGGACACCACGGACCGACGCAAGGTGCTGCTGCGCTACGCCCAACGCGGCGCCGAGCTGGCGATGGGCTTCTTCCGGCCGCTGGGCGAACGCACCGACCGGGTGATGGCCGGCTTCCGTGACGATGAGCTGGAGGTGGTGTACCGGTTCATGACGGCGATGGGAGCCTCGCTGAGGGAGCACCGGGACGAGGTCCGTGCCGCCCGGACCGAGCCGCACCGGCGTCGGGCGGAGTGAGTCGTGCTCGATCGTCTGGCGGCCGGACTCGCCGCCACCGTCCTGCGACTTCCCCCGGCGCGGACCCGACGGGTCACCGTCACCCGGGACATCGCGCTGCGGGTACGCGACGGGGTGATTCTGCGCACCGACCACTACGCGCCCGACCTGCCCGCCGCGCCCACCGTGCTGATCCGCACCCCGTACGGCCGGGCCGGGCCGATGCGGCTGCTCTGCCGACTCGCCGCCGAGCAGGGGTTCCACGTGGTCATCCAGTCCTGCCGGGGCACCGGCGGCTCCGGCGGCGAGTTCGAGCCGTTCGTGCACGAACGCGACGACGGCCTGGACACGCTCGACTGGCTGCACCGGCAGCCGTGGTGGACCGGTGCGTTCGGCATGTTCGGCGCCAGCTACCAGGGATTCGTGCAGTGGGCGCTCGCGGCGGACGCGGGCCCGCAGCTGCGGGCGATGGTCGCGGTCGCCACCGCCTCGACCACCCGCGACTCCACCTACGCGGGGGAGTCGTTCGCCCTGGACACGGTGCTGACCTGGGCCGAGCTGCTGCAGGCGCAGACCGTGCCGTGGCTGGCCCGGCAGTGGGAACTCAAGCGCGGCCAGCCGAGGCTGACCGCCGCCCTGTCCCACCTTCCGTTGATCGAGGCCGACCGGGTCGCCACCGGGGTGACCGTGCCGTTCTTTCAGGAGTGGCTGCGGCACCACACCCCGCAGGCCGACTACTGGCGCAGCCGGGTCTTCGACGACCGACTGCACCGGGTCAGCTCGCCGGTGGCGATGGTCAGCGGCTGGCACGACATCTTCCTGCCGGCTCAACTGCGCGACTACACGGCGCTGCGGGCCACCGGTGCCCGTCCGCGCCTGGTGGTCGGGCCGTGGACACACGGCAGCCCCGGGTTGTTCGTCGCCGCCCTGCGCGAGGGACTGAGCTGGCTCGACACCCACCTGTCCGACGATCAGGCCGGTGAGCGGCGGGCCGTAGGTGCCGCCCACCCGCCCGCCGCCCCGGTGCGGGTGCACGTCGGTGGTGCCGGCGGAGGCTGGCGTGACCTGCCCGACTGGCCGCCACCCGCCGACACCGTACGGTGGCACCTGCACCCGGGGGCGGCCCTGAGCCCCGCGGACCCGGTGCCGTCGCCGCCGGACGGATTCTGGTACGACCCGGCCGACCCGACACCGTCGCTCGGCGGTCCACTGCTGGTGGCCCAGCGGGCCGGGCCGTTCGACAACCGCCCGGTCGAGGCCCGGCCCGACGTGTTGACCTGGACCAGCGAACCGTTGACCGCCGGGATCGAGGTGATCGGGCCGGTACGCGCCGAGATCCACCTGCGCAGCGAGCTGACGCACCTGGACGTGTTCGTGCGACTGTGCGACGTGGACCGTCGGGGTCGCTCGTGGAACATCTGCGACGGGCTGGTCCGGCTCGACCCGCAGCGGTTTCCCGCCGACCACGCCGGCAGCGTCGCGGTGCCGGTGGAGATGTGGCCCACCGCCCACCGGTTCGCCCCCGGGCACCGACTGCGGCTACAGGTTTCCGGCGGGGCCCATCCCCGCTACGCGCGTAACCCCGGCACTGGCGAACCCCTCGGCGCGGCTGTCACACTCCGTGGTGGATTCCGGGAGATCATGCACGACCCGGATCATCCGTCCGCAGTGGTGCTACCGGTCGTCCACTCTGCCTCTCAGCCTTCTCCAAGCTGAATCAAAGCGCCTCTGAGCTGGGCATTCTCCAACAACCCGAGCTATCGTGGTGATACGCCCGGCGCCGTGCACCCGATCGGCCGGGCCCGCCGGTGAGCCTCTCCACCGCGTACGCGGTGTCACTGTCGCGCCTGGTCCCCAACGAGAAAGCGAAGGGGGACCCATGACGCGGGCCCCGGCAAATCTTCTCGCCGTTCGTAGTCTGCTGCTCGAGCATCTCAACCGTGATCCCAACCGCAGTCGCGACGAGGATCTCGAACCCAACGAAGTCGGCATCGTCGGCGACGCCAACCACCGAGGGGGCTACCACTGCGGGTCGGACCGGGTCGTCACCAACGACTACTCGGTGGTCGAGTCGCCCCGCGACCGCAACGGCCTCACCCTCGACGCGGCGGCCCTGGACGTGGGAACGTTCCGACTCAACTCCGGCGGCCGTACCCACAACCTGTTCACGTTCTCGACCTGGTGCGTGGCGCAGTGTGTCGCCAACGCGCCGGATACCCGCGACATCCGGGAGATCATCTATTCGCCGGACGGCAACGTGGTCCGACGCTGGGACCGGCTCGGCCGTCGCAGCACCGGCGACCGGTCCCACCTGTGGCACACCCACTTCAGTTTCTTCCGGGACTCGATCAAGGCGAACCGCGACCAGCGGCCCCTGTTCCGCCGCTACCTGACCACCATCGGACTGCTGAACTCCGAGGAGGGAGAGAACGACATGACACCCGAGGAACACAACTGGCTCAGGACCGTCCACCGCAACCTCACCGTCCTGGACGGACGCAACCCGGTCGGGCAGACGTACACCCGGATGGCCATGGGCGAGGACCACAAGGACCCCGACTTCCGGGTCTCCCATCCGACACTGCGGAGCATCGGCGCCCAACTCACCGCGCTGCAGAGCACGGTGGAGTCGCTGATGAACCGGGACTTCACCGACGAGCAGGCGATCGTCACCGGGGTGCTGGCCGGTCTCACCCCGCAGGAGATAGCCGCGGCGATCCCGCCCACCGTGGCGCAGCAGGTCGTGAGTGAGTTGAGCCGCCGACTGGCGGCCTGAGGCGACGCTCCGACGGGTGGCGGCCAGTACCGGCCGCCACCCGCCGCCGTGCGATCAGCCCCGCGGGACCGGTACGAGTCAGAGCGGACGGACGTTGTCCGCCTGCGGACCCTTCTGCCCCTGGGTCACGTCGAACTCGACCTTCTGGCCCTCGGTCAGCTCACGGTAACCGCCGGACTGAATGGCCGAGTAGTGGACGAAGACGTCGGGTCCTCCGCCGTCCTGCTCGATGAAGCCGAAGCCCTTTTCGGAGTTGAACCACTTCACGGTGCCGGTTGCCATGCGTACTCTCTCCCTGTTCCATGCGGGCGATCGCTGGCTTCCGCGCCGGTGATCGCCCAATACCTTCCCGACAGTAACCGGTGAATAGCGGATTTGCGGGGCGAAGCGCCTCAGGTTGTGGGACGGATGGTTTCCGACGCGACGGGCGGATCAGGGATCACCCTCAGGGGCGTCGTGCGGAGGATGGGGAGGAAACCCGATGTCCACCGTGGCGGGCAGGTCCTAGCGTACGGGGTATGGCGGACCAGTTGGCCCAGGTCGGAGAGCTTCCCGTGGTGGTGCTGATGGCGGTGCTCGGGGTGGTCATGCTCTTCGACGCGGTGCCGCTGTTCGGGGTCCTCGTGCCCGGTGACGTGGCGGTGCTCGCCGCAGTGGCGGTCGGCAGCCCCACCACCGGGTTGGCGACCTTCGTCGCCGTGGTCACCGGATGCCTGACCGGTTGGTCGCTGAGCTTCCTCGTCGGCCGACGGTGGGGCGACCGGCTGCGGCGCAGCCGCTTCGGCGGTTGGATCGGCGAGGCGCGGTGGGTGGCAGCGGAGGCCATCCTGCGCCGCGACGGCGGTCGGCTGGTGCTGATCGCGCCCTTCCTGCCGGTGTTCAACGCGTTGCTGCCGCTGGCCGCGGGCGGGCTGCACATGTCGTACCGACGGTTCCTCGGGTTCGCGGCGCTCGGCGCGGCCGGATGGGCCGGCCTCTACCTGGTGGTGGGTACCGCGTCGCGGACGCTGGCCAGGCTCCTTCCCGCCGGAGCGAGCCCGTTGCTGGTGACCATGCTCGGCGGACTGCTGCTGGCGGCCCTGGTGCTGCTCGGCACCCGCCGGCGGCTGCGCGCGGTCACCCGCTGACCCGGTCACCGCCTCGCCCGTCGCCTCCCCACCGGGATGCTCGCCCACGCCGTCGCTGCTCTCGGAACCTCGAATCGGGGGTGGCTGTCGGACGCGTCGTGCAGGATCAGGACGTTCGTCCGCGCTGCCCTGAAGGAGCCCTGCCATGAGCGCCGCACCGCCACTCATCCGTCGTTACTTCGCGCTCGCCGGCGAAGCCGACAGCGACGCCTACTTCGCGCTCTTCGCCCCCGACGCCGTGGTCGAGGACGAGAACAGGACCTACGAGGGCATCGCCGCGATCCGGGCCTGGCGGCAGGAGGTGCCGCTGGTGTCGTACGAGATCACCGACGTGACGCAGACGCCGGAAGGGACGGTGGTCACCGCCACCATCGCCGGTGACTTTCCCGGCAGCCCTTTCGCCGGCCTGCGGTACCGCTTCGAGGACTACGACGACAACCAGATCCGACGGCTGCGCATCGCTCCCTGACCGGCGCGGCTGTCACCAACCGCGGGCGCGCCACTCGGCCAGGTGGGGGCGCTCCGCGCCGAGCGTCGAGTCCCGGCCGTGCCCGGGGTAGAACCAGGTGTCGTCGGGCAGCCGGTCGAACAGCTTGTGCTCGACATCGTCGATGAGCGCGGCGAACCGCTGCGGATCCCGGTCGGTATTTCCTACACCACCCGGAAAAAGACTGTCGCCGGTGAAGAGGTGCGGCACGCCACCGGGGTCGCGGTAGAGCAGCGCCACCGAACCCGGCGTGTGGCCCCGCAGGTGGATGACCTCCAGGGCGCAGTCACCGACCGGCACGACATCGCCCTCGGTGAGGGTCTGCGCCTCGATCGGCAGCCCGTCCGCGTCGTCGGCGTGCACCAGTGCCCGGGCACCGGTCTTGGCCACCACCTCCTCCAGGCCCACCCAGTGGTCCATGTGCTGATGGGTGGTCACCACGGCGGCCAGCCCCGCGTCGCCGATCAGCTCCAGCAGTCTGGGCGCCTCGTTCGCCGCGTCGATCAGCACCTGCTCGCCGGTGCTGCCGCAGCGCAGCAGGTACGCGTTGTTGTCCATCGGACCGACCGACACCTTGGTGATGGTCAGGTGGTCGAGTTCGCGTACCGCCGGCGGGCCGCCGGGGGTGACTTCTCCGCTGTAGGTCATGACTTCCTAGATCCATTCGGGCGGGCGGGGGAGGTGTCCGTCGGGGGTGACGGTCAGGGTGGTGCCGGGGTCGCGGCCGGTCAGCCACGCGGCGAGTTCGGCCGCCGAACCCGCGACGACCGGTGCCTGTGCCCGGTCGCCGAGCACCAGTTCGTGGCTGCTGCCGTCGAAGCGCAGCACCATCGCCGGTACGTCGCTTCGGTCGGCGAAGCCGCTGGTCACCTCGTGCAACAGCCGGTGACCGAAGTCCGGTGACCAGTCCGTGAGCCGGTAGCCGGCCGCCAGGTCGACGTGGTGGATCTCCAGCTCCCGCAGCCGACCCCAGACGAGCAGGGCCGCCGGCCGCGAGCCGTGTCGGGTCTCGACGGCGGCACCCCACGCCGGCACCGGCATCGCGGCGACGGCCTCGGCGAACCGGTCCGCGCTGCGCCGCAGGTCGTCCAGCTGTTCCTCCGGGGTACGCGTGGCCCCCGCCTCGATGTCGGCGGTCCGGGCCGCGGCGCTGGCGTACATCGGGATCGACTCGCCGGTGCGGGCCGAGGTGAGCAGGTTGACGAAGCCGTCGGCATTGCGGCAGAGGTGGGCCAGCACATGCCCTCGGCTCCACCCCGGCAGCAGGGAGGGCGCCGCGAGGTCGGCGGCGTCGAAGGTGGCCGCCGTCCGCAGCAGGCGAGCCGTGGCGTCGTCCACGTCGCCGGTCAGCAGAAGCGGATCCATCGTCACGGTGCTGACCCTAGCGGCCCGTGCCCACCGCGTCGCCGGGGAATTCACTTCCGGCGTGGCGTGGCCCGACCTACCGTCTGTGCCAGCGACCCCCTCGACCCGGGTCACGCGACGCGGACGCCTCGCCCGCTGCCTCGCGGCCCGGTCACCACCGGGGGAGGTCGACCAGGTTCGTGCGCGGCGCCGGAGCGGAGGAGGTGGTGGTCATGCCGGTCACCGCACCCGTGTATCACCCGCACCGACACTGAACGAGGAGCCATGACCATCTCGCTGACCGCCCTGGGCTGGGACACCGACCGGGCGGCCCATCTGCGACGTATCCGTACCGACAAGCGCCCCGGCCGGGTGGCCCGCGTCGACCGCGGCGTCTGCACCGTGCTCACCGAGGACGGGCCGGTGCGCGCCTCGACCGGCGGGGCCGTGCTGGCCGCCGCCGTCGGCGACGCGACCCGGCTGCCCGGCGTCGGCGACTGGGTGCTGCTGTGCGCCTGGCCCGATGGGCGGGTGACGGTGGAGGTGGTGCTGCCCCGGCGTACCGCGTTGATCCGGCGTACCGCCGGCAAGGACGCCAGCGGCCAGCTGCTGGCCGCCAACCTGGACGTGGCCGCCGTGGTGGAACCGGTGCACCCGGCACCGGACGCCGCCCGTATCGAGCGACTGCTCTCCCTGGTCCACGAGTCGGGTGCCCGGCCGCTGGTGGTGCTGACCAAGACCGACCTGGCGGCCGATCCGGCGGCGGTGGCGCGCCACCTGGCGGCCCTGGCGCCCGGTGTGCCGGTGCTGCCGGTAAGCGCCGAGCGCGGCATCGGGCTGGCACCGCTGCGCGCCGAGGTCGGCCCCGGCGGCACCCTCGGGCTGCTCGGACTCTCCGGCGCGGGCAAGTCGAGCCTGGTCAACGCGCTCGCCTCGGCGGTGGTGATGCCCACCCAGGCGATCCGTCGGGTCGACGGCAAGGGTCGGCACACCACCACCTGGCGGGCGCTGGTGCCGCTGCCGGGCGGGGGTGCCGTGGTGGACACGCCCGGGGTCCGGGCTGTCGGCCTGCTCGACGGCGCGACCGGGCTCGACCGCGCCTTCGCCGACATCGCCGACCTGGCCGACGGCTGCCGGTACGGCGACTGCGGGCACGAGGCCGAACCTGGCTGCGCGGTGCGGGCGGCGCTGGACGCCGGTGCGCTGACCGCCCGCCGCTATGAGAGCTGGCGCCGGCTGCAACGGGAGATCATCCACGAGACCCGTCGCCGCTCCACCCGCTCCACGCGTGTGTCCCGCGCCACCCGCCGCACCCCCCGTCCCCACTGACCGCCCCACCCCTCAGCCCCGCCTCCGCCCTCGCCGCCCACTCCGGTCCGTGATCACGCAGCTGTGATGGTCGGTATGAGAGTGTTCGACCACTTCTGTTCGTTCGGTCACTGCCTGATCGGCGCAACTGGGCGGGGGAGGGGGCGGGGGTGGTACGGAGGGGCGGGATATGTGGGTGGGAGAACTTGTCGGAGGTCGGGTCTACAGTTGCCGGGGCGCACTCTCCGCGCTGACACAACCGCTGGGGCCACCCCAAAAGCGGACAGATCCTCCTCTCCATTCTCACCCGGGAGTACACGGACCGTGGCCGACCGTTTGATCATTCGTGGCGCGCGCGAGCACAACCTGCGTGACGTCAGCCTCGACCTGCCCCGGGACGCCCTGATCGTGTTCACCGGGCTGTCCGGGTCGGGCAAGTCGAGCCTGGCCTTCGACACGATCTTCGCCGAGGGGCAGCGGCGCTACGTCGAGTCGCTGTCGTCGTACGCCCGGCAGTTCCTCGGCCAGATGGACAAGCCGGACGTCGACTTCATCGAGGGCCTGAGCCCGGCCGTGTCCATCGACCAGAAGTCCACCTCGCGCAACCCCCGCTCCACCGTCGGCACGATCACCGAGGTCTACGACTACCTGCGGCTGCTCTTCGCCCGCGTCGGCGAACCGCACTGCCCGGTCTGCGGCGAGCGGATCTCCCGGCAGAGCCCGCAGCAGATCGTCGACCGGGTTCTCGCCATGGCCGAGGGCACCCGCTTCATGGTGCTCGCCCCGGTGGTGCGCGGCCGCAAGGGCGAGTACGTCGACCTCTTCGGCGAACTCCAGGCCAAGGGGTACGCCCGGGCCCGGGTCGACGGCGTGGTGCACCAGCTCACCGACCCGCCGAAGCTGAAGAAGCAGGAGAAGCACACCATCGAGGTGGTGATCGACCGGCTCAGCGTCAAGCCCAGCGCCAAGCAGCGGCTGACCGACTCGGTCGAGGCGGCGTTGGGCCTCTCCAGTGGTCTGGTCCTGCTCGACTTCGTCGACCTGGCCGAGGACGACCCCGACCGGGAGCGGCGCTACTCCGAGCACCTGGCCTGCCCCAACGACCACCCCCTCGCGATCGAGGACCTGGAGCCCCGGGTCTTCTCCTTCAACGCGCCCTACGGCGCCTGCCCGGAGTGCACCGGCCTGGGCACCAAGAAGGAGGTCGACCCGGAACTGGTCGTCCCCGACCCGGAGCGCAGCCTGCGCGAGGGCGCGATCCAACCCTGGGCGACCGGGCACAACCTGGAATACTTCCTGCGCCTGCTGGAGGCGCTCGGTGAGGCGGAGCACTTCGACGTGGACACGCCCTGGCGGGCGCTGCCGTCGCGGGCGCAGAAGACGATCCTGCACGGCTCCGGCGACCAGGTGCACGTGCGCTACCGCAACAAGTACGGCCGGGAGCGCTCGTACTACACCGGCTTCGAGGGCGTGATGCAGTGGATCGAGCGCCGGCACTCGGACACGGAGAGTGAGTGGTCGCGGGAGAAGTACGAGGGCTACATGCGCGACGTGCCCTGTGCGGCCTGCGGCGGTGCCCGGCTCAAGCCCGAGGTACTCGCGGTCACCCTGGCCGGGCGCAGCATCGCCGAGGTCTGCAACCTGTCGGTCGGCGAGTGCGCCGACCTGCTGGCCGGCATCGAACTGACCGACCGGCAGAAGCTGATCGCCGAGCGGGTGCTCAAGGAGATCAACGCCCGGTTGCGCTTCCTGCTCGACGTCGGGCTGGACTACCTCTCCCTGGACCGCCCGGCCGGCACCCTCTCCGGTGGCGAGGCGCAGCGGATCCGGCTGGCCACCCAGATCGGCTCCGGCCTGGTCGGGGTGCTCTACGTGCTGGACGAGCCGTCGATCGGGCTGCACCAGCGGGACAACCACCGGCTGATCGAGACGCTGGTGCGACTACGTGGCCTGGGTAACACGCTGATCGTGGTCGAGCACGACGAGGACACCATCCGTACCGCCGACTGGATCGTCGACATCGGTCCCGGCGCCGGGGAACACGGCGGTCGGATCGTGCACAGCGGCTCGGTGCCGGCGCTGCTGGAGAACGCGGAGTCACTGACCGGGGCGTACCTGTCCGGCCGGCGGAAGATCCCGACACCCGAGGGACGTCGACCGCAGACTCCGGGGCGGGATCTGGTGGTGCACGGGGCCCGCGAGCACAACCTGCGCAACCTGACCGTGAGCTTCCCGCTCGGCCAGTTGATCGCCGTCACCGGCGTCAGTGGCTCGGGCAAGTCGACCCTGGTCAACGACATTCTCTACGCCGTGCTGGCCAACCAGATCAACGGTGCCCGGCTGGTGCCGGGCCGGCACACCCGGGTCTCCGGGCTGGAGCACGTCGACAAGGTCGTCGGCGTCGACCAGTCGCCGATCGGCCGCACCCCGCGATCCAACCCGGCCACCTACACCGGCGTCTGGGACCACGTGCGCAAGCTGTTCGCCGAGACCACCGAGGCCAAGGTGCGCGGGTACGGCCCGGGACGGTTCTCCTTCAACGTCAAGGGCGGTCGCTGCGAGGCGTGCTCCGGCGACGGCACCATCAAGATCGAGATGAACTTCCTGCCCGACGTGTACGTCCCGTGTGAGGTCTGCAAGGGCGCCCGGTACAACCGGGAGACCCTGGAGGTGCACTACAAGGGCAAGACCGTCTCCGACGTGCTGGAGATGCCGATCGAGGAGGCGGCCGAGTTCTTCTCCGCCATCCCGGCCATCCACCGGCACCTCAAGACGCTTGTCGACGTGGGTCTGGGCTACGTACGGCTGGGGCAACCCGCCCCGACCCTCTCCGGCGGCGAGGCGCAGCGGGTCAAGCTCGCCTCGGAGTTGCAGAAGCGCTCGACCGGGCGGACGGTCTACGTGCTCGACGAGCCGACCACCGGCCTGCACTTCGAGGACATCCGCAAGCTGCTGCTGGTGCTGGAGGGCCTGGTCGACAAGGGCAACACGGTGATCACGATCGAGCACAACCTGGACGTGATCAAGAGCGCGGACTGGTTGATCGACATGGGCCCCGAGGGCGGTCACCGGGGCGGCACGGTGCTCGCCACCGGCAGCCCGGAGGAGGTCGCCGAGGTAGCCGAGAGTCACACCGGACAGTTCCTGCGTACCGTCCTCAAGCTCGACGGCGCGGCGAAGGGTGCCGTGGCGGCCACCGCCCGGGCGGCGAAGGCCAACGGCGCCCGGGCCCGGAGCGGCCGCAAGACCACCACCGCCGCGCGCTGACCGACCGGATGCCAGGCGCCGGTGGCCGGTGCGGTGCCGGCCGGCACCGCGCAGCTCACCGAGGGTTTCCGGCCCCGAGCGGCGGGGACGGCGGGCCCGGGTGGCCGATCGGGTGAACCGGCCGGCAAAGTGGTGCGTGTAGGGAAGAGTAGCCACAGATCATGCACCGGGGTCACCGACGGAGGGGCGAGGCATGAGCGAGCCGCAGCAGGGGGCAGGCATCAGCGACGACCAGGTGCCGACCGGACCGGGAATGCGTACCCGCCGGGCCGTGCTCACGGGTGCGGGGGCGGTCGGCGCGGCGGTCGTCCTGACCGCTTGCGGCGGTGCGGACGACGACGGCGCGGCACCGAGCCCGGGACCGCAGGTCACCAACACCGGTGACGCCGGTGGCGGGGACCGTGAGGGCGCCCAGTCACTGGCCCGGACGACCGACATCCCGGTCGGGGGCGGCGCGGTCTTCGCCGCCCAGGGCGTGGTGATCACCCAACCCACCGCCGGCGACTTCAAGGGTTTCGACCCGGTCTGCACCCATCAGGGCTGCCCGGTGTCGAACGTCGACGGCGGCACCATCAACTGCACCTGCCACGGCAGCAAGTTCTCCATCGAGGACGGCTCCGTCAAGGCCGGCCCGGCCACCACGCCGCTGCCGGCCAAGAACATCAAGGTCGACGGCGACCAGATCGCGTTGGCCTGAGTCGATCTGGCGCGCCCGGAGGACTGGCCAGGCTGCGGCCTCCTGCCGGTCGTTCCCTGGCGGTCGCGGCCGGGACGGTGTCGTCCCGGCCGCGACCGTCGGCCTCACTGGGCGTGGACCGACATCTCCCACAGCGAGAAGCCGTAGGAGGTGCCTCGGGTCAGCCCGTACATCCGCACGTACCGGGCCTGCTGAAGGGCGAAGGTGACCACGTCGGTCCCGCCGTCCCCGGCGGTGGTCGACCAGACCGGTCGCCAGGTGGCACCGTCGGCGGAGACCTCCACCCGGTACGACCGGGCGTGGGCCGCCTCCCAGGCCAGGACCACCCGACCCACCTGCCGTACGGAACCGAGGTCCACCCGCAGCCATTGGTTGTCGGACCAGGAACTGGCCCACCGGGTGCCCAGGTCGCCGTCGACGGCGCGGCTGGCGCCGTTGAACAGTTGGTTGCTGGAGGCGGTGACCGGGCGGCCGGCGGCCAGGTTGGTCAGGTCGTCGCCACGTCGGGCGGGGAACGAGACCACCTGCTGGTAGGTGGGGCGGTTCTGCCAGGCGATGGTGGCGTGCTTGATGCCGCCCAGCGGTGACTGGACGATGGCGTCGGCGCACCACTGGTCACCGGCGGCGCACGTCGAGTCACCCGGATAGGTCTGCGTGGCCGGCGTCGTCGCCGCCGTCCGCAGCGTGTCCAGCAGGATCTGGCGGCAGGCGGCCAGGTCGCCGTCGCCGCAGAAGGTACGCCCCGGCCCGCCGGCCACCGGGTCACCCAGGACGGCCCGCAGGTCCTTGTCGACCCAACCCCACCACCCGTACTGGAACGCCGAGCCCTTGTGCGTCTGGGCGCTGTTGGCTGACGACGGCAGGTTCGACACGTCGCCCTGTTGGTGGCCGGAGGGTGACTCGTTGACCTGGAGGGTGTTGACCAGGGACTGGTACAACTCCACGCCGAGCGGCTCCCGGAACATGCCCCGCACCAGCAGCGGCCACCAGGCGTCGAGGGTACGGATCGCCTCGGCGTGCTGGTAGACCTTGCTGCCCTTTGTTGTCTCCACGCGCAGCGCGCCGGCCTGCCGCCACGCCTTCAACCGGGCGATCTCGGTGGCCATCGCGGTGTCGGTGACCGGTTGGCTCTCCAGTACCCGGATCAGCTCGCCGAGCACCTCGGCGCCGCGCAGATCGGTCAGGCCGGCCCGCTGCACCAGCTCGGTGAGCGAGGCCCGGTCGAAGGTGCGGCCCGCCGCGAGCGCCGCCTTCACCGGCTTGTCCAGCAGGTCACCGCGGTGCACGGCGCCGAAGCTGAAGTTGCCGTCGGCGGCACCGAAGTCCTTGGCCTGCTTGTTGTTCCAGCTGACGTAGTAGTCCTGGTTCACCGACTGCGGGTGGGCCGACGCCGGCGCGTACCGGGCGGTGCCGGTGTCCGGGTCGAAACCCTGCCACTCGTACGCCCGATCGGCCTTCATCGGCAGGCTCGGATTGGTGCCGGAGGCCCGCAGCGGGTTGAGCCCGGAGTTGAAGTACGCCGACTCGGTGGAGTTGACGTAGAACCAGTTGAACGCGTACTCGACGTTGTTCGCCGAGGTGCGGAACGCCGCCGCGGAGCCCATCTGGGTCGGGTCGTTGTACATCTGGAAACCGATCGCGGAGTCGGCCTCCCGGCCGTAGGTGGACCGCAGGTGGGTGAAGGCGTGCGGCACCCCGCCGACGGTGCCCCGCCACGCCACCAGGCCGAGCTTCGTACGCCAGGCGACCAGCTTGTACGACCCGGCGGCGGTGCCGTCGGCGACGGTCGGGCTCCACCTGTTGACGTGGGACAACTCCTCCATCGCCAGGCACTGGCCGCGGAACAGGTAGTGGTTGCTGCCCAGCGTCGGCGTGCCACCGCCGGGTACGCAGAGCGGCACCGCGTACGTGTCGGTGATGTCGTGCACGGAGGAGGTGGCGCTCCAGGCGTAGTCCTGGCCCCGGCCGAGCAGGACGTACAGGTTGAGCCCGGCGAAGGCGGCACCTCGGGCGCTGATGCCCGGCCCCTGCAACTCCTGGACCATCAGCAGTTGGGGAGAGAAGTAGCCGGTCTGCGGCCCGAAGACCGCCACCGGGTGCCCGCTGGTGGAGTGCTCGGCGGAGATCACCGCCGCGTTGGACATGCCCCGGTGTGCCGGGTCGATGGTCAGCCCGGACAGTGCGGCGGCCAGCTCGGAGCCGCTCTTCGAGGTCGCGGCGGCGGTCGCGGAGCCGGTCGGGTCGGTGAAGACCGGCTCGACCCGGGACGAGCCGGCGTCGGGCAGCACCACGCTTGGCGCGTCGGGGGAGGCATCGCCGTACGGGAAGCTCTGGCCGTCGTGCAGCGTCAGCACGGTCTCCGGGTCGTTCTGCCCCCGGAAGCCGTTCCACACCCGGTCGCCCTCCACCGGGCCGAACTTGGCCCGGGCGGCGATGCGGACCAGCGCGGACTGCATCTCGGTGCCGCCTCCGCCGCCGAACAGGCCGCCGACCACGCCGGCGATGGCGACCAGGTCGGTCATCACGAACGGCTCGGGCCCGCCGGCGTTTGTGATCGCGTCGAGATGCCCGGTGAGCACGTACTCCCCGGGGCAGTTGCGGTTGGCCATGCAGGTACGGATGTAGGCGTTGATCCCGGCGATGTACTCCTGCACGTCCGTGTAGAGCTGCTCACCGCGGTCACCCTTCTGCCGCAGCGCGGCGACCTGCGCCGCCAGGTCGGCCTCGGTGTACGGGGAGGTGCGCCAGACGCTCTGCTCCAGCGCCCGGTTGCCCGGGGCGCCACCCGCGAACGGGGTCAGGGTGCCTCGGCCGACGTGCCGCAGCAGGTCGATTGTGAACAGCCGGTCCTCGGCCCCGGCGTAGCCGGCGCCGAACATGGTGCCGGCGCGGGTGCTGCCGGTGATGTGCGGGACGCCGGTGGCCCGGTCCCGCAGGATGCGGACGTCCGAGCGGGGTGAGTAGTCGCGTTCCACCTGGTTGGGCGCGACGCCGAAGGAGGCGTCGTTGAAGAAGGTGTCGATCTGGTCCTCGCGCAGCCCGGCGTAGCCGTAGACGAGGTCGGCGTACCTGTCGAGCTGGTCGGCGGAGTGCCGGGGCAGGGTGCCGAATGCCTGGTTGCCCAGGATCTCGACCAGGGTGGCGTTGCCGTTCTGGCCGGGCGGCAGGATCTCCGAGCATTCTCCGAGGCAGTAGTCGTTGGCGGCGAAGGCGTTGGCGACGTTTGTCGCGAGGGTGCTCGTCGTGGTCTCGGTCGGGCTGCTGGCTGCGGTGGCGGTGGTCGGGGCGGCGACGAGAAGGGCGGCGACGGCGGCGGCCGTGGTGCCGGCGAGCAGCCGGCGGGGGGTGGTGTGACCGGTCATGGCGATCCTCTGTGGACGGGGGCCATCGGACGGGATCATTACATGAAGAACATTCGGTTACTGGATGGTAGGCCGCCGTGCTCGATATTGGAAGGCGTCGATCAGGGCGTCGAGCGCGGTCGCCCCGGCGAGGCGGGAACGGGCATCAGGGGATGATCCGGGCTGTCGGAGGCGGCGACTAGTCTCGGAGTGTGGCTGATCCGTCGACCTACCGTCCCGCGCCGGGCACGATTCCCGAGGCGCCAGGGGTGTACCGCTTCTACGACGGCACCGGCCGGGTGATTTACGTAGGCAAGGCGAAGAACCTGCGCAGTCGACTGAATTCCTACTTCGCCGACCTGTGGGGGCTGCACCAGCGCACCCAGCAGATGGTCACCACCGCCGAGGCGGTCGACTGGGTCACCGTGGGCACCGAGGTCGAGGCGCTCCAGCTCGAATACCTCTGGATCAAGCAGTACGACCCGAGATTCAACGTCCGGTACCGCGACGACAAGTCCTACCCCTACCTGGCGGTGACCCTCGACGAGGAATATCCCCGGCTCCAGGTGATGCGCGGGGCCAAGCGCAAGGGGGTGCGCTACTTCGGGCCGTACTCGCACGCCTGGGCGATCCGCGAGACGCTCGATCTGCTGCTGCGGGTCTTCCCGGCCCGCACCTGCTCCGCCGGGGTGTTCAAGCGGGCCGGCCAGGTCGGCCGGCCCTGCCTGCTGGGATACATCGGCAAGTGCTCGGCCCCCTGCGTCGGCAGCGTCTCCGCCGAGCGGCATCGCGAGATCGTCGACGATTTCTGCGACTTCATGGCCGGGCGCACCGACACCATGGTCCGCAAACTGGAACGCGAGATGGCCGAGGCCAGCGAGCAGCTGGAGTTCGAGCGGGCGGCCCGGCTGCGCGACGACGTCGCCGCGCTGCGCCGGGCGATGGAGAAGCAGACGGTGGTGCTCGGCGACGGCACCGACGCCGACGTGGTGGCCTTCGCCGACGACCCGCTCGAAGCCGCGGTCCAGGTCTTCCACGTCCGGGGCGGGCGGGTACGCGGCCAGCGCGGCTGGGTGGTGGAGAAGACCGAGGAGCTGACCACCGGCGATCTGGTGCACCACTTCTGCACCCAGGTCTACGGCGGCGAGCACGGCGAGGCCGATGTGCCGCGCGAGCTGCTGGTGCCCGAGCTGCCCGCCGACGCCGAGGCGCTTGCCGACTGGCTCTCCACCCACCGGGGCGGCCGGGTGACGCTGCGGGTGCCGCAGCGCGGCGACAAGCGGGCCCTGATGGAGACGGTGGAACGCAACGCGAAGGACGCCCTGGCCCGGCACAAGCTCAAGCGGGCCGGTGACCTCACCACCCGCAGCAAGGCCCTCGACGAGATCACCGAGGCGCTCGGGCTGCGGACGGCGCCGCTGCGCATCGAGTGTTTCGACATCTCGCAGATCCAGGGCACCGACGTGGTGGCGAGCATGGTCGTCTTCGAGGACGGGCTGCCCCGCAAGAGCGAGTACCGGCGATTCATCATCCGGGGTGCCACCGACGACCTCTCGGCGATGTCCGAGGTGCTGCGCCGCCGCTTCGCCCGCTACCTCGACGCGCGCGCCGAGACCGGTGAGGCAGGTGTCGAATCCGCCGCTGACCTCGCCGCCCCGGCTGTCGCCGACCTCGCCGCCCCGGCCGCCGCCGTTGACCGTGCCACCGCCCGCGAGCCGGCCGTCGCCGGCACCGATGTTCTCGGCACCACGCCGGCCGTCGTCGACGCAGACGACGGTGATGCAGGCGTCGTCGACGGCAGCGACGAGCCGCGGATCGGGGCGCTTGTCGACCCGACCACCGGCCGGCCGCGCAGGTTCGCGTACCCGCCGCAGTTGGTCGTGGTCGACGGTGGAGCGCCGCAGGTCGCCGCTGCCGCACAGGCCCTCGCCGAGCTGGGCATCGACGACGTGGCGCTGTGCGGGTTGGCCAAGCGGCTGGAGGAGGTCTGGCTGCCCGACGACGACTTCCCGGTCATCCTGCCGCGCGCCTCCGAGGGGCTCTACCTGCTGCAGCGGGTACGCGACGAGGCCCACCGCTTCGCCATCACCTTCCACCGGCAGCGCCGCTCCAAGCGGATGACCACCTCGGCGTTGGACAACGTCCCCGGCCTGGGCGAGGTACGCCGCAAGGCGCTGCTACGTCACTTCGGCTCGCTGAAACGCCTCTCGGCCGCCACCGTGGAGGAGATCGCCGAGGTCCCCGGCGTCGGCCGGCGCACCGCCGAGGCCATCCTCACCGCCCTCGGCGCACCTACCCCCACCACCGAACCTCCCGCAAGTTGACACCTTCGGGGATGTTGCGGTCTCCACGGCGCCTGAGACGGCAGCAACCCTGAAGTTGCGCGGATCCTGATGAGGGGAGGGCGGAGCTCAGGCGGCGTCGGTGAGCACCCCGAGGAGCTGCTCGCCGTACTTGGCCAGCTTGTTCTCGCCGACGCCGCTGATCCGGGACAGCTCGGCCAGCGACGACGGCGCATCGGCCGCGATCTGCCGCAGCGTCGCGTCGTGGAAGATGACGTACGCGGGTACGCCCTGCTCCTTCGCGGTGGCCGCCCGCCAGGCCCGCAGGCGCTCGAACGTGCCGGCTGCCTCCGCCGGCAGCTCGGCGACCACGGTGGCCGCGCCCCGCGGCTTGGCTGCCTTCGCCGGGCGGGCCGCCTCGCGGCGCAGCATCACGGTGCGCCGCCGGCTGAGCACCTCGGCGCTGGCGTCGGTGAGCGCCAGGGTGCCGTAGTCGCCCTCGACGGCGAGCAGTCCCTCGGCGAGCAGTTGCCGGACCACGCCGCGCCACTCCGCCTCGCTCAGTTCGCCGCCGATGCCGAACACGGTAAGCGAGTCGTGCCGATGCTGGCTGATCTTGTCGGTGGTACGACCCAGCAGGATGTCGATGCAGTGCCCGGCGCCGAACCGTTGGTTGCGCTCCCGGTCCAGCCGGAAGACGGTGGAGAGCAGCTTCTGCGCGGCCACCGTGCCGTCCCAGGATTCGGGCGGCTCCAGACAGGTGTCGCAGTTGCCGCAGCCGCCGGTGGCCGGCTCGCCGAAGTACTCCAGCAACTGCGCCCGGCGGCAGCGGACCGTCTCGCAGAGCGCCAGCATCGCGTCGAGGTGGGCGGCGAGGTTGCGCCGGTGCGCCAGGTCACCCTCGGAGGTGTCGATCATCTTCCGCTGCTGGACCACGTCCTGCAGCCCGTACGCCAGCCAGGCGGTCGACGGCAACCCGTCGCGGCCGGCGCGGCCGGTCTCCTGGTAGTAGCCCTCGACCGACTTGGGCAGGTCGAGATGGGCGACGAACCGCACGTCGGGCTTGTCGATGCCCATTCCGAAGGCGATCGTCGCCACCATCACCACTGCGTCGGCGCGCAGGAAGCGCTGCTGATTGGCGGCGCGAGTGCCCGCATCCAGGCCGGCGTGGTACGGCAGGGCGTCGATGCCGTTGGCGACCAGGAACTCGGCGGTCTTCTCCACCGAGGCGCGGGACAGGCAGTAGATGATGCCCGCCTCGCCGGGATGTTCGTCGCGCAGCAGGGCGAGCAGTTGCTTGCGCGGCTCCCGCTTCGGCACGATCCGGTACTGGATGTTGGGCCGGTCGAAGCTGGCCACGAAGTGCCGCGCCTCGGTGAGGCTGAGGCGGGTGGCGATCTCGGACCGGGTGGCGCTTGTCGCGGTGGCGGTCAACGTGATGCGGGGTACGCCCGGCCAGCGTTCGTGCAGCATCGACAGGTTCAGGTAGTCCGGCCGGAAGTCGTGGCCCCACTGCGACACGCAGTGCGCCTCGTCGATGGCGAACAGGCCGATCCGCCCCCGGTCCAGCAGGTTCAGCGTGGCCCGACTGGCCAGCGCCTCCGGCGCCAGGTAGAGCAGATCGATCTCCCCGGCCACGAACTCCGCCTCGACCAGCCGGCGGGTGTCCAGATCCAGTGTCGAGTTGAGGAAGCCGGCCCGCACCCCGACCGCGGTGAGCGCGTCCACCTGGTCCTGCATCAGCGCGATCAAAGGCGAGATCACCACGGCGACGCCGTCGCGGACCAGGGCGGGAATCTGGTAGCACAACGACTTGCCGCCGCCGGTGGGCATCAGCACCAGCGCGTCGCCGCCGGCCACCACGTGGTCGATGACCTCCCGCTGGAAGCCCCGGAACGAGTCGTACCCGAAGACCCGCCGCAGCACCTCAAGCGTCGCTGTCACCTTCTCGGCGGTGGGTGCGTCGGAGGCGGCCAGGTCGGTGACGCTCACATCGGCGGGAGAGACCATCCGAGGATTCTACGAGCGGCTGATTTGCGCGTTCGATCTGTGGCAGTGCCGGTGCTGTCGGCTCGGCGTGTCGACGACCTACGCTGCCACAGATCGAAGCAGGGCGGGGTTGGCGCTGGGGCGGTCATGGGGTGGGTGGGACGGGGACCTGCTTGGCCCAGCGGACGTCGCCGTCGGGGCCGACGTAGCAGAACGCGACGACCAGGCGTGCGGGGTCGGTCAGCGGCAGGGCACCGGGTGCCAGTCGGAAGACGGCGATCAGGCTGCCGTCGGCGATCGCGCGGGTGCCCACCGCGCCGACGTTGTCCGGGGTGGTGAACGTGCCCTCGGGCTCCTCGCGGGTGGCGGTGTCGGCGAGCCAGGGGTACCGCTCGGCCAGCACGTCGTACGCTCCGGCCCAGTTGGAACCGGTGCCACCCTCGGCGTCCCAGCCGGTGTAGGGCCGCACCACCCGGGCGGGTTCCACCCGGCCGTCGAGCAGGATGACCTGGTAGTGGCCCTGCCGGGACGGCCCGGACCAGCTCAACCGCAACACCACCGACTGCCTGTCGGGGTCACCGATGACGTTGTCCGCCGGCTCGGGCCAGCCGACCGCGACGACCGCGTCCGCCACCTGGTCCGGCTCCGGCAGCACGGCCTCGACGGTCACCGCCACCTGGTCACCGCCGTGTGTCCACTCGCGTTCGCGGTCGACGTAGCGGTCCACCGTGGCCAGCACGGCGACCATGACCGACACCAGGGCAACCACCCAGCGCAGCCGCGCCCCGTGCCTGCCCATGGCCGGAGGATATCCGCGTCGCGCGTCGCGCGCCGTCAGTCAGCCGACACGTCCGGTGCGCGCTTCCGGTGGCCCTGCGGCGCGGCGGCGGTGCGTCCCCCGGAGCCCGACACCGGCGAGCTAGAGTCGCTGCTTGACCAAGCCCGGCCGGATCGGCCGGGGCGGCAGGGCTGGAGGGGCAGACGGGTGGGCGAGGCGCACACGACCGGTCACCGTGCGGGCGTACCCGGTGAGCAGACCGGGAAGACCGCCGAAACGGACACCACACTGGTCGTGGTCACCGGGCTGTCCGGTGGTGGCCGCAGCACCGTGGCCCGGGCGCTGGAGAACGTGGGCTTCTACGTCGTCGACAACCTGCCGCAGGCGCTGCTGCTGGACATGGCCGAGCTGGCCGTGAAGGCGGGTGGGGCGGCCCGGCGTACCGCGATGGTGCTGGACGTACGCTCCCGGGCCTTCTCCACGGATCTGGCCGAGGCGATCCGGGAGCTGAAGGAGCGTGGCTACGCCCCCCGGGTGGTCTTCGTCGACGCCGACGACGAGGTGCTGATCCGCCGGTTCGAGAGCGTCCGGCGCTCGCATCCGTTGCAGGGCGACGGCCGGCTCGCCGACGGCATCGCCGTCGAGCGGGGGCTGCTTGAGGAGGCCCGCGACCAGGCCGACGTGATCATCGACACCAGCCACCTCAACGTGAACCAGTTGCGCCGCCGGGTCGAGGAACTGTTCGGCGGGGAGGACGCCCGCCGGTTGCGGCTGACGGTGATCTCCTTCGGCTTCAAGTACGGCCTGCCGCCGGACGCCGACTTCGTGATGGACGCCCGGTTCCTGCCCAACCCGTACTGGGTGCCCGAACTGCGGGAGCACACCGGGCGCGAGGAGGCGGTCAGCGCGTACGTGCTGGGGCAGGAGGGCGCGGACGCCTTCGTCGACGCGTACGCGGACCTGGTCAACGCCACCACGGCCGGCTTCGAGCGGGAGGGCAAGCGGTACCTGACCGTGGCGGTCGGGTGCACCGGCGGCAAGCACCGTAGCGTGGCGATCGCCGAGGAGTTGGCGGCCCGGCTGCGCCGTTCCGGGCTGGCCGCCAACGCCCAGCACCGCGACCTGGGGCGGGAATGACGATCCGGGTGGTGGCGTTCGGCGGCGGGCACGGCCTGTCCGCCTCGCTGCGGGCGTTGCGCCGCTGCGCACCGGAGCTGGATCTGGACATCACGGCGGTGGTGACCGTCGGCGACGACGGCGGCTCCAGCGGCCGGCTGCGGGCCGAGCGGGGTGGGCTGCCCCCCGGTGACCTGCGGCAGGCACTTGTGGCGCTGGCCGGCGACCACCCCGCCACCCGACGCAGTGCGGGGCTGTTCCAGCACCGCTTCGCGGAGATGGCGGCGGGTGGCCGGGCCGACGGGCTGGCCGGGCACGCGGTGGGCAACCTGGTGCTCTGCGGGCTGATGGAGCTGCTGGGCGACCCGGTGGCCGCCTTGGAGCACGCGGGGGCGATGCTCGGCTCGGTCGGCCGGGTGCTGCCGATGTCCCGCCAGCCGGTCGACATCGAGGCCCGGGTCCGCGGGGTCGACCCGGGACGCCCCGACGAGGTGTGCACCGTACGCGGACAGCATCAGGTCGCGGTCACCACGGGCCGGGTCGAGTCCCTGCGGCTCACCCCGCAGGCACCGGCGGCGTGTGTCGAGGCGGTCGCCGCGATCGGCGACGCCGACTGGCTGATCTTCGGGCCGGGCAGCTGGTACACCAGCGTGCTGCCGCACCTGCTGGTGCCGCAGCTGGCCGCGGCGATCCTGGCCAGCCCGGCTCGGCGGCTGGTCACTCTCAACCTCGCCGCCGAGAAGGAAACCCTCGGGCTCTCCGTCGCCGACCACCTGGCGGCGCTGCGCTGGTACCTGCCGGAGCTGACTGTCGACTTCGTGCTCGCCGACGCCAAGGCGGTCGGTGACCCCGAACCGGTCCACGGTGCGGCAGAATCCCTGGGAGCCCGGCTGGTCCTCGCTCCCGTCGCGGTCGACGACGGCACTCCCCGTCATGATCCGGCTGCTCTGGGCGCCGCCCTGGTGCCTGTACTGGGCGCCGATCGTTAGACACGTACGTAATCTCCGGCGACACGCCGGAACCGGTCCGTGAGGGGACGCACAATGGCGATGACGGCTGCGGTCAAGGACGAGCTGAGTCGGGTCGACGTGCCCAAGCCCTGCTGCCGGCGGGCGGAGATGGCGGCGCTGCTGCGGTTCGCCGGTGGGCTGCACATCGTCTCCGGGCGGGTGGTGGTGGAGGCCGAACTCGACACCGGCGCGGTGGCCCGGCGGCTGCGGCGCGAGATCGCCGAGGTCTACGGTTATCCGAGCGAGATCCACGTGCTCGCCTCCGGTGGGCTCCGCAAGGGCAGCCACTTCATCGTCCGGGTCGTCAAGGACGGCGAGGCCCTGGCCCGGCAGACCGGGCTGCTCGACGTGCGCGGCCGGCCGGTACGCGGGCTGCCGCCGCACGTCGTCGCCGCCAGCGTCTGCTGCGCGGTGTCCGCCTGGCGGGGTGCGTTCATGGCGCACGGTTCGTTGACCGAGCCGGGTCGGTCCAGCGCCCTGGAGATCACCTGCCCCGGGCCGGAGTCGGCGTTGGCGCTTGTCGGTGCGGCCCGGCGGCTGGGCATCACCGCCAAGAACCGTGAGGTACGCGGCGTCGACCGGGTGGTGGTCAAGGACGGCGACGCGATCGCCGCGCTGCTCACCCGCATCGGTGCCCACTCCAGTGTGCTGGCCTGGGAGGAGCGCCGGGTCCGGCGCGAGGTGCGGGCGACGGCCAACCGGCTGGCGAACTTCGACGACGCCAACCTGCGGCGTTCGGCCCGGGCGGCGGTCGCTGCCGCGGCCCGGGTGACCCGGGCGTTGGAGATCCTCGCCGACGACGCGCCGGAACACCTGACCTCGGCCGGTCGGCTGCGCCTGGAGCACCGGCAGGCGTCCCTGGAGGAGTTGGGTGCGCTGGCCGACCCGCCGCTGACCAAGGACGCCATCGCCGGGCGGATCCGCCGGTTGCTGGCGCTGGCCGACAAACGGGCCCGCGACCTCGGCATCCCGGATACCGAAGCGGCCGTCACGCCCGACATGCTCGTGGTCTGATAGGACGGTGGGGCGACCACCCGGCGCAGCGTGGCTCGGCGCGCTCGGATATGGTCGCTGCGTACGGCAAGGGGGCCGGCACCGGTGCTCCCCGCCGTATCCACCGCCTCGACGGCGGTCAGGTCCCTCGGACCGCGGCGGGGTGGCCGGGATGAACCGTCAACGGCCGGCTCCAACGGTCGGCGCACAACCACTTCGCCGGCCGAGGGTCTCCACGCCGGCGGACCAGAACGCGAGGAGATGGGACCTGTGACCATCCGGGTTGGCATCAACGGCTTCGGCCGGATCGGCCGTAACTTCTTCCGGGCAGTGCTGGCGTCCGGCGCTGACGTCGAGGTCGTGGCCGTCAACGACCTGACCGACAACGCGACGCTCGCCCACCTGCTCAAGTACGACAGCATCCTGGGCCGCCTCCCGCAGGAGGTCAAGGCCACCGCCGACGAGATCACCGTCGGCGGCAAGTCCATCAAGGCGTACGCCGAGAAGGACCCGGCGGCGCTGCCGTGGGGCGACGTCGGCGCGGACGTGGTCATCGAGTCGACCGGCTTCTTCACCGACGCCACCAAGGCCAAGGCGCACATCGACGGCGGGGCCAAGAAGGTCATCATCTCCGCTCCGGCGAAGAACGAGGACGTCACGGTCGTGATGGGCGTCAACGACGGCCAGTACGACCCGGCCAGCCACAACATCATCTCGAACGCCTCCTGCACCACCAACTGCCTGGCGCCGATGGCGAAGGTCCTGCACGACACGTTCGGCATCCAGCAGGGTCTGATGACCACCATCCACGCGTACACCCAGGACCAGAACCTCCAGGACGCGCCGCACAAGGACCTGCGCCGGGCCCGGGCCGCCGCGCTGAACATCGTGCCGACCTCGACCGGCGCGGCGAAGGCCATCGGCCTGGTGCTGCCGGACCTCAAGGGCAAGCTCGACGGGTACGCGCTGCGGGTGCCGATCCCGACCGGCTCCGCCACCGACCTCACCGTCACCGTCGGTCGCGAGACCTCGGTGGACGAGGTCAACGCCGCGCTGAAGGCCGCTGCCGAGGGCCCGCTGCGGGGCATCCTGACCTACAACGAGGACCCGATCGTCTCCGCCGACATCGTGACCGACCCGGCGTCGTGCATCTTCGACGCGCCGCTGACCAAGGTCATCGGCAACCAGGTCAAGGTCGTCGGCTGGTACGACAACGAGTGGGGCTACTCCAACCGCCTCGTCGACCTGGTGAAGCTGGTGGGTAGCTCGCTGTGAGCATCCGTAACCTCGACGACCTGCTCGCCGAGGGGGTCTCGGGTCGGCGCGTGCTGGTGCGCGCCGACCTGAACGTCCCGCTCGACAAGCAGACCGGCGACATCAGTGACGACGGCCGGATCCGGGCGGTGCTGCCGACCCTCGGCGCGTTGACCGAGGCCGGTGCCAAGGTGGTCGTCTGTTCCCACCTGGGCCGGCCGAAGGGTGCGCCGGACCCGCAGTTCAGCCTCGCCCCGGTCGCCGGGCGGCTCGGTGAGCTGCTCGGCACGGCGGTGCACACCGCTACCGACACGGTTGGCGAGTCCGCCCAGGCGACGGTGGCGGCGCTCGCCGACGGTGAGGTGGCGCTGCTGGAGAATCTCCGCTTCAACAAGGGGGAGACCAGCAAGGACGACGCCGAGCGGGGTGCGTTCGCCGACCAGCTCGCCGCCCTCGGTGACGTGTACGTCGACGACGCGTTCGGCGCGGTGCACCGCAAGCACGCAAGCGTCCACGACGTGCCCGCCCGGCTGCCGCACTTCGCCGGCCGGCTGGTGCTGCGCGAGGTGGAGGTGCTGTCGCAGCTCACCGGCGACCCCGAGCGGCCATACGTGGTGGTCCTCGGTGGGTCGAAGGTCTCCGACAAGCTCGCGGTGATCGAGGCGCTGCTGCCGAAGGTCGACCGGCTGCTCATCGGTGGCGGCATGTGCTTCACCTTCCTCAAGGCCCAGGGCCACGAGGTCGGGTCCTCCCTGCTGGAGGCGGAGATGGTGGAGACCTGCCGCAACCTGCTGGAGCGCTCCGAGGGCAAGATCATGCTCCCGGTCGACGTGGTGGCCGCCGACGCGTTCGCCCCGGACGCCGCGCACGACACCGTGCCGGCGGAGGGCATCCCCAGCAAGCGGGTGGGGCTGGACGTCGGCCCGAAGACGGTGGCGGGCTTCGCCGCCGCGCTCAAGGGCGCCCGGACGATCTTCTGGAACGGCCCGATGGGCGTGTTCGAGATGCCCGCCTTCGCGCACGGCACCCGTGGGGTGGCCGAGGCGATCGCCGGTGCGGACGCGTTCAGCGTGGTCGGTGGCGGTGATTCCGCCGCCGCGGTGCGGGCCCTGGGGCTGGACGAGAAGTCCTTCGGGCACATCTCCACCGGCGGTGGCGCGTCCCTGGAGTACCTGGAGGGCAAGACCCTCCCCGGCATCGCGGCTCTGGAGAACTGATGGCGAGCGCCCCCCGCCGGCCGCTGATGGCCGGCAACTGGAAGATGAACCTCAACCACCTCGAGGCGAACCTGCTGGTGCAGAAGCTGGCCGCCAGCCTCACCGAGAAGCAGCTGACCGAGGTGGAGACGGTGGTGCTGCCGCCGTTCACCGACCTGCGCACGGTGCAGACCGTGGTGGAGGGCGACAAGCTGCTGATCGGCTACGGCGCACAGGACCTGTCGCCGCACGCCTCCGGCGCGTACACCGGGGAGATCTCCGGCGCGATGCTGGCCAAGCTCGGCTGCACGTACGTGGCGGTCGGGCACTCGGAGCGCCGGCAGTACCACCGCGAGGACGACACGCTGGTGGGTGCCAAGGTGCAGGCCGCGCTGACCCACGGGCTCACCCCGATCCTCTGCGTGGGGGAGGGGCTGGACGTCCGGGAGCAGGGCAGCCACGTGGCGCACTGCACCGACCAGCTCGACGCCGCCCTCAAGGGGCTCAGTGCGGAGCAGGTGCTCCGGGTGGTGGTCGCGTACGAGCCGGTCTGGGCGATCGGCACCGGCAAGACGGCCACCCCGGAGGACGCCCAGGAGGTGTGTGGCGCACTGCGGGCCCGGCTGGCCGAGACCGTGGACCAGGCCACCGCCGACGGCGTACGCATCCTCTACGGCGGCTCGGTCAAGTCGTCGAACGTCGCCTCGATCATGGCGCAGCCGGACGTGGACGGCGCCCTGGTGGGCGGCGCCAGCCTGGACGCTGAGGAGTTCGCGAAGATCTGCCGGTTCCCGGAGCACATCTCCGGCTGATCGCTCGCTATCCTTGACTCCGCCCGTCCGCCGGTCGGTGCCGCCGTGCCCGATCTGCCCGGGCGAGGATCGTAACGAGAGGACTGACCCCCGCCATGCCGCTCTGGTTCGCCTACACGTTGATCGTGTTGCTGGTCATCACGAGCTTCCTGCTCGTTCTGCTCATCCTGCTGCACCGCGGCAAGGGCGGTGGAATGTCCAGCATGTTCGGCGGTGGCGTCAGCTCCAGCCTGGCCGGCTCGTCGGTGGCCGAGAAGAACCTGGACCGCTACACCGTTCTGGTGGCCATCGTCTGGTTCGCCTGCATCATCGGGCTCGGTCTCTGGCTCCGGCTTGAGGTGGGTACGGGAGTCTGAGCCGGCCCCCGAGGCGTACAATCTGCGCGCGGTCCGTCACCCGACGGGCCGCGCGCAGTCCGTTTCACTCGCTGCACCGCGTCGCCCGCCGTCCACCCCCCGACGGCGGTCCCCTCCGACGACAGGAGTCAGCGCCGTGCCGAACGGCCACGTCATCCGGGGCGCCCGCGTCGGGTCCGCGCCCCCACGTCCCCCCGAACGCCACCAGCCGGTCCCGTGCCGGTCGGTCAGCTACTGGTGCCGCAACGGGCACCGCACCGACATCCGGATCGTCGCCGACGTGGTGGCCCCGACCGTCTGGGACTGCCCCCGCTGCGGGCTGCCCGCCGGTCAGGACGCCCAGGATCCGCCGGGCCGGGCCCGGGCCGAGCCCTACAAGACCCACCTGGCGTACGTGAAGGAACGTCGTACCGACGCCGAGGGGGAGGCGATCCTCGCCGAGGCTCTCGCCGCGCTACGCCAGCGTCGCGGCAGCCGAGGCTAGGCCCTCGACGTGCCCGGGTGAGGCCGGCGGGGCAGGCGAGCGGCGACCGCGCCGTGGCTCGCGGCTCGTCTCCGGCGGCCACCGCCCCCTGGACCGCGTCGACGTCTCGGTCAGCGCAGGCTGCGGAAGCGGGCCGGCAGATCGGCCGCCGCGGCCCGGTCCAGCAGCCAGAGGGTACGCCCGGTGCCCTGCACGCCGGCCGCCGGCACCTGCACCGGGCCGGCACCGGCCAGCGCCATGCCGACCGCGTGGGCCTTGTCGCCGCCACCGGCCACCAGCCAGACCTCCTCGGCGGTGTTGATCGCCGGGAGGGTGAGGGTGATGCGTACCGGTGGCGGCTTCGGGCTGCCCCGCACCGCGCTTACCGGTCGGCTCTCGTAGTGGACCGGGTGTTCCGGGAAGACCGAGGCCACGTGCCCGTCCTCGCCGACACCGAGCATCAGCACGTCGAAGTGGGGCAGCACGGCCGTGCCGGGCCGGGCCGCCCGGGCGAGTTCGGCCGCGTACCGGGCGGCGGCCTCCTCCGGGTCGGCACCGCCGTCCGAGGCCGGCATGGCGTGGATCCGGGCCGGGTCCACCGGCAACGCGTCGAGCAGCGCCGCGCGGGCCTGGGTCTCGTTGCGCTCCGGGTCGCCGGAGGGCAGGAACCGTTCGTCGCCCCACCAGAAGTCGACCCGGGACCAGTCGACCGCGTCCCGGGCCGGCAGTGCGCCCACCGCCCGGTAGACCGCCGCAGCGATCCGACCGCCGGTGAGCACCACCGACGCCTGGCCACGTTCGGCCTGGGCGTCGAGCAGCCGCACCACCAGTCGGGCCGCGACCGCCTGCGCCAGCAGGTCGGCGTCGGCGTGGACGGCGACACTCGCCTCACTCATGGTGTCCTTCCGCGACCGCCGGGCGGTCGATGTCGTGCGTACCGGAGGGGTGGGAGGATCAGGAACCGCTGTTCGTCGTGGCGTGCGCGGTGACGCCGGCCTCGGCCCGCTGGGCGGTGGCCGGGTCCTTCCAGACGTGCACCCGCTGGCTGGGCCGCCGGTCCAGGTTGGTCAGCCCGGCGAAAGCGCCCAACGCCTCCGCGTACACCTGGTCGGAGCCGAGCCTGCGCAGCTCCTCGGCCAGCTCGTCGCCGAGCGGCCGGCGCACCAGCGGCAGGATCCGATCCTCCTGGCCGGTACGCCGGAAAGTGGCCACGCTGTCCTCGCGGGTCAGCGTCAACTCGTCGCCGTTGGCACAGCGCAACTGGACCTCCCGCATCCGGGGAAACTCCCGGGTCCGGTCCCAGCGCGGCTTGATGCCGAGCCGGCTGCGCAGCCAGCCCCGCATCAGCGCGGCGGTCGGGTCGGTCGGCGGTGCGACCACCGCCGCCTCGGTCAACTGTGCGTCCGTCGTATCGAACGCACCGGCCACCAGGGTGCGCCACGGCGTGATCCTGGTCCAGGCGAGGTCGGTGTCGCCGGAGACGTAGTCGCGAGCCCGCTGCCGCAGCGCCGCGATCGGGTCGGCGGCCTGCGCGGAGTCGGTGATGCGCCGGTCGGCCACCACACCGAGGAAGTCGGTGGCGATCTCCTCGGGCGGTTCACCGTGCCACCAGGTGACCACCGGCACGTCCGGCACCAGCAGCGGCATGACCACGGACTCGGCGTGCAGCGCCAGTCTCCCGTACATCCGCATCACCACGGCCTCGCAGGGGCCCAGCCGTCCGCCGACGACGATCTCGGCGTCGAGCCGGTTGCGGTCCCGGTCCACGTCGGAGCGGACGACCACCAGCAGCCGGCACGGGTGCGCGGCGGCGGCGATGGTGGCCGCCGCCTCCGCCTCGCGGACCCGCTTCTCGTCGACCACCACGATCAGGGTCAGCGCCATGCCGCTGGCCACCCCGCCCGCGCTGCGTCGTTCCGCGGCGAGCGCCTTGACCACCTCGTTGCCGGTGGTGTCCCACAGTCCGATCACCGCAGCCTCCTGCTTCGCTCGCTCCGCTCGCTCACGCCCGCCGCCAGGCCCGGCCCTCGCGGGCCAGCATCTCGTCGGCGGCCCGGGGGCCCCACTCGCCGGACCGGTAGGGCTCGGGCTTGGTGCCCTCCCAGGCATGCTCCAGCGGGTCCACCACGGCCCAGCTCTGCTCGACCTCGGCGGCGTCCGGGAACAGCGTCCGGTCGCCGATCAGCACGTCCAGCACCAGCCGTTCGTACGCCTCCGGGCTGGACTCGGTGAACGCCTCGCCGTACTGGAAGTCCATCGCGATGTCGCGGACCTCCATCGTGGTGCCGGGCACCTTCGAACCAAACTTGAGCACCACGCCCTCGTCCGGCTGGACCCGGATCACCAGTTGGTTGTTGCCGAGCATCTCCATGTCGGCCGGCGTGAACGGCAGGTGCGGCGCCTGCTTGAACATCACCGCGACCTCGGTGACCCGCCGTGGCAGCCGCTTGCCGGCCCGGATGTAGAACGGCACCTCCGCCCACCGGCGGTTCTGGATGCCCAGCCGCACCGCCACGTACGTCTCGGTGGTCGACGTCGACGGGACGCCGTCCTCCTCCAGGTAACCTCGGGCCCGCTGTCCGCCGACCCAGCCGGGCAGGTACTGACCGCGTACCGTGCCCTGGGTGACGTCCTTCGGCAGCGTGATGGCCTTGAGTACCTTGAGCTTCTCGGCCCGGATCTCGTCGGCGTCGAAGCTGGTCGGCTCCTCCATCGCCACCAGGGCGAGCAGTTGCAGCAGGTGGTTCTGCAACACGTCGCGGGCGGTGCCGACCGAGTCGTAGAAACCCGCCCGGCTGCCGATGCCGACGTCCTCGGCCATGGTGATCTGCACCGAGTCGACGTACTGCGAGTTCCACAGCGGTTCGAAGAGGCTGTTGGCGAAGCGCAGGGCGAGGATGTTCTGGACCGTCTCCTTGCCCAGGTAGTGATCGATGCGGAAGACGTCCTGCCGGGTGAAGACGTCGTCGACCAGGTCGTTGAGCGCCTTGGCCGAGGGCAGGTCGTTGCCGAACGGCTTCTCCACCACCACTCGGCGCCAGCCGCCGCACTTCTCGTTGTCGGCCATGCCGGTGCGGGCCAACTGCTTGAGCACCACCGGAAACGCCGTCGGTGGGATGGAGAAGTAGAAGGCCGCGTTGCCGTGGATGCCGTGGCTGTCGCGCAGACCGTCCAGGCAGCGCGCCAGATTGTCGAAGGCGGTGTCGTCGTCGAACGACCCACCGACGAACTTGATGTTGTGTTCGAGCCGCGACCACACCTCCTCCCGCCACGGTGTCCGGGAGTGGGCCCTGGCCGCCTCGCGGGCCAGCGAAGCGAAATCGCCGTCGCCCCAGTCCCGCCGGGCGAACCCGACAACCACGAAACCGGGCGGCAGCAGCCCCCGGTTGGCCAGGTCGTAGACCGCAGGTAGCAGTTTCTTCTGGGCCAGGTCACCGGTCACCCCGAAGATCACCAGAGCGCACGGCTCCGGAATTCGGGGTAAACGCCGATCCTGCGGGTCGCGCAGCGGGTTCACGCTGCCTCCTCGCTCCGCTCGTCCACGTCGTCCATCGTCATACCCGTAGCGACCCACCGCGCCGAGCGGGTCGGGTCGGGTCCGCCGACCGTCCGGCCGGATGCCGGTGCGGCAGCGGACGTCGCCGACCGGCCAGGGGTGCCGGCCACCGCCGGCGACTCCCCACAGGAGTACGGGTTTCCGGGCACCGGTAGATCAACGTCGACCGTACCGGTTGTCTGAAGAAAGCTACCCACCTGCGAACCGTTCGCGTAGCACCACCGACCCACGCCGCCACCCGGTGCAGGTGGCGGCGTGGGTGCTGCCGGACGGCACCGTCACGCATTTCCTCCGGCGCGCGCGGCGGCGTCGGCGTTGCCACGGGCGGCGTCGCCGGGACTGCTGCTGCCCTGACCGGCGGCGGCCAGCGACTTGCGGACGCCGTCGAGCAGTTCCTGCCAGCTCGCCTCGAACTTCTCGACGCCCTCCCGCTCCAGGGTGGCGATCACGTCGGCCAGGTCCACGCCCACCGCCTCCAGGGCGGCGAAGACCTTCCGGGCGTCGTCGTACGCGCCGGTGACGGTGTCCGGGTGCGTCTCGCCGTGCTCGGCGTAGGCGTGGATGACCGGCTCCGGCATGGTGTTGACCGTGCCGGGGGCGATCAGCTCCTCGACGTAGATGACGTCCCGGTAGTCGGGGTTCTTGGTCGAGGTGGAGGCCCACAGCGGACGCTGCGGGTGGGCACCGGCGTCAGCCAGCGCCCGCCACCGGTCGGTGGCGAAGACCTGGCTGTAGCGCTCGAACGCCAACCGGGCGTTGGCCACCGCCGCCTTGCCGCGCAGCGCCTTGGCCTCGGTGGAGCCGATCTTTTCCAGCCGGGCGTCGACCTCGCTGTCGACCCGGGAGACGAAGAACGAGGCCACCGAGCCGATCGTGCTCAGGTCGTGACCGTTCGCCTTCGCCTGCTCCAGCCCGGCCACGAACGCCTCCATCACCTCGGAGTAGCGGTCCAGCCCGAAGATGAGCGTGACGTTGACGCTGATCCCCTCGGCCAGCGCCGCGGTGATCGCCGGCAGGCCGGCCTCGGTCGCCGGGATCTTGATGAACAGGTTCGGCCGGTCGACCAGCCACCACAACGCCCGGGCCTCGGCCACGGTGCGCTTCGAGTCGTGGGCCAGTCGCGGATCCACCTCGATGGAGACCCGGCCGTCGACACCCGCGCTGGCGTCGTACGACGGGCGCATCACGTCGCAGGCCCACCGCACGTCGTACGTGGTGAGCATGCGGACGGCCTCTTCCACGTCGACGCCCCGGGAGGCCAGATCCCGTAGCTGCCAGTCGTACTCGTCGGCGTCGCTCAACGCCTTGGCGAAGATGGTCGGGTTGGTGGTGACCCCGACCACGTGCTTGTCCCGGCGCAGCTGGTCCAGCCCGCCGGAGTTCAGACGTACCCGGGATAGATCGTCGAGCCAGACCGCCACTCCCGCGGCGGTCAGCTCGCCCAGCCTGTCGGTCGTCATGTGCGCCAACGCCTCCCTCAGTTGCCGGTCGTGAAACCGGTGATGTCGCCGACCCGGGTCTGCGCCGCGTGCGCGGCGGCGACGATCCGGTCCGGGGTGAAGCCGAACTGCTCGAAGAGCACCGAGTGCGGGGCACTCGCGCCGTAGTGCTCCAGGCTGACGGTCTCGCCGCAGTCGCCGACGATGCCGCGCCAGGACATCGCGATGCCCGCCTCCACGCTCACCCGGGCCTTTACCCCGCGCGGCAGCACCGACTCCCGGTACGCCTCGTCCTGCTCGAAGAACCACTCCTGGCAGGGCATGGACACGACCCGGGTGGGGGTGCCGTCGGCCTCCAGCCGCTCCCGGGCGGTGAGGCAGAGCTGCACCTCGGAGCCGGTCCCGATGATGATCACCTCGGGCTTGCCGTTGGACGCCTCGGCCAGCACGTAGCCGCCCTTGGCAACTCCCTCCGCGCCGGCCAGCTGCGTGCGGTCCAGCGTCGGCAGCGCCTGTCGGCTCAACGCCAACGCGGTCGGCCGGTCGGTGTGCTCCAGGGCCTGCCGCCAGGCCCAGGCGGTCTCGTTGGCGTCGGCCGGGCGGACCACGTCCAGGCCGGGAATGGCCCGCAGCGCGGTCAGGTGTTCCACCGGCTGGTGGGTCGGGCCGTCCTCACCGAGACCGATGGAGTCGTGCGTCCAGACGTAGACCACCGGCAGCTTCATCAACGCGGCCAACCGGACGGAGGGCCGCATGTAGTCGCTGAACACCAGGAAGGTGCCGCCGTACGGGCGGGTGCCGCCGTGCAGGGCGATGCCGTTGAGGATCGCGCCCATGGCGTGCTCGCGGATGCCGAAGTGCAGCGTCCGACCGTACTCGTGGCCGGGGAACTCCTTGGTGGCGTACTGGCTGGGGACGAAGGAGGGCTCGCCCTTCATCGTGGTGTTGTTGCTCTCGGCCAGGTCGGCGGAGCCGCCCCACAGCTCGGGCAGCACCGGCGCGAGCGCGGCCAGCACCTTGCCGGAGGCGGCCCGGGTGGCGACACCCTTGGCGTCGGCGGGGAACTCCGGCAGGGCGTCGGCCCAGCCCTCGGGCAGCGTCCGGCCGGCCAGCCGGTCGTAGAGGGCGCGGCGTTCCGGGTTGGCCTTCGACCACGAGTCGAAGCTGGTCGTCCACTCCTGCTGCGCGGCCTCGCCACGCCGCAGCGCCGACCGCGTGTGGCCGAGCACCTCCTCGGTGACCTCGAACGTGCCGGCCGGGTCGAAGCCGAGGACCTCCTTGGTGGCGGCCACCTCGTCGGCGCCCAGCGCCGAGCCGTGGATCTTGCCGGTGTTCTGCTTGTTCGGTGCCGGCCAGCCGATGATGGTGCGCAGCGCGATGAACGACGGGCGGGCGGTCTCGGCCTTGGCGGCCAGCAGCGCCTGGTACAGCTCCTCGACGTTCTCGTGGTAGTCACCCTTTTCGGCGTCGCCGCGCCGCCAGTCGACCGTCTGTACGTGCCAGCCGTACGCCGCGTAGCGGGCCGCGACGTCCTCGCTCAATGCGATGCGGGTGTCGTCCTCGATCGAGATCTCGTTGTCGTCGTAGATCACGCAGAGGTTGCCCAGTTGCTGGTGCCCCGCGAGGGCACTGGCCTCGTGGCTGATGCCCTCCTCGATGTCGCCGTCGGAGGCGATGCACCAGATGTGGTGGTCGAAGGCGGACTCGCCGGCCTCGGCCTCCGGGTCGAACAGGCCGCGTTCGCGCCGCGCCGCCATCGCCATGCCGACGGCGTTGCCCAGGCCCTGCCCGAGCGGGCCGGTGGTGGTCTCCACACCGGGGGTGTGCCCGTGCTCGGGGTGCCCCGGGGTCAGCGAACCCCACTGCCGCAGCGACCTGAGGTCGTCCAGGCTGAGCGGGTAGCCGGCGAGGAAGAGCTGGATGTACAGCGTCAGGCTGGAGTGCCCGGCGGAGAGCACGAAGCGGTCCCGGCCGGGCCAGTTCGGATCGGCGGGGTTGTGCCGCATCACCCGGTTGAACAGCAGGTACGCCGCGGGGGCGAGACTCATCGCGGTGCCCGGGTGGCCGTTGCCGGATTTCTCCACGGCGTCCATGGCCAGTACGCGGACGGTGTCCACGGCACGGCGGTCGAGATCGGACCAGTCAAGTGCGGGGTGCGCGGGTCGGTTGGCAGCCACGGTGGTTTGTGCTCCTCGGCGAGATGGGCGGAACCCTCACTGGTGACCCTATCGAGCGCGGCTAAACGTCCGCCCGAGGATCTCAGCATGCTGGTCTGTACGTTTCGGGTGCGCTTCGCGGTTCAGCCTCGCCGCCGGCCCGTCCGCCAGCCTCCGTGCCGGCCTCCGGTGTGACGACTGGCACCGTTACCGGGTCGCCCGGGCAGCCAAAACGACGACGCGTAGTGTGTGGGTCGGTGTGTGGACCCGAGTCGGTCCGGCCGCCGTGACCTCCCCTCCCGACGCCGGAAGGTGGCAATCCGTGAGCATGATCACCGAGCGCCCCGTCAGTAACCCTGCCGGGCAGACGCCGGTGCGTACGGCCGGGGAGACCCCAGCCCGCCCCCGCGACCTGCGGGCGGTGGTGGCGGCGTACGTGACGCTGACCAAGCCGCGGATCGTGGAGTTGCTGCTGGTCACCACGGTGCCGGCGATGATGCTCGCGCACGGCGGGTTGCCGTCGCTGTGGCTGGTCGCGGTGGTGCTGGTCGGCGGCTCGCTCGCGGCGGGCGCGGCCAGCGTGCTCAACTGCTACATCGACCGGGACATCGACCAGTTGATGCGGCGGACGAAGCGACGGCCGCTGCCGGCGCACACCGTGACGCCCCGGAACGCGCTGATCTTCGGCCTGGTGTTGGCGGTGGTCTCGGTCGCCTTGATGGCGGTCTTCACCAATCTGCTCGCCGCCGGGCTCACGCTGGCCGCGATCGTCTACTACGACGTCGTCTACACCCTGTGGCTCAAGCGCACGACGACGGCGAACACCTTCTGGGGCGGCGCCTGCGGTGCCGCGCCGGTGTTGATCGGCTGGGCGGCGGTGACCGGCTCGCTGTCGCCGGTGGCGTGGGCGCTGTTCGGGGTGGTCTTCTTCTGGCAGATGCCGCACTTCTATCCGCTGGCCATGAAGTACAAGGACGACTACGCGCGGGCCGGCATCCCGATGCTCCCGGTGGTCGCCTCGGTCCGGCGGGTCAACGCCGAGATCGTGCTGTTCGCCTGGCTGACCGTGTTGACCTCGCTGGCCGTGTGGGCGTTGGGGCTGAGCGCGGTCTACGGCGTACCGACGCTTGTGGTCGGCGTGATCTTCCTGGCTGAGGCGCACCGGCTCGCCGGGCGGGCCCGTCGGGGGGAGCCGGTCAAGCCGATGCGGCTGTTCCACTGGTCGACGTCGTACCTGACCATCGTCTTCGCCGCCGCGGCTCTCGACGCCCTGCTCTGACGGCTGACCGCGCCGGGATCTCCCATCTCTCGGACCCGCCCGCTTGGTGGCGTTTTGCGCTTTGATTGACCCGGTTTAGTGCTGATAAATACGGGCGAAACGTCTTTGCTCTTCCTTAAACCTGTGGGTAATGGGCATCACAAAAGGTTGATGGTTCTCGCCCGTCCGAGTGCATCTCTGCTTAGTCTTCACGTTATGGCAGATGGTTCCGATACGACGCTGACGGCTGATCAGACCGCCTCCGGGCAGGCCTCCAACGGGCTGGTCGCGGGCATCAGGTCGTTTGCCGCCGAGCATGGCGGGGCGAAGGCGGTCATCGAGTACGTCGGCAAGCGCGGTGCCCGCATCGTCCTGGTGGGCTCCGACGGCGCGTGGGGCGACCAGTTCGCCGAGGACACGGTGACCGCTCGTGAGGCCTGTGCGCAGGCCGGGGTCGCCGTGGAGAACGCCTGGGAACGGGAACTGATGGACCAGATGCGCCCGAGCAACGACCTGTGGCGCTCGATGGCCCGGCGCACGATGGCCCGTTGAGATAATTGACCGATCACCACCAGTCGACCCGGGGGAAACCCCGGGTCGCTCTCATTACCTGCGCCGAACTGGCTGACCTGCACGAAGACGATCGTCTCGTGGTGGCCCCGTTGGCCGCGCGGGGGATCGTCGCCGAATCCGTCGTCTGGGACGACCCGGCGATCGACTGGGCCCGCTACGACCTGGCCGTACTCCGCTCGCCCTGGGACTACATGTTCCGCCGGGACGAGTTCGTCGCCTGGGCCGCTCGCGTACCGCGGCTGCTGAATCCGGCTGACGTGGTGCGCTGGAACACCGACAAGCGCTACCTCGACGAGCTGTCCGCGGCCGGCGTGCCCACCGTCCCCACCAGCTGGGTGCTGCCCGGCGAGCCGTGGCAGCCGCCCGCCGATCGTGGTGAGTACGTCATCAAACCGGCCGTGAGCGCCGGCAGCCGGGGTACCGGCCGCTACGACCTGGCCGACCCGGCGCACCGGGACCTCGCGGTGGCCCACGTACGTCGGCTCGGCCTGGCCGGTCGGGTGACCATGGTCCAGCCGTACCTGACCGCGGTCGACACCGTCGGTGAGACCGCGCTGCTCTTCCTCGCCGGCCCGGCCGGGCTGACCTTCAGTCACGCCATTCGCAAGGGACCGATGCTGACCGGGCCGGAGCAGGGTGACGACGTGCTGAACGGGGCCGAGGAGACCACCGCCCGCACCGCCCAGCCGGCGCAGCTCGCCGTCGCCGCGCAGGCCCTCGCGGCGGTGCCCGGCGGGCCCGAGCGCCTGCTCTACGCCCGGGTCGACCTGATCCCCGGCCCCGACGGCAACCCGGTCCTTGTGGAGCTCGAACTGACCGAACCCTCACTCTTCCTCGCCCACGCCGAAGGCGCCCCCAACCGCCTCGCCGCCGCCATCGCCCTCCGCCTCACCCAGCCCACCCGCTGACCCCGCCAGGACCGTCCCGTCCCGGCCGTCGCCTCGACCGGTTGATCATGAAGTTGTTGTCGTGCCACGCCGGAGAGGGCGACAACAACTTCATGATCAACGCGAGGTTTAGGCGGGAGTGGGGGCCGGGTGGGAGGGCTCGGTCGGGGCGGGTGCGGCCGGTGGGGTTGGTGGGGTTGGCGCTGTGTCCGAGGTTGGATCGTTGGCGGGGCGGCGTTCGTGGGTTGACCAGAGCACGGCGAGGGTGGCGAGCCAGACCAGGCAGGAGCCGAGCATGTGCAGGCCGACCAGCAGCGCCGGCAGGTTGGTGAAGTACTGCACGAAGCCGATCAGCCCCTGACCCAGCTCGACCAGGAGCAGGGTCAGCGCGGCCCGCGCGGCGCGCGCCGGTGCGCCGACCGCGCGCAACGCCAGCCACAGGCCCACGGTCAGGCCGACGAGCAGGAACACCAGGTCGGCATGAATCTGGGAGACCGTCTGTGGGTCCAGGCCGTTGCGGACGGCGTCGGCGTCGCCGGCGTGCGGGCCGCTGCCGGTCACCGCCACCCCGACGACGATGACCGCCGCGCTGGCCGCCACGGTGATCCAGGTCAGCGACCGCAGTGCCGGCGGCACCACGGGAACCTTGCGGCCGTCCGGCTCGCTCACCCGGCGCCACAGGGCGTACGCGACGAGCAGCAGCAGCATCGACACCACGAAGTGAATGCCCACGATCGAGGGATGCAACTGGGTGCGGACGGTGATCCCGCCGATCACCGCCTGCGCCACGATGCCGAGCACGACGGCCAGCGCCAGCGGCACCACACCGCGCCGCCGGGGCCGGTACGCGAGCACGGCCAGCAGGGTGGCGCCCGCGATCAGCACCAGCACGAAGGTGAGCAGGCGGTTGCCGAACTCGATCGCCCCGTGCATGCCCATCTCGGCGGTGGCGGTGTACGACTCGTCGGTGCACCGGGGCCAGGTGGGGCAGCCCAGGCCGGAGGCGGTCAACCGCACCGCCCCGCCGGTGACGACGATCGCGGCGTTCGCGACGATGTTGGCGAACGCCAGCCGACGCAGCAGGGTGCTGGAGACCAGGGAGCGGTCGGGTCGCTTCACGAGGCGAATCCTACGCAACGTAGTTGTCGCCGATCGGGTGACTCCGCCCGTGCGGTGGTTCGGATCACCGGGGTCACGTTTGCGGGCCCTGATTGAATTACGTAACGTGGGCGTTGTGAAAAAGGCGGCGGGGCTCACCGGGCACCAGCCGACGGCCGGTACGGTCGTCGGCCGGTCGCTGCCGGACACCCACGTCGCGCCTGCCACGACCAGCACCCAGGCCGCGCCGACCGGTGAGCCGTCGACCCGGGACCGGGTCACCCTGCTGCTCCTGGAGCGGCGCGCCGCCACCGCCGCCCAGTTGGGCGACGCACTCGGGCTCAGCCCGGCGGCGATCCGCCGGCACCTGGACGCGATGCTCGCCGACGGTGACGTCGTGGCCCGTGAGCAGACCGTACGCGGTCACCGCGGGCGGGGCCGGCCGGCCAAGGTGTTCCTGCTCACGGACGCCGCCCGCAGTCGGTGTGGCACACACCACTACGACAACATGGCCACCGCGGCGCTGCGTTGGATCGCCCGCACCGGTGGTTCGCAGGCGGTGGAGCGATTCGCCGCCGAGCAGGTGGCCGCGCTGGAGACGCGCTGTCAGGCCGCCCTCGCCGACGCCAGCGACGATCCGATGGCCCGTGCCGAGGCACTCGCCGCGGCGTTGACCGCGGAGGGATACGCTGCCAGTGCCTCCACGATCGCCTCCGGCGGCCAGCTCTGCCAGCACCACTGCCCGGTGGCGCACGTGGCCGCCGAGTTTCCCCAACTGTGCGAGGCCGAGACCACGGTGATCTCCCGCCTGGTCGGCACCCACGTACAGCGCCTGGCCACCATCGCGCACGGCGACGGGGTGTGCACCACGCACATCCCGGGTTCGCCGCACGCCCAGTCCGGTAAGACCGTCACCACTGTGAGGACAGATAGATGACCGAGCAGATCGTCCAGCCCCTGACCCAGGATGAGCAGCTCGCCGCCCTGGGCAACTACGAGTACGGCTGGGCCGACCCGGACGTCGCCGGAGCTTCGGCTCAGCGCGGCCTCAACGAGGCGGTGGTGCGGGACATCTCGGCCAAGAAGAACGAGCCGGCCTGGATGCTCGACCTGCGCCTGAAGGGCCTGCGGCTGTTCGAGCGCAAGCCGATGCCGGCCTGGGGCGCCGACCTCACCGGGATCGACTTCAACAACATCAAGTACTTCGTGCGCTCCACCGAGAAGCAGGCCGCCAGCTGGGAGGACCTGCCCGAGGACATCAAGAACACCTACGACAAGCTGGGCATCCCGGAGGCGGAGAAGCAGCGCCTCGTCGCCGGTGTCGCCGCCCAGTACGAGTCCGAGGTGGTCTACCACAAGATCCGTGAGGACCTGGAGGAGCAGGGTGTCCTCTTCCTCGACACCGACACCGCCCTCAAGGAGCACGAGGACGTCTTCAAGGAGTACTTCGGCACGGTGATCCCGGTCGGCGACAACAAGTTCGCCGCGCTGAACACCTCCGTGTGGTCCGGCGGCTCGTTCATCTACGTGCCGAAGGGTGTGCACGTGGAGATCCCGTTGCAGGCGTACTTCCGGATCAACACCGAGAACATGGGCCAGTTCGAGCGGACGCTGATCATCGTCGACGAGGGTGCGTACGTGCACTACGTCGAGGGCTGCACCGCGCCCATCTACTCCTCGGACTCGCTGCACAGCGCCGTGGTGGAGATCGTCGTCAAGAAGAACGCCCGGTGCCGTTACACGACCATCCAGAACTGGTCGAACAACGTCTACAACCTGGTCACCAAGCGCGCCGTGTGCCACGAGGGCGCGACCATGGAGTGGATCGACGGCAACATCGGCTCCAAGGTCACCATGAAGTACCCGGCGGTCTACATGACCGGCGAGCACGCCAAGGGCGAGGTGCTCTCGGTGGCGATGGCCGGCGAGGGGCAGCACCAGGACGCCGGCGCCAAGATGGTGCACGCGGCACCGCACACCAGCAGCACCATCGTGTCGAAGTCGATCGCCCGGGGCGGCGGCAGGACCTCGTACCGGGGCCTGGTGCAGGTGCTGGAGGGTTCGCACAGCAGCGCCAGCACGGTCAAGTGCGACGCCCTGCTGGTCGACACCATCTCCCGCTCCGACACCTACCCCTACGTCGACATCCGTGAGGACGACGTGTCGATGGGGCACGAGGCGACCGTCTCCAAGGTCAGCGAGGACCAGCTCTTCTACCTGATGAGCCGGGGCCTGAGCGAGGACGAGGCGATGGCGATGATCGTGCGCGGCTTCATCGAGCCGATCGCCAAGGAACTGCCCATGGAGTATGCGCTGGAGCTCAACCGCCTGATCGAGCTGCAGATGGAGGGCGCGGTCGGCTGACCCTGGCCGCACCAGAGCACCGGACACCGTCGTCGTAGACACAAGCAAGGACGAGATGACTACCCAGGCTTCCGCGCCACCCAGCACCAAGTCGCAGGCGCTGCGTTCGTACGATGTCGCCGACTTCCCGGCCCTGACCGGCCTGGAGGAGGAGTGGCGTTTCACCCCGCTCAAGCGGCTGCGTGGGCTGGTCGGTGACGTTCCGACCGCCACCGGCGCGGTGCGGCACGAGTACGCCGACCTGCCCGAGGGCGTGTCCGTGGAGCAGGTCGGTCGCGACGACCCACGGGTCGGCAGCGTGCTCACCCCGTTCGACCGGGTCAGCGCGCTGGCGTACAGCGGGGCCGGGCAGGCGCTGCTGGTGCGGGTGGCGCAGGACGCCGTGATCAGTGGCCCGACCATCCTCCGGGCGGTCGGTGCGGGCGTCGAGGGCCTGGCCTTCGGGCACACGGTCGTCGAGGTGGGCCGGTTCGCCGAGGCGATCCTGGTGCTGGAGCACGTCGGCTCGGCCACCCTCGCGGACAACGTCGAGGTGACGGTGGGCGACGGGGCGAAGCTCACCCTGGTCACCGTGGCCGACTGGGCCGACGACGCGGTGCAGGCGCAGCACCTGAAGGTGCGGTTGGGGCGCGACGCGCGGGTGCTGCACGTCCAGGTCACCCTCGGTGGCGACCTGGTCCGTCAGTACACCACCGTCGAGTACACCGACCGCGGCGGCGAGGCCGAGCTGTACGGCGTCTACTTCGCCGACTCCGGCCAGCACCAGGAGCACCGTCAACTGGTCGATCACACCGTGCCGGACTGCCGCAGCTACGTGGGCTACCGGGGCGCGTTGCAGGGCGAGAGCGCCCGCACCGTCTGGGTCGGCGACGTGCTGATCCGGGCCGAGGCGACCGGCACCGACACGTACGAGATCAACCGGAACCTGCTGCTCAGCGACGGAGCCCGGGCCGACTCCGTGCCGAACCTGGAGATCGAGACCGGCGAGATCGCCGGTGCCGGCCACGCCAGCGCCACCGGCCGCTTCGACGACGAGCAGTTGTTCTACCTGATGGCCCGGGGCATCCCGGAGGCCGAGGCGCGCCGGCTGGTGGTGCGCGGCTTCTTCGCCGAACTGCTGAACAAGATCCCGGTGGAGTCCCTGCGCGAGCGGCTGGGGGACGCTATCGAGGCGCGGCTGACGAAGGCGGGGGCTTGATGATCCGCATCTGCGCCGTCGAGGACGTGCCGAAGGGCACCGTGATCAGCGCGGACGTCGACGGCACCCAGATCGCCCTCGTGCACGGCGAGGATGACCAGTTCTACGCCGTGTTCGACGAGTGTTCGCACGCGGCCGTGGCGCTCTCCGAGGGCGAGGTCGAAGGCTGCACGCTGGAGTGCTGGCTGCACGGCTCCCGTTTCGACCTGCGTACCGGCGAGCCCACCGGGCTGCCCGCCACCGAACCCGTACCCGTCTACCCCGTCGAAGTCCGCGACGGTGACATCTACGTCAGTCTGACGCCGAGCAATGGAGTGACCCGATAATGAGCACCCTGGAGATCCGCGACCTACAGGTGTCGGTGAAGCTGCCCGAGGGTGAGCTCAAGCCGATCCTGCACGGTGTCGACCTGACCGTGAAGTCGGGGGAGACCCACGCGATCATGGGCCCGAACGGCTCCGGCAAGTCGACCCTGGCGTACTCGGTCGCCGGCCACCCGAAGTACGAGATCACCGGCGGCTCGGTGACCCTGGACGGCGAGGACGTCCTGGAGATGTCCGTCGACGAGCGGGCCCGCGCCGGCCTCTTCCTGGCCATGCAGTACCCGGTCGAGGTGCCCGGCGTGTCGGTGGCGAACTTCCTGCGTACCGCCAAGACCGCCATCGACGGCGAGGCGCCGAAGCTGCGCACCTGGGGCGGCGAGCTGCGCGGTGCCATGGAGCGGCTGCACATGGACCCGGCCTTCGCCCAGCGCAACGTCAACGAGGGCTTCTCCGGCGGTGAGAAGAAGCGCCACGAGATCGTGCAGTTGGAGCTGCTCAAGCCGAAGATGGCCATCCTCGACGAGACCGACTCGGGCCTCGACGTGGACGCGCTGCGCGTGGTGAGCGAGGGCGTGAACCGGGTGCGCGACACCGGCGACACCGGCCTGCTGCTGATCACCCACTACACCCGGATCCTGCGCTACATCAAGCCCGACTTCGTGCACGTCTTCGTCGCCGGTCGGATCGTCGAGCAGGGTGGCCCGGAGCTGGCCGACAAGCTCGAGGAGTCCGGCTACGAGCGGTACGCGGCCGGGGCCGGTCCGGCGCGGGTCTGATCTGCGAAGGAAGGGCCGGACACGACGATGACCACCATCGCGATCCCGCCGGGGATGCCGCAGTACGACGACGTGCCCCGCTTCGACGTGGCGGCGGTACGCGCCGACTTCCCGATCCTCGATCGGGAGGTCAACGGGCATCCGCTTGTCTACCTGGACAGCGCCAACACCTCGCACAAGCCGCGTCAGGTGCTCGACGTGCTGGCCGAGCACTACGCCCGGCACAACGCCAACGTGTCCCGCTCGGTGCACACGCTGGGCACCGAGGCGACCGAGGCGTACGAGGGGGCCCGGGCGAAGGTCGCCGCGTTCGTCAACGCGCCGAGCGTCGACGAGGTGGTCTTCACCAAGAACTCCACCGAGGCGATCAACATCGTGGCGTACGCGTTCTCCAACGCCTCGCTGCGGGCCGACGCCGACCCCCGGCTCCGGCTGGGGCCGGGTGACGAGATCGTCATCTCCGAGATGGAGCACCACTCGAACATCGTCCCGTGGCAGTTGCTGGCCGAGCGCACCGGTGCGACGTTGCGCTGGTTCCCGGTCACCGACAACGGCCGGCTGGACGAGTCGGGCCTGACGGACCTGGTCAACGAGCGGACGAAGATCGTCTCGCTGGTGCACATGTCAAACATCCTCGGCACCGTCAACGCCACCTCACGGATCACCGACCGGGTCCGCGAGGTGGGGGCGCTGCTGCTGTGGGACTGCTCGCAGTCGGTGCCGCACATGCCGATCGACGTGGTCGACCTGGACGCGGACTTCATCGTCTTCACCGGGCACAAGATGTGCGGCCCGACCGGCATCGGGGTGCTCTGGGGCCGTACGGAGCTGCTGGCGGCGATGCCGCCGGTGTTCGGCGGCGGTTCGATGATCGAGACGGTGACGATGGGCGGCTCCACGTACGCCGCGCCGCCGGCCCGTTTCGAGGCCGGCACCCCGCCGATCGCCGAGGCGGTCGCGCTCGGTGCGGCCGTGGACTACCTCACCGGCATCGGCATGCGGGCGATCCAGTGGCACGAGAAGCAGCTGACCGCGTACGCGTTGGACGCTCTGGGCACCGTGCCCGGCCTGCGGATCTTCGGCCCGGAGGTGCCGGTGGGTCGGGGCGGCACCATCTCGTTCGCGCTCGGCGACGTGCACCCGCACGACGTGGGTCAGGTGCTCGACTCCCTCGGTGTGCAGGTGCGGGTCGGCCATCACTGCGCCCGCCCGGTCTGCACCCGGTTCGGGGTGCCGGCCACCACGCGGGCCTCGTTCTACCTCTACACCACGACCGAGGAGATCGACGCGCTGGTGGCGGGGCTGGAACAGGTGCGGAAGGTGTTCGCCTGATGCAGCTTGAGTCGCTCTACCAGGAGATCATCCTGGACCACTACAAGCACCCGCACGGTCGGGGGCTGCGCGACGCCGCGGACCCGGCCGACCGGGTTGGCGAGGCGCACCACGTCAACCCGACCTGCGGCGACGAGATCACCGTCCGGGTGGCCACCGACGGTGCGACGCTGCACGACGTGTCGTACGACGGGATGGGCTGTTCGATCAGCCAGGCGTCCGCGAGCGTGCTGCACGAGCTGCTGACCGGCCGGGGTGCGATGGAGGCGTTCGAGGTGCACGAGGCGTTCCTGGCGTTGATGTCCGGCCGTGGTCAGGTCACGCCGGACGAGAATGTGCTCGGTGACGGGGTGGCGTTCGAGGGCGTGGCCCGCTATCCCGCCCGGGTCAAGTGCGCGCTGTTGCCGTGGATGGCGTTCAAGGACGCCGCGGCACGCGCCGGTGTGGGCGCGAGCCCGACGGAGGTGAAGGCATGACCGAGCAGACCAACAGCACGCCGGAGTCGGGCGCCGTGGCGACCGACGGCGCGGTGACCCCGGCGGTCGGCGGCAAGGCCGCCGTCGCCGACATCGAGGAGGCGATGAAGGACGTCGTCGACCCGGAGCTGGGCATCAACGTGGTCGACCTCGGCCTGGTGTACGGCGTACACGTCGACGACCAGAACGTCGCCACCCTGGACATGACGTTGACCTCGGCGGCCTGTCCGCTCACCGACGTCATCGAGGACCAGGCCCGGCAGGCGTTGACCACCGGCCCCGGCGGTGGCCTGGTCGACGACATCCGGATCAACTGGGTCTGGCTGCCCCCGTGGGGACCGGACAAGATCACCGACGAGGGCCGCGACCAGCTCCGCTCCCTCGGCTTCAACGTCTGACAGCTCCTCCGGGCAGTCTGCCTCGGGCGCGGCACCCACCGGGTGCCGCGCCCGACGTGACTCACCCGCTCGCCGCCGTGCCACCACGGTCGGACCGCCCGGAGTGGTCGTTGCCGCGCGGCGACCCGGCCAGTGGGTCGACCCCGGTTGATGGTGATGGTGCCGGCGCTGTCGAGCTGAGAGCGCAGACGCATCACCCCAGGCCCCGCTTGACCCGACGGTCAACGCGCTCCCGCAAACCAGATCCACACCTCCGGACGGATACACACCCCCGTGAGGTCGAACGGCACAACGCCACCGTTGACACCGGGGCCAGTCGCAGCGCTGAGCCGAGAAATTGGTGTTCCCGGCCCGCATGTCGTCGCTAGGGTCGCGCGATGGCATACCAGCACCCGCTCGCCTACGTACTGGGGCTGGAGGGCGTGGCGTTGCTGCGTGCCTTCGCCGGCGACTACGACCGGGAGTTCATCGAAGCGCGCATCAGCGAGGTCCGGCGCCTTCTGGACAGCCCATCGCTGAACGGTGACGGGGTCACCGCAGCGCACGTCAACACCGTGAACGGCTACAAGGTGTGGTCCGCGACCTACGATCAACCAGGTAACGGGCTGTTCGACATTGAAGAACCCATCGTGCAGGACATCCTCGGCTCCCTGCCACCTGGCGTCGCCTTGGACGCAGCTTGCGGCACCGGCAGATACACCGAGTACCTCGCCAAACAAGGGCACCGGGTCATCGGCGTCGACAGCTCCCCGGAAATGCTGGCTTACGCTCGTACTCGTGTTCCCAACGCCGAACTGCGGCAGGGCAACCTGCACCAGATTCCCCTACCCGACGACCACGTCGACGTCATCGTGTGTGCGTTGGCGCTGACCCACCTTCCCGACGTCGGACCGGCGATCACCGAGTTCGCCCGCGTACTGCGTCCTGGCGGCCATCTGGTGATCACGGACGTGCATCACGAGCTCGTGGCATTAGGATCCGTACCACGAATTCGTTCTGCCGAAGGTGATCCGGGGCTGCTACCTGCGTTCCGCCATCGGGCCAGTGACTACCTCCACGTCGCCCTGCCGTTGGGCCTGCAGCTACAGCGTTGCGAGGAGCCTCGGATGTCCGGCGACACCAGCGAGGACATGCCCGGGGACATCGCGACAGGGCCATGGGACGTCTGGCCTTGGTCGCTGCTGGGGATCGTCCCGGCGGCAGCCGGGGCCGCCTGGGACGGAACACCAAGCCAAATCATCTGGCACTTCCAGCTGGCGCCGAGCCCAAACACGGCGGCAGCCACTTCTTCCGCTGCCAATTAACTGGCCCTAACTTGGGGTTTCTCGTCACTTGCTCCCAAGCAGAATCACGGCGACAGCTCCGCGATGCCTAGGCGGAGTACGCGCTGGCCCATTCGGCGACTACACCGTCGAGGACAGCGTGTGGACTCCGGGCTGGCACAAGGGCTGACGAAGTCCCCAAGGCGTCGACCAACAGGTCAGCAGCGTGTCGACGCTGACGTCGAGACGGTCCCGACTACGCTCAACTCAACTCACGCCCAGACCGATCCCTACGTGATCACCAGTCGGATTCTGCGACCAGGTTGTCGAGATAAAGCCTCACCCACGTGACCGTTCGGCTCGGACGGGGGACGTCTGAGGGCGTCGACGGTTCAGCTCGACAGCCTCGACAGGGGTAGGGGTGCCGGGCGAGCGGCGGTCCACCCCGGGCCGCGGTGGCGAGCCCTGAGCGACCGCCGGAAGGTGTCGTCGGTCGACCCGACGCCGGCGTTCCCGTTCGGCCACGGTCTGACGAGAGACCGCGTGCCGACCTGTCGAAAATCCGTGGCGTCGCAGCGGCCGGTCGCCGCAGGATGGCGCGGTGAGTGAGGCGTACCCGATGAAGCTGAGTCCTGTCGCCGTGGCCACCACCGCGCGCCGACAGCGGCTGGCACCGGGCCGCGTCTCGGCACGGCTTCTGTCGTGACCGGCGCGTTCCTCGCCGGTCTGGTCGCCGGTTACGGCGTGGCCGTCCCGGTCGGCGCGATCGCCGTGCTCATCCTCGGGCTCACCGCGCGGACCTCGTTCCGGGTCGGTTCGGCCGCCGCGCTCGGGGTGGCCACCGCCGACGGGCTGTACGCCGGTGTCGCGGCGCTCGGTGGCGCGGTGGTCGCGGGCTGGCTCGCGCCGGTCGCCGGGCCGCTGCGACTGGTCGGCGCGACGGTGCTGCTCGCTCTCGCCGCCCACGGCGCGTGGCGCGCCCTGCGGGTGCGCGGCCCACGCCGTTCCCCGGACCACGTACCGACCCCTGTGGCGCATTCGTCGGCGGGCGGCCCGGGCCGGTCAGGGGCGGCCGAGGCCACCACGGGGTCCGGGCCACAATTGGCGCGGCGTGGACTGGACACACCGGCGCGGGCGTTCGTCGGAATCCTCGCGCTGACCCTGCTCAATCCGGCCACCATCGTCTACTTCACGGCCCTGGTGCTCGGCCGGGCGGAACTGGGTGGCTCCGGAACCGCCGTCGCGGCGGTCTTCACTCTCGGAGTGTTCCTCGCCTCGGCCAGTTGGCAGCTGCTCATCGCCGGCGGCGGCTCGCTGATCGGGCGGGTGCTCACCAGCGACCGTGGCCGGCTGGTCACCGCCCTACTGTCCAGCGCGATCATCACCGTGCTCGCCGTCGGCATGCTCCTCGGTGGCTGACCCGAGCCGGCCGTGCCGTACGGTCGGGTGATGAGCAGCCGACCCGCCGCCGGGGGCGGCCGGTGGGTGGAGGTCGATCCGGACCGTGCCGCCCGCTGGGTCACCGGCTTCGCCGACCGGCACGGCCCGCCCACCGCCAGCGCGCAGGCGTACGGCCTGCTGCTGTCCGCTCCGGACGGTGCCACCGCCGAACTGCACACCCCTCCGGGTGCGCCGGTCGTTCCGGATTTGGACGCCTTCGTGCGGGAGGTCGTCGCGCCGCGCCGGATCGGACTGTTGCTGGCCCGCAAAGGTGCGGTGGCGATGGGGGTCGCCGAGGGGACCCGGCTGAGCGTGCACAAGGTGGACACCCGCTACGTGCAGGGACGTACCGCCGCCGGTGGTTGGTCGCAGCAGCGTTTCGCCCGCCGCCGGGACAACCAGACGAAGGCGGCGCTGGCCGAGGCGGCGGATCTTGCCGTACGCCTGCTGCTGCCGGCGGCCGACCGGCTCGACGCGCTGGTCGCCGGTGGCGACCGGCGGGCCGTGGACACCGTGCTGGCCGACCGTCGGCTCGCCCCGCTGTCCGCGCTGCGCGCCGATCGCCTGCTCGATGTCCCGGAACCCCGGTACGCGGTACTTGTCGCCGCTGTCGCCGCCGCCCGGTCGGTTCGCATTCTGGTCCGCGAACCGCAGACGGAGGCCGGCCGCTAGGACACCGCACGGTGATGGCTGGTTCGTCGCGCGGACACGGGCCCGGTCACGAGTGACCGGGCCCGCTGGGCGTCGGTTCGTCAGACCGCGCCGCTGAACGTGTCGCAGGAGGCCGGATCGCCGCTCTCGTAGCCCCGGTTGAACCACTGCTTACGCTGGTCCGACGAGCCGTGCGTGAACTCCTCCGGGTTCACCGGCCGGTCGGCGCGCTTGGAGATGGCGTCGTCACCGATCGCCTCCGCGGTGTCGATCGCCTCGGCGATGTCCCGCTCGGTGATGCTTGTGAAGATCTTCTGGCCGCTGTCGTCGGCCGTGCCGGTGGCGTTCTTCGCCCAGGCTCCCGCGTAACAGTCGGCCTGCAACTCCAGGCGTACCGACAGGTCGTTGGCGTTTCCCGGGTCGCGTTGCTGCTGGCGGCGCACCTGTTCGTTGGTGCCGAGCAGGTTCTGCACGTGGTGGCCGTACTCGTGGGCCAGCACGTACGGCTGGGCGAACTCGCCCTCGGCGCCGAGCTGCGTGGCGAGCACCTCGTAGAAGGAGAGGTCGATGTAGACAAGCGAGTCGGCCGGGCAGTAGAACGGGCCGACGCCGGAGTCGGCCTGGCCGCAGGCGGTGTTGACGGCCTGGCTGAAGAAGACGGTGCGGGTCGGGCGGTACTGCTCGCCGAGTGCCTGCGGCAGGGCGGTGCGCCAGTACGCCTGGATCGAGTTGACGTAGAGGGTGTTGCGGCAGTCGAGTTGCTCAAGGGCGTTCTCGGCGGCGCAGCGCTGCTCCAGCGCGGCGTTGTCGCCCTGCTCCTCACCGCCGGTCATGGCGTTCAGGCCGAAGCCGCCACCGACGAGGGCCACCAGCACGGCGATGACGATGCCGACGATGCCGCCGCGCCCGCCGCCGATCGGGATGGGGATGCCCATCCCGCCGCCTCCGCCGCTGCCTCGCCGGTCCTCCACCTGGCTGGTGTCGATCCGTGCGTTCTCGTTCAGCTCCATGGTGACCCCGATCAGTCAGTGGCTCGTGGGCCGGAACCGGTCCGGTCGGCGATCCGGTACCCGACGATCTTGGTCGGTAATCCGCGTGGGGTGCCGGCCGACGCCGAGTACACTTGGTGCCGTGCTGCGCTGCGAAGGCTGAACGCCCCGCGCCGACGGGTCACCACGATCCGCCGGCGCTTTCGTGTGCCCTGAGTCAGCCCTTCGGATCCCGAAAGCGAGTACCTGAAAATGATCTCTGCTACCGGCCTGGAACTGCGCGCCGGAGCCCGGATTCTGCTGTCCGACACCACGCTGCGGGTGCAGCCCGGTGACCGGATCGGCCTGGTCGGGCGCAACGGTGCGGGCAAGACCACCACCCTGAAGGTGCTCGCCGGGGAGGGCCAGCCGTACGCCGGGCAGGTCGACCGGCGCAGCGCCGTCGGCTACCTCCCGCAGGACCCGCGTACCGGTGACCTGGACGTCACCGGCCGCGACCGGGTGCTCTCCGCCCGGGGCCTGGACGCGCTGATGGCCGGGATGAAGGACCTGGAGGCGCGGCTCGCCGAGGATGGCGACGAACGCCTGGTGCGCCGCTACGGCGCGCTGGAGGACCAGTTCGCCGCGCTCGGCGGGTACGCGGCGGAGGCCGAGGCGGCCCGCATCTGCGCCAACCTGGGGTTGCCCGACCGGGCCCTGGCACAGACCATCGGCACCCTCTCCGGCGGTCAACGTCGCCGCATCGAGCTGGCCCGGATCCTGTTCCGGGACGCGGGCGAGAACGGCGGCGGGATCCTGCTGCTGGACGAGCCCACAAACCACCTGGACGCCGACTCGATCACCTGGTTGCGGGGTTTCCTCGCCAACCACAAGGGCGGGTTGATCGTGATCTCCCACGATGGGGATCTGCTGGAGTCGGTGGTCAACAAGGTGTGGTTCCTGGACGCCACCCGCAGCGTGGTCGACGTCTACAACCTGGGTTGGAAGGCGTACCTGGAGGCGCGGGAGACCGACGAGCGTCGCCGCCGCCGGGAGCGGGCAAACGCCGAGAAGAAGGCCGGCGCGCTGATGGCCCAGGCCGACAAGATGCGGGCCAAGGCCACCAAGACGGTCGCCGCGCAGAACATGGCCCGCCGCGCCGAACGGCTGATGTCCGGTCTGGAGGAGGTACGCGTCGCCGACAAGGTGGCCAAGGTGCGTTTCCCCGCGCCCGCGCCGTGCGGCAAGACGCCGCTGACCGCGACCGGCCTGTCCAAGTCGTACGGCTCGTTGGAGATCTTCACTGACGTGAACGTGGCGGTGGACCGGGGTTCCCGGGTGGCCATCCTCGGGCTCAACGGCGCCGGCAAGACCACCCTGTTGCGGATGCTCGGTGGCCTGCTGGAGCCGGACACCGGCGAGGTGCGCCCCGGTCACGGCCTGCGACTGGGCTACTACGCTCAGGAGCACGAGACGCTTGATGTGGAGCGGACCGTGCTGGAGAACATGCGGGCCGCGGCGGTCGAGCAGACCGACACCGAACTGCGGAAGATCCTCGGGGCCTTCCTTTTCTCCGGCGAGGACGTCGACAAGCCCGCCGGGGTGCTCTCCGGCGGGGAGAAGACCCGGCTGGCCCTGTCCACCCTGGTCTGCTCGGGCGCCAACGTGCTGCTGCTCGACGAGCCGACAAACAACCTGGACCCGGTCAGCCGGGAGCAGGTGCTCGACGCCATCGCCCGCTACTCGGGCGCGATCGTCCTGGTCACGCACGACCCGGGCGCGGTTCTCGCGCTCAAGCCGGACCGGGCGATCCTGCTGCCCGACGGCGACGAGGACGCCTGGAGCGACGACCTGCTGGAACTGGTCGAGCTGGCCTGAGCCGGCGGCGGCGTCACCTATCGGGAAGCTGACATTGCATAGCGTGTCGGTTGGCGAATAGTTGATATCTGGCGCATGATCGTTCGAGACGGTCTAATAGGTGGGACCGTATCCGAACCGCACAGTCTGGGACGTGAGGACACAGCATGGCAGCCACTGGCACAGCCACCAGCACTGAGAAGGGTCGCCGGATCGTCGGAGCCGAGCGTCAGACGCTCGCGAAGGACCTCGTCAAGCGGTACACCGGGGGCGAGAGCATCCGGGCGCTCGCGGCCTCGACCGGGCGATCGTACGGGTTCATCCACCGCGTACTCACCGAGTCCGGGGTGCAGCTGCGGCAGCGCGGCGGCGCCCGGCGCCGCAAGAAGGCGTGACCCGCCCGTCAGCGTCGTCCAGCAGCACTGCCACCACCACCGCGACCCGGGCCGCCTGGTGACCGCCGAGGCGACCGGGGTCCGGCTGGAATGCGACGGGCCGGTCGCCACGGTCACCCTGTGCCGGCCCGACGTGCTCAACGCCCAGACCCCGGCGATGTGGCGCGCGATGAGCGATTTCTCCCGGGAGCTTCCCGGTGACGTGCGGGTGGTCGTGGTACGCGGCGAGGGGCGGGCCTTCTCCGCCGGTCTCGACCTGGCGGTGGCCGGTGCCTCGGGCCCCGGTTCCTTCGCCGAGCTGACCACCCTGCCGGAGCAGGAGTGCGCCGACAAGATCGCTGAGTACCAGGGCGGGTTCACCTGGCTGCACCGTCCGGACGTCATCTCGATCGCCGCCGTCCGGGGGCATGCCATCGGCGCCGGTTTTCAACTTGCCCTCGCCTGCGACCTGCGGGTGCTGGCCGAGGACGCGACGTTCTCCATGGCCGAGGTGACGTTGGGCCTGGTCCCCGACCTGGCCGGCACCAAGCGCCTGGTCGAGCTGGTCGGCTACGCCCGCGCGCTGGAGATCTGCACCACCGGGCGGCGGATGGACGCCGTCGAGGCCGACCGGATCGGGCTGGCCACCCTGGTGGTTCCCACCACCGAGCTGGACGACGCGGTACGTGACCTGGCCGCTGGGCTGCTCGCCCACAACCGGGACGCCGTTGTCGAGATCAAGGCGCTGCTCGCCGGAGCCGCTGGGCGTACCCACGCCGAGCAGCAGCGTGCCGAGCGGGAGGCGCAGACGCGACGGCTGCGGGACCTCGCCGGACGGGGCGAATAGTAAGGACCGTTCGGGAAGATCCGGGTTACTCGCGTGGTTGTCGTAGTCATCGGGAGAATTGACCCGACGGTGTACGACGTCCTGACCCGGAGGTGAGCGTGTCCAACCACATGGCCGCTGGCGGCATGGGCGGTTGGAGCATGCTCCGCTCGATGCGTAGCCAGGACGACATCTCCGCGCACCGGCTGAAGCGCGGTGTCGCCCGCCGGATCGTGGCCTTCGCCCAGCCTTACCGACGCGACATCGTCGTCTTCCTGCTGACCGTGATCGTCGCCGCGGTGATCGGGGTGGCGACCCCGCTGCTGGCCGGCGACGTGATCGACGCGATCACCCGGGGTGGTTCCGAGGCCGGGGCGCTGGTGATCCGGCTGGCCATGTTCATCGCCGCGCTCGCGGTCGCCGACGCTCTCCTGTCGCTGGCCCAACGGTGGTATTCGGCCCGCATCGGCGAAGGCATCATCCTCGACCTGCGTACCCGCGTCTACGACCACGTGCAGCGGATGCCGTTGCAGTTCTTCACCCGGACCCAGACCGGTGCCCTGGTCAGCCGGCTCAACAACGACGTGATGGGCGCCCAGCGGGCCTTCACCTCGACGCTGTCGGGCGTGGTCAGCAACGTGATCCAGCTGGTCCTCACCGCCGCCGTGATGCTCACCCTCTCCTGGCAGATCACGGCGCTGTCACTGGTGCTGCTGCCGGTGTTCATCATCCCGGCGCGTCGGGTGGGCCGGCGGCTGGCCGAGATCACCCGCGAGTCGTACGACCTCGACGCCAAGATGAACGCGACGATGACCGAGCGGTTCGGGGTCGCCGGAGCGTTGCTGGTGAAGCTCTTCGGCCGACCCGACGCCGAGGCGGCCCGGTTCGCCGCCCGCGCCGAACGGGTCCGTGACATCGGCATCACCTCCGCGATGTATTCGCGGACCTTCTTCGTGGCCATGCTGCTGGTGGCCTCGCTGGCCCAGGCCCTGACCTACGGCCTCGGTGGCTGGCTCGCGGTCAGCGGCCAGGTCAGCGCCGGCACCGTGGTGACCCTCGCGCTGCTGCTCACCCGCCTCTACGGCCCGCTCACCGCGCTGAGCAACGTCCGGGTGGACGTGATGAGCGCGCTTGTCTCGTTCGACCGGGTCTTCGAGGTGCTCGACCTGCAACCGGGCATCAAGGAACGACCCGACGCGGTGCGGATCCCCCAGGGCGCGGGGACGGTCGAGTTCCGCGACGTGCGGTTCCGCTACCCGAGCGCTGCCGAGATCTCCCTCGCGTCGCTGGAGGAGGTCGCCGCGCTGGATCGTACGGTAAACGAACCGGTGCTCAAGGGCGTCTCGTTCAGCGTCGAGCCGGGGCAGATGGTGGCGCTGGTCGGGCCCTCCGGCGCCGGCAAGTCCACGCTGTCCATGCTGATTTCCCGCATCTACGACGTGACCGACGGGCAGGTGCTGGTCGGCGGCGTCGACGTCCGGGACTCCCGGCTCGACTCGCTGCGCGACGAGATCGGCGTGGTGACCCAGGATTCGCACCTGTTCCACGAGACCATCGCGGAGAACCTGCGCTACGCCAAGCCGGATGCCACCGACGACGAGCTGTGGGCGGCCCTCGCCGGGGCGCAGGTCGCCGACCTGGTCAGGTCGCTGCCGGACGGGCTCGAAACCACCGTCGGTGAGCGTGGATACCGCTTCTCCGGTGGCGAGAAGCAGCGCATCGCCATCGCCCGGCTGCTGCTCAAGGCACCGTCGATCGTGATCCTCGACGAGGCGACCGCGCACCTGGATTCGGAGAGCGAGGCGGCGGTGCAACGGGCGCTGTCGGTGGCGTTGACCGGGCGTACCGCCCTGGTGATCGCCCACCGGCTCTCCACCGTCCGGGACGCCGACCAGATCCTGGTCCTCGACGACGGCCGCATCGTGGAGCGGGGCCGCCACGACGAGTTGGTCGCGGTCGGCGGTCTCTACGCCGAGCTGTACCGCACCCAGTTCGCGGTGGCGGACTCGCCCACCCCGTACGCCGACGCCACCGGCCCGGAGCCGGTGGTCATCCCCACCCGGGAGTACGTCGCCGACGAGGCCATGCCGCCCGCCGCCGCCAACTGAGGGCTGCTGGTCCAGACCGACAGCCGGGCCGCCCGGTTCACCCAAGGGTCGCCGAGTGGAGTTCGGCGAAGGCGGCGCCGAGGGTCTGCGGGGTGTAGTGGGCGTTCAGGCCGCTGGGGTTGGGCAGCACCCACAGCCGGGCATCGGCCAGTTGTTCCGGTTGCGGCCCGAACACCGCCTTCGGTCGAGCGAAGCCGATCCGGTACGCGGTCACCCCGACCACCGCGACCCAGCGCGGCCGGTGCCGGGCCACCTTGTCGGTGAGCTGCTGCGCGCCGTCGACCAGTTCGGCGGCGGTCAGTTCGTCGGCGCGGGCGCTGGCTCGGGCCACCATGTTTGTGATCCCGAGCCCGAGGGCCGGCAGTTCGTCCTGCTCGCTGGGGTGCAGCAGGCGGGGGGTGAACCCACCCCGGTGCAGCGCGGGCCAGAACCGGTTGCCGGGGCGGGCGAAGTGCCACCCGGTCGCGGCGGACCAGAGCCCCGGGTTGATCCCGACGAAGAGCACGTCCAGCCCGACGGCGATGATGTCCGGGATGGTCTTATCGGCCGCGGCGGACAGCTCCTCGCGGCTCGGGCGCGGGTATGGTCGTGGCTGCGGCTGCTCGCGCCCCGGCCGGGACGGGTCGGTCGACCTGCCCTGGGTGGCCCGCCGGTCGCGGCGGGGTGGCTGACCGGTGGTCACAGGCCGCGCAGCGCGCCGCCGTCGACCGGAACGGTGACGCCGGTGAGGTAGCTGGCCGCGGGGGAGAGCACGAAGGCGGCGACCCGACCGAATTCCGCGGGGTCACCGATGCGGCGCAGCGGGATGGCGGCCTCTGCCTCGGCCCGGGCCCGTTCCGGGTCGCCGGAGGCGGCGAAGAGTTCCCGGTTGCGGTCGGTCAGGATCCGCCCCGGCAGCAGCCCGACCACCCGTACGCCCCGTGGGCCGTACTCGTCGGCGACGTCCTTGGCAACGCCGGCCAGACCCGGCCGCAGGCCGTTGGAGATGCCCAGCCCGGGTACCGGGCCGCGGGCCGAGGTGGAGAGCACCAACGCGATGGCACCGCCGTCGGGCAGGGCGGCGGCGACCGTCCGTACCGTGCGGACGCTACCGAGGAAGACGGTCTCGAAGGACTGCCGCCACTGCTCGTCGTCGACCGACGCGGCGCTGCCGGCGGGCGGTCCGCCGACGGAGACCAGGGCACCGTCGACGCGGCCGAAGTGACGCTGCGCGGTGGTCAGCAGCCGCTCGGGTGTCGCCGGGTCCGCCAGGTCGGCGGTGACGCCGACGGCCCGGTCGGGCCCGCCGAGGCCGGCCACGGCGGCCTCCACCGCGTCGGCGTGCCGGGCGGAGAGCACCACCCGGGCACCGTCGGCCACCAGGCACTGCGCGGTGGCGTAACCAAGCCCACGGGAGGCCCCGGTGAGCACGTACACCCGATCGGTCAGTCCGAGATCCATGCCGATGATCCTGCCCCAGCCCGCCCGGCGGGAAACAGCCCCGGTCCCGTGCCGGGAGTCGGCTTCAGGGACGGGCCGGACGCAGCAGGCGTACCCGGCCGGCGACCTGGACGGCGATCGCGCCGCCGACCCGTCCGAGGGCGGGGGACCGGCGGCGGCGCGGTGCCTGATGCCCGTCGTAGCGGAACTCCGCCTCCCGGACGGCCAACTCCTCGGCGCCCAGTGCCGGCAGGGCGGTGCGGGCGTGCAGCGCACGGGCCAGGTCCCAGCCGTCGCGTAGCCCGCCGCCGGTGGGTCGGTCGGCCGCCCATTCGATGAACATCGTCGACCAGGTGGGGCCGAGCCCGGCGGCGAGCAGCGGCCAGTGCCGGGCGACCTCGCCGGCCCGCTTGCGCAGCAACGCGGCACGGGCAGCGGCCAACGGGCCGGGTGCGAAGCCGGGCGGCGGCGGACCGCCGGCCACCAGGGTCGCGACCAGTTCCGCCTGTCGCGAGGCGAGCGTCGCGGTCGCCTTCTCGACCGGCGTCGCGGCTGGCGTCCCGGTCGGGCCGTCCGGTCCCGCCCCGGCCGGTGTCACGTCACCACCGGGAAGCCGCAGGCGGCGGCGACGGCGTCCAACTCGGTGCGTAGCTCGGCCGCCGCCGGGTAGTGCCCGTCGCGTTCCAGCAGCGCCGCCGGTGGGCGGTGCCGGGCGCACAGCTCGGCGAGCAGCCTCAACACGTCCGGCCCGATCGGGTCGGTGTGCGTGTCGTGGTAGAAGCCGCCACCCTCGGCGCCGCCCGCGACGTGCAGGTACGCCACCCGTTCCAGCGGCAGCCGGTCCAGCAGGGCGAGTGGGTCGGTGCCGCGGTTGCGGGCGTTGGCGTACACGTTTGCGACGTCGAGCAGCAACAGTGCTCCGGTGCGGTCGAGGATCTCGTTGAGGAACGCTGCCTCGTCGAGTTCGTCGTCCGGCCAGTCGAACAGGGCGGCGATCGGTTCCAGGGCGATCGGCACCGGCAGGTCCGCCTGGGCACGGATGATGTTGGCGCAGATCGCGTCGACCGCTTCGTAGCTGCGGGGCAGTGGCAGCAGGTGGCCCGCCTCCAGGCCGCCGGCCCGGACGAAGGCGATGTGCTCACTGACCAGCGGAGCCGCCAACAGCTGCGCGACCGCTGCCAGGTGAGCGACCCGGGCCGGGTCGACCGGTTCCGCGCCGCCGAGGGAGAGCCGCACGCCGTGCGGTACCACGGTGACGCCGCGTTCCCGCAGCTCGACCAGGTCGTCCGGTGGTGGTCCGGCGGTCGGTACCGACTCGGCGATCACCTCGACGAAGCGCAGGCCGGGCAGCTCAGCGACGAATCCGGCGATCTCCGGGCGCCAGCCGATGCCCACACCGTGCGGGGGGTTCATCCGCCGCACCCACCGCCGCAGCCACCACCACCGCAGCTGCCGCCGCTGCAACTGGCGCCTGCGGTGCCGCCGCCGCCACACCCGCCGGTGGACGTCGCACCGCCGGCCACAGCTTGGCGTTGAATCTCGGCCTGCTGGGCGAAGGTCGGATCAAGTGCCCAGAGTGACGCGGTGCCGTAGAGAGCCACCGCCATGGCGGCTCCCGTCGCCCCGTAGGTGGCGTACGCCGGGTTCGCGGTGGGTGCGAGGTGCCGGTTGCGCTGGCGCAGTGTCCGCAGGGCGGCCTCGGCTGCCCTGGTGCGGCGGGGCACCCGGACGAGCAGCACGGTGGTCAGTACGGCGAGCGCGAGGACGGTGAGCACCAGGTACCAGACCGGGCGGTCGTTGGCGAGCCCGGCGACGATCCGGGCGACACCGAGCACCAGTAGGGCGACCAGCAGCAGCGGACCGTGCCGTAGGGCGGCCCGCCGGTCCGGACCGATCGCGAGACCGCGCTGGTCGAGGCCGTCGCGCAGTTCGGTGACGGCGCGCTCGACCCACTCGGTGCGCCGCACCTCCCGGGCCAGGGTGCGCTGCGTCGCGGCGTAGTGGATGGCCCGGTCGAGTTGGGTGGCGGCGGGCGGCAGCGGACCGTCGGCGGTCAGCCGGCGGTCCGGGTCGACGCCGATCGCGCCCTGGCTGCGCAGCGCGCCGAGCGAGGTCCAGACGGCGAAGTCGTCGCCGCCGTTGAGGTAGGCGACCTGTTGGGGGTTCAGTTGGTCGGCGGGAGGAGCGACCCGGCCGCCCAGCAGCGCCCGGCGGCGGATCAGCACGACGGCGACGGCGATCACCGTAGCCACCAGGTAGAGCGTGATGAAGGTGGGACCGGGAACGCCCCAGGTGTCGTAATCGACCGCGAAACCCGTCATGGCCTGCTCCTGTCACGCGAGGGAACGCGGCTTCATTGTGGAGCGGCGATGCCAGCATCCGGCTGCCCGGACCGTCGAGTTATCTTCTCGTTACCTGACGAGGTCAGCGTCGGCGCACCGCTTCCTCGACCAGGTCGAGCACTGCGCCCAGGTCACCGGCCGGTCGGCCCATGGCCAGGTGCAGCACCAGTCCGTCGTAGGCGAGTTCGAGGAACCGGGCCAGCACGTCGATGGGGATGTCCTCGCGGAGTACGCCGGCCTCCCGTTGACGGGCCAGCCGGTCCCGGGTCGCCTCGGCGATAGCGGCCGACCGCTGTGCCCAGCGGGTGGCGAAGGCCGGGTCGGTACGCAGTCGTCGTGACACCTCCAGTTGGCTGCCCAGCCAGCCGGTGGTGTCCGGGGAGACCGCCCGGGCGAGCAGGTCACGCATCACCTGGACCAGTCCGTTGCGGGCGACCGTCTCCACCATCGTGGCCGCGTCGTCCTCGGCGACGGCGAGGAAGAGCGAGTCCTTGTCCCGGAAGTGGTGGAAGATGGCTCCACGGGAGAGGCCGGTGGCCTCCTCCAGGCGCCGCACGGTTGCGCCCTCGTAGCCGTGCCGGGCGAAGCAGGCTCGCGCGGCGGCGAGGATTTCCTGTCGGCGGGCGTCGAGCTGATCCTGGCTTACTCTGGGCACGTGTCGATCGTGTCAGCTACCCCGGGCTGACGCAAACCGTACGTACGGCTTGGTTCCGGTGGCCGCGTGCGACGGCTGTCCCGGACCGACACCACCGCGTAACCTTCCGCCCTGTCGGCGAGGTGCCCGATTCCCGTAAGGTGCCCGAGTGCCGCTGCTCCTGCTGGACCTGGACAACACCCTGCTCGACCGGGCCGGGCCGTTCCGCACCTGGGCAGAGCGCTTCCTCGACGGCGTCGGAGCGCCACCGCACGACATCGAGTGGCTGTTGTCCATCGACGCAGACGGATTGACGGATCGCTGGGACGTGGCGGACGCGATCCGGGATCGTTACCGGTTGCGGATCCCCTCCATCGACCTGGTGGAGGAACTGCACGACGGGGTGGTCGAGTTCACCCGGCTGGATCCGCTGGTGGCGTGCGCCCTGCGGATCGCCGACGACGCCGGCTGGATGCCCGTCGTGGTGAGCAATGGCGCGGTTCGGCAGCAGGACGCCAAGATCCGACGTACCGGCTTGGACCGGTACATCGCCGACTGGGTGATCTCCGAGGAGGCCGGGGTCAGCAAGCCCAACCCCCGCATCTTCGCGCTCGCCGCGCAGCGGGCCAGAATGCCGCTGCGCGGCGCCTGGGTGGTCGGGGACAGCCCGGAGGCGGACATCGGCGGAGCCACCGCCGTCGGCCTGCCCAGCATCTGGCTGCACCGGGGGCGTCCCTGGACCGACGCCCGGTTCGCACCCACGGCGACGGTGGACACCGTGATCGCCGCCATCGCCGAGATCATGGGTGCCTGAGTCGCGCTAATTCGGTTGACCCGATCGGTGCCGCCGACGAGCATGGTCCGCGCATCGTGCACTCCGGGCGTGCGCCCGGTCGAGGAGAGGGGGTCGGTCATGGCCGTCTTCGCAGGTCACTTCCTGCCTCCCCACAACTCGACCAAGGGATTACCAGCGCCATGCGCGACCAAGACTTTCCGGCGCCCGAGCGCCGTATCCGCGGCCGACGCCGCTTCGACGACGACGAACCACAGTTTCTGAAGCGCGGCCGACCGACCGGCCCCGCTCCCACCGATCCCGACGGGCCCGACCCGGAGACCGACGAAACGTGCTCCTCCTGGGACGACGCGTTGCACGGTCCGCAGCCTCACCCGGACTGGCTGATCACCGAGCTGGCCGCGAAGGACACCGAACTCGGTGTGCTCAAGACCGGCAAGGAGGCCGACGTGCACCTGGTGCGCCGGGGCCTTCCCGGCACCGACCGCTCCTGCCTGCTGGCGGCGAAACGCTACCGGGATCCCCGGCACCGGCTGTTCCACCGGGACGCGGGGTATCTCGAAGGGCGGCGGGTGCGCCGCTCACGTGAGATGCGGGCGATGACCGGCCGGACCGCGTTCGGGCGGCAGATGATCGCCGGACAGTGGGCGGCGGCGGAGTTCGCCGCCCTGAGCCGGCTCTGGGAGATCGGCCAGCGCTACGGCACCATCACCGTGCCGTACCCGGTGCAGTTGCGGGGCACCGAGCTGATGCTGGAGTTCCTCGGCGACGCCGACGAGGGACGCGCCGCACCCCGGCTGGCCGAGCTGCGCCCATCCCCGGCCGAGCTACGGGGGCTGTGGGGGCAACTGGTCGACGCACTTGTCGTCCTCGCCCGGGCCGGGTACGCGCACGGCGACCTGTCGCCGTACAACCTGCTGGTGCACGCGGGGCGACTGGCGCTGATCGACCTGCCACAGGTGGTCGACGTGGTGGTGAACCCGCAGGGGCGGGAGTTCCTGGCCCGCGATGTTCGGATCGTCGCCACCTGGTTCGCCGCCCGGGGCCTGCCGGCGGACCTGGTGGACCCGATGGTGCTGACCGAACTGCTGTGCCGCGAGGCCGGTCTGGCCTGACCGGCGGGCTCCGGGTGGTGCTGAGCGCCACCCGGAGCCCTCTGCGGCTACGGGATCCTGCACATCCCGGACCGCCTGGCGCACACCGCCGCCGACCCGGCGACCGCAGGGCTGGTGGACGGCCTGCTCGTGGTGCTCGACGCGGTGTCGGCCTTCCTCGGTCGGACCGCGAGGTGCGGACGAGCGGGATTCACTGCAGATACCGTTCGACCTCCGACACCGGGCGGGCGCCCTGGGCCTCGGGATCGCCGTGGGCCTGCCGAGCGGCGCGGCGGCGGCGCAGCAGATCCCAGCACTGGTCGAGGGACTCCTCCAGCTCACGTAGGCGGGTACGGGCCTCGTCGTCGGTGCCCGTCTCGTGGGTCTGGGCCGTTGCGCGCAGCCGGTGCTCCTCGTCAACCAGATCCGAGATCCGGTTCAGGATGGTCTTGTCGTCCATGTCCCTGAGCCTGGCACAGCGGGACCGACCACGGCTCGCATTCCCGTCGGCGAATCGCACGGACGGGCCACGTGCCCCGGCGGTCACCCACCGCCGCTCATCGTACGGGCGGTGGGTGCGGCCGGCGCTCGGTGCCGCCGGACCGCCTCTGAACGGTGCACCGGCGGCGGGGTGACCCGGCCGACCAGGACATGATCACGAGCGCTTGAGTTGATGCGGTGACGTTGTTAGGTTGCGCCGGGGTCGGTGTGCTGTGTGGCTCGCTCCTGACTGACCGGTCAACTAGCTCAGGGCCAGGGACGGTGTGATGGGTTCCCGCAGTACGAAGCTGCGTGCCAAGGTGGTGGCCGTGCTGGCCACGCTGGTGGCGCTCGGCAGCTTCGCCGCCTGGGTCACCGTCCGCGATGGAGCGAACCTGCTCGGTGTGCAGGCGCTCGACGCGCAGGTGTTCGATCCCACCGAGCCGCTGCTGTTGCAGTTGCAGCTGGAACGGCGCACCTCGCTTGTCTATCTCGGACGCCCGCAGGAGGCGCAGCTCGACGAGCTGACGCGGCTGCGTGAGCGCACCGACCAGTTGGCCGCCGAGTTCGCCGCGTCGACCGACAACTGGCAGGTCGGACTGTTCGGCAGCGGCGCGCTGCACGACCGCATCGCGGAACTGGAGCAGCAACTGGCCGCGCTGTCCGACACGCGTACCGCCGTCGACGGGCGCAACATCGGCCGCACCGACGCCGGTGCGGCGTTCACCGAGCTGATCGCGTCGATCTACGAGGTGTACGACGAACTCGGCAATCTCGACGACGACGAGGTCACCGAGGACACCGCACAACTGATCCGGCTCAACCGGGCCCGGGAGCTGTTGTCCCAGGAGGACGCCATGCTGGCCGGTGTGCTCGCCGCGGGTCGGATCACCTCGGTCGAGCGGGCCGAGTTCACCCGGGTCGTCGGTGCCCGTCAGTTCGTCGCCGAGCAGGCGATCGCCCGGCTGCCCGATGCTGATCAGCGTCGCTACGAGCAGATGGTCACCGGGGCGAACTTCCGGCGGCTGGCCGATCTGGAATCCCAGATCATGAACGGCAACGGCACCTCCCGACTGCCGTTCTCGACCTCGGACTGGTCCGACGCCACCGGGCCGGCGCTGATCGAGATCGGTGACGTGGTGCTGGCCGGCGGCGACGACATCGTCAAGAGAGCCACGCCGGTCGCGATCGGTGTCATCGTCCGGCTGGTCCTCGTCGCCGGTCTCGGCCTGCTCGCGGTCATCGCCTCGGTGGTCGCCTCGATCACCACGGCACGGGCCCTGGGGCAGCAGTTGCAACGACTGCGCGACGCGGCGGTCCAGCTCGCCAACGAACGGTTGCCTAGTGTGGCGGAGCGGCTCGGGCGCGGTGAGCAGGTGGACGTCGCCAGGGAGGTGCCGCCGCTGCGCTTCGGTGACGACGAGATCGGCCAGGTGGGTCGGGCCTTCAACGTGGTGCAGGAGGGCGCTGTCCGTACCGCGGTCGAGCAGGCCGAGCGGCGTCGGGTCGTACGCGAGGTGTTCCTGAGCCTGGCCCGGCGCACCCAGGCCCTGGTGCACCGCCAGCTCGCCCTGCTGGACTCGATGGAGCGGCGCGAGCAGGACGCCGAGGAGTTGGCGGACCTGTTCCGCGTCGACCACCTGGCCACCCGGATGCGACGGAACGCGGAGAACCTGATCGTGCTCTCCGGCTCCACCCCCGGCCGGGCCTGGCGGCGTAGCGTCCCGATGGTGGACGTGGTCCGGGGCGCGGTCGGTGAGGTCGAGGACTACGCCCGCGTCACGGTGCTCTCGATCGGCGGTGTATCGCTGGCCGGGCGGGCCGTCGGTGACGTCATCCACCTGCTCGCCGAACTGATCGAGAACGGACTCGCGTTCTCGCCGTCACACACCAGCGTCGAGGTACGCGGACAGCTCGTCGCCAACGGATTCGCCGTCGAGATCGAGGACCGCGGCCTGGGCATGACCGAGCAGGATCGCGCCGCCGCCAACCACCGCATCGTCGACCGCTCCGAGCTGAACCTCCCCGACGCGTCCCGGCTGGGCCTGTACCTGGTTAGCCGGTTGACCGACCGGCACGGCGTACAGGTCCGGCTCAAGGAGTCGGCGTACGGCGGGACGACCGCCGTGGTGTTGATCCCGGGTGATCTGATCGTGGACGAGGCCGAGCCGAGCGTGACGGGGGGAAACCCGACGGCTCCCACCGCGCGACCGGCGGCCGATCCCGCCGCCGCGACGCAGCCCACCATCGACGGCGGCACGAGTGGCCGGGACACCCCCGCGGAGATCCAGCCCGCTGCCGGTGCCGACGGATCCGGGCTGCCGACCAGGTCGCGACGCCGGCCGGAGCACTCCGCCGCCTTGGACGGACCGACCGTCCCGTTCGGACTGCCGGTCGCGTCCGGATCCGGCGACGGCTCGCCGTGGCCGCCGCACCGGCCGGCCGATCCCGGCCCCGGAGCCGGTGGGGGCCCCGTCGCCGGTCAGCCGGCCGAGCCGGTGACCCCGGCCGAGCCGGGCGGCCGCACGCCGGCCGAGATCGAGCTGACCCGCACCGAGTCGGGCCTGCCGGTCCGGGTACGCCAGGCGAGCCTGGCCCCGGGGTTGCGGGCCGAGCCCGAGGCGGTGGAAGCGGGTGGAGACGTGATCCGCGAGCCCGAACAGGTTCGGCGGATGATGAGTTCGTACCAGACCGGCACCCGGCGGGGACGCTCCGACGCCGCACGGCTGCTCGGTGCTGGCGGTCGGCTCGGGCCCGACGATGAGCCCGAGGACGCCGATCAACAGGCGACCTGACCGGGGTGCGCGGCCCGGCGAGCCGGGAAGAACGGTCAGGTCCACGTAAGCACGGCGATGAGCCGGGGGAGAAGAGGACGACGAAGTGGCGCAGAAGACGGCTTCGAGTGCCGACCTGACGTGGTTGCTGGATGATCTGGTCGGCCGGGTCAAGCAGGCCGAGCACGCGGTCGCACTGTCCGCCGACGGTCTGCTGATGGCCTCCTCGCAGGGGCTCAGCCGCGACGACGGTGAGCACCTGGCGGCGATGGCGGCCGGCATCCAGAGCCTGGCCCGCGGCGCCGGCAAGCGGTTCGGTGGCGGGCAGGTGCAGCAGACGATCATCGAGATGCAGTCGTCGTTCCTGTTCGTCACAGCCGCTGGCCGCAACGCCTGCCTGGCGGTGCTGGCCAGTGAGGACGCCGACGTCGGCCTGATCGCGTACGAGATGGCCATGCTGGTCACCCGGGTCGGCAGGTACGTCGCGTCGCCGTCACGGTCAGCCGAGCAGGCTGACGGGGAGAAGTAACCCGGATGACGGTGGAGGGCGATTCAGGCGACCACCAGTGGGTGGACGACCACGCCGGTCCGGTGGTTCGTCCGTACGCGGTGACCGGCGGCCGGGCCCGCCCGGTCACCGGCACGTTCGATCTGATCTCCCTGGTGACGGCCACCCGCAAGGACGTCTCCGTGGAGGTCGGCCTGGGCCCGGAGCACCTGGCGATCGTCGGCCGGTGCCAGCGGATGCAGTCCGTCGCCGAGATCGCGGCACACCTGGACCTGCCGGTAGGCGCCGTACGGGTCCTGCTGGGTGATCTGGTGGCGCGCAACCTGGTACAGATCCGCGAGCCGCACACCACCTTCGGACTACCCGACCACAGCATCTTCGAGGCGGTTATCAATGGACTACGGGCACTCTGAGCGGCCGTCGGGTGCGACCCCGCTGCCCACCGCGATCAAGATTCTGATCGCCGGCGCCTTCGGGGTGGGTAAGACCACGATGGTCGGTGCGGTCAGTGAGACGCGCCCGCTGCGGACCGAGGAGGTGCTTACCGAATCGGGAGTGGGCATCGACGACCTGGAAGGCGTCGAGACGAAGCGGACCACCACCGTCGCGATGGACTTCGGTCGGATCACCATCAGCGACGACCTGGTGCTGTACCTCTTCGGCACCCCGGGTCAGGACCGGTTCTGGTTCGTCTGGGACGAGTTGGCACTCGGCGCGATCGGCGCGGTGGTGCTGGCCGACACCCGTCGGCTGGCCGACTGCTTTCCCTCCCTCGACTACTTCGAGGGTCGGGGGACACCGTTCCTCGTCGCGGTCAACTGCTTCGACGGAGCCCGCCAGTACCGACTCGACGAGGTGCAGGCGGCGCTGAACCTCGACCCCGAGGTGCCGGTGCTGCTCTGCGACGCCCGGCAGCGGGAGTCGACCAAGGAGGTGCTCATCACGCTTGTGGAGCACGCCATGAAGATCCGGGATGCCCGTCGCGCCGACTGACGGTTACGCCACCCGACGTGAGGGCTCCCACCCGGGCGGGTGGGAGCCCTCACGGCATCGCGGTCAGTTGGCGATCATGCGTCGCAGCACGTACTGCAGGATGCCGCCGTGCCGGTAGTAGTCCGCCTCGCCCGGGGTGTCGATCCGCACCACCGCGTCGAACTCCACCCCGCCGTCGGTGGTGACCTTCACCGTGCGCGGAGTGTCGCCGTCGTTGAGCGCGGTCACCCCGGTGACGGTGAACGTCTCGGTGCCGGTGAGCCCCAACGACTCGGCGGTCTCTCCGGCGGGGAACTGCAACGGCAGCACGCCCATCCCGATCAGGTTGGAGCGGTGGATCCGCTCGTACGACTCGGCGATGACCGCCTGCACACCGAGCAGCATGGTGCCCTTGGCCGCCCAGTCCCGCGACGAGCCGGAACCGTACTCCTTGCCGGCCAGGATGACAAGCGGCACGCCCGCCTCCTGGTACGCCATGGAGGCGTCGTAGATCGAGGTCTGTTCCCCGGTCAGGTGGTTGACCGTGAAGCCGCCCTCCACCCCCGGGACGAGCTGGTTACGCAGCCGGATGTTGGCGAAGGTGCCCCGGATCATCACCTCGTGGTTGCCCCGGCGGGAGCCGTAGGAGTTGAACTCGTGGCGCGGCACGCCGTGCTCGGCGAGGTACTGCCCGGCGGGGGAGTCGGCCTTGATGGAACCGGCCGGCGAGATGTGGTCGGTGGTCACCGAGTCGCCGAGCTTGGCCAGCACCCGGGCACCGGCGATGTCGGTCACCGGCTCCGGCTGCTGCCGCATGCCCTCGAAGTACGGGGGCTTGCGGACGTAGGTGGAGTCGCCGTCCCAGGCGAAGGTGTCCCCGGTCGGGGTCGGCAGGGACTGCCAGCGCTCGTCACCGGCGAACACGTCGGCGTACGCGGAGCTGAAGCCGGTGGCGCCGATCGCGGAGGCGATGACGTCCTGGATCTCGGCGGTGTTCGGCCAGATGTCGCGCAGGAAGACCGGGTTGCCCTCGCTGTCCTCACCGAGCGGCTCGTTGGCCAGGTCGATGTCCATCGTGCCGGCCAGGGCGTACGCCACCACCAGCGGCGGGGACGCCAGGTAGTTCATCTTCACGTCCGGGTTGATCCGGCCCTCGAAGTTGCGGTTACCGGAGAGCACCGAGACGACCGCGAGGTCGGCCTCGTTCACCGCGGCGGAAATCTCCTCCGGCAGCGGGCCGGAGTTGCCGATGCAGGTGGTGCAGCCGTAGCCGACCAGGTGGAACCCGAGCTTCTCCAGGTACGGCGTGAGACCGGCCCGCTCGTAGTAGTCCATGACGACCTTGGAGCCGGGCGCGAGGGTGGTCTTCACCCACGGCTTGCGGTTCAGGCCCTTGTCCACGGCGTTGCGGGCGAGCAGCGCCGCACCGATCATCACCTGCGGGTTGGAGGTGTTGGTGCAGGAGGTGATCGCGGCGATCACCACGGCACCGTGGTCCAGCTCGAACTCGGTGCCGTCGGCACCGGTGACCCGGATCGGGTTGCTGGCCCGTCCGCCGGAGCCCACGGCGGCGTTGACCAGATCCCGGGGCGCGTCGGCCGGGTCGTCGACCCCGTTGGCCGGGGAGTCGCTGGCCGGGAACGACTCGGCGCTGGCCTCGTCGGCGTGGCCGGTGACACCGTACGGCTGCTCCTGCTGCGGGACGCCCGACTTGCGACCCGGGTCGCCGCCGGTCTCGTCGGCGGCCACGTAGTCGGTGAGGGCCGAGCGGAACAGGGTCTTGGCGTTGCCGAGCGGCACCCGGTCCTGCGGGCGCTTCGGTCCGGCGAGTGAGGGCTCGATGGTGCCGAGGTCGAGTTCCAGGTGCTCGGAGTACGCCGGCTCGTGGTTCGGGTCGTGCCAGAGGCCCTGCTCCTTGGCGTACGCCTCGACCAGGGCGACCTGCTGCGGGTCGCGGCCGGTCAGCTCCAGGTAGCGGACGGTCTCGGCGTCGATCGGGAAGATCGCGACGGTGGAGCCGTACTCCGGGGACATGTTGCCGATGGTGGCCCGGTTGGCCAGCGGCACCGCGCTCACGCCGGGGCCGTAGAACTCGACGAACTTGCCGACCACGCCGTGCTTGCGCAGCATCTCGGTGATGGTGAGCACCAGGTCGGTGGCGGTGGTGCCGGCCGGCATCTCGCCGGAGAGCTTGAAGCCGACGACCCGCGGGATCAGCATGCTGACCGGCTGGCCCAGCATGGCGGCCTCGGCCTCGATGCCGCCGACGCCCCAGCCCAGCACGCCCAGGCCGTTCACCATTGTGGTGTGCGAGTCGGTGCCGACGACCGTGTCCGGGTACGCCTGGCCGCCGCGCTCCATCACCGTACGGGCCAGGTACTCGATGTTGACCTGGTGCACGATGCCGGTGCCGGGCGGCACCACCTTGAACTCGTTGAACGCGCTCTGGCCCCAGCGCAGGAACTGGTAGCGCTCCTTGTTGCGGGTGTACTCCAGCTCGACGTTGCGCTCGAAGGCGTCCTCGCGGCCGAACAGGTCGGCGATGACCGAGTGGTCGATGACCAGCTCGGCGGGGGCGAGCGGGTTCACCTTGGTCGGGTCGCCACCGAGGTCGCGGACGGCCTCACGCATGGTGGCCAGGTCGACCACGCACGGTACGCCGGTGAAGTCCTGCATCAGCACCCGGGCCGGGGTGAACTGGATCTCGACGTTCGGGTCCGCGGTCGGGTCCCACGCACCGAGCTGGCGGATGTGCTCGGCGGTGATGTTCGCGCCGTCCTCGGTCCGCAGCAGGTTCTCCAGCAGGATCTTCAGGCTGTAGGGGAGCCGTTCCTGGCCCTCCACCTTGCTGATCTTGAAAATCTCGTAGCTCGCGTCTCCGACGCGTAGCTGGGTCTTCGCACCGAAGGTGTCGAGGCTCGCCACGTCGTACTCCTTCACACCAGCGACCGTGAGTAGTCCTGAGCAGTCTTTCGCACCGGCCGGAGTGCTGCCGTGGTTAGGCAACACTTACCGCCGATTCTCGCCGTCAACAAAACCGTACGTCCGTCTTGCTATTCGTGCAACCCGGTGCCACCGTGTGGACGGGAGGTGCACACATGATCCATCACGTACAGCTCGCCTGCCCTCCGGGCTCGGAGGGGCCGTCGCGGGCCTTCTACGTCGGCATCCTCGGCCTCACCGAGCTGACCAAGCCGGCCGCCCTCGCCGCCCGCGGTGGTTGCTGGTTCCAGGGGTACGGTGCCGAACTGCACCTGGGCGTGGAGGACGACTTCCGCCCGGCGCGCAAGGCACACCCCGCGTTGCTGCGGCCCGACCTCGACACCCTCGCCGCCCGGCTGAGCGCCGCGGGGTACCCGGTCACCTGGGGCGACGACGAACTGCCCGGGCTGCGCCGCTTCTACACCCACGACGCCCACCGCAACCGCCTGGAGTTCCTGACCCCCACCGCCTGAACGCCACCCCGTCCCCGAATCCCTCACCGGCCGGCCAACCGTCCGCACCGCCCGCCGCCGTAGCCCTCGCCGCGCCGCCCGCCGCCATGGGCGTCGCCGTGCCGGCGTGTCGCCCGTCGTGCCGTCGTGCCGTCCGCCGCGCTGCCGCGCCGCCGTGGCCCTCGCCGCCTGCTGGCAGCGTTGCCGCCTGCAACATCGGGGATGTTGCTGCCTCGCCGTGGCACGTGGCGTGACACAGCAACATCCCCGATGTTGTCGCATCCTTTGGGCGGTCCGGGCGGTCCGGGCGGTCCGGGCGGTCCGGGCGGTCGGTGGTGGTGCGGGGTGGTGTGTGGGTGGGGATGGCGGAGGTTGGCTCGGGTCGGGCATGACGAAGGGCCGACCCCTGGGTGGGGTCGGCCCTTCGTGGTGTTGGGTGTGGTCAGGCGGTGGCGGTGTAGCCGCGGGTGGCGATCCAGTCGGCG
>NZ_JBFAQH010000018.1:0-126903 GCF_040677165.1 Micromonospora sp. NPDC049374 | reverse complement strand
CCTGCAACTGCTCTACCAAGGCCGCTCCCCCAACTCCGGCGGCGACTACGGCCTCCTGCCCTACCGCCCAGGAGTACTGACCCTGCAACGCTGACGGCGTGCAGATCCGGCTCGGGCACAGCCGGAGCGGGCGGGCTCGGCGCAAACCGGGCCCGCCCATCCCTCACACACCCCACCACCAGGAGGTATCGACAGTGCGAGGATCCGCACCCAATCCCCCGCCCTCGGGGGTAGCCCATGCCGGCCGAGTGTCCCCCGGCATTCGGCGACGGCTGTTCAAGCTCGCCACGGCCGGGATCGCCGCCGCCGTCGGGATGTTCACCGTGACGGTGGCCACCAGTTCGGCGTCGGCCGCCGACAACCCGTACCAGCGGGGCCCGGACCCCACCCGGGCCAGCGTCGCGGCCGAGAACGGCCCCTTCGCCAACACGTCGGTCAGTGTCCCGACCGGGTACGGCTTCAACGGCGGCAGGATCTACTACCCGACCGACACCAGCCAGGGCACCTTCGGCGCCATCGCGATCTCGCCGGGTTACACCGCGTTGTTCTCCGCCGAACTGGCCTGGATGGGCCCGTGGCTGGCATCGCACGGCTTCGTCGTGATCGGCATCGAGACCAACAGCCGTAACGACTTCGACACGGCCCGAGGCACCCAGTTGCTCGCCGCGCTCGACTACCTGACGCAGCAGAGCCCGGTACGCGACCGGGTCGATCCGAACCGGTTGGCCGTCTCCGGTCACTCGATGGGCGGCGGTGGGGCGCTGAGCGCAGCCATCCGGCGCTCGTCGTTGAAGGCGGCGGTCGGCATCACGCCGTACTCACCGTCGCAGAACCTGGCAAACGACCGGGTACCCACGATGGTCATCTCGGGGCAGGCGGACACGGTGGTCACCCCGTCCTACGCCCTCGGTCTGTACAACAGCCTCCCGGCCTCGACGGAGAGCGTCTACCTGGAGGTCGCCGGTGGGGATCACGGGTTCATGGTCGGGCGGTCGAACCCGGTGTTGATCCGGACGATGCTGCCGTTCCTGAAGATGTTCGTCGACAACGACGCCAGGTACAGCCAGTTCCTCTGCCCGTTGCTGGACAACAGTGGCGTGGTCACCTACCGCAGCACCTGTCCGTTGCTGCCGTCGGATCCGACCACTCCGCCGCCTACCGGCACGCCGACCCCGACCCCGACCCCGACGCCGACTCCCACGCCGACCACGCCGCCGTCCGGCTCCGCCAACGAAATCATCGGCACCCAGTCCGGCCGCTGCATCGACGTACCCAACGCCTCCCGCAACAACGGCACCCGGGTACAGCTCTACGACTGCAACAAGCAGACCAACCAGTCCTGGACCTACACCGCAAACAAACAACTACGCGTCTACGGCGACATGTGCCTCGACGCCGCAGGCTCCGGCAACGGCGCCGCCATCCAGATCTACACCTGCCACAGCGGCACCAACCAGCAATGGAACGTCAACTCCAACGGCACCATCACCGGCGTCCAGTCCGGACGCTGCCTCGACGTCTGGAGCAGCAACAACGGAGCCCAGATCCAGCTCTACGACTGCCACGGACAGACCAACCAACAGTTCCGCCTCGCACCCCTCGCATAACCAACACCACCGAGCCGACGAACGACCCGTTCGAGGCCGGGCAGGTCTACCAGCTGTAGGGCCGCCCAAGGCCCTACAGGTCCGGACCGAAACGGGCGGGCTCGGCATCACGCCGAGCCCGCCCGCACCACGTGGACGCCCCTCCGTCGATCTTCCGGCCTGGAGAACATTAGGCGCTTCATTGACGGTCGTCAGGAAATTGCCTAATGTTGAAACATCCACCACCATCGATGGAGGTATCATGAGACGAACCAGGGCGGCGCTGGCCGGTTTGGCCAGCTTCCTGCTCCTCAGCTTGGGTTTTGTGGCGCTGTCTTCGCCGGCGTCCGCCGCGTCCCTGGTCGAGGTGACCAGCTTTGGCAACAACCCGGGCGGCATGCGGATGCACGTCTACGTGCCCGACAACCGGCCGGCCAACCCGGCGATCGTGGTCGCCATGCACGGCTGCGGCGGGTCGGGGCCGGGCTTCTACTCGGGCAGCGAGTTCGCCTCACTGTCGAACCAGTACGGGTTCATCGTCATCTACCCGAGCGCCATGCAGGAGGCCGGGTTCGGCAAGTGCTTCGACACCTGGTCGGACGCGTCCAAGCGCCGTGGTGGTGGTAGCGACCCGGTCTCCATCGAGTCGATGGTGAACTACGTCCGGACGCAGTACGGCGGTGACATCAACCGGGTCTACGCCACCGGCAGCTCGTCTGGCGGCATGATGACCCAGCACCTGCTGGCGGTCTACCCCGACCTGTACAAGGCGGGTGCGTCCTTCATGGGCGTCCCCTTCAACTGCTTCGCCAACGCGGCTGCCTACCCGCCCGGTGGTCCGTGCACGAACGGCTCGATGAACCGGACCCCGCAGCAGTGGGGCGACCTGGTTCGGGCCGCGTACCCCGGCTACACCGGCCCTCGCCCGCCGATTCAGCTGTGGCACGGCACCAATGACACCCTGGTGCCGTACTCGCTGCTTCAGGAATCGATCGAGCAGTGGACCAACGTGCACGGCCTGAGCCAGACGCCCACGTCCACGGACACCCCGCAGGCCAACTGGAACCGCCGTCGCTTCGGCACGCAGGTCGAGGCCTACGCCATCCAGGGTGCCGGGCACAGCCTGCCCTCAAGCGGTATGGCGCGGGTCGCCATCCAGTTCTTCGGCTTGGACAGTTCGACCCCGCCCACCACCACTCCGCCGCCCACCGGCACGCCGACCCCGACCCCGACCCCGACGCCGACTCCCACGCCGACCACGCCGCCGTCCGGCTCCGCCAACGAAATCATCGGCACCCAGTCCGGCCGCTGCATCGACGTACCCAACGCCTCCCGCAACAACGGCACCCGGGTACAGCTCTACGACTGCAACAAGCAGACCAACCAGTCCTGGACCTACACCGCAAACAAACAACTACGCGTCTACGGCGACATGTGCCTCGACGCCGCAGGCTCCGGCAACGGCGCCGCCATCCAGATCTACACCTGCCACAGCGGCACCAACCAGCAATGGAACGTCAACTCCAACGGCACCATCACCGGCGTCCAGTCCGGACGCTGCCTCGACGTCTGGAGCAGCAACAACGGAGCCCAGATCCAGCTCTACGACTGCCACGGACAGACCAACCAACAGTTCCGCCTCGCACCCCTCGCATAACCAACACCACCGAGCCGACGAACTGTGAGCGTGTTTGAGAAGGCCATGCCCTACCGCCCGGCTCGCTACGGGCAAGCCTCCTCAAACACGCTCCGAAGGCGGGCGGGCTCGACGTCAGGCCGGGCCCGCGCCGCGACCAACTGGCCGCAACTACGCGGCTGCTGTTGACGCCGTCGACAGGATGGGACTGTGAATCTGTTGTCCCAGTCCGCGTCGTCCGGCCATGTCGACCCCGAGGGCGAGGTGCCCTGGTGCATGCAGCTCGTCGTCCGGCTGGACCGCGCCGCACCGCCCGGACACACGGCGGTATGCGAGGCCGGGGCGCTCGCGGTCGTGCGGCTGGTCTCCGATGAACGGTGCGAGCCGGGCGGATCGTGGAGCGCCCCGGTCGCGCGGTGGCTGGCTGGCCGCATCCGCAAGCACGCCCGCCGGGCCAAGGGCGCGGCGTGGGATCGGGCGCAGGAACTGCCGGGTGTGACGACGAGCCACGCTGACGCCCAGGTGCGCGCGCTGGTACCGACCCCGCTGGACGCGGTGCCCCGGGAGATCGCCAAACTCCAGATGCAGGGGCTCGATCTCGCCGATCACCCCGCGGCCCGACCTCACGCGATCGACGCCGAGCCGAATGGTCCCGTCGTAGTCTCGATCACGCCAGAGCCGGTGCTGTCGACCGGTAAGGCCGCTGCGGCGGCTGGGCACGCGGCACAGATCGCGTGGATGGAGATGGCGGGCGACCGGCGAGCGATGTGGGTCGCCTCCGGACTGGCCGTGCAGGTGGAACATCCGGCGTTGCAGCGCTGGCGCTCGCTACGGTCCCGGGCGCAGGTGACGGTGACCGACGCGGGACTGACGGATGTCGATCCGGGCACGGTGACGGCGCTGGCGCGCTGGGCGTAGGACCCGCTCAGCGGTGGGGCGGGCGACGGGTCATGAGTTGGCCATGGCGCGGACGGTGGTGTGGGCGGCGTCGCGGACCTCACCGACGAGCTTCTCCACCACGTCCTCCAGAGCCGCCAGACCGAGGAGTTGGTCGTCCGCGTCGACGACGGTCGCGAGGTGAGCGCCCCGGTGCTGCATGACGGTGAGCGCGTCGCGCAGCGGCCGTGCGGCGTCCAGCGTGACCAGCGGGCGGATCAGCCTCGGGTCGAGCGGTTCGTCATGCTCTTCCACTGGCAGTCCGAGGATGTCCTTGACGTGGACGTATCCGGTGAGCGTTCCATCCGGGTCGGTCAACGGGAAACGGGAGTACCCGGTTGCCGCGCACTGGCGTTCGAGCTCCGCCACGGTGGTGTCCTGCGGCAGGGTGACCAGTGAGGCCATCGGCAGCGCCACGGTTGCGGCGGTCTGGTCGTTGAAGGCCAGCGCGCCGGTGAGCAGGTCGTGTTCGTGCTGGTCGATCAGTCCTTCCTGCCGGGACTGAACGATGAAGCCGGCGATCTCCTCGTTGTTGAAGGTCGAGGCGACCTCGTCCTTCGGAGTGACGCGGAGAAGCCGCAGGACGGCGTTGGCGACCTGGTTGAGCAGCCAGATCAGCGGGCGGAGAACGGTGACGATGCCGTAGAGCACCGGCCCGAGGATCAGCGCGGAGCGTTCGGGACCGGCCAGGGCGATGTTCTTGGGCACCATCTCGCCGAGCACCATGTGCAGGAACACGACGAGCGCCAGGGCGATGGAGAAGGCGATCGGGTGAAGCAGCGCATCGGGTACCCCGACGGCGGCGAAGGGCTTCTCCAGCAGATGCGCCACGGCGGGTTCACCGATCGCACCGAGGCCGAGAGAGCAGACCGTGATGCCGAATTGCGCGCCGGCCATCATCAGGGAAACGTTCTCCATCGCCCGCAGCGTCACGCGGGCGATGGGCGAGCCGGCCGCGGCTCGCGGTTCGATCTGTGTGCGGCGGGCAGAGATGAGGGCGAATTCCGCGCCGACGAAGAAGGCATTGCCGGCCAGCAGCGCCACGGCCAGCAGGATCGCGGTGACGTCGCTCATGACCGGGCTTCCTCGCTGGGTTGGTTGTCGTTGGTGCGGCGCAGGGTGAGTCGGTCGACGCGGCGGCCGTCGAGCCGGGTGACCGCGAGCTCGACGCTGGCCGGGGTCGGCAGGCCGTCCGGGTCGGGATGGTTCCGGTCGGCGACGGACACGGTGATGGTGTCGCCGACCTGGGGGAATCGACCGAGGTGCTCGGTGACGAGGCCGCCGAGGGTGTCGGTATCCCGCGCCTCCGGCAGGTCGAGGCCGATCAGCCGGGACGCCTCGTCGGGACGCAGCAGGCCGGACAACGTCCAGGTGCCGTCGGCGGCCCGGTGGTGGCGGCGATGCGGGGCGTCCTGCTCGTCGGCGATCTCACCGACGATCTCCTCGACGAGATCCTCCAAGGTGACGATTCCGGCGGTGCCGCCGTACTCGTCGACGACGACCGCTAGCTGGAGTCCCTGCTCACGCAGGACAGCCAGCAGCGGGTCCAGCGGCATGGTCTCCGGCACCTCCGGCAGACCGGACATGATCGTCCGGACCGGCTGAGTGGACCGCTGTGCTGCTGGCACCGCCAGGGCGTGCTTGAAGTGCACCGCGCCGACGACGTTGTCGACGCCGGTGCCGGTGGCCGGGAAGCGGGCGTGCCCGGTGCTGGCAGCGAGCGCCAGGACCTCCGCGGCGGGCGCGTCGGCGGAGACGAACCGTACCCGGGTACGTGGGGTCATCACGTCGGCCGCCGTACGCTCGCCGAAGTCGATCGAACGTGCGACGAGCTCTGCGGTCCGCGCGTCGAGGGTGCCCTCCCGGCCGGACCGGGTGACCAGCGAGGCAAGTTCCTGCGGCGAGCGCGCGGAGGCCAGTTCCTCGGTCGGCTCGATACCCATCAGGCGCAGAATCCGGTTAGCGGTGCCGTTGAGGAAACAGATCAGCGGGCCGGCGACCGTGGTGAAGCCGCGCTGCGCTCCGGCGACGGCGCGGCCGACACGCAGCGGTTCGGAGATCGCCCAGTTCTTCGGTACGAGTTCACCGAAGACCATCTGGAAGCCCGTCGCCAGGGCCAGCGCCACCGACACCGACACCGCGGTCACCGCGGAGTCGGACAGCCCGGTGAGCCCGAGCGGGCCGCGCAGCAGTGTGGCCAGGGACGGCTCGGCCAGAAACCCGACGACCAAACTGGTCACGGTGATCCCCAACTGCGCTCCGGACAGCTGCGTGGACAACGTCCGCAACCCTGCCAGTAGCCCGGCAGCGCGGCGGTCACCGGACTCCGCTCGCCGCTCGACCGTCGCCCGGTCGACCGTGACGAAGGCGAACTCCGCTGCCACGAACAGCGCGTTCGCCGCGATCAGCAGGACCGCGACGGCCAACAACAGCCACTCGGTCACCGGCACGCCGCCTCTCGGACCCCGGGCTGGTCAGAACTGGGCGGCTCACCGTCACTGGACATGCCGGCCAGGGTAGGCAGGCATGCTGAGACCTTGCTGGGTGCTCGCCGCCACGCCGGCCCGGGGACCGCCAGCATCGGCGTCCCGGTCGCTCGCAGGCAAAGCAGACGTCGGCTAACCGTTCATCGACTGGCTGCGCCAGATTACCGGCGCATGCGACACCGTGTGCGAGCCGCGGATACGGTGATGCTTCGGACGGTCCGGTCAAGGAGGCGTCGAACAGGCCGTGGGTGGCTATGGCGTGCAGGTCACGCTGGTGTTCGTGTTGGTGTTGATCAACGCGGTGTTCGCGGGCAGCGAGATGGCGCTGGTATCGCTGCGGGAGAGCCAGTTGCAGCGCCTGGAGCGGACCTCCGGGGGCGGGCGGGTGTTGGCGAGGTTGGCGCGGGACCCAAATCGCTTCCTGGCCACGATTCAGATCGGTATCACCCTGGCGGGTTTCCTGGCGTCGGCCGCGGCGGCGGTGTCCCTGGCCCAGCCGCTCGTGGGCCCGCTGGGCTTTCTCGGTGGCGCGGCGGAGCCGGTGTCCATCGTCGTGGTGACCGTCCTGCTGACGTTCGTCACCCTGGTGCTGGGCGAGTTGGCGCCGAAGCGAATCGCGATGCAGCGCGCCGAAGGGTGGGCGCTGCTGGTCGCCCGGCCGTTGGACACGCTGTCGACGTTCTCCCGGCCAGCGGTGTGGCTGCTGAGCAAGGCCAGCGACGCAATCGTACGTCTGGCGGGTGGCGACCCCCGCGCGCGGCGGGAGGAGGTCACCACCGAGGAATTGCGGGACATGGTCGCCGCGCAGCGCAACCTCACCCCCGAACACCGGATGATCATTTCTGGCGCCTTCGAGGTCGCCGAACGGATCCTGCGGGAGATCCTCGTCCCGCGTCGCGAGGTGGTCACCCTCCCCGCGTCGCTGACGGCACCGCAGGCGCTGCGCGAGCTGGGCAAATCGGGCCAGACCCGAGCCCCGGTCGTGGGCCGCGGCGGGCTGGACGACACCATCGGCGTAGTACACCTGCGGGACCTGCTCGACCAGGAAGGCCCCGTCGCCGAGCACGCCAGCCCTGCGGTGTATCTGCCGGAGACGTTGAAGGTGACCGAGGCGATCCGGGAGTTGCGTTCGCAACGGCAGCAGTTCGCCCTCGTCGTCGACGAGCGGGGCTCCATCGACGGGATCGTGACGATGGAGGACCTGGTCGAGGAGATCGTCGGGGAAATCTACGACGAGACCGACCGGGACGTGCAGGCCGTCGTACGGGAGCCGGACGGGGCGCTGCTGCTGCCCGGCGGCTTCCCGCTGCACGACCTGACCGACATCGGCATCGACCTCGACGAGGACACTCTCGAGGCCGGGGACTACACGACGGTCGCGGGCCTGGTCCTGGCGCATCTCGGCCACATTCCGAAGGCGCCCGGCGAGGTGATCGAGCTGCCCGGCCTGACCGCGGAGGTGGCGGAGGTGACGGGGCGGGCCATCACCCAGGTGCGTCTGCGTACCGCGCCGGCTCGCGACGACGGGCACGAGGTCGACGAGGACGAGCCACGCCACTGACCATCCACCGGACGGTAACCGCGCGAATGCACTCAGCTACTTCTCAGGTGGCGTTGGTAGTTTCCCGACCCGGCTGCATCCATTATGGAGGTCGTTGATCTCGTTGCGACGCAAGGGATTGGGTGAATTTTCATCACGTCCGGGTGCTGCGCGTCGGGTGTTCGTCGAGGGAGAGGTTCGTGGTGTTCAAGAAGATGCTGGGCGCGTTCGGGGTGGGCGGCCCCAGTGTCGATACCGTCCTGTCCAATCCAAGTACCCGACCGGGGCTGATGCTGGGCGGGCAGGTGAACCTGACCGGGAGCAGCCACGATGTGGAGATCGACCACGTCACCGTCGGTCTGGTCACTCGGGTGGAGATCGACGGCGCGGACGAGGACTACGACGCCCTCATCGAGTTCCACCGCGTTCAGGTCGCGGGCGGCCTGAACCTGCGCGAGGGCCAGCAGCTGTCACTGCCGTTCCAGGTGGCGGTGCCGTGGGAGACCCCGGTGACCGATCTGTACGGGCAGCACCTGTACGGCATGACAATGGGCCTACGCACCGAGGTCGCCATCCATGGCGCGGTCGACAAGGGCGACCTCGATTCGGTACACGTGCACCCCTTGCCGGTGCAGGAACGCATCCTGGAGGCATTCGGCCGGCTCGGTTTCCAGTTCAAGAGCGCTGACCTCGAGCGTGGCCACATCGCCGGGCTGCACCAGACGCTGCCGTTCTACCAGGAGATCGAGTACTACGCCGCGCCGCAGTACGCTAACGCCGTCAGCGAGGTCGAATTGACCTTCGTCGCGACCGAGCACGGCGTGGACGTGGTGCTGGAGTTCGACAAGCGCGGCGGCCTGTTCACCGGTGGCCACGACTCCTTCGGCCGCTACCACGCCACGCACGCCGACACCGACCGCCTCGACTGGGCCGCTCAAGTCGACACCTGGCTCCGTCAGGTCCTCGACGGATACCAGAGCCTGCACGCCGGCAGCGGCTACGCCCCACCCGCTCAGAGCTACGGCACCCCCGGCTACCCGCCTCCGCCGCCTGGCTTTGGCCAGCCCGCCTACGGCGCCGCCGGATACGGCCACCCCGGATACGGCCATCCGGGGGAGCACTACAAGGAGGAGCACCACGAACATCGCAGTGGCCCCGGCATGGGTGCCGTCGCCGCCGGGGTGGTCGGCGGTGCCGCGCTCGGCTTCGCCGGCGGAATGGTCGCCGAGGAAGTCTTCGACTCCTTTGGCGACGACGAGGGCAGCAACGAAGAGGCGTGAACCTTCGGTATCCACGGCGTAGCCCCGCGCCCGCACCGTGACCCGATTCGGAAGGGTTGTCACTACCTGGTTGGCTCGCCCGATTTGAACTTCTGAGGAGTGTGCGTGCCGTCACCGCCCGACCTCTTCAGGCTGGTTGACAAGGCCTACCAGGACAAGACCCTCAACGAAATCGTCGACGCCCCGGTGGCCGCCCTCGCCGGGGTAGCCAGTCCGATCAGCACAGCGGCCACTGCGGCTGGGACGACGATCGGTGCCAGCGAACACCACCGGGCCGGTCAGTGCGCCCGGTTTATTCACGAAGGCCTGCGGGATGGCGATGGCCAGGACGAAGGCGGCCGCCATGATGCCGAACCCGAACCAGGGCAGCATTCCGTGGCCGGCATGGACGAGATCGCCCAGCGAGGCGAAGGTTGTCCAGCAGAACCAGAGCAGGGCGAGCACGATCGTGCCGTGAAGCGGAGACCTTGGGGTCACGTCCCTGGAGATGAGACGGGTCACGTTGATGAACGCGAGGACGAAGACAAGGTCGAAGAAAACCGTGCCGGCGACCACCACCGCTCGGGCGACCTGGGCCGCGAAACCGGGGCCCTCGACGTCGTATTCGTTTCTCCCCTTTCACAACGGGTGCACCTGCGCCCAGGTGGGTCCATGGTGGCGTCACCACGACGCCTTGCGCACCCCGGGCAGTTCGCCACGCAGGGCCATCTCGCGGAACCGGACGCGGGAGAGCCCGAACCGGGTCAGCACGCCACGCGGACGACTGTCGATCTGGTCGCGCGATCGCAGCCGCACCGGGCTGGAGTCACGCGGCAGTCGACCGAGTCGGCGGACCGCGTTGACGCGTACGTCCGGGTCGGTGTCCGGGTGGGCGATCAGCCGCTTCAGCTCAGCCCGCGTCTCGGCGTGCCGAGCGACCAGTTCCTCACGACGGGCCTGCCGGTTGACCAGGCTCTTGCGGGCCATCAGCGGGCCTCGCGGAACTCAACGTGGCGGCGCACGATCGGGTCGTACTTGCGCAGGGTCAGCCGGTCGGGGTCGTTGCGGCGGTTCTTACGGGTGACGTACGTGTAGCCGGTGCCGGCGGTGCTACGCAGCCGCACGATCGGGCGGACGTCGGTCTGGCGGGCCATCAGAGCTTCATCCCGTGCGCACGCAGCTCGGCGACGACCTTCTCGATGCCCTTACGATCCACGGTCTTCAACGCCTTCGCGGTGAGGGTGAGGCTGACCCACCGCCGCTCCGACGGCAGCCAGTAGCGGTGGTTCTGCAGGTTCGGGTTCCACCGGCGGCGGGTGCGCCGATGCGAGTGGGACACGGCGTTGCCGAAGCTCGGCTTCGCGCCGGTGACGTCGCAACGTCTGGACACAGTGATGACTCCTCACACAACACGGCGATGATAACGACAACGGTTTTCAGTATCGCATCAGCCGGTCGACTGGTTCCGCGCCGGGGTCGTTGACGATCTCGACAGCACCGACCCCGGGTCACCACCGAGCAGCGTGAGCGGCGCGGCGCGGCGGTCGGCGTCCCGCTCACCCGCACCGGCGAGCCTCGGGTGGATCGCGACGGTGAGGACCGCGTCGGCCTGGCGCGCCCCCGTCGCAGCCGACGACACATCCCTGTTCTCACATGCGAAGCCGGCGTATGCTTAGAATGACAATCATTTTCAGTTAGGTCGAGAGGAATCCCATGCCGTCGTCACCGCAGGCCCCGACCCGTGCCATGACACCGGACGCCGACACTCGGCCGTCGCTGACCGTGCTGTCCGGGTTCTGGCCGGCGGCGACCTTCGCCGTCGCCCGCGCGCTGCTCGCCGCCGACACCTCGCTGCTGCTGGTGCGGCACGACCTCACCGCAATCCGCGACGGCGTCGTTCGGCGGGTGGTCCGCACCGGCACCGGCATCGTCGAGGACGAACAGGTCGCGCTGCGACACGGCTGCGCCTCGTGCACCCTGCGCGAGGACGTGCTACCCACCCTCGTCCGGCTCACCCGCAGCCACCCCGGCCGGGACCTGGTGCTGATGCTGCCCGAGGTGGTCGAACCCGAGGCCGTCGCCGCCGCCTGCGCACACTGCCTCGTCGACGGCGCACCGATCACCGACCTGCTCCGCGTCGACTCCTACGTCACCGTCCTCGACGCCGAACACCTCCTCGACGGCCTGGCCAGCACCGACGACCTCGCCACCCTGGGCATCCAGGCCGCCGACGACGACCACCGCGCGCTCGCCGACGTCGTCGTCCGGCAGATCGAGTACGCCGACACCCTGGTGCTCTGGGGACAGTCCCGCGAAGGGGCGTTCGACACCAGCCGGATGGCGGTCCTCCTACAACGGATGGCACCCTGGGCGACCCACCTCCGCGTCGACGGCGACCTCATCGACGCCGACGCGCTGACCCGCCAACTGCGCCACACTCACCGGCACCGCCCGGAGACCCCCGGAGTGCTCGCCCGTGGTCTACAGGGCTACACCCTCGGCGCGCACCAGCCGGAGCCCGACTGCGGAGTAGTCTCCGCCGTCTTCCGCGCCCGCCGCCCCTTCCACCCACAACGCCTGCACGAGGTCCTCGAAGAGGTAAACACCGAGGTCATCCGCTCCCGAGGCCACCTCTGGCTCGCCAGCCAACCCGACACCGTCATCGCCTGGGAGTTCGCCGGCGGCGGCCTGGCCATGGGCTCTCTCGGGCACTGGCTCGTCAGCCTGCCCGAAGCCCACTGGGAACACATCGACGACCAGCGCCGCCTCGCCGCCGCCCTCGACTGGGACCCCTACTACGGCGACCGCCACCAACACCTGGTCTTCATCGGCCTCGACACCGACCCCGTCCACCTGCACCGCACCCTCTCCAGCTGCCTACTCACCGACACCGAACTCGCCGACGGCGAGGAGACCTGGCGAACCTACGACGACCCGTTCGCCGGCTGCTTCCCCCTCGCGGCGGCGGAACTGACCGAATCCGAAGGAGTACGACGCACATGAAGCCCGGCATCCACCCCGAGTACCGCCCCGTCGTCTACCGCGACAAGGACGCCGACTTCGCCTTCCTCACCCGCTCCACCGCCACCAGCGACCAGACAATCGAATGGACCGACGGCAACACCTACCCCGTCATCGACGTCCAGATCTCCTCCGCCAGCCACCCCTTCTGGACCGGCCGGCAACGCCTGCTCGACACCGCCGGCCGAGTCGAGAAGTTCCGCAACAAGTACGCCCGCCGCAGCCCTCAAGGCAGGTGAGCACCGACGCACAGGTCGACCGGGCCAGGCTGACGCGGCGGCTGGTCGACGCCGCGGTGGTGTCCCACCATGTACGCTGCGTCGATCGATTGACGGGCAGGTAACTGAGGAGGTGGGTGGCGATTCTTCCCGCGGAGACTATCGACTTGCAGCTCTTTCCCGAGCCTGACCGGTTCGAAATTTGGCACGACATAATCTCCAGAGATACAGCGCCGTCACAGTTCAAAAGCCCGCACGCGTCGGACTTCACTGGTTTCGCCCGCGTAGTCGACCTCGGGACGTCCCGGATCGCCGCATTTCGTTATCCCGAGCTGACGATGTACCGCTCTCAGCGCATGATCCGACGAGGCGATCCCGAGTTGTATGAACTCGCACTACCCTTGACGGGTACGAGCGTTCTCGATCAGGAACGCCGCCAGTGTTTCGTCCAGCCGGCCGAGTTCACATTTCTTACCACCTCCCGCCCATACGAGTGCCAGCACGTCCCGGAGCAGGCGCCACTGCCCAGTTCCGTTCCAGGTGTTGGGCACCCGCGAACGGCAGACACTGTGGCCGTCCTCTTCCCGCAGTCGGCCATACCCCTTCCCCAGTCCAAACTGAGGCGGCTGCTCGCCCAACGCCTACCGTCGGTGGGTATGGCTTCCCTGCTCGCGCGGCTCCTTCTACAGGTCGCCCAGCACCCCGAGCAGTTCAGGTCGAGCGACGCCGGGCCGCTCGGAAGCGTGGCCCTTGATTTGATCTCGGCGACACTGGCACAGCATCTCGACCTGGAGCAGACTCTGCCGGCCGAGATGCGGCAGCAAGCCTTACGAACCAGGATCGACGCCTTCATCTCCGAGCATCTTGACGACCCCGATCTGAATGCTCGCACAATCGCTGCCGCGCATCACGTCTCCGTGCGCACGGTTTATCGACTGTGGGAGGGTGAGGGCATGGGTATTGCCGAGTTGATTCGTCACCGCCGGCTGGAGCGATGTCGACGTGACCTGGTGAACCCAATCCTTGCCGACCGGCCTATCTACGCTATCGCCGCCAGATCAGGCTTCTCCGACCGGGGCAAGTTCGCCCGCATTTTCCGTGCCACCTACGGCATGTCGCCGCAGGCATATCGTCAGCAGGCGTCGCCACCGGAGTAACGCCGGCATCGCTCTGGCCGCAGCAACGTGCCGCCGTCACGGCGGCAGGCCGGGCGACTACGTGACCGGGCGCGCAACGGTGGTTGCTGCCCCGGGGGAGTGGCAGGACCCCCGTCGCGGCAGACGCTCGCCGCACAACGCGTCCTCGTCGCCGTGCCAACCGTCGGGCCCATGTCGCAGACCGGCATCGATGGTGCAAGGCCGAGTGACAAAGCCGGTCACCCATTGCGAGACCACCTTCACAACTTGCACACTGAGGCTGCATTAAGTCCTGGAAGTTGCGCGGTCGGCAACTTCGAGGCGAGCCACAGGGGAGGGTCCACGATGGGGGCACCGAAGGCGGGAGCAGCCGGCAAACCCAGGACTGTGCCTGCCTGGAAGGCACTGCCCAGCTTCCTCCGTGATGCTCATCAGTCCCTGGTGGACGCCGGTGAGGCCGCCGGCGGTGAGGTCGTACGTCTCGGACTCGGGGTCTCCAGCCCTTACCTTGTGACCGATCCCGATCATGTCCGGCAGGTGTTGCAGGACCGGGCTGCCAACTATCCCCGAGGCGATGACACCGCACTCTGGCGCTCGGTCCGCAAACTCGTCGGCGACGGAATCCTCGCCGAGGGTGACACCTGGCTGGCCTCTCGCAAGACCCTGGCCCCGCTGTTCCGGCGGGGCCGCATCGACGCGCTTGTCGACACGATGGCGGAGGCCATCGACGAGGCGACCGATCGGCTGGATGCGGCGGCGGCAGCGGGTCGCGTCGTCGACATCGGCACTGAGCTGTCCCGCCTCGTCTGCGCCGCCATCATGCGGGTGTTCTTCGACTCTCGGGTCTCGGTTGACGACGCGCTACGCATCATGGCAGCGCAGGAGGACATCGTCACTTCCATGGCACCACGTCTCCTGGCCCCCTTCGCACCATGGTGGATTCCGATGCCGGGCGACCGTCGTTTCCACCGCTCCGTGCAGACCATCGACGGCATCCTGCTGCCGGTGCTCCGCGCTGCGGTTCGTCAGCCCGGCGACGGCGACGACGTGTTGTCGACTTTGGCACGTGCGCAACGCGACGGCCAGCCGTTGTCCGAACGGCAGATGCGCGACGACCTGGTGTCGATGGTGGCCGTCACCACGGAGACGAGCTACGTCGTGTTGACCTGGCTCTGGCCGGTCCTCGCCAACCACACCGACGTCGCAGATCGGCTCTACGCAGAGGTCGATCAGGTTGTCGGTGCCGGGCCGGTGCGGGCGGAGCACCTGCCTCAGCTCACCTACACCCAGATGGTGCTCAACGAGCTCCTGCGCTTGTACCCTGCGGGTTGGATCGTCCCCCGACGCGCGTTGGCTTCCGACGTGCTGGGCGGAGTGCGGATAGACCAGGGCGCGACCGTCATCCTCTCCCCGTACGCCACGCAGCGGATGAAGGCTTACTGGGGATCAACCGCCGAATCCTTCGACCCGGAGCGCTTCGCTCCAGGCCACGCCGAGGCGGAGACCCGCCGCCGCCATGCCTACTACCCGTTCGGACTCGGCATGCACAGATGCCTCGGAGAACACCTGTTCAACGTGGAGGCTCTGTTGATCGTGGCGACCTTGATCTGCAGGTTCCGCTTCACGCTGACTGACCCGACAGTGCCCGCACCGCGGGTCGCCGCGTCACTCCGTCCTCGTCGACGAGTCGAGCTGACCCTGTCCCGCCGCGATCACTCCGTCATCAGTAGGAGCCACTGATGCACCCAGACACCCTGGCCGCCACGCTCGAGCACACCGCCGAACAGGGACGAATCTGTTCCGTGGCCGCGCGAGGGCAACGCGACCTGCAGGGCCGGGTCGCCAACTATCCCACGCTGTTTCCCGATCCTCCCGTCGATGCGGCCATGCTGAGCGCCCTGGCGCTGTCCACCGCGTTCATCGCCCCTTGGTGCACCGCCACTGAACTAAGAACCGCAAACCGTACGTCACTATGGGTGACAGCCGAGGACTGGCGGATCGACTCGGAGATCACCTCTCTGGAAGAAGCCACCACGACTGTCGCCGCCTGTATCGCGGTAGCGGCGGGCTCCGCCCCTGCCGACGACGACCAGCTCACGCAGTTCCTGGCCGACATCCGCGACGACCTCGCGACTACGCCACTGTTTCCACGCCTGGGTCACCTGTGGCAGGACGAGTTGCGCCGCATGCTCGACGCTGAATTGCGGGAGTGGCAGTGGCGAACAGACCGGAACTCGAGCAACGCCAGCCTGCCCTCCGCCAGTGACTACCTGGCCAACGCCGCCGGCTATGGCGCCACCTGGGTCAACATCTCCCATTGGATCGCCACCAACGCGGTGGAGACTGAGGATCACCTGACCGCGCTGGTCACGGCCAGCTACGAGGTGGAGAAGGTGCTGCGGCTGGTCAACGACCTGGCCAGCTACGACCGTGACGTCAAGGCCGGCGATCTGAACATCCTGATGTTGGGCGTCGACGAACACGAGGTGCGCCAGCAGGCAGTCGACCTGGCCGACCGCTGCCAGCAGCTGCTCGACCCGCTGGCCGAGGTCAGCCCGCAGCAGGTGACATACCTGCGGCGCGTGCTTGGTTTCACAGCCGGCTTCTACCACGGGACCGACTTCTGGGCACCCCGGTGACAACGGTCAACGGGCAGAGACCGACCGGAAAGACCGCAGCCGTACGTGGGCAGGTCCGCGACCTGGTCGCCGAGATGATGCGCGATCCGGCTGGTCGCACATCCCCCTCGCCGTACGAGACCGCCCGGCTGGTGAGCCTCGCCCCGTGGCTGGTCGGACACCGCGACCGGGTGCGCTATCTGCTCGACACCCAGCGGCCGGACGGCGGCTGGGGGCCGCCCGGAGGCTACGGCCTCGTCCCCACCCTGAGCGCGACAGAGGCCCTACTGACGGTCCTGCGGTCCAACCCACCAGCGGACATGGCGCGTCTCGCGCATGCCGTCGACCGTGCTCTGGTGACCCTGACCGGGCTCATGAGCGGCACCGGCCCGTTACCCGACACCCCGGCCCTCGACCTGATCGTCCCCGCACTCGCTGACCGCATCGATCAGCACCTCCACCACCCGGCCGTGCGTCCGCCAGCCGTGCTAGAGCGGTGGCAGCGCTCCACTCCGCTGGGCCTACCACCTGGCGTGACCCGACAGCGACTCACCGCCGTACGTCACCTGGTGGTCACTGGCGCACCGATTCCCGACAAGCTGCTTCACGCGTTGGAGGTCGTGGCCGACCTCGCTCCCGCAGCGGGCGGCGTCACACCAAACACCTCGGGCACGGTGGGCGCCTCGCCGGCCGCCACCGCCGCATGGCTCGGCAAGCCAGACCGCCCCGGCGGCCACGAGGCGGTGGCCTACCTGGAAGGCACCGTCGGTCGCTACGGCGGTCCCGTGCCGTGTGCAGCCCCGATCACCGTCTTCGAAAGGGCCTGGGTCATCACCATCCTGGCTCGCGCTGGCATCAATCTGACCGCGTCCACGGGGTTGGTGGACAGTCTGACCGCCGACCTGGGCGCGGCTGGTACGCCGACCGGCCCTGGGCTGCCGACCGACGCTGATACCACCGCAGTGACCCTGGCCGCGCTCGGCCGGCTCGGCATCCCGGTGTCAACCGACTGCCTCTGGCCCTACGAGACACCCGAGGGCTTCGCCACGTGGCCCGGTGAAGACGGTTTCAGCACCACGACCAACGCCCACGTGCTGGACGCTCTCGGCCAGCGACTGGCGGAACAGCCTGGCGCACAGCCTCGCCATCGCACTGCCGTTCGACGGCTGGTGGCGGCCCTGCTGGACCGTCAGGAACTGCAGGGCAGCTGGGCCGACCGGTGGCATGCCTCGAACTACTACGCGACTGCCTGCTGCGTGCAGGCCCTGGCAGAGTTCGGGGACCCGTCGACAGTGGCGAAGCCGCTCACTCGTGCCGTCGACTGGACGCTTGCCGCCCAGCGGACCGACGGCGGCTGGGGCACCTGGACGGCCACCGCCGAGGAGACGGCTTACGCACTGCACATCCTGCTAGCCAGCGACACCCGGGCACCCAAGGTGATTGACGCGGTTCGCCGTGGGCACGCCTATCTGTGTCGACACGACGGCACAACCGGTCCGGCGCTGTGGCATGACAAGGATCTGTACCAACCCACTCTGATCGTTCGCGCCACAGTTCTGGCAGCCCAGCACCACGCCGGAAGACTGCTGACCTCCCTGTCCGAATGCGCGTAGGTGTCCAGCGGTCACGGCTGACAGCAGTCGCCTCGGGACACCCAGTTCCTTTGTGGACGTAACCCATAGTGATGGTCTTGAGTCAATAGTCAGATAACTGCTAGCGTGCGTCGGTCTGCCTACACCGGCGGCTTGGTCGGCATGCCTCTGCCGACAAGTTCCTCTGCTCGGCATCGGACGGTTCAATGCGGTCTCGCAGCGCCAATCTGCGCACCAAGGTCATCGCGCTCCTCGCCTCGCTCGTCGCCCTCTGGGCATTCGCCGCCTGGGTCACCCTCCGAGACGGCGTCAACCTCCTTGGCGTTCAAGCGATCGACAGCCAGATTGTCTCACCCAGTGAGCCGCTGCTGCTGGACCTCCAGGTCGAGCGACGGCTCGCTGTCGCCTACCTCGGCGGTCCCAGTGCCGACCGGAAGAACGCACTCGACGCCGCCCGTCTGGCTGTCGACAAGAACGCCACAACCTTCAAATCGACCGCACGTAGCTGGCTGGCCCGACTGACGGCGGGTAGCGAGGCTGAACAACGTGTCGATGAGGCAATCGCCGAGCTTGATCAGCTGCCGGAGGTCCGCTCGTCCATCGACAATCGGTCGGTCGACCGGGCAAGCACCATCAGCACCTACAGCACGCTCGTTGAGTCGCTGTTCGCTATCTACGATGTCGTCGGCACGCTCGATGATCCCGAGATCCAGCAGGACACCCGGAACCTGATCGAGCTGTACCGCCTCCGTGAGATCATTTCGCAGGAGGACGCCCTGCTCACCGGCGCTCTCGCCGCCACACGGCTCACCGCCGGTGAACAGTTCCGGTTCACCGAGTTGGTCGTCTCGCAACGGTTCGTCGCGGATCGGACCCAGCTGAACGATTCCGACCAGGCCGCCTTCAACCAGGTCGTCAACGGAGATGCGTTCAGGAGCCTGCGTCAGGTCGAGGAGCGGGTGATCAGCGCCCGAGGATCGGCCCGTCCGGACGTTACCGCCGAGGAGTGGAACGAAGTCGCCGACGCCGCGTTGACTCATCTGCAGGAGATGGTTCTCGGTAGCGGCGACAATCTGGTGCAGCGCGCCGTCCCTGTCGCGGTCGGGGTGATCCTCCGGCTGGTCCTGGCCGCCGGCCTGGGTCTGCTCGCGGTCATCGCGTCGATCGTTGTATCCGTCACCACTGCGCGCGCTCTCGTGGCTCAGCTACAACGGCTCCGCGACGCGGCCCACCAGCTCGCCGACGAGCGACTCCCCGCAGTTGTCGAGCGCCTTCAGCGCGGCGAGAAGGTGGACGTCGCCGCCGAGGCACCGCCTCTCGACTTCGGCTCCGACGAGATCGGGCAGGTCGGCCAAGCCTTCAACGCCGTCCAGGAGACGGCTGTCCGTACGGCCGTCGAGCAGGCAGAGCTACGCCGCAACGTACGCGACGTGTTCCTGAACCTGGCCCGGCGCACCCAGGCCCTCGTCCACCGCCAGGTGACCCTTCTCGACGAGATGGAGCGCCGGCAGGAGGATGCCGACGAACTCGAAGATCTCTTCCGCGTCGACCACCTCGCCACCCGTATGCGGCGCAACGCCGAGAACCTCATTGTTCTCTCGGGCGCGACGCCCGGCCGTGGTTGGCGCCGCAACGTGCCCATGGTCGACGTTGCCCGCGCCGCCGTGCAGGAGGTGGAAGACTACACGCGGGTGAAGGTCATGCCATTCGGGTCGGTCGCGCTCGCTGGCCGGGCCGCCGGTGACATCATCCATCTGCTCGCCGAGCTGATCGAGAACGCCCTGACCTTCTCGCCGAAGAGCACGCCCGTCGAGGTACGCGGGCAACTCGTAGCCAATGGCTTCGCCATCGAGATCGAGGACAGAGGTCTCGGCATGGCCGAGGACGATCTGGCCGCCGCCAACACAGACCTCGCCACCGCCGCCGAATTCAACCTCGCCGACGCCAAGAAACTGGGACTGTTCGTCGTCAGTCGTCTGGCCGCCAAGCACCACATCGCGGTGCGGTTGAAGCCGTCACCATACGGCGGAACGACCGCAGTTGTGCTCATTCCCAAGGACCTGGTCACGACCGCCGATCCGATCGGCGCAACTTCCTCACCGGCTGTGGGCATGTCCAGAGACGCCGGCGCCGCCGGCGACGCCCAGCGCCTCACCACCGTCCGGCAGACCTCCCTGGCCGTCGCCGAGCCCGCACCTGTGCATGGCGAAACGATGGAACTGCCAGCGGTGCGTCCACTGCGTGCCGCCGCTGACGCCGCCGCCACCGTCACCGAAGGGCCCGTCAAGAGCGCGCCCAGTGTGAGGCAGCGGCCCGAACCTGCTGCCGAACACACCGAGCACACTGAGCACGGCCTACCCATGAGAGTCCGCCAGGCCAACATCGCGCGACAACTACGCGACTCATCACCAGGCCAAACACAGCCACCGGACGACGACGAGGCGGGGCGATCCCCCGACGATATTCGCAGGATGATGGCCTCCTACCAATCCGGCACCCGCCGAGGGCGCGATGACGCCGCACGTCTCGTCGACGCCGACGACGACGAGCAGCGCAACGCCGCCGACGACACGTCGGCGGCCGAAACCGACCGGTAAGAAAGAGGAACGGGCAAGTGCAGCAGAATTCCACGGGCGATCTGGCCTGGCTGCTCGACGACCTGGTCGGGCGCGTTAAACAGGCTGAGCATGCCATCGTGCTCTCCGCTGACGGACTGCTCATGGCTGCCTCCGCCCAGCTCAGCCGAGACGACGCGGAACATCTGGCCGCGATGGCATCGGGCATCCAGAGCCTCGCGAAGGGTGCCAGCAAGCGATTCGGCGGCGGACCCGTGCAACAGACCATCATCGAGATGAAGTCGTCGTTCCTGTTCGTCACCGCGGCCGGAAACAACGCATGCCTGGCCGTCCTCGCGGCCGAAGACACCGACGTCGGACTTGTCGCATACGAGATGGCAATGGTCGTTGCGCGAGCCGGCAAGTTCCTCGCCTCCCCGACCCGGCCGAGCCAGCACACCAACAACTAGGGGCCGCCATGACGATGCCCGACGAAGAACCGGTCTGGTTAGATGACGAAGCCGGGCCAGTGGTCCGGCCATACGCCGTTACCGGCGGACGGGCTAAACCAGCCAACAGCTTCAATGTGGTCGCTCTAGTCCTCTCGACCCGATCTGCCCCGCCATCCGAAGTGGGGATAGCACCAGAGCAGGCGAAGATCATTCACCTCTGCCAACGACCGCTTGCCCTCGCAGAAGTGGCCGCACATCTCAGCCTGCCCCTTGGCACCGTCCGAGTACTGCTAGACGGACTGATCGCTCAGGGATTCGTCCAGGTCAACGACCCTCGCCAAGCCGCCACCCTTCCCGACGACAGCGTATTCGAGGCGCTCATCAATGGACTACGTCAACTCTGAGCGGACGGGCCAAGCGACCCTTCCCACCGCCATCAAAATCCTCATCGCAGGTGGCTTCGGCGTAGGCAAGACCACCCTCGTGGGATCCGTCAGCGAAACCAAGCCCCTACGGACCGAAGAGGTGCTCTCCGAGCAGGGCGTGGGTGTCGATGACCTCTCCGGCGTCGAGACGAAATCGACAACGACTGTGGCGATGGACTTTGGCCGGATCACCATCAGCGAGGAACTCGTTCTCTACCTGTTCGGCACCCCGGGCCAAGATCGCTTCTGGTTCGTCTGGGACGAACTCACCATCGGCGCCCTGGGCGCCGTGGTCCTGGCAGACACCCGGCGGCTCGCCGACTGCTTCCCATCCGTCGACTACTTCGAGCGGGCGGGGCTGCCGTTCATCGTGGCCGTCAACTGCTTCGAGAATGCCCGCCGGTACAGCCTCGACGAAGTGCGACTGGCCTTGGACCTCGACCCGGACGTGCCAGTCATGTTGTGCGACGCGCGGCAGCGGCAGTCGTCAAAAGAGGTCCTGGTAGCGCTGATCGAGCATGTGAAGAGGCAAGGGCTGACCCGCAGACCTGAGCCGGTAGGTCATTGACGGCCGACCTGCCGCAACTCACCCTCGCACCCACCTGCGGAGTACCCGAACCAAGTCCACAGATGTCCCGCTGGTCGACGTTCGATCCGGCAGCAGGCCCGTGCCGCCTGCCCGCAGCTGTTCGGCTCCCGCACCGCAGCGGCGCTCCAGGCCCCTGGGATAGCCCGACGCCCAGCCTGCCAGGGTTGGCACAGGACGCCTCCCCGGTGGCACGGAATGACAACATCGTCGCCTCCACACGGCGCAAAATTTGATCGACGGGCAACGCCGAGGCTCGAGCGAGGATTCGCCGAGACGGGGGTCGACGGGGTCTCGCAGGCGCCGGATTCATGTGGCCGCTATCGCACACCGGCGCGTGGCCTGTCAGCAACGGTCCCCGCGCCGGGCGCACCACCTGGGGCGGGGACCGTGGCAGTCGACTGGATTCGGCCAGATTCGCCGGGGTCATGAAGGGGATCTGAGCCTGTGCCAACGCGGTGAACCACGGCCCCGGCCGGTCCAGCCACGCCTCCAGCGACGAGACAGCGCGGGACGCTTGGCGCAGCGGATTACCGTAGCGGTCGCGGATCAGCCGGAGTGCATGTCGTCACCTGCTGGAGGGCTGCGATGTCGGGGATCGAACTCATCGCTGCGGCATTGGCCGCCGGAGCCCTTGCCGGCGCCACCGGGGTGGCTGGTGACGCGGTGCGGCAAGCCTACGAGGCGCTGAGCGGCCTGCTCCGCGTCCGACTCACCGGTCGGCCGGGGGCCCAACAGGCCCTCGAGTTGCCCGAGCCCAACCCAGACCGATGGGTCGCCGCGATCGGCGATGATCTGGCCGCAGTCCGGGCCGATCAGGACGAAGACGTGCTCGACGCGGCTCGGGCACTGCTGGGCGTGACCCAACCACACGGCCGTCAGCAGGTGCACATCCACAACAGCAAGGGTGTCGTCGTCGGCCATGACAACACGAACTACTTCACGTTCAACGGCTAGCCGCGTCACCTGACCCGAATCGGATCGATCCGAGTAGTGCGGCTCCAGGTCACCGCCGGATCGATTCCTAGCGCCACTCCCACGCCATGCCTAATGATCAGTGCGCCGGCCCGCCCACGGACCTGGGGCTGGCGCGTCCGGGCAGCCAAGGCGGCAATCTCATCGCCGGAGACCAGTCTACTTACGTCGATCGCCCGCACGGCTTGTGCCACGGTGGTCGGCAGCCGGTGCCGGGCCTCCTGCGCACCCTGTGCGTTCTCCGGCGAGTCGTCGCGACATTGCGCCAGATCGGCCCGCACCTGCGGGTCGCGCAGTAGCGGTACGAGATTCACCGGACACGACGTCAATCGATGGACATAGGTCAGGTTCACCATGTTGCGGTCACCGACGGTGATGCCGGTGCAGTTCCAGACATTGGCCCAGAATCCGTGGTGCAGCGATGTCTCGGCCACTCCGCCTGTCGCCGGGCCGTGGTCGGACGTGTGCGTCGGGTTGAAACGCCAGGCCGACCAGTTGAAGACCGGCTCTCCGTCGTCCATCTCGATCAGTTCGGCCAGCTCGATGACGGGGCTCTCCACCACACAGAGGTGCTCGACATTCAGTCGATTGTGGGCGCCCCACATCACGCCCACCGAGTCGCGGACCTCCACCTCCATGACCGGTCCAGCCGGCATCCGTCCGTCGATGTGGCCGCGTGCATCCGGCGCGACCACCGCTTCTGGCAGCAGGCGTCCCGCCTCGGTAGCGAGCGCGTCGAGAGTCGCCGTCCATCCGTCGAAGCCGTCCCTGCCATCTGGCGCTGATCTGAGCTTGAGGACCTCGGCCAGCAGATGACTGACCGTGTGTAGGCACGAGTCCGGGTCGGCCAGCCGCAATGCGTCCAGTTCCTCGCCAAGATCGGGGTTGACGCGAACCACGGGCAGGTTACGTACGCGGTGGACCAGATGCTCGACTCGCGACATCCGCTGTTCCAGGAGCCGATGCCACTGCGTGGTGAGGTCCAGTTCGGCGACGACACCCGCAAGGGTCTCCTGTAACGCCGTGTCCACCAGGGCTGGATATGGTTGCTCACCGCGAGGATATTGGCTCTGGATGAAGCCCTCCCGCCGATGCGTCGGCACGGCTTCTTGGGGCCTATCCGTGTCCGGCGGGTGGCTGAGGTCCAGTTTCTCACCGTCGGCCGACGCGGACTCCTTCTCTGAGATCTGCTCAACTCGGTGGTGTGCCCGCCGTGGGTCGTCTGATCGGCCGTCGCGGTGGGCCTGTGCCGGCTTGGTCGCCACGCTGGGGATATCGTCGCCAGCTGCGAACTCCGCGGGGTGGGTACCGGGCAAGTCCTTGTTCTGGTCCGACCGCCTGCCGTCGACGGTCGGCGCGTCGCGCTCGTCGGTCCGGTTCGCAACCTCGCGATCGCCAGGCTCGTCCGCTGCTCCCAGGTTCTCGTCTGGCAGGTGGTCCGGTGCACCGTCGGCGGCCACGCGATGGTGCGACGGGCGACGCCAGTCAGGTGCCGTAATGCCACCGAGCCCCGACTCCGGGGGGTCATTCGGTGAACCGTGGGAGGTCAGGTGGCGGTGCAGCGGGTCGGAGAAAACGGTAGGCGCGACATCAATAGGCCGGAGCAGTGGTTGTTCTCCGTCGATGCCATACCGAGGTGAGGGGAGCAGCGGCATTTCTGGGTGCTTGGGCGTTTCCGGATCCTTGGGCTTTTCCGGAGAACTCGAGAATTCCATCGCCACCACACCCCTCACCCATCGATGTGCTTGCGTACCTCGACACTAGCTTGCGGCTGCACTGCAGTGCCGCCGTAGATCGGATAGCACGTCGGCCTCTCAGGGGTGTCAGCAGCAGGTGTTGAGGTACGACTGCAGATCCACCAGGGCGGCGAGGGCGCCGTCGCGGTCGGCCCGGTAGTACACCGTCTTGCCGTCGCGTCGGGAGGTAACCACTCCGCCACGCCGCAGCAGGGTCAACTGCTGCGACGCGGTGGCCTGACTGATGCCGACCCGCTCGGCCACCTCGCCGACGGAGATCTCGGCACCGCGGGCGAACAGCAACATGATCCGCTGCCGGGTGGGGCTGCCGAGGGCCTTGAGAAACTCCTGCGTCTGCGGCGCAAGTCCGAGGACGGCGCTCGGCAGCCCGGTCGGCTGGTCGTCGGCGGTCTGACTCATGGGCACACCCTTACCTTCCAGGCATCATATTGTCATTAAACGAAATGACGTTATGATCGAGACGTGGCTACTCAAGTTGATCCTGTGATCATCGTCGGCGGCGGCCAGTCCGGCCTCGCCGCCGCCCACGCCGCCGTCGCCGTCGGCCTGCGTCCGGTCGTCCTGCACGCCGGCGCCGAGCCGGTCGGCTCCTGGCCGGGCTACTACGACAGCCTGACCCTGTTCTCGCCCGCCCGCTACAGCGCCCTGCCCGGATTGGCCTTCGACGGGGATCCCGACCACTACCCCCACCGCGACCAGGTCGTCGCCTACCTGCGCCGCTACGCGGCAACTCTGGACGCCGAGATCCGCACCGACGTCCGCGTCGCCGAGGTACACCCGCACGCTGGCGGCGGGTATCTGATCCGTACCGATGTCGGTGACGAGATCGCCGCGGCCGGTGTCGTCGCCGCCAGCGGCTCCTTCGGCAACCCGTACCTACCCGACCTGCCTGGCCGCAGCGACTTCACCGGAGCCCTGCTGCATGTCGCCGACTACCGCCGGCCGGAGCCGTACGCGGGCAAGCGGGTCGTCGTCGTCGGAGCAGGCAACTCCGCAGTGCAGATCGCCTACGAACTTGCGGCGCAGGCGCACGTCACCCTCGCCACTCGGGAACCCGTCCGGTTCCTGCCGCAGCGCATCGGCGGTCGGGACCTGCACCACTGGCTGCGCGTCACCGGCGCGGACCGACTACCCCACCGGGTCCTCACCCGTCTGATCCGGCACGCTGCCGTGCTCGACACCGGCGTCTACCGCAGGGCCGTCACGTCCGGGCAGCTCGCACGCCGGGGCATGTTCACCGCCTTCACCCCCGATGGCGTCGTCTGGAGCGACGGCACGGCCGATGCGGTGGACACGGTCATCTTCGCCACCGGCTACCGCCCCGACGTGGGCTACCTGGAGCCTTTCGGCACCGTCGCGCACGGCAGGCCCCGACAGGTGGGCGGGCTCTCCACCACTCATCGAGGGTTGGCCTATGTGGGGTTGGAGTTCCAGCGATCCTTCGCCTCGAACACGCTGCGCGGCGTCAGCCGCGACGCCAGCCACGTGATGCGTGCCCTGGCCGGGCACGTATCCGGGCGACGCAGGCTGCCACGCTCGGCCGGCGTCCCGAGGTCCGCGCCGACCGGCCGGGTTGGCGCACCACGCTGACCTCTCCGAAGTGGGCGTCCCGCAGGGCGCCTGGCGTTACGACCCGGTCGGGTCGACAGTGAGCAGGGCCGCCAGCTGGCGCAGAATCTCCGGACGCGCCCGGTAGTAGACCCAGGTGCCGCGCCGCTCGGCCGTCACCAGGCCCGCCTCACGCAGCGCCTTCAAGTGGTGCGAGATCGTGGGCCCGGTCAGGTCGAACGCCGGCGTCAGGTCACACACGCACGCCTCACCACCCTCGGCGGAAGCGATCATCGACATCAGCTGAAGCCGCACCGGATCGCCCAGGGCCTTGAACGCGGGCGCGAGGACCGCGGCGGTCTCGGCCGGCACCCGGCCGTGCGCCAGCGGCGGGCAGCAGGGCGCTTCGGCGTTGAGGTCGATCACGGCGAGCGGCGCAGCTTGTTTCGACATGCCTCTAGGTTGACATCTCTCTAATCAGCGTGCAAGTCTCTGTTTAGACAGACGTCAAGACAAACGTCACCAGGAAGGAGTCGTCATGCCCGGAAGGCTCGGCGGCCATCGGGCAGCCCCGACGGAAGTGCCGTTCGCGACTCATGGGCCGAGATGCCCACCGCAGCCCAAGCCCAGCGCGCGCAGCGCCGCCACGAACATGCCAGCGCCACCGTCTACCCCCTGATCAGCTCTCGATATTCCGGAAGGGACACCCCTGATGAGCGCAAACACCCAGACCGCCGGCGATCCGGCCGCCGCCCACGCGGTCACTGGATCCGGCTCCTGCTGCGCAAGCCCCGCCCAAGCGGTCGGGTCGACCCTCCCGCCCGCCGGCGAGACGGCGGCTGCCGACCCCTGCTGCGGCACGGCGGAGGCCGCCGACGCCGCCGGCTCCTGCTGCGACGCAGAGGCCAAGGCCGAAGCCATTAACGCAGGACGGGGGTGCTGTGGATGACCCTCGGCCGTACCGGCAAATCTGCGCTGCCAGCTCTGCCGCCCGCGGATGGAGTCTGCTGATGGCCGAACTCCTCGTCCGCCCGATGACGGCCGATGGCGAGAGTGACCCTCCTCAGCCGTCGCAGCCCTGCCATCAGCCGAAATCCACCGTCGGCGCGGTGACCCGGTGGTCCGCGACACCCGCAGGTTCGATAATTCTCTACTTAAGGAGTTTCTGATGAGCGACCTGGACCAGCTGCCCGTCGCCGTCATCGGTGCCGGGCCGGTCGGCCTCGCCGCCGCCGCCCACCTGCACGAGCGCGCGCTGCCGTACACCGTCCTCGAGGCGGGCGACGGTGCCGGCGCCGCCGTTCGGCAGTGGGCTCACGTCCGCGTCTTCTCACCCTGGCGGTACAACATCGATCCGGCCGCCCGCCGCCTCCTCGACGAGGCCGGCTGGGTGGCACCCGACCTCGAGGCCCTACCCACCGGCGCGGACCTCGTCGAGAATTACCTTCAGCCCCTCGCGAACCTGCCGCAGCTCAAGCCACACCTGCGTTACGGCGCGCGGGTCGAGGCGATCAGCCGGCTCGGCTACGACCGACTGCGTACCACCGGTCGGGAGAATGCTCCCTTCCTGCTCCGCCTCACCGACGGACAGGAGATCCTCGCCCGGGCCGTGATCGACGCCTCCGGCACCTGGGACACCCCGAACGTGCTCGGCGCCTCCGGCCTGCCCGCCCAGGGTCAAACCGACGCCGCCGCTCACCTGGAACACGCGCTGCCGGACGTCCTCGGCACCGACCGGGCCCGCTTCGCCGGCCGACACACCCTGGTCGTCGGCGCCGGACACTCGGCTACCAACACCCTGCTCTCGCTCGCCGAACTCGCCTCCGCCGTACCCGGCACCGAGGTGACCTGGGCCATCCGATCGCTGTCACCGACGCGCACCTACGGCGGCGGCGACGCCGACGCACTACCCGCTCGCGGCGCGCTCGGCGCCCGCCTGCGCGCCCACGTCGACGCCGGCCATATCCGCCTGCTGACCGGCTTCTCCGTCCACGCGGTCACCCCCACCGACGGTCGGGTCGCGGTGACCGTTCGACGCGGCGACGCCCAGGAACAGGTCACGGTGGACCGGATCGTAGCCGCCACCGGCTTCCGGCCTGACCACGCCATCGCCGCCGAGCTGCGCCTGGACCTCGACCCGATCATGGGTGCCACCCGCGCCCTCGCACCGCTCATCGACCCCAACGAACACTCCTGCGGTACGGTCCCCCCGCACGGCGTCGACGAACTCGCCCACCCGGAACCCGGCTACTACGCCGTCGGCATGAAAAGCTACGGCCGCGCACCCACCTTCCTCATGGCCACCGGCTACGAACAGACCCGATCCGTGGTCGCCGCCCTCGCCGGCGACTGGCAGGCCGCCCGCGACGTACGGCTCGAACTGCCCGAGACCGGCGTCTGCAACAGCAACCCCGCCGACTCTGTCAGCGGCGGCCCAGCTTCCGAGCAGACCGGCAAGGGCCTCGCCACCGGCATCAGCGGCGGCCTACTCACCACACCGCTGAATCTGGTCGACACCGACGAGCCGGCAAGCGGCCAGACCGGCGGCTGCTGCGGCAGCTGATGACCACCACGATGGCGCCCGCCGACCCGACGGTGGGCGGGCGCCACGGGTGGCGCATTGTCGCCGCCCTCGCCATCACCTCGACCGTCGGCTACGGCACCCTCTACTACGCCTATGCGGTCCTGCTCGTACCCATGGCGGCAAGCCTCGAGACCTCGACCACCGCCGTCACCGGCGCACTGACCGCCAGCGTCCTCGCCGGCGCACTCATGGCCGTCCCCGTCGGCAGATGGCTCGACCGGCACGGCGGACGCGCCCTCATGACCGCAGGCTCGATCACCGCCACCGCCCTGCTGGTCGCCTGGTCGCAGGTCCAGGCCATCGGGCAGCTCTACGCCGTCATGATCGGCATAGGGATCACCGGCGCGATGGTCCTCTACGAACCCGCCTTCGCCGTCATCGTCTCCTGGTTCACCCCCGACCGACGCCCCACCGCCCTGCTCGCCGTCACCATCGTCGCCGGGTTCGCCAGCACCATCTTCATGCCCCTCACCGGTCACCTGACCACCCACCTCGGCTGGCGCGGCGCGCTGCTCACGCTCGCCGCCGTTCACGGCGTCGTGACCGTTCCCCTGCACGCCCTCTCCATCCGCAAACCGCCACCCGCCAGGACAATCAGCCCTTCGACGCGGCCGGACCACGCGCTACGGCGCGTCGTGGCGCGCGCAGCGATGCGGGACCCTCGGCTCTGGGTCCTCACCGCCGCCCTGATCGCTCATGGCGCGGCGACCAGCACCATCGGCGTTCATCTGATCGGCTACCTCACCAGCCGAGGCCACCCCGCCACCTTCGCCGCCACCATCGCCGGCCTGCTCGGCGTCCTGTCCGTCACCGGCAGACTCGCCCTCACCGCCGCCCGACGCCGAATACCGGTCACCACCATCGTCGCCGCGGTCTTCGTCATCCAGGCGGTCGCCGTTTTCGCCATGCCCCTTGCCGCCGGAACCCGCGTCGGAGCCGTCGTCACGGTCACCGGATTCGGGCTCGGCTTCGGCATCGCCAGCCTCGCCACCCCAGCCCTGCTCACCTACCGCTACGGCACCGCCGCCTACGCCACCATCGCCGGCCGACTCGCCGCCCCCGTGACCGTCGCCAAGGCCGCCGCTCCTCTCGGCGCCGCCGCCGTTCTGCACCTCGACGGCGGATACACCCTCCTGCTCGGCGCCGTGGCCACCTGCTGCGTCCTCGCCGCCACCGGCATGCTGACCCGCCCAGGCACCCGGAGCAGCAGCCCTCACGCGGATACGTCGCCAGAGGTATCCGGATCGCGGCGATGAGCACGGCGGTGGCGGGTGCACTGACCGCGTTGTGCACCATGCGCGTGAGGCCGACGCTGGTGACGGCCATTGCGGTGAAGATGGGGTTGCGGACGGCGGCGAACGCGCCGCCGGTAACTGGCCGGGTGTGACCTGCCGCATGACCCTTGCATTCGGTACCCAGGTACAGGCTTACCGTCGAGTGGACGGCGCGGCAGACCCACGCCGACCAGCCCGAAGGAGCCGCGATGTCGTTCATCGTCCCCGACGCCTGCACCCTGCCAACCGTGGAACAGCCGCTGCGGCTGGCGGAGTTCGACAACCTCTTCGCCACCGCCGTGCGTCAGGTCGAGACGCTCAACCCGAGCCACGCCCGGATGCAGCTGACCGGCCCGACCGGCCTGGAGGCGACCGTGCGTGACCTGACCGCCCGGGAGACCCAGTGCTGCTCGTTCTTCGCCTTCACCCTGACCCCGGGGCCGACCGACGACGGTGAGGCGCTGACCCTCGACGTCGCCGTGCCCGTCCAGTACGCCGACGTCCTCGACTCGCTCGTGCGGTCGGCCGGCGCGGCGGCCGGTGTGACGGTCGGAACGACCTCGTGACGGCGGGTCTGCTGAACCTGGCCGACCTGGCCGACCTGGCCGACCGGGCTGGCGTGCCCGCCGAGCGGCTGCGGCACTACGCCGAGGCCGGTCTGCTGCCCCCGGCGCGACGCGACGGTGACCGCCTCGGCTACCCGCCGGCGATGGCGCACACGGTGCGGCTGTTGGCCGGCGCCGAGACTCTCGGTATCGGCGGCGGCGACCTGGCCGGTCTCGCCGAGGCGTGGCAGGCCGGGGACTGCGCTGCGGCGCGCCACCGGCTCAGCGCTGCGGTCGATGCCCGGCTCGACACGGTGCAGGGCGAGCTGACCGGCCGCCTGGAACGCGCCGCCTCGCACGGGCCAGGCAGCGCCGGCTGGGCCGAGCAGACCCGGGCGAGCGTCACGCTCAGCGAGGACGCCGCCCGGCTGCAGGCCGCCGCCACCCTGACTGACGCCCCGCATACCGGTGCCTGCGACGAAGACTGCCCCTGCACGACGGCGGTCACCGTCGCCGGCAACGTGTACCGGTTCCCGACCGGCCCGGACACCGACGCGGTGGCGCTGGCGTGCGACCTCGCCGCCGACGGCGGCGAGGCCCACGACCGGGTCGGTGTCTGGCAGCAGACGCTCGCCCGGGTCCTGGGTCGTGACCCGCTGCCGGGCACCGCCACCGGGGTTGCGTTGCGGTTCCCGCTCGACGCCGACCTCGCCGCGACCCTGGCCCGCCTCGCCACGGCCGAGTACCGGTGCTGCTCGTTCGGCAGCTACACGATCGTCATCGACCACACCGGCCTGCCCTTGGAGGTGCGCATGCCCGCCGACGCCGCCGGGATGCTCGCCGCCGTCGTCGGCCTGCCCGATCCACCCGCACCAGCCACGAAGGAGACCCGCGGTGGACCCGATCAGCCGTGACGACCTGCAAGCCCCCCTCGCCGCCGGCGCTGTCACGCTCGTCGAGGCGCTGCCCGAGTCGCATTTCGACGCCGAGCATCTGCCCGGTGCGGTGAACCTGCCCGGCGAGCTCACCGCCGACCTCGCCGCGACCCTCGCGCCGGATCGGACGCGGAAGATGGTCACGTACTGCCCCGGGCCGTCGTGTGGCCGGTCCGAGGTCGCCGCTGCCGCGTTCTCCCGGCTTGGCTACCCCGACGTGCGCGTCTACACCGACGGCAAGGCCGACTGGGCCGGCGCCGGCCTGCCGTTCGAACGCACCCGCGCACTGCCGAAGGCCGCGTGATGATGTCCCCGGAGCGGGCCGGGCTGCGCACCGGCGAGGTCGCCGAACAGGCCGGCGTCAACATCCAGACCCTGCGCTACTACGAACGCCGCGGCCTGCTCGCCGAACCGACCCGCTCCAACGGCGGGCACCGGCTCTACCCGGCCGACACCGTCGCCCTGCTCAACGTGATCAAGACGGCGCAGCGCCTCGGGTTCACCCTCGACGAGGTCGCCGACCTGCTCGACGCCGGCCGTCGCCGACACCCCACCCCAGACCTGCGGCAAGGGGCCATCGACAAGATCGCCGAGATCGACGCGAAGATCGCCGACCTCACCGCCATCCGCGGCGCCCTGACCGAGGTCGTCGACGCCCGCTGCGACAGCCTCACCAACTGCACCTGCACCGACTGCCCGATCCCGTTCCTCACCATCGGCACCGCCCCGCCCCCGGACGGAGACACCACATGAACCAGCCCGTCCACACCGCCACCGCCCACCCGACCAACGGCCGTGCCCACCAGCACACGACCCCGCCGGTCGACAACATGCCCCCGACCCGCAGCAAGATCACCGGCGGGCTCGCCGCCCTCGCCTGCGCCGCCTGCTGCGCCATCCCACTGCTCATCGCCGCCGCCGTCCTCGCCGCCGCCCTGGGCATGTGGTGGCTGCGCCGCCGCCACCGGGGCTGGCTGCGGCTGCGGCGGATGCAGCTCCTGAGGCACGTCCGCGTGTGACACCGCCCCGTGCGGTGTCACACCACGCCACACCACGCCCGGGTCCGCGCCCACAAGCCGGTCCCCTTTCCAACGCTGACGGAGGTTCCATGACCCTCGCCTTACGGGCTCACTGCGACACGTTGCTCGACCGCCTCGCCGCCAGAAGTCCCGCCTGATCATCGCCGGGTTCGTCGCCGGCACCCTGTCGATCAACCTGGCCATCTGGCTGGCCGGTGCCGTCGGCGGCGGATCGTTCGACCACGTCGAAGACAACGGGAACCTGCACACCACCACCGCACCACAGGGCGTCATCAGCATGACGACGATCCCCCTGACCGCCGGCCTGACCGTGGCCGCGCTCCTCGCCGTCAGGTGGCCCGGTGTCCTCAAGCTCGCGCAGATCGTCGGCGCTGTCGCGGCACTCGGCACCATCGCCATGACGATCGAGGCCCGGTTCGACACCGTCAGCACCGTCGCCCTCTCCCTCATGCACATCGTGATCGCCGTGACCGTCGTGATCGCCCTGCAGACCATCACCCGCCGCCACACGACCCCCGATGACCCGCCTGCCCGGAACCCGGCGACGACAAAGGACGCAGTAGCGGGCACGACGTCGCCCGGGGCGTTCGAGCCCAGGCCCGACCGGCTGGTACGCGAATCTACGAGCGAACCCCGCTTTCACCTTCCACCTCAAGAACGGCGTCAGAGCGGACCTGCCGGCGCACGCGACCACCGTCACCGATCCCACGGAACGGGCCGCGGTCAGCGCAGCCATCGTCGACGACCTCAACCAGCCTCACGACCCTGGCACCGGCAGGCCGATCCGATTACAGGACTGGGCCGCAAGCAGGCTGATGCGGATCCACTTCGACTGAGCCGCCTCGCATCCCGTGACGCGACGACGCGAAGTCGTCGACCAGAGGCACGTATCGACCGCCCGGTCCAAGCGCACGACCTGCACATCAGCGGTCCCGGCCCGCCAACTCGAGCACGGGTACCCGGGAGACGCGGAACGCGGGCCACGCTGCAGCGACGACGCCGGCTGCGACCGCGACGACGAGCGTCGCTGCGAGGCGGGACCACGGTACGACGACGGATGGGATCTCCGTGCCACCGGTGACGTCGATCAGCGCCCAGCCGAAGCCGAATGCGACGGCGATACCGATCGATGCTGCCACGAACGACAGGAGTGCCACCTCGAGCCGCACGATTCGACGCAGCTCTCGGCGAGTCGCACCGACCGCTCGCAGCAGCCCGAGCTCTCCAGACCGTTCATTGATCGCGAGCGCCGTGGTGTTGGCGACTCCGAGGAGCGCGATGAAGCTCGCGAGGAGGAGCATCCCGTCGATGAAGTTCCGGAACGCGGCGATTTCGCTCCCGCTGTTGGCGACGTGTTCTGCCCGGGTCTCAAGGAACGATCCGGGCGTGGCTCGGACCAGCGCCCGCACGTCTTCCTCGGCGTCTTCGACCACTCCGTCGGCGACGTCGACGAACAACAGAGCGTCGAGCAGACGACCGACCGAGGCGTCGAGCGTCGCACGGTCGACGAAGTACAGAGGCGCTTCGAAACCGCCGGTGCTCCTCGCGACCACGGCAACGATCGGCGCCTCGAGTGTCGAGCGTTCGAACTCGATCGCCAGGGTGCCGCCGAGCAGCGTCGGGTCGTCGCCGACCACGGCCACGCCCCCCTCGCTCAGGTTGGCGAGGTCGCCGGCGATCGGGTCGAGGTCGAACGTGGTGGGCAGTGCCGTCGGGTCGATGCCGCCGACCGCCTCGGCTTTCCCTGCCACGATCCCTTCAGCGATCGACAGCGCAGCGACTGCGTCGACGTCGGGCAGCGCCGCGATCCGGCCGGCCAGGGTGGGGTCGATCGTCGGGAAGTCGGCGGTCGCCGACGTGACCACCAGGTCCGCCTGCAGCCCTTCACGAACGTCCGTCCCAACCGCGCTCGTCAGTGAGCTCGCGAAGATCGCGAACATCGTCACCATCGCGGTGCCGAGCATGAGCGCGAGCGCCGTCGACGCCGATCGACGGGGGCTCGCAGCCAGGTTGCCCGCTGCGATCGAGCCGCACACACCGGCGGCGCGACGGGCCACCCGAGCGCTCCCACGCGCTGCGGCGGTCACGATCGCCGGGCCGCAAAGCACGAGCGCCGGGACGATGGCAATGACGAGCACGGCCCACGTCGCGCTCGAGCGCACCACAGCCACAGCTCCTCCAGCGACCGCCACCGCGGCGAGCACGAGCCCGCTCGCAGTTCGCGCCGGGCTCACGACCCGGGGTTCCGCGGCGCTCTCGCGCAGCGCCTCGATCGGCGGTGTCGCCGCCGCGCGGCGAGCCGGGATCCATGCCGAGAGGATCGTTGCGCCGATACCGACGGTCGCGGCGACCGCGATCGAGGTCGTGCTTACGATCGACGGCCCGGTGAGCAACGTGATCCCGGCGAGTCCGACGAGCCAGCGCAGCGCGCCCACTCCCGCGACCCCACACACGAGGCCGACGAGCGTGGCGATCGTCCCGACGAGCGCCGCCTCGATCACCACTCCGCCGAGCAGTTGGCGTCGTTCCGCACCGATCGCACGCAGCAGCCCCGACTCCCGCCGGCGGCGGGCGACGGTGAGCGCGAACGTGTTGAAGATGATCGTCACACCGATCAACACCGCGACCACGGCGAAGGCCAGGAGAAACACGGTCAGGAACTGCAGCGGCGACGTCGCGGCGGCCTGCATCGTCCGGATGTGGTCGGGCCCGTCGATGACCTCGGCATCAGTCAGCGCCGACAATCGGCCGAGCACCTCGGCGCGGTCAGCACCCTCCGCGACGTCGACGAGCACCTCCGTCGGCGCCGCAGTGTCGAGCCAGGCGGACACCGCTTTGTCGGGCAACAGCACCGTTCGCTGCAACGGTGCCGCGTCCGCCGACGCGAACGTCGCGACACCGGTGATGGTCGCGTCGTACATCCCCGTCGTGGTCAGGACCTGTACGACGTCACCCGGAGCCAAGCCTGCGTCACCGGCGAGCGAGCGATCGACCATGATCTCTCCAACCTCGGTCGGTGGTCGCCCGCTCGCGAGCCGGAACGGATTCAGCGCCGGGTCGGCGACCCAGTTGCGACCGACGTCGCTCGCCGTGCCGGTTCCGACTGACGATCCGTCGACGACCAGCTTCGCGAAGCCGACCCATTGCGAGGCGGCCCGGTCGACGCCGTCGACCGTAGCCAAGCGCTCGGTGATGTCGGGATCCAGTGATCGCCGAACCGACCTTTCCGGGTCTCCCGGCCCTCCGCCGGGCTCGCCGAGAACGACGCCCTGCACCACGGCGTCCGTCCCGGCCAACGCTTCGGCGATGTCACCGGCCGCTCGGCCACGCATCGAGTCGGACAGCACCAGCGTCGCGACGAGGAACGCCACCGACAGCATGATCGCCGTGCCCGTCAGTACGAACCGACCCCGACTCGCGAGCACGCTTCGAGCCGCACTCCGCATCATCTGGCTCATCGCCCCAGGCCCTTCATCACGTCGATCACCGAATCGGCCGACGGGTGATCCATCACGTCGTGCACTCGGCCGTCGACCACGAACACGACGTGGTCCGCCCACACAGCGGCGTTGGGGTCGTGCGTGACCATCACGATCGACTGGTGATGCAGATCAACTGCTGATCGCAGGAATCCGAGGATCTCCTGCCCGGACCGGGTGTCGAGGTTGCCGGTGGGCTCGTCGGCGAAAACCACCTGCGGCTGGGCGACCAGCGCCCGGGCGACGGCAACGCGCTGTTGCTGGCCACCCGAGAGCTCCGTCGGCCGATGATGCATGCGATCACCGAGGCGCAGCAGCCCCACGACCTGATCGAGCAGTGCGACACTCGGCCGGCGCCCCGACAACGTCAACGGCAGGCAGATGTTCTCCTCGGCCGTGAGCGTCGCCACGAGATTGAACGCCTGGAACACGAAACCGATCCGTTCTCGGCGCAGCCTGGTCAACTCGCGGTCGTCGAGGGCCGACAGATCGGTGCTGCCGACGAATGCGCGGCCCGACGTCAGTTGATCCAGCCCGGCGGCGCAGTGCATCATCGTCGACTTTCCCGAACCCGAGGGGCCCATCACAGCCGTGAACTTCCCCGCCGGGAACGCGATGGTGACGTCGTCGAGCGCGACGACGGCCGACCGGCCGGAGCCGTACCGCTTGACGGCGCCGACGAGCATGGCCGCAGCGTCATCAGCGTCGGCTGACAGCGCGCTCCCGGACTGCCGATCGACGACCGTGGAATCTGGACGTGAGGACACGAGACCTCCGATAAATGGTTGATCAGGGTTTTGCAAGGAATTCCAGATACCGTGCTCAATGAGATCGGTGGTGCTTCACCGCTTTGTCGTCGTTGCCCAGGCCGGGTTCGGTGTGCAAACAGGCCCGGCGGCACCCGCAGATGTCTCCTGGAGCAGGTCTGCCTCACCGCTTGATGTCCGGACGCGGCGAGCGATCTGGGTTGGGAGCTGGCGCGTGCTGTCCCTGTTCACAGTGCCGGTATGCCGGTTCGGCGAGCGGGTTTGGTGGCGCGGGCGTGCACGCCCGTTACCACGACCGCCGCCAGCGCAACCCACGAGCCAATCACCAACTACGGCACCCACCGGCCTACCAACCGACCGGCCGGCGCTCCCCGGACGGCGCTGCGTTGGCCGCCATCACTACCTAGCTCCTACACACGGATTACATCGCTTATCTGATGCCGACTTTCCTACCGAGCGAACCTGAGACGACTGTTAAAACGACGCTCAGGCCGGTCGGCCGAACCAGGTGTCAGCACACGCACCAGCGTGAGGGCCGCGAGATCCTGCCCAAGGCAGACAAGGCCCAGGCGACACAGAGCACCAGGTCCTGCTGATGGCGGTGGGAAAGATCGCCCCGGTCCACCCAGACGTGTGGGAGTACGACGTCGGCGCATGCGCACCCTACGTCACTGGTCTTAACAGTCGTCTCAGGTTCGCTCGGTATGAAGGGGCGACGCGGGTCTCGGCCCCGCCGGCATGGCCGAACGTGCCGCGCTCTACGGCGGCACGTTCAGCGCCGGACCCGCACCGGACGGCGGCTGGAGCGTCCACGCGACCCTGAAAGGCAGCCATTCATGATCACTGTGCTCGTGGTGGAGCCCCAGCCGCTGCAGCGCTTCGGGTTTCGGATGCTGCTGGAGAGCACCCCCGACACCGAGATCGTCGGCGAAGCCGAGAACGGCGCCGAGGCCGTTCGGCGGATCACCGAGCTGCGTCCCGACGTGGTGGTGATGAACATTCGCATGCCGGGCGTCGACGGGATCGAGGCCACCCGGCGCATCGTCGCCGCCGGCGGACGGTCGCGGATCCTGATGCTGACGTTCGACGTGGACCGGTACGCGCTCGCCGCGCTGCGAGCCGGGGCGAGCGGTTTCCTACTCAAGGACACCCGCCCGGAGGAGCTGCTCGCCGGCATCCGGGCCGTCGCCGCCGGGGACACGGTGATCGCGCCGGCGCTGACTCGGCGGCTGCTCGACGCCTTCGTCGACCGGCTCGACGATGACCTCTGCGGCCTCGTGCGGCAGGATCCCCGGCTTGACTCCCTGACCGACCGCGAGCACGAGATCCTCGTCGCCATCGGCCACGGCCTCACCAACGGCGAGATCGCACAACGGTTCACGCTGTCGGAGTCGACGGTGAAGACCCACGTCGGGCGGGTCCTCGCCAAGATCGGCGCACGGGACCGCATCCAGGCCGTCACCCTCGCCTACGACCTGAGGCTCACCCGGCCGAATTAGCGCTTCATCTCGCGCGTCCCTGAGGGGCGCGATCGTAGTTCCCAGCCGCACCGCTCCGGGCCGATCCGCTCTGGGCCGATCCGCTCCGGGTAATCGACCGCTCCGCTGTCGGGTCCACGTGCAGCCGCCCACGTCACCGCCTGCCCGACCGCCGCGACGCCGCACGGGTGTGAGTTCGGTGCGGACGTGTGTGAGCTCAGAGCTGTCTTTTCGGCTTGTTGACCTCAATGAGCTCACACACGTTCGACACTTCGTCAGGACTTGCGGGGGGAGACCGTCATGATGCCGATGCACATCTCGTCGCTGGTGCCGTCGCCCCACACCACGTAGCGCGGCGGCAGCTTGCTCAGCTGCGGCACGCGTTTGCGCAGCTCCGCGTCGTGCGTGCACGTCACCCGCAGCGTGTCCCCCGGGCCAATCTCCACCGGCGACGGCAGCTTCATCAGCCGCTGGTTGTCGAAGTCGAACTGTGGCACGTCCAGCACGACCTTGGCCTTCGGCGTGCCCGGGTTGAGTTCGACCTTTATCGCCCGCCCGAGCATGTGCATGTGGCCGAAACCGGCGAACAGCGTCATCGGCGCCTCCACCTCGTGGTCGCAGGTCTGGGTGTCACCGGGCTTCGGCGCGCCGCCCTGGTTACACTCCTCCACCTGACGGTCCGCCATTTCGCCGACCTCCGACCCGAACCGCTTCGTCACGTCCGCGATCGAGGTCGCCCGGTCACAGAGCGGACCCGACTCGTCGGCGGCGCAGGGCAGGTCGGTCGGCGCATCGAGTGACCACGTCTCGAGTTCCCGGGTCTGCGGCGTGCCGTCCGTCAGCCGCAGCCGCACCGCCGAGCGGTCCGACCCGGCCGGCTTGCCGTCGGTCGCGAGCAGGTTGTAGTGGATCTGCAGGATGAGCAGGCTGCCCGGCTCCAGCTTGTGGCCGGCGTCCTGGTCGAGCAGCGTCTCCGTGGCGCCCGGCGCCCAGGTGTCCACCCACGCCGCGTCATCATCTTCTACCTCGGCGCCGGGCACGCCGGTCCCGCCGAAACACTGCCAGCCGGGGCCGGGGGTCTTCGCGTCCTGCTCGCGCACCACGGCAGCGGCGCCCGGCGGCACCGCGTACACGATGGCGTGGTGTGCGATGGCGACGTTCTCCGGCGTGAACTGGGTCCCGGTCAGGAACGCCGCCTTGGTCAGGCCCGGATCGATCATCTGGCACCGGTACTCGTCCGTGCCGCCCTCCGGCGGCGCGGGCGTGTATGCCTCGGCCATCTTCAGGTCGACGAACCGCTCGCCGGCGCGCAGCGGCTGCGGTGGAGCCGACGACCCGCCCGCGTGCGCACTGTGCGATCCGGTCGCGGCGGGCGCAGAACGGTTGTCGGCGTCCGACCCGCAGGCGACGACAGCGAACGCCGTCGCCAGCGCCATGGTGGCCGCCCCGCACCTCCGCAGTGGACTGTCAAGCTTCGTCATAGCCTGAACGCTAGGCCCGATTCCGTCCTGTTTCGTCGTACTGCGGTCGTCATCCTCGGCAGAGAGGCGGTACCACGGTGCCGCTTCACCTTCGCCGCCCGCACGTCCATTAATCGTCGTCTCAGATTCGCTCGGTACGAAGCCGGCATCGAATAAGCGATGTAGCTCGTACCTGGAGGCCATCGATGGCAGCCGACGCGGCGCCGTCCGGGGAAGCGCCGCCCGGTCGGCTGGCCGGCCACTGGGTGCCGCTGCTGGTCGTCGCGATCGGGCTCGGGTTCGGGCTGCTGGTGCTCCTCGTCCGGTTACACCTGGAGCCGGTGGCGAACGTCGACCGCGGTGTCGCCCGGGAGCTCAACGAGGTCGTGTCGCCCCGGCCGTACCTGGTGAACGCGCTCAACGGGGCAACGCGGCTGGGCGGGCGGCCGGTCATGTTCTGGCTGGTCGGCGTCGCCGCGCTGCTGCTGCTGGTGCGTCGGCGGGTCCGCCTCGCCGTCTACCTGCTGGCCACCACCGTCGGCGCGCTGCTGCTCGACCCGTCGGTGAAGTCGCTGGTCGGCCGGTTGCGCCCGGTGGTCGAGGTGCCGGTGGCGATCGCGCCCGGCAACAGCTTCCCGAGCGGGCACGCGCTCGGGTCGATGGTGGTCTACGGCGCGCTGCTGCTCGTGTTCCTGCCCGCGGTGCGCTACCGGAAGCTGTTCACGGCGGCCATCGCGCTGCTCGTGGTCGCGATCGGGGTGACCCGGATCGCGCTCGGCGTGCACTGCCTGACCGACGTGCTGGCCGGCTGGCTGCTCGGCGCGCTGTGGCTGAGCGTCACGGCGTACGCGTTCCGGCTGTGGCGCCGCGAGGCGGGGCACCCGGTGGCGCCGCTCGACGACGGCCCGGAGCCGGAGGCCGCCGAGGCGATCAACCCGGTGCCGGACTCCAGCCGCCCGATCCCGCACCGGTGGGTCAAGGCCACCGAGATCCTGACCGGCTGGGTGTTCACGTTCGGCATCCTGTACGTCGTCGGCTACCTGTTGACGAACCACACCGAGGGCACCTGGCTGGGACGTTTCGACGACGGCGTGGTCCGGTGGCTGCAGACGTTGCGCACGCCCACCCTGGACGACGTGAGCTGGGTGTGGAGCAAGGCCGGCGACACCAGCGCCATCCTGGTCATCTCGCTGGTGTTCTGCACGATCGCGTTGGCCGTGTGGCGGCAGTGGCGACCGGTGGTGTTCCTGGTGCTCACCATGGTCGGCGAACTCATCCTGTTCCTGTGCACCGCGGCCAGCGTCAAGCGGGACCGCCCGCCGGTGCCGCAGTTCGACAGCCCGATGCCCACGTCGTCGTTCCCGTCGGGGCACATCGCCGCGACGATGTGCATCTGGGTGGCGATCGCGGTCCTGATCATGGACCGAGTGAGCAGCCGGTGGCGCTGGTTCGCCGTGGTGCTCGCGGTGGTAATGCCGGCCGGTGTCGCGCTGTCCCGGATGTACCGCGGCATGCACCACCCGACCGATCTGCTCGGCGCCGCGATCCTGACCGCGCTCTGGGTCGGCCTGCTGTGGTGGGTGCTACGGCCGAACGTGCGGGCGGCGCCGGCCGAGATGCGTACGTGACGCTGCGCTTCGTCACCTGGAACATCAAGACCGGCGGGATCGACCGCGGACGCGTGGACCGCACGGGTCAACACCGTCACCGCGCGCACGGACCAGGTGGACGTCGACACGTTGCTCATCCGGCCGACGGCTGCGTCGCCTGGACTTCGTCTGCCGGGCAGGACCTCGACGCCACCGCCCTGATGCGTGCCCTGGGCACCTGGTTCGGCCGCCCGGCGTGAGCGCCGCATTAACGGTCGCCTCAGATTCGCTCGGTATCAGTAGCCCTCAGACAAGCGACGTGACCCGTACCTAGGGGGCTAGTGATGACAGTCAACGCAGCGCCGCCCGGGCAAGCGCCGGCCGGCCGGTTGGCAGGCCGGTGGGTGCCCTGGTCGGTGATCGGATTCCCTACCACGGAGCTACATCGGTCGGCCCCGCGCAGGGACGACCGGTCGGGAACCCTCGGCCGAAGCTTCTCGGCATGGATCTGACACAGGCCGTGCTCGAGCACCCCTACCTGGTGCTCGGTCTCTTCGTGCTCATCGAGGGGCCGGCCGCGACGATCACCGCGGGCACCCTGGTCGGCGCCGGCGTTGCGGCGTTCTGGCCGATCTGGGTGATCGTCGCGCTGGCCGAGGTGGTGGGCGACAGCCTGCTCTACCTCGTCGGCCGGTCGGCCCGGCGGCCCTGGGTGGCGTCCCTGCTGAGCAGGCTCAAGGCGACGGTGCTGCTCGACCGGCTGGCCAGGATGTCACTGCCGCGGCTGGTGATCACCGCCAAGCTCGTCGACGTCTTCGCCCTCCCGGCGTTCGTGTCCGCGGGACTCGCCGGGCTCCCGTACCGGAGATTCGCCGCCTGGGTGGGCGCCACCGCCGCCGTACGCGGCCTGGTGCTGATCGGTCTTGGCGCTCTGCTCGGCAGCCAGCTGTCCGGCCTGCTCGCACTGCCCGGCGGCATCTTCCTGCTCACCGCGGTCGTCGCCGTGCCGGTCGCTGTCTTCCACCTCGTCATCAAGCGACACCACCGACGAAAGGTAGTTGTCCCATGCGCATCCTCATCGGTGCCGACACCTACGCCCCGCACGTCAACGGGGCGTCCTACTTCGCCCAGCGCCTTGCCGTGGCACTGACCGCCCGGCACGACGTGCACGTGGTCGCGCCGTCGACGGACACCCGCAACCATGCCGGCATGTCCAGCGACGGCGTCGTCGAGCACCGCGTGCGGTCCTTGCCGGTGCCGGGCCACTCACGTTTCCGGTTCTGTCCGCCACTGGGGCTGCGCGCGGCAGCCCGCCGGATCCTCGACGAGGTCCAGCCCGACGTGGTGCACGTGCAGAGCCACTTCCCGCTGTGCCGGGCGCTGGTCGACGCGGCGCGCGAGCGCGGCCTGTTCGTCATCGCCACCAACCACTTCATGCCCGAGAACCTGATCCACTACCTGCCCATCGGCGACGCTGGCCGGACGAGGGCGCACGCGTGGGCATGGCGCGACGCCGCCCGGGTGTTCGCCAAGGCAGACATCGTCACGGCCCCGACCCCGTACGCCGCCGCGCTCGCCGTCGTCTCCGGTGTGTCCGAGCCGGTCCTGCCCATCTCGTGCGGCATCGACCTCGCCCGCTTCCGCGAGCAGGCGCCCGCGGCCGAATTCCGATGGGCCTACAGCCTCGCGCACAAGCCCACCATCACGTACGTGGGCCGGCTCGACGCCGAGAAGAACCTCGACGTCGTGATGCGGGCGTTCGCGCTGGTGCGGCGCTCCCTCGACGTCCAGTTGCTCCTGGTCGGCACCGGATCCGAGGACCGGACGCTGCGGTCGCTCGCCGGGGAACTGGGCGTCGCCGAGCATGTCACGTTCACCGGCTTCATCCCTGACGAGGACCTTTCCTCCGCATACGCGGCGTCGACGGTCTTCGTCAACGCGGGCACCGCCGAGCTGCAGAGCCTGGTCACGCTCGAGGCGATGGCCAGCGGAAGGCCCGTGATCGGCGCCGATGCCGCAGCCCTGCCCCACCTCGTACGGGACGAGGAGACCGGCTACCTGTTCCCGCCCGGCGACGTTGTCGTGCTCGCCGAGCGACTGCTCACCGTGCTCTGCGACCCGAAGCACGCGGAAGAGCTGGGGCACCGGGCTCGTGCCGTGGCCGAGCAGCACGACCAGACCCGCACGGTGTCCGCGTTCGAGCAGCTCTACCGGATCCGGCCGGCCCGTGAGGCGCCCGCGCCCGCCGAGGTCGCCGCATGACAGCGACGATCGTCCGGGCGGGCACCTCCCGCTGGTACCGCAACGTCCAGCTGAGCCTGGGCCTGGGCACAGCGGCCGGAGCGGGCCTGCTGCTGGTCGGCGACGTCGACCCGGTGGACCAGATGGTCAGCGAATCGATCCGGACCGTGCCGGGCACCGTCCTGCTGGCCCTGTCGGCGTGCGGGCTCGCGGCAGCCGGCGCATGGCTCCTGGCCGGCGCCCGGCGCGTGCTGCCACCGGCCTGGCCCCTCACCGTGCTGCTGTCGGTTTGGTGCGTGTCCCTGCTCGCGGTGGTGGTGTTCCCCACGAACCTGCCGGGGACTGAACCGGGCGTCGCCGCCGGGCTGCATCGCATCGGCGCGGCGTTGATGGCGGCGCTGCCACCGCTCTTCGCCCTGCTCATCGCCAAGCGTGCGGGGCGCGGGGCCGACCCGGCCCGGATCCGCTGGCTGCGCGCGGCCGGGTGGTCCGCGTTCGCCGCGTGCGTCGCGTTCGCGGCGATGAACGGGCCGGCGGTGCTGCTCGGCCAAGGCCTTCTTCCGTTCGCGGGCCTGGCCGAACGGGTTCTGCTGGCGCTCGTGCTCGTCGTAGTCGGGCTCTGCGCCTGGGTGCTCGAAGGGGAGGAGCGGTCCCGATGGATCTGATGGCCATGATCGAGAACGCGATGACCTCTCCGGTGATCTATCTGGCGATCCTCGCGCTGGCGATCCTCGACGCGTTCCTGCCGTTCCTGCCGTCGGAGTCGGTCGTCATCGCGGCGGCGGTCTTCGCCGTGTCGGGCATCCCGTCGCTTCCGCTGATCATCGTGCTCGCCGCGCTGGGCGCCTTCGTCGGTAATCACATCGGCTACCTCGGCGGCGCCGCCTTCGAATCCAACTCGATGCTGGGCCTGACGGTCGGCCTCGGTCTCGCACTGTCCATCACCGCGCTCGGCGAACTGGTCCGCTACGTGTTGCGCCGCCGCCGAGCGGCGACCGCGCCGGATGACCGCGCTCAGGGTCCGCATCCGCACGCTGACGTGGGTGTTCAGGTTGTCCCAGACCAGCACGATCGGCGCGTCCAGCCGTTGGTGGGCTTGGTCCAGGAACGCGATGTTGTCGTCCTAGCTGAAACTGCCACGCTCCCCGCTGCGGTGCAGCCGGGTGCGCCACATCAGCCGTCCACCATCCCGGTCTGAAGCAGACGAGCCCGGCGATCGTCTACCTGCTCGTCAAGGGCTTCGGCATCACGGTCAACGACCAGAACGCGGCGCGGCGACGACCATCGTCGCGTCCGCTGCCACCGTGATCGCCGGCCTGCTCTGTCAGCTCGTCACCGACCTGAACAGCACCAGCGGATTGGGCCCGATCGGTGCAGCCGGCATCCAGTGCGCGCTGGTGGCCATGCTGCCACTGTTCCCAGCAGTGCTCGTGGTGCTGCCCGACAGTGAGCGCCGCGGGGCCATGCCTGAGGGCAGCCGTCCCTTGTCCTACGCCGCCGGGTGGGGGCGGATCAGCGCACCGCGCTGTCCTCCCCGGCCGCGCGGCGCGCGATCGAGGCGGGCGGAGTCGCGGGCGGAAGGTCGACCCGGAGCAACGCGCCACCGCGCGCGGAGCGGGCGACGCTGGCCCGGCCGCCGTGGGCGTTGACGACCCGCTGCACGATCGACAGCCCGAGACCGGATCCTGGCAACGCCCGGGCGCTGTCGGCACGGTAGAACCGGTCGAACACCCGCGGTACGTCGGCGGCGTCGATGCCCGGCCCGGCGTCGTCGACCTCGAGCACCGCCGACGCGCCCTCGGCACGGAGCCGGACCTGGACCGGCTGGTCAGCGGGCGACCACTTGCCGGCGTTGTCGATGAGGTTGAGCACCGCCCGCTGAAGCGCAGCGGGACGGCCGCTCACCCACAAGGAGGTGAGGTCAAGCGCGATCTCAATGTCGGGCACGCGGGAACGCGCCCGGGTCGCGGCGGCCACCACCACGTCGGCGAGGTCGAGCAGCTCGGTGTTTTCGTCGCTGACGTCACCGCGGGCCAGGTCGGTCAGCTCGGCGGCAAGGGTGCTCAACTCGGCCACCTGGGCGCCGAGATCGTTGAGCAGGCGGGTCCGGCTCTCCGCCGGCAGTGCGCTGTCCAGGGTGCCGCGCCGATCGAGCCGGATCAGCAGCTCGACGTTGAGGCGCAGGCTGGTGAGCGGGGTCTTGAGCTCGTGGGCGGCGTCCTCGGCGAGCAGCCGCTGGGCCTGCCGGGAGTCCCGGAGCGCGGCGAGCATGTCGTTGATCGACTGGATCAGCCGCCGGATCTCGCCACCGCCTTCATCCGGGATGTGGGCGTCGAGATCCCGGGTGTGCGCGACACGTTCCGCGGCGGCGGTCAGCCGGTCGATCGGTGCCAGCCCGGTCCGCGCCACGGTCCGCCCGACAAGGGCACCACCGACCACGCAGAGCAGCCCGATCAGCAGCATCCCGAACCCGAACTGGTTGACCGGGCTGTCGTCAACGACGCGGGCCACCTGGACCGCGCCGTCGCCCGCCCGGAGTGTGTAGATGACGTAGCCGTCCTCGTCGCTGTCGTTCGACTCCATCAGGTCGGCCAAGCCGCCCTGCGCCACGCGCCCGGCGTGCTCGCTGACCGGGGGCAGCGCGGGTTGGCCGGCCGGCGTCCGGGTCGAGCCGTCGGGCAGGATGACCCGCACCAGCGGACCGGATCCGGGATACGGCGGTAGCGGAACCTGCGCCAGACCGGCGCGCTCAGCGGTCGCCACCAGGACGCGGGAGTCGGCGCGCAGCTGATTCTCAGCGGTGTCCCGCAGCTGCCAGTCCAGCAGCTCACTGGATACCTGGAAGGCCATGAACACGCTGACGGCGATGGCCGTCGCCGCGATCACTGTCAGCCTGGTCCGCAGCGACCGCCGGCGCCACCATCGGGTCAACCGGCGCAGCTCCCGGCCGGCGGGCCTGCTCACGGAGGAGTCTCCCGCAACGTGTAACCCAGGCCGCGCAACGTGTAGATCAATCGTGGCTCACCCTCGGCCTCCAACTTGCGCCGCAGATAGCTCACATATACCTGGAGGTTGTTGGCGGTGGCGCTCATGTCGAAGCCCCAGATCGCCTCGAACAGCGCGTCGCGGGTCAACACCCGAGTCGCGTTGCGCATGAGGACCTCCAGGAGGGAGAACTCGGTCCGGGTCAGGCGCAGCGGCCGCCTGCCCCGCCACGCCTCGAACCTGTCGGGATCGAGCCGGACATCGGCGAACGACAGGATCTGCGACTCACCGTCGCCCGGCGTGCGCCGGCGCAGCAGGGCCCGCACCCGGGCCAGCAACTCCTCGGTGGCGAACGGCTTGGGCAGGTAGTCGTCGGCACCCGCGTCCAGCCCCGCAACCCGGTCGGAGACCTGGTCACGGGCGGTCAGCATCAGCACCGGCAGATCCCGACCCGCAGCCCGCAACCGCCGGCAGGTCTCCAACCCGCCGAGGCGGGGCATCATCACGTCGAGGATCAGCAGATCCAGCGTTTCACCGCCGACCCCACCGACCTCGTCGAGCACGGCGAGACCGTTGGCGACGGTGCTGGTGTCGTAACCCTCGACCTGGAGCACCCGCTCCAACGACTCACGGATGGCCGCGTCATCATCCGCGATCATGATCCGCACGCCGGCCCGCCCCCTTCCAGTCGATGCCTTGCTGCTCATGGTCCCCGACCAAGCTGAGGCCAGGATTAGCGCTTCATAGCCGCACACCGCACCCGAGACAAGATCCGCAAAAACGGCCGCCCAACCGACCCCAGCCCCGACCAGCGGCACGTACTCCGACCTCCAAGGCATCCGCGAAGCGAAAGAAGCCGCAGGTCAAGCAGCCACCACAGGACGTACGGTCACGGAACGTGATGACACCCGAGTGGCACCCACGTCACACCCACCGTCCACAGAGGTGGACAACAGAAAAGGTCCGAGCCGCGTTCCCGCAGCCCGGACCCCTTATGATCTTGCGCGCCCGAAGGGACTCGAACCCCTAACCTTCTGATCCGTAGTCAGATGCTCTATCCGTTGAGCTACGGGCGCTGGTGCTCGGCCAGTCTACACACCCGGCCTTCGCGCGGAGACTCCGGGATTCGAACCCGGGAGGGGCTTTAAGACCCCAACCGCATTAGCAGTGCGGCGCCATAGACCAGACTAGGCGAAGTCTCCCAGGTGGCCCGCAGACCACCGCGCCCGAGGATACAGGCCGCGCCCGGCCGGGAGCAAAGCGACTACCGGAACGAGCCGCAGCGAGGGTCCGGGACGTCTCCCGCTGTGCGTTGCTGTGATCAGGACTACGCTCCATCGACATGCAGGAGCAGCCGCCCAGCGAGCAGAACCGCCGTGAGCCTGCTGAGGGAGCCCGCCGACGCTCCCCGAAGGCGACCTTCACGCCGCCTCCGGCGCCGGCACCGCCGCCCCCGGAGGAACAGGAGGACTCCGTGGGGTCCCGTCCTCGACGGTCGAAGGCGGCACCGAGCGTGCTCTTTCAGCCGCCACCGACGCCAGAGCAGCCGTTACCGCGCCAGTCCGGGCCGGCCGCATCCGGGCCTTCGACCGCCCCGGTGCCACCTTTCACTGGCGGCACCGGGGCGACGGGGCCGAGCGAGCGCCCGGCGTCGCCGGCCGCCGGGAAGGTTGGCGACGCGACGTCGATACCTGCGTCGCGTCGCCGTGGTCACCCCGGCCGGGCGGCGGCAGCGGGTTCGGACTCCGCTGAAGCGGACGTGGCTCCGGCTGACGCCCGACCCGCCCGCCGGAAGTCGACCACGAACAAGGCACTGCCGACGCAGGTGAGGGCTTCCGAGCCCACGGTTGGATCTGCCGGTTCCGGTATCGAAGATTCGACGGTCGACGACCGGCCCGTCGACACCGTGAAGACGAACACCGGGACTGCCGACAGCGAAACGACCGTCCGGACAAGCGATACCCGCCCCGTCGACACTGGCAAGGCTGACGCCGAGCAGATGGACGGCGAAGCGGCCGGCCCCGGAAAGGCTCCGGCGCGGAAAGCGGCTGCCAGGACGACAGCGGCGCGAAGAAGGGCCGGGGCGAGCGACGAGAAGGCACCGGTGCCGACCAGCGAGGCGACCGGCGTCAAAAAACCGACGCGGAAGGCCACGCGGCGAACGGCAACCAGCGCGGCTACCCGCCCGGGCGAGGCTGCTCCGACCGCTACCGAGACGGCGGCGGCCGCTACCGAGACAGTACCGGTCAAGGCGGCCCGGAAAGCCACGAAGAAGGCTGCCCGTAGAACGGCCACCGCTGAACCGGCCACCAGCGCGACAGCCACCAGCGACACGACCACGAGCGACACGAGCGACACGACCAACAGCGACACGACCGCCAGTGAGACGACCACGAGCGGACCGGTCACCGGCGACACGACCACGAGCGGAACCACCACGAGCGGAACCACCACGAGCGGAACCACCACGAGCGGGACGGCCACGGACAGGGCGGTTGGTGAGCCCGGGTCCGGAGTGCCGGGCAGTGTCGTCGTGGTGCCTGCGGCCGGGGCCGTACCGCTCAGCGACAGCACCGGGCGCGGCATTTCGGGGCGTACGCCGGAATCGGAGCTGGGGGTGCTCGTGGCGCGGGTGGTCGACCATCCGGGCTTCGCTCCGGAGCTGCTGGCCCTGACCGCGGTGGAGGTCCTCGGACCCGGTGCGGCCGAATGGGTCCGGCGGCTGCGGGAGTTGTACCCGGGGGCGGGTGCGGACGGGCTGGCCCGGCTGGCCACCCGGCGCTTCGTCCGGCAGGCCGGCGTCGGTGGGGCGACGGCCGCGTTGACCGGGGTCTTCGCACCGGTGGTCGAACTGGCGGCGGTGCTCTGGTCGCAGGCGAACCTGGTGCTGCACCTGGCGGCGGCGTACGGCCATGATCCGGCGCATCCGGATCGGGCGGCGGAGTTGTTGACGCTGACCCAGGTGCACCCGGACGTGGCGAGCGCGGGGTCGGCGGTGGCGGCGGCACGGGCGGCGCAGGGACCGGAGGAGGAGCCCGGACTCCGGGCGGTCGAGGCGGCCTGGCGACTGGCGGCCCCGCTGGCTGCTCAGGCGGGTGGTTGGCTGGCGCTGCGGCTGGTCTCCCGGCTGCTGCCGGGTACGGCGGCGTTGACCGCGGCGGCCGGCAACTCGGCGGGGGCCGAACGCCTGGCCGCCCGAGCCGCCACCCTCTACCGACCACCCCGCCGCCCCGTCAGCGAAACGCCCACCTCAGCCCACTGACCGACTGCCCGTGAGCCGTGAGCCGTGAGCCGCCGACGAGAGCCGGTTGACCAAGGAGCTTTCGTCACGACACGCCGGTCGGGCAGACGCAAACCTCTTGATCGACTACGAGGGGCCGCACGAGGGCTGCCGAGGGCTGCACGAGGGGCTGCACGGGGGGCTGGCGGGACGGAGGGTGCCGGGGAGCTGCGGCGAAGCGCGGGCGGCCAGGGGCCGGTCAGAGCCAGGTGAACCATTCTCGGGGTAGCAGGGCGTAACCGAGGAAGGCGACTATGTCGAGCAGGGCGTGGGCCACGATCAGTGGCATCACCCGGCGGGTACGCAGGTAGAAGAGGCTGAACACGACCCCCATCACCGCGTTGCCGATGAACGCGCCGAACCCCTGGTAGAGGTGGTACGAGGCGCGCAGTAGCGCGCTGGTGGCGATGATCGCGCCGACCCGCCACTGGAGCTGGCGCAGCCGGGTCATCAGGTAGCCGACCACGATCACCTCCTCCAGGATGCTGTTCTGGAACGCGGCGAGGATCAGCACCGGCACCGTCCACCACAGGTCGGGCAGGGCCGCCGGCACCAGGGTGGCGTTGATGCCGAGCTGGGCCGCCGCCCAGAACAGTGCCAGGCCGGGGAGTCCGATCAGCGCCGCCAGCCCGGCGCCCCGGGCCAGGTCGGACCTGGGCCGTCCGGCGTCCAGGCCGAGGGTCCGCACCGGATCGCCGGGGTCCCGCGCCAGCAGGTGTACGGCGAGCAGCACCGGCAGCAGCGCGAAGACGATGCCGAGCAGCTGGTACGTCAGGTCCAGGTAGGGGCGGGCCGACGCGGAGGTGTTCAACGCGGCGGTCTGCCGCGACAGGCCGCCCTCGGCAGTCAACTTCGCGATGATCGACACGGCGGCGTAGACGGCCGACTGCCCGAGGGACAGGCCGAGTACCAGCACCGTCTCGGTGCCGAGCGTCCGGCGGGACACCGGGCGGGTGAGCTCAACGGTCACCGGACCACTCTGCCCGACCGGAGGCGTTCGGGTGACACCCGCCCTCCGGCGAGCAGCCCTCACGATGCGATCGCACATTCTGTGCGACCTTCATACACGCTCCGTGGAGATTCTGTCTGGGCCCGATCCGCCGTCAGAAGAAGGAGCGCCCCCGGTGGACAACTTCGCGCGGCTGCTGAAGGAGAGCTGGACCCTGGTCGAGGAGGACCGGGTCCGGATGAGCGGTCACTTCTACGCCCGGCTATTCCTCCTCGACCCCGAGTTGCGCAGGCTCTTCCCGGTGCAGATGACCGGCCAGGGTGACCGGCTGCTCGAAGCGATCATCGCGGCGATCCACACGGTGGACGACCCGGAGGGCTTCGACGAGTTCCTCCGTGCGCTCGGCCGGGACCACCGCAAGTACCACGTCGAGGCGGCCCACTACGACACGATGGGCGTGGCGCTGTTGGACGCGTTGCGCAGCACTGCCGGCGACGGCTGGAACCTGGAGTACGACCAGGCGTGGCGGGACGCGTACGCGGCGATCGCCGAGAGGATGCTCGCCGGGGCGGCGGCGGACAACGACCCACCGTTCTGGCACGCCGAGGTGCTGACCCACAAGCGGTACGGCCCGGACACGGCCGTCCTCACCTGCCGGGCGCTGCAACACCCGCTGACCTGGAAGGCGGGTCAGTACGTAAGCGTGGAGGTGCCGCGCCACCACCCCCGGGTGTGGCGGACGTACTCGATCGCCAACGCGCCGAACGACGACAACGTGCTGGAGTTCCACGTGCGTACGCCGGCCGACGCCGCCGGTTGGGTCTCCGGCGCGTTGGTCCGGCGGACCGGGCCGGGCGACCTGCTGCGGGTGGCCGCGCCGATGGGGTCGATGACTGTCGACCGCTCGTCCGAGCGGGACATTCTCTGCGTCGCCGGTGGCGTCGGGCTGGCCCCGATCAAGGCGCTCGTCGAGGAGTTGGCCGGTTACAACCGGGCCCGTTGGGTGCACGTCTTCTACGGCGCCCGGACCGAGGCGGACCTCTACGGTCTGGACCGGCTGCGGGAGCTGGTTGCCGCCCACCCGTGGCTCTCGGTGACTCCGGCGTGCAGCGACGACCCGGACTTCGACGGCGAGCAGGGCGAGATCTCCGACGTGGTGGCCCGGTACGGGCCGTGGACGACGCACGACTGCTTCGTCTCCGGTTCGGCACCGATGGTCCGTGCCACGCTCCGGGTGCTCGCCGCGGACGACGTACCGCCGCAGCGGACCCGGTACGACACGTTCGGCAACCTGTAGAGCTTTGCTCCCCCCGAACCGGGGCGCGTGCCCCTGCCCCCTGGGGCACGCGCCCCGGTCCCCCCGATCGGGCGGCCCGGCACCGCCCCGCGCCACCTCGCCCGTCCGGCCGTCGTTCCCACCCGGGCGGGCGGGGTCGCGCACCGGAGTCGAGCCCGGTCAGTAGCGCCACGGGTGGCCGGATTCGCGGTACTCCTCGATTGGCACCAGCGGCACTCCGGGTGCCATCCGGTCGACGTAGAGCCGGCCTTCCAGGTGGTCGATCTCGTGCGCGACGAGCCGGGCCATGCCGAACTCGAAGGACGTGATGATCCGACCACCGTCGAACTGCGCGTGTTCGACGTCCAGTCGCAGCGGTCGCGGCACCAGACCGCGATGGTCGAAGAAGGAGAGGCACCCCTCGTACTGCTCGTCGGTGTGTGGTGCCGCGTCGACCACCCGGGGGTTGAGCAGTACGACCGGTTCGGCGGTGCGGTCCGGCGGGCGGACCACCGCGGCAGCCCGGTCGATGTCGAGCTGCGGGGCGGCGATCCCCACCCCCTTGGTGAAGGGGTGCAGTTCGTCCAGCCGGGCCAGCGCGGTGACCAGCCGGTCGACGACCTCCCGGGCGACCGGTTCCTCGCGTGGCAGGTCGAACGGGCGAGCCGGCTGCCGCAGCAGGTCGGCGCCGCGCTGCACGATGCCGAGCCCACGCATCCGGTCCGACGGTCGGACACGCCCACTGTCGGCGTCGGGTTCCGGTTGCGTCCGGAATCGCCACTGCAACCGGTACCGGGCGTTAAGCGGCGGCTCGTCGGTCGCCCAGTCGAAGATCGCCCGATCACCCTCGTCGCTACGGGTCACCGCCGTCCGCAGCGGGCCCTCCTCCGCCGAGAGCGAGGTCTCCGCGCCCCAGACCTGTGGATCCAGTGCCACCGGCAGGTCCAGGCGTACGGCGAGGTGCCGGGTCGGTACGCGGACCGCGCGCTGGAACCACGGCCCCCACTTGTCCTGCCCGACGGTGTACGCGTACTCGATGGTGGCGCGGCGGCCGGGGTAGAGCGGGAAGCGGCGTTCGCCGTTCTCGAAGAGCAGCCAGATCTCCTTGAACGCGTCCCGGTCGTGCTTGGCACGCCAGTGCATGGCCTCGCGCTCGCCGGACTCCTCGCGGCACGCGACCAGTTGCAGCTCGGCGAAGCTGAGCGGGTGTTCCCGGTGGTGGCGGTTGGAACGGCCCGGATCGCTGGGGTAACGGTCCACGGCGACGCGGATCAGGTAGCGGGTGACCGGCTCGACACCGGCGTTGTACAGCTCACGACGGATCACGCAGCGGTAGGCGTCGTCGGTGTGGGTGAGGACGGCTGTTTCGCGTTCGACGATCAGACCGGTGCCGGGGGGCATCCACTGGCCGGGCAGGCTGGCTTCCCGGTGGCTGCGTTCGCTGCGGGCGTGGCGGAGGTCGTCGTACTCCCGGAAGCGCTGCCAGATCGCGCCGCTGGCCTCCAGGACGGCCTCGGCGCGGCGGGCGAAGTCCTCCGTCGGTCGGTGCCGGCGTCCCTCGACGTGACTGACGTACGAGGGGTCGAATCCCATCAGGGTGGCGAGTTGTTTCTTGGACAGCCCCCGCTCCGTCCGGTGCCGGGCGAGTTCGGCGGCGAAGGAGTCGGCAGCCCGATCGAGCGGTGAGGTCGTCATCAGCTTCCTCGTGGCCGGGAGTACCAAGTTTCACGTTGAGTCGCCGGCCGCACACACATCTGGCACCTAGTCGACAGGAACCTTGACTGTTGAGTGATTCATACCGATACTGCCCCGAGTCCCCAGGTCGACACCGTGCGTAGTTTTCATGCTGCCCGTGACCCGGGTCGCCCACCTCATCCCACCGTCGGGTTCCGCTGCGCCCAAAAGTGTGGTTAGGCTAGCCTTAGTGCAAGCCATGGAAGCTTCGGATCGGGTGGGTCAGGTGACGCGGGGGTGGATCAGGTGACAGCGGTGCTGCCCCTCCAGGACCCGGCCACCACACCCCTGGCCCCGGTCACCGCGACCCTGCGGGCCATGTTCGGCACCGACGATCTCCCCGGGCTGGCGCCGGGCCTGCTGGTCGTCGACGAGGCCGGTTGGGCCCCGGCGACCACCCTGACCGGTACGCGACTGCCGGAACTGCTCGACTCGGCCGCCCGGCTCTGGGGTGGCACCCCACATGCCTCCGCCGCGCTGGCCTGGAAGGCGTACAGCTACTGGGCGGCGCTGCCGGTGGTGCTCGGCTGGGCCGCCGCTCGGCGGGTGCCGTTGCTCGACCACACCGAGACGCTGATCCACTTCGTCGACCGACGCGCCCTGGTGACCGTCGGACTACGCGAGTCGATCCCGGTCGCGGTGCTGCCCAACGATCCGCTGGCGCTCGCCGGGCTGCCCCAGGTCCGAGTGGTGGCCGACGAGCGGGAGCTGCTCGCCGCACTGCGCGCCACGCTCCTGGACGGGCACCTGTCGCCGGTGGTCTCCGCGATCCAGGGCGAGGTCCGGATCGGTGCGCGTACCCTCCTCGGCTCGGTGGCCTCCGGCATCGCCCACGGGCTGCTCCGTGCCGCCGACGGCTTGCCCGGTTCCACGGTCGGGGCGATCGACACACTGCTCGACGCGCTCGGCCTGGCCGACCTGGTGGAGCTGGTGCCCGGGCCGAACGGCGAGCCGATCGTCCAGCGCCGCACCTGCTGCCTGGCCTTCACCCTGCCCAAGCCGAAGGTCTGCCAGGGCTGCTGCATCCGCAGTTGAGCTGCCCGTCGCTCATCCCGTCAGCGGGCGCACATCCCAGATCCAGACGCCGCCGGCGTACCCGGGCTCGATGCCGGTCAGCTCGGTCATCCCCGTACGCAACGCGTCGGCGTGCTCGTGCGGCCCGAGGATCACCACGCCGGCCCGCCAGTACCGCAGGTCCTCCACCGCCTCCCGGCGGGTCTGCTCGCTGATCGGCGGCACCTCACCGGTGCGCCGGATGGTCTCGAAGAAGTTGCTGGTGGGCCGAGGGGGCGCGGAGAACAGGGCGACCCGGTCCCGGCCCGGCCGGGTGTCCGGGCCGAGGAAGTAGCCACGGGCGATCGGCATCTCCTGCCGGGTACGGGCGGACCAGCGCAGCGGTTCGGCGTACTCGGTGTCGGGCAGCGGCAGGGTCACCACGCTGCGCCCGCCGGCCAGGTAGGGACGCCAGGCGCCGGAGGTGACGAACTCGGGGACCGGTTCGAGCTGTTTCGTCGGCAGCGGCGTGGGCAGCACCGGTACCAGCGCCATCGCCAGCCCGGTCACCGCGGCGAAGCGGATCTGCGACCGGCGGTCCGGATGCCGGGCCGCCAACTCGCGGACCTTCTCCGCGCCGTACGCCAGAATCAGCCCGATGATCGGGGTGATGGCCAGCGCCCAGCGGGTCGGCACCACCGAGTGCAGCACCGGCAGGTCCTCCAGCAGCGCCCACGGCCCGGGTACGCCGGTTCCGCGGCGGTCGAAGCGGATCTCCCGGCCGAGCGAGAGCACCGCGAAGAGCAGCCCGAGGACGGCCAGGCCGATCACCACGGCGTTGCGCCGCAGCCACCACACCAGCGCCATCACGAGGATCACCAGCGGCCAGCCGAAGAAGGCGTTCTCCTCGGTCGGGTTCTTGGCCAGTCCGGCGGCGCTGCGGGCGTCACCGGCCAACGACTCGCGGGAGTAGGCGAAGAACGAGGCCAGGTCCGTGGAGTAGCCGCGGATCAGCCGAGGCAGCCCGTGGTAGGCGCCGGGACCGAAGAACTGCACGTACAGCGGGTAGGCCAGCAGCACGGCGGAGACGAAGGCGGCGATGCCGAGCCCGGCGGAGAACGGCCGGACCCGGGCCCGCAGCTCGGGCCGACCGATCACCATCGCGACGATCACCACGGCGAGGCCGATCGCGGTCATCAGCAGGATCTCCAGGTTCAGGAACGCCTGCCAGACGATCACCAGGGCCAGCAGCAGACCGTTGCGCAGCCAACGCCCGGGTTCGGCGAGCCGCAGGGTACGCCAGATGATCAGCGGCACCACGTACTGCGACACGATGTTCGGATGCGCGTTGGCGTGGGAGACCATGGCTGGCGCGTACGCGCAGAACGTCGCGCCCAGCCAGGCCGGCCAGCGCGAACCGGGCACCACCACGCGGGAGAGCAGGAAATACCAGGCGGTGGCAGTGGCGATCATGCCGAGGGTGAGAAAGAGCAGGAACGCGGCACGGGTGCCGAACAGCACTGTTATCGGTGTCATCGGCAGCGAGACGGACAGAACCGACGTATTCGCCATCAGATTGACCGATTCCGGCACATTCATCCGGTCCGACGAGAACGGATAGGTCAATTCCGTGACAACCCGGGCACCGTGCGCGAGCATCCATTCGAACTGCGCCATGTCGGTCGGATTGTCCCGAATGCCGTCGTCGGGATTGAGCCACATCCTGGCGGTGATCCAGAAGCCGAATGCGGCGAAGCTCGCCACCGCCACGGCGTCCTTCCACCAGCCACGCCCGCCGGACACGCGCCCCGGTCGGGCCGCAGCACCCCCCGCCTCGGACTGCGCGTCAGGTCGGCCCGAATCGGGAGTAGTCATAACAATTCGGAGCGTAGTCGGCCAATGTCGCCAGCGTGCGGGGTTCCGGCCACTGGCGTAGTATCGGTCGAGTTCGCTGGCCACCACCGATCGTGCACCTACCCCGACCGTTAATCGGCTATCGCGGGCCCCGATATCCCCGCCGTCCGGGCGGATGGTTCACTCAGTCGGTCCCGGCGCGGGTCGAGTCGTATCGTGAGGAATCGACGCATGGCAGAAATCACTGGGGATCAGCGCGTGCAGTCCGAGGTCCTGGAGGGCCTCGCCACGGCGGTCAATCACCGGCGCTGGTTCGTCGAGCTGGCCGTGCCCTACCTGGGTGACAACCCCATCGAGATCGGTAGCGGCCTCGGCGACTACGCCCTGGAGTGGAGCGAGAACTTCCCCCGGTTCACCGCCACCGAGGCCGACCCGGACCGCCTCATCGCCCTCAAGGAGCGCCTCGCCGACCGGCCCTCGATCGAGGTACGCCAGATGCTGCTGCCCAACCCGGAGCGGGGTGACTACAGCGCCGCGGTCTCGTACAACGTGCTGGAGCACATCGAGGACCACGTCGGAGCGCTGCGCAGCATGGGCCAGTTGGTCCGGCCCGGCGGAGCCGTCGTCATCATCGTGCCGGCGTTCCAGTTCGCGATGAGCCCGGCGGACATCGCCACCGGCCACGTCCGGCGGTACACGAAGAAGACCCTCGCCGACGCGATGACCGAGGCGGGCCTGCGGGTGGAGAAGATCCACTACGCGAACGCGCTCGGCCTGATCGGCTACTTCATGGCCACCAAGGTCTTCCGCCTGATGCCGAAGGAGGGCCCGATGGTGAAGGTCTACGACACCCTGGTCCTCCCCGCCACCAAGGCCGCCGAGCAGCTCGTCCGCCCGCCCTTCGGCCAGTCCGTCTTCGCCGTAGCCCGCACCCCCGCCTGAACCCGCTCCCCACCCCCGAACCCGCCCCGTTGATCATGAGGTTAGCGGCACTTTTGAAGATCGAGTCCGCCGCTAACCTCATGATCAACCGAGGATGGGGGCCGGGACCGGGGTGGGTCAGCCGGCGATCTGGTAGGTGGGGCGGGTGGTGGCTCGGGCCAGGGTGTGGAAGGCCAGGTTGAAGCCGACGTAGGCGGGGGTCGCCTCCGGTGTGACGTCGAGACGTTCGACGTCGAGGGCGTGCACCGCGAAGACGTACCGGTGCGGACGGTCACCGGGCGGCGGCGCGGCGCCGCCGAAGCCGTGCTCCCCGTAGTCGTTGCGTACGGTGAACGCGCCCTTCAGATCGTTCTCGGTCGCGCCGCGCGGCAACTCCGTCACATCGGCCGGCAGGTTGACAAGCACCCAGTGCCAGAAACCACTGCCGGTCGGTGCGTCCGGGTCGAAACAGGTCACCACGAAACCCTTGGTCTCCGCCGGGAAGCCCGACCAGGCCAGATGCGGCGAGACGTTGTCGCCACCGGTGCTGCCGTGCGCGTGAGCGGCGTCCATCGGCTCACCGTTCTGTACATCGTCACTGGTCAGCGTGAAGGAGGCGACGGTCGGCAGCAGCTCGTACGGGTCCGGAGCGATGGGACGTTCCAGGGTCATCGACACAGGTCCTTCCGGTGGAAGTGGTGTTCTGCGCCCCTTTCATACCCTGTGACGCGCTGACATTCGACAGAACCGGCCCCAAGTCCGCCGTAACCGAGAGCACCTCACAGCGGTTGTCACCCTGCAACATCTAGCGAAGGAGTCTCTTGGCCGGGGTCTGGCGTGACTTCATCACCGCCGTCATCGATGCCGTGCGTCGCCGTGACGAGGCGGCCCTCAGCGACGAACGCCGCCGGGCACTGGACCGGCTCGCCGACGAGAAGATCCGCGAGGAGAAGGAGAAGCGCCCGCCGGAGAGCACCTGAGGCGGGTGGCAGTCACGTCGACCGCGCCGCTTCGTCGGCTACCGTCACCCACTCCTGCTCCCACGCCTCCATCACTGGCCCTGCCCACTCCAGATCCGGGCAGCCGGCCGGCCCGCATACCTCGCACTGACCGTCGCGATGGCGGCTCAGGACGACGCCCGCCGCCACTGCCACCTTCAGCATCCCCACCTCGTCATACATGGACGCCACGGGATACACCCAGCGATTCCGGCCACGAGCATGACTAGAACGATGCCGGCGACAATCCAGCCGGCAACGAGTTGCCTACGTGCGACGAGTTGAGGTGAGGCCGGAATCGGGTAGCGATCGCCGTCCGGGATAGGTGGCCGGCCACCATAGATCGGATGCGTACCGTCGGGTCTGCGCTTGTCTCAACCTCAGTCAACACAGGCGTCATAGTGCGCGTGTTGGGCTGGCAACCTGAAAGGGCCGACGAGAGGTGGCCCGCCATGAACCACCGCCGCAAGCCGCTGTACGAACAGGTCGTGGACGACATCACCACGTCGATCCAGGCCGGGACGCTCAAGCCCGGCGACAAGCTGCCGTCGATCGCCCAGCTCACCGTCCAGTACGGCATCTCCAACACTATGATCAAATTCGCCCTACGGATCCTCGGCGAACGCGGCCTGATCGAGACCCATCAGGGCAAGGGATCCTTCGTGGCGTCTCCGCCGCAGTGAGGGCGCCGAGCTTGCCCCGCTTGCCGCTCCCAGCGACAGGATCGGCCCTCAAGGCCGGCACCCCGGACAGACATAGCAATCGGCCAGAAGTGCGCTTCCAGTACGCGCGGAGGGTGTGGGATTCGAACCCACGAAGACATTGCTGCCTTACCGGTTTTCAAGACCACGAAGCTCGTGGCTCTGACCTGCCGATGTGCGGCCCATCGCCTACCCCACGACACGGATACGGCACGCGATCGGCCAGGCCAGAGCCGCAGACGTGATGGCCTGAGGCCCCACCCGCCGTGGATCTTGACGCGAGTCGAACGCATGTTGCATAGTTGCGGCCAGGCGGGTGCGACACGCCCAGCGGGGTTCCAAAAACTTGCCCTCGGCTGAGGTAGGTTTTTTGGAACCCCTGAGGAGGAGCAGTGACCAAGGTTTGGCGCGTCGGCACGGAGGCGAACCAGAGGTTGGAGACCCTGGGTCTGGATCCTGACGACCTGCTGACGCCGATCGACCTCGCGATCGGCGACGCTCGCTCATGCACCGCGCTCGATGCCCCGAGCGCTTCGGCCTTCATCTTCTGGAGTCGGCTCAACCGCTACTTTCGGGAGGGCGTCAAGCCTAAGCAGTGGTTGGCAACGAACGCTGATCAGATCTTGCGGGCCATCAACCCGACCCGGGATTTCGCTTTGACCGCAGTGAGCGGCTCCGGAGCCATCGGCGATCCCCACGGCAAGGTACGTACGAAGAACCCGAAGGGCGCTGCCTTCGCGAGCCTGGTGAAGGTCAACAGCCGTTTGTTCGGTCCTTCTCCGCAACCGGTGATTCCTGGCTTGCGGCTCGCCAGCGATGACGCTGTCCATGTCCGCGCCAGTGCTTTCGCGGACATGCCGCTTTGGGTCCTTCTCTACCGACGCCATGGAGAAGAGTTACACGCCGAACTTTCGCTTCCGACTGACATCAACTGCAAGACAGTGGCGGAGTGGGAAGAAAGAATCATGCTTGAGCCGGTTCCTTATCCCGGTGGCCCGAATTCGCTGGACATCTTCCTGGATGAGGAAGAAGACCAGGACGACCTCGACATCGCGGTGGACTGGCGCTGAAAGATGGCCTAACTAGCAAGGGGAGACTTTTAATGGCAACGCCGTCGCGGCTCGTGCTTGCAAGAAAGAGGCGACGGATGACCCTTGCCAGTCTTTCCGCAGCCGCCGATATATCCGTGCGCAGCCTCACGGCATACGAGAATGGGCATAAGCAGCCCAGTGCCAGCAATCTGGCCGCGCTCGCCTCCGCCCTACACGTGCCTGAGAGCTTCCTAACCGGCCCCATGGCCGAGGAAATCCCTGTCGAGGCCGTTAGTTTCCGCGCTCTATCAAAGATGACGGCTCTAGACCGGGATGCGGCTCTAAGTGCCGGTAGGGTTGCTCTACTAATCAACGAATGGATAGAGAAGCGCTTCCGGCTACCCGCCGCTAACCTGCCGACCTTCCCGCATCTCACGCCCGAGGAGGCTGCTGAGCGCCTGCGGGCAGAATGGGGACTCGGAGAATCCCCCATTCCTAATGTCTTGCACCTACTTGAGGCGAATGGAATCCGCATCTTTTCTCTAGCGACAGATTGCCAGGACGTAGATGCGTATTCCTTCCGACATCAAGGAAAACCCCTTATCTTCCTAAACACGAGCAAGAGCGGTGAGCGGGGAAGATTCGACGCCGCCCACGAACTAGGCCACCTTGTTCTGCATTCGGAGCACCGGATTCCGCACGGGATTGAGGCCGAGGAGGAAGCGCAAGCTTTCGCGTCCGCATTTCTGATGCCACGTGCCGATGTGTTGGCACACACCGTTCACAACATGACCCCTGAGCAGATCTTAGTAGCTAAGCGGCGCTGGAAGGTAGCCGCGATGGCGCTGACATACCGGTTGCATTCTTTGGGAATGCTGTCTGATTGGAAGTACAGGGTTACAGCCAAGAGGCTGTCCCAGCTAGGCTACCGACGTTCAGAGCCGAACGGGATTCCTAGGGAGACCTCTCAAGTTATCCGCAAAGTGTTTCGGCTACTAGTACATGATGCGGGCGGCTGGAGACCACTCCTTGAGGAACTTCAACTTTCCAGGGAAGAACTAAATAAGCATGTCTTTGGCCTCGTTCCAGTTGCCCTCACAGGAGGCGGCCAAAGGACACCAGCGCGCCCCACGCTGGAACTGGTAAGACCTGGAAGGCCAGCCAGCCGGACGACCGACCGAGAGACTGATGATAGTTATGCAGCAGACGATAGTCGCGCCAGTTGGCTTTGAGGTTGGACGTCCGGTCATCGACAGTTAAGAAAATGTCAACCGCGCCTCCGTTTAGAGGCAGCCACCGGCGTGGGGCGGACGAGTGCAACACTATTAGGCATGCACACTTTGGGATCGTGAACGATCGCCGACCTAGAAAGCCAATATGACCGACCACGAGTTTATAGGAAAGTTCTGGATTGATACCGATTCGGTTGGCCTCCAGCGACCAGGGGTTCTCCGTGTCGGCAATGGTTCGACACCTGTGCTCTTGGTGGATGGTGCACTCACGTCGCTAATGCAAGCCGTAGGAACATCCGGTGCGGGCGACACGCTCGTTACTCGGTATGAGCCCGTAAGTGACTTCACTCCGCGCACAATTCACGGCATAACGGCCGATGGCACCAAGATAACGCTGCTGCATGCGCAGACTCGTCGGTACTTCGGCGGCCTTCTCCCCGATGAACAGTCCGAAGAACTTCAGGCTATCCGTGTTCTAATTGGTGAACACGTCCGAAATCGGGACCACCCATTTTCAGGTATCCGAGTCGCACTCCAGTCAGCTCACGCCATGCTGTCCCCCCTTTGGCCGAACCGGACCCCCCTTGAAGACGGGGGCACAGTTCACTTAGAGGAGGACGCAGGGACGGTTTGGCTTGTCCTGCAAGACTTTGCGCCACAAAGCTTGAGCGTCTTAGATCGCCGTTACCTGCGGCCACTTTGCACTCTACTTAGCCTCGGAATAGGCGACGCAGTCGGCCTGCTGGCGGTCCAAGTTCGAGAGGATTCGGCAAGTCCTTGGTGGCCGATTCACAGCAAGGCTCACGAGCCCTATGACCTTCCGATACGTCACGGAACCCTGCTTCGCAAGGGCGATATTTCCGCGACTGTCGTCGCTACGTGGCTCGGTAAGGCAGAAACTTTGGGGCCTCTGCCCCCGGTTGTTGCCCGGGGGACGCGGGGCTCAACCGTTCTCGAAACGCAGGTGCTGGAGTTGACTACAGTCGCTGAGGGCTTGCACCGTCGACTGCGGCCGGACGCGCTGCGGTTCTCGGATGATATCGGCAGGGCTGTCCGCGATGCGGCTGCAGCGGCGGCGGAAGAAATACGAGTTGGCTCTGGGGAGGCAGTCAAGGGATTCCTAGCCTACGTTCAGGAGATTGGCTACGGCCAACGATTGCTTGACTTGGCGGAGATGACCCGACCCGTTATCCCCGAGGTAACGGGACGAACTAGCCGCTGGAAGACGGCTGTGTACAACGCCCGGAATGACTTTGCTCATCGAGCCCGTCCGGACTGGTTTGATGACTCAGACTATGACCAATACGTCACGGTGGCGCTATCTGTTCAGTGGCTCCTGAGAACGATCCTGCTTATCGAAGCTGGCATTCCAGCAAGCCTTTTACACGCACGATTCCAGGAGCATGAAGAGTACCAGTTGTTCCTTGAGCAGGCGAAGGTCTGGCAGCCGCGCATCTATGGGACCAATAATTAATCACCAGTAAGCTCGATCAGCCACCCGGCTATTTCACCCATGCTGGTGATCACCACATCTGCCCCTGCTTCGCGGAACGCCTCAACCTTCGGTGCCTTATTCGCATAGCCGACAACCAGGACCCCTGCAGCCCTCGCGCCCTCGATGTCCGACAGCGAGTCGCCGACGAGTACGCACCGGTGCGGTGACTGACTGAGTGCATACACGGCCTGCAGAATCGGGCCGGGGTCCGGCTTCATTCGGGACGGATCAGCGTATGCCCGACCGACCACCGGCGACACGTACGTGGCGAGCCGGTGCGCTGCCAGGTACGCGCTCACCGCGCCGGCTGAGTTGTTGCTAACCACCGCCACCGGCAATCCGGCCTGCCGTGCCGCCACGATGACTTCCCGTCCGTACGGCGTGGGTTCGGCAGTCTCGACGGCGCGGCGTTCAGCCGCACAGAGTGCGTCTTCTACCGCCTGGGTGACGGCCTGGTCGCCAGCCGCGCCGGTGCGGCGTAGCACTTCAAGTGGGTCCGGCTCGCTGGCGAGTTCCGGCGGCACGTCGACCCCGTGCCGCCGCAGTACGTCGACCAGTTCGGCGGCAACCTGCGAAGCGGGATATCCAGCGAAGATGCTGCACACCGGTCCGTCGAAGTCGAGTAGCAGTGCATCGACCTCGCCGAGCAGTTGGCCGAGGTCGGCGTTCATGCGTCGTACCGGTAGGCGATGGTCGACCACACTGAGTCGAACCATTGGCGGGACGCCTCCACGAACTGTGTGCCGTGTGAGGTGTCGTCGTCGGTTACGGCGTAGTGGAACAGCGGCACGTCCTTGCCCATCAGGTCATAGATGGCCATCGGCTCACCCTTGACCGATACGGTGCGCTCTACGACGGGATAGAAGCCGTAGAAGACCTCTTCGTTATTCAGGATGTAGAGCTTGAACAGCGGGGACGCTCGGTGCATCCGCACCTCAACGGTGGTCGACCGGATTAGGCCGAGGTCGCCTAACTCGGTGACCTGATCGATGATGCCGTCTGCTGCTCGGCGGGTGATTCGCTCCGCGCGTTCGCGTACCGCTGGGTCGTCGGCCTGTGTCTCGGCCCGTGCCGGCAGTGCCATCGGTGCGGTCATGTCGGAGATGAGGACCCGCACGGCGATCGTCTCCGGTGCGAGTCGACCGACACGCACCTTGTCGAGCGCCTCGGCGAGCGCGTCGCGCAGCGTCTCGCCGGAGAACCCGGCGAAGTCGATGCTGACATGAGGCCGGTCGAACGCTGCTTCGATGTGCGGACGCAGCTCGACGGCTCGCTGTGTCTGCGCCCGGACGAACGCGCCGCTGCCCTGCCGGGACACGATCAGCCGCTCTGTCCGGAGCAGGTCTAGGGCTCGTTTGACCGTCTCTCGCGCCACGCCGTAGCGGGTGGCTAGCTCGGGCTGCGACGGCAGCTTGTCACCGGGGGCGAGTCGGCGCGTGAGGATGGCCGCTCGCAGCTTGTTCGCGATCTGCTGTGACGCCTGTTTCGGGTCGTCGGGATCTAGCTCGCCGAGGAAATCAAGGTTCTCGCTCACAGGATCACACTAGCGCTGACTAGCCAAGTTGGGAAAGTTCGCCGCGCCCTCTTGACCTGACTAGCCAAGCCGGCTTACGTTCATCTCGTCACACCTGGCTAGCCAGGAGCGACAAGCCGGTTGGTTGCTGCGTCGGCGTTGCGGCTTTGGCTGCGGCGCTCGCGAACGAGCCGCCGTGTGGCCGTCCATTGAGAACTTCACAGCAGAAGCGCCGCGTTTGATCTGGCTTGCGGTATTCCCGCCTTGAGTCACACGGTGGCCGACCTCGGTAGATCCCGAGCGAGCGGGCCGAGCGAGCCGGATCTTGGCGCGCGGAATGTCTTCTGCCTCTTCGCATCTGCACCTGTCCCGGGGTGGGATGTCGCGCCGCTCTAGCGCGGCCTCACCCCGGGCTTTCCCGTCTTGATCCCCGCTTGTGGAGGTGAGCCGTCATGACCGTGAGCGTCTTCGCTGCCGTTCGAGTGACCACCCGCAACAGCGCCGTTTGGCGCACCTGCCACCGCTGCGGCGGGCTCGCCCCGCTGGCACCCGACGAGCGTCACTGCCGCTCCTGCCGGCCCGTGTTGCGCTCTCGCCGTTCTGGAAGGAACCGATCGAAGTGATCACCCACCTCACCACCGCCGAGCCGACCGCCGCCGACCTGGCCGCGATCGACACCGAGTGGCCGCTGATCGCCGCCGAGCTGGACAAGCTGGACGCCGAGATCACCCTCATCTACGCCGAGGACCACGGCGGACCGTCGCCGCTGGACTGGCGCAGGCTGCGCCGGGCCGAGGCCCGCGTGACCCGCGCCGCCGCCGACCTCGCCGACCGCAGCACCGACCCGCAACGCGCGGCCTGATGTCCCGCATCCGCGCCGCCTACTACGACCCAGACGGGACGCGGTACGGCATCCCGACATTCTGGTGGCGCGGCGCACCGCCGGGTTACGCCACCCGCCGCCAACTGCGCGCCGCCGGCCTGCGCCCGGGTAGTCAGCCGATCGCCGCGCAGATCCTCTGGCGCGGCGTCGGTGGCACCCGCACCGCCTACCTGTACCGGGTCGACCTGGCCCGGCCGAAGCGCACCGCCACCCCCGCGCAGCTGCGCGCGATCCGCGCGGCGTTGACCGCCCGCCGCACCTGCCCGACCTGCGGCACGGTGCGCCCGTACTGCATCCCGCGCTCGCTCGGCGAGTGCGTCGACTGCGCCTACCCGATGGAGGAAGCAGCATGACCGCCCCCACGATCAACGGCACGAAGTATCCGCAGCCGGTAGAGGCACTGCTGCCGGCCGCTCGCGCGCTGGCACTGCCGGACGGGCAGGAGTTCCCGTCCCGCAACCGGCTGATGCGCGAGTTCCGCATCGGCGCGCCGAAGGCCGATGACCTGTTGGCCCGGCTGCGGGCCGAGCACGCCGACCGGACCCGCAGCGACACCCTTCGCTCGGCGATGGCCGTCCGGGGTGCGCTGCTGGCACCGCAGGCCGACACCGACGCCCCGGCTGCGCTCCGGTTGGACTACGCCGAGCCGATCGGCCCGGACCCGGCACCGGTACCGGTCGTGCCCGAGCACACGCCGCCGCCCGCCGAGCCGGTGAAGATCCCGCCCGTCGTGCCGCCGGCCGAGGTTGGCGCGGTCGGTCACCCGGACACGCCCACCCCGCCCGCCACGGGCAAGCCGGCCCGTCCGGCGGTGGTGTGGCCGGTGATCCTGCTGGCGCTTCCCGCGTTCGTGGCGATCTGGTCCGGGTGGGTCGGGCTCGGTGGACTCACCGGGTTCGGGGTGGTGCACCCGCTGCCCGGTATCGCCGACGGGTTCGCCATCAACACCGCGATCACCCTGCCGATCGGCGTGGAGACGTACGGCGCGTACGCCCTGTACGTGTGGCTGTCCGGCCGGGTACCCGAGCGGGCACGCCGGTTCGCCAAGTGGTCGGCCATCGCCTCACTGCTCATCGGCGCGCTCGGCCAGGTCGCCTATCACCTGCTCGTCGCCGCCGGAGTACAGGTAGCCCCGTGGTGGATCACCACCGCCGTTGCCTGCCTGCCGGTGGCGGTGCTCGGCATGGGCGCCGCCCTGGCGCACCTCGTGCGCTCGCACGACTAGCCCCGCCCGGCAGCGCAGCTCACGGCCTAGGAACCTCGCTGCGCTGCCGGTCTCACCCCTCAACCCTCACGGACCTTGGGAGAGAACACCCATGCTCGCAGATCCGACCGGCGCGCACGCCGCGACGTTCGCCGCCGTCTTCGCCGCTCTCTACGTCGCTCACCAGGTGGGCGACCACTGGATCCAGTCGCAGCACCAAGCCGACCACAAGGGCCTGCCCGGCTGGCCGGGCCGCCTCGCCTGCGCCGCTCACGTCGCCACCTACACCCTCACCGCCCTGCTCGCGCTGGTGTTCCTCATCGCCGGCACCGGGCTGCGGCTCGACCCGTGGGCGGTCGGCGTGGGACTGACCGTCTCGGCGGTATCGCACTACATCGCCGACCGGCGCACCCCGCTGCGCCGCATCGCCGAAGCGCTCGGCTCGGCCCGCTTCTACGCCCTCGGCACGCCCCGCCCCGGCCACGACGACAACCCCTCGCTCGGTACCGGCGCGTACGCCCTGGATCAGTCCTGGCACGTGGCATTCCTGTTCGTCTCCGCCCTGCTGATGGCCGCCTGACCCACACGACAGGAGAACGATCATGGCTAGCCCCAACCCCCATGACGATGACCATTTCGACCGGCAGACCGCTGAGGCGAACCTGACCGACCACGCCACCGGCCCGGACGCCGAGGTGGTGGACCTGGACGACGCCCGCGCTCGCCGGCAGGGTTCCGTCACCCCGGACGGCGGTGACGGCAGCGACCTGGACGACGATGGCGAGGACGCGGAGAGTGTTGCCGATGACCCGGACCGCGACGGTGGGCCGGTTGACGCCGCCGAGGACATTCCCCGTGATGTGCTTGCGCGGCAGCGTCAGCGGCGGCCAATCCTGGCTGATTGGGCGCGTTCGTGGCGCGGCTTGCGGGCCGCTGTTCGGCATCAGAGCAAGGACGCCGGTTACGTGGCCGCGTACCACACGGTGCGTCTGCCGAAGTACGCGGCGAAGACTGCCGTCTACGCCCCGTTGGGGCTGTTCCGGGGCGTCGGTCGGGCGTTGCATTGGGCCAGTGCCGAGGAAGGGAACTGGCACTTGCGGCAGGCCGCCGCGTCGCGGGGTGACGCGGACACGTGGATGAAGCTGGATGCTCGCCGGCAGCGTCAGACCGTGTGGCGGTGGTGGGTGCTGGCCGGCGCTGCCGGGGCAATGGTGGCCGGTGCGATCGTGCTGGCGCTCGGTCCCACGTGGTGGCGGTGGGTCGCTCTGCTGGCGGTGCTGCCGCTGCTCGCCACACTCGGCCGTCCGGCGGACAAGCCGCTGACCGACCGAGTTTCCGAGAGCACGCGGTATCGCAAGCTCACCGCCGAGCTGGTGCGCCGGGCGTTGACGTCGCTGCAACTGCCGGCCATCAACTCCGCGGTGGCCAAGGACGCGAAGGCGATCAGCTTCCCGGTGGACATCCACCGGGACGGCCCCGGCCACCTGGCGGTGGTCGACCTGCCCTACGGGGTGGAGGCGTCCGAGGTGGTCGCCCGGCGGGGCAAGCTGGCCTCGGCGATGCGGCTTCCGCTGGATCAGGTGTGGCCCGAGACGGCACCCGGCCACACCGGACGCCTCGCTTTGTGGGTCGGCTACGAACCGGCGTCGCAGATGACCCCGCCGCCCTGGCCGCTGCTGTCGACCGGGGCGAAGGTCGATCTGTTCAAGGCGTTCCCGTTCGCCACCACGCCCCGGCTGGACACCATCAGCGCGGAAATGATGTTCCGCAACTGGCTGTTCGGTGGCCAGCCCGGATCGGGTAAGACGTTCGCGCTGCGGCTGTTGCTGCTCGCCGCGTCGCTGGACCCGCGTGCGGAGATCCGAGGCTACGAGTTGAAGGGCGTTGGAGACTTCGCCGTGCTGGAGCCGGTCATGAGCGAGTACGGCAACGGCTTCGATGACGACACCCTCGCCCGGTGCGCCGCGTTCATCGACTGGCTGTACGAAGAGTGCCGCCACCGCTCCAAGCGCATCGAGCACTACGCCCGGCTTGGAAAGGCCCCGGAGAACAAGGTCACCCCGGAACTGGCATCGCTCAAGGGGTCCGGCCTTCACCCCCTCGTCGCCTGGTTCGATGAGCTGCAAGAGCTGATGACCAGCAAATACGGCAAGGACGCCGGAGAGAAGTTGGAAAAGGTCATCAAGCTCGGCCGAGCGCTCGGCGTGATGATCGCGATCGGTACGCAGATCCCTGACAAGGACAGCTTGCCGACCGGCATCAGCCGCAACGTCAACTCCCGGTTCTGCCTGTCCGTGGCTGACCAGACCGCGAACGACATGATCCTTGGTACCTCGGCCTACAAGCAGGGGCTACGCGCCACGGTGTTCGTGCCCGTCGATGAAGCAGGGTGGGGCATCCTGCGCGGCTTCGGCCCGAAGGCGTCGGCGGTGAAGTCGTACTACGTCAACACCGCCACCGCTGCTCAGGTGGTCACCCGTGCCGTCGCGCTGCGACAGTCGGCCGGGACGCTGCCCGTGCCGGACGAGCAGACCCGGCAGGTGGCCCCGATCGCCGATGTCCTCGGCGACCTGGCCCGAGTGTGGCCGGGGGATGAGAAGTCGGCGTGGAACGAGACGCTGTGCGGTCTGCTCGCCGAGCTGCGACCCGACGTCTACGGCGGGTGGGAAGCCGCGCAGCTCACCACCGCGCTCAAGCCGCACCCGTCGATCAAGGTCGCCGATGTGGGTCGGCGCATCGACGGCAAGTCGGTCACCCGGCGCGGCATCAAGCACACCGACCTGCTCGCCGCGATAGCGGAGCGTGACCGCAAGCGGTCGGCTGACTGACCACCCCGGAGCGTGCTAGCGCTAGCGGCCCGTGCTGCTAGCGCTAGCACCCCCGCTAGCACCCAATCCGAATCATGAGCTGCCATCTAGCGGATAGCAGCTCACGGCCCTTCACGCCCGAAAACCGGCCCAGGAGGCTGTCATGGACCCCCTGACCACCGCCGCTATCACCCTCGCCACCATCCCCGCGCTGATCACGCTCGGTTACAGCATCCTGTGCTGGGTCGCGCCGTTCAAGACCTGCCAGCGATGCGCGGGCACCGGTCAGACCACCACCCGCTTTCTGCGTCGGCCGCGTGCCTGCCGCCGCTGCGACCGGGGCATGAGGTTGCGCACCGGACGGCGCGTCTACAACGTCCTTCACCGGCTACGCGCTGAGGCGCACCGATGAGCCGCCGGAACGCCGGTCACACCTACTGGTGCGCCGGTGGCCACCGATGCGGCCTCGGCGAACACCGCTCCGACGAAATCGTGGTCGACGCTGGCCACGCGCGGGCAGTGCTGGTCCGCGTGCGGACCGCCGCGGGCCGCGACCACGCCGAGGTGCGCGTCAGAGTGGCGCTCGCCCCGACCGAGCAGGCCGCCCGCCGTCAGCTGGTCGGCCTGCTCGGCGACGTGCGCCAGGCCGTGACCCGCGCGGCGATCGCAGCGCGACCCCGGCCGAGGCGGGCCGCGTGATGGCCGGGCCGCGCCGCGACGGCGCTTCACCCCGCGATGCCCGACTGTCCGGGCTGGAGATCTGGCTCACCGGCACCCCGGCCGAGCTGGACGCCGCCACCGCTGCTCTTACTGCCGCCGGGCACCGGATCGCCCAACGCGGCACCCGCCGTCCGCTGACCGGCGCTGATGCCGGTCGGTGCCGCCTTTACCTGCGGCTGTCTGTCGCCACCGCTGCCCGCCCGTCCGGCCGCGCCCCGGCCACCTCAGGCGCGGCGCTGCTCAACCTCGACACCGCCCGCCGCAAGACCGCCTGATCAGGAGACATCTCCATGTCTGACCTGCTGACCGCTGCGCTCGGCCACGCCGAACGCGGATGGCACGTCTTCCCGCTCCGTCCCGACGACAAGCGACCCGCCTTCCCCGACCATGCCGCCGACCGGTGCATCGGCCGCGACCCGCGCTGCCGCGCTGCTGGCCGGCATGTCGGGTGGGAGGACCGTGCCACCACCGACCCCGACCGCATTCGCCGCGCATGGTCGGCCCGCCCGTACGGCATCGGCATCGCGTGCGGGCCGTCTCGGCTCGTGGTGGTCGACCTCGACACCCCGAAGCGGTCCGCCGAGACGGGCGGGCGGGACGGCCTGGCGGTGCTGGCCGAGCTGGCCGACGCCCACCGGGCGACCATCGATCCGACCTACACCGTCACGACCGGCCGAGGCGGCACTCATCTCTACTACCGCCACCCGGCAGGTGGCACGGTGCTGCGGAACACGGCCGGGACGCTCGGGCCGATGGTCGACACTCGCGCCGCCGGTGGCTACGTCGTTGCCGCCGGTTCGACCGTCGCCGCACGGCCCTACACGGTGGCGCTCGACGTTGATCCCGCACCGCTGCCCGGGTGGCTCGCCGACCTGCTCGCCCCTGCACCGTTGCCGCCGCAGCGGCCCGTGGTGGTCGACCTCGGCACCAGCCGTGCCCGGGCGTACGTGCGGGCCGCCATCGCCCGAGAAGTCGACCGGGTGACCGCCGCCGCGCCGGGCGAGCGGAACCGCAGCCTGTACGTGGCCGCCGTCGCGCTCGGGCAACTCGTGGCCGGTGGCGCGCTGACCGAGGACGACGCCCAACACCTGCTGGAACAGGCGGGCGTGACGGCCGGGCTGCGCACCGCCGAGGCGTACCGCACCGTCCGATCCGGCCTCACCGCTGGTGCCCGCCGACCTCGGACGGTGGCCGCATGACGCCGCCTGACGACAACCCCGGTTGTCACCGTGCGCCGCAGCTCGACGCGGCGACCGGTCACGTGAGCGAGCATGCCGCCGCGCTGGCGACCGCCCGCACCCCGTCCGATGCACTCGCCGCGCTGGCCGCGTTGGAGACGGCGTGCCGTGAGGCGCGAGAGTGGCTGGCGGTTGACCTGGTGCTCATCGACGGATGGTCCTACGCCGACCTCGGCCGCACGCTGAACGTCACCCGGCAGGCCGCAGCCAAGGCATACGCCGATCCGGTGAACACCCGCATGCGGCGCACCGTGATGGGCCGTGATGACGCGCTGGTGATCGTGCCCTGCGGCACGGCGAAACTCGGCCGACCCGCGCATGCCGGGCACATGTACACCGGCAGCTACCACCGGGCGTGCCGCCGCGCCGCCGACCGTCTCGGCGGACGGCTGTTCATCCTGTCCGCCCGCCACGGCCTACTCACCCCGCACACCGTGATCGAACCCTACGAACAGCGCATGAACACGCCCGGTGCGGTCACGGTGCCGACCCTGCGCGCCCAAGCCCGACGCCTCGGCATCGACACGGCAGGCCGAGTGACGGTGCTTGCCGGCCGCGACTACGCCGACCCGGTAACAGCGGTCTGGCCGCACGCCGTTCGGCCGTTGGACGGCACACGCGGGATGCCCGAACAGATGGCCCGGCTCGCCGAGCTGGCGCGCACGACGACAACCCCGGTTGTCACCAACCCAGGCCCCACCGCACCACCGGAAGGACGTGCCGCATGAGCGCCGCCCGTCTCCACCTAGTCACCGACCATCCGCAAGCCACCAGCGAGGAAACCGCAGGCGGGCCGCTGTGGGATGTTCCAGTGCCCTTGACCGGTCCCAACACCGCGCCGCCGCCGTTCCCGGTGGAGGTGTTTCCCCGATGGTTGGGCGACATGGTGACCGGGGTGGCCCGGTTCACCGCCACCGACCCGGCGATGGCCGGCACCCTCGCCATGGCCGTCCTGTCCGCGTGCGCGGGTGGCCGGCTGGACGTCGAACCCGTGCCCGGGTGGCGGGAGCCGGTGAACATCTTCGCCGCCGTCATCGCCGGCCCTGGCGAACGGAAGTCACCCGTGCATCGAGCGATGACCGCACCCCTGTTCGCTGCTCAGTCGACGCTCGCCGAGGCGGCGCGGCCTCGGATCGCTGAGGCCGCCGCGCTGCGGGACATCGCCGACCGGCAGGCCGAGCAGGCGAAGACGGCCGCGGCGAAAGCGACTGACCCCGGCAAGCGGGATGAAGCCGCGGCCGAGGCCGTCGCCGCTGCCATCGCGGCCGAGGCGATCACGGTCCCGACGTTGCCGAAACTGATCGTGGATGACGCCACCCCGGAAGCGTTGATCGGCCTGATGGCCGCGAACGGCGGGCGGATGGCGATCATCAGCGATGAGGGCGGGATCTTCGACACCCTCGCCGGCCGGTACTCCGGTGCGCCGAACCTCGACCCGTATTTGAAGGGTCACGCGGGTCAGCCGATGAGCAACGAACGGCAGACCCGCGAGGGTGCATCGGTCGACAAGCCGGCGCTCACGGTGTGCGTGATGGCGCAGCCGACCGTGCTGCGCAAGTTCGGCGGTAACGCCGACCTGGCCGGGCGTGGCCTGCCGGCCCGGTTCCTGTTCGCCCTGCCCCGATCGCTGGCCGGATATCGGCCGGTGGACACGCCGCCGGTGCCGGAGCAGGTGACCGCCGGCTACCGGCACCGGGTGCACGACCTGGCCGCGACGTTCGCCGAGTGGCCCGACCCGGACGTGGTCACCCTCACCGACGACGCCGGACGGGTGCGGCGGGCCGCCGCCGAGCAGGTCGAAGCCGAGCTACGGCCCGGCGGAAGCCTGTACGACATGCGCGAGTGGGGCAACAAACTCACCGGCGCAACCCTGCGGCTGGCCGGGCTGTTGCACGTCGCGCACCATCCGACCGATGCGTGGCTGCGGCCGATCGACGCCGACCGCATGGCCGACGCCGTTCGCCTGGCCGAATTCTTCGCCGCGCACTATCGGACCGCGCTGACCGCCATCGGTACCGACAGCGCGGTGGAGAACGCTCGGTACGTGCTCGGCGTGCTCACCGGCAAGGGCATGACCACGTTCACCCGCCGGGAGCTACACCGCCGGGTGTCGCGCCGGCTACCGAAGTCCGATGACGTGTCGGCGGTGCTCGCCGAGCTGGCCGCGCTCGGATGGGTCCGCCACGGGCCGGACGGCCGCTACGAACTGCACCCCCGCGCCACCGCCGAGCAGGAACCCGGAAGCGTTGACACGCTGACACCTGACCCCGACAGCGACGTTTCCGCAGCTCAGGACACCCGAGCGGGTGTCAACGGCTCGCGTTGACAGCCGTTGACAGGCGTTGACAACCCACCGCCGGCCCGCCCGGTGTCAACGGGTGTCAACGGGTGTCAACGCCCCCCGGTGACACCCGCTCACCCGCCGCCACCTGCGGAAACGGCCGAATGTTGGCGGGTTGTCAACGTGTCAACGTTTCCCGGCCCATTTTCGACCGGCACCGGCGATCCGGATCGGGCCGCCGGTGGCCGGAAACGGCCGCTGAGAGCGTCTGAGAGCGCCACGCCCTACGCCCTACACCGGGACACCCGCGATCTTGCGCCCACGGCGCTCTCAGCGGGCCGTTCTACGCCACTCTGCGGCGATACCTCCCCGTACCTCCACAAGTGACCGCCACCGACCGGAAGGCCGCCACCGTGCGAATCAGGCTGCACGGCACACCCGCTGAAACAGCCGCAGCACTCAACGCCATCGCCCGAGTGCTGCACATCCGCTCTGCGTCCCGGCCCTACCCCGACCGCCGATCCCCGATGTTCCAGCGCATCTACCTCGACGCCACCCCGAGGGAGGACACCCGCCGATGACCGCCCGCCGCACCTCCACCGGCAACCTGCTCACCCTCGCCGAAGTCCTGGACGAACTTCGCGTACCCCGGTCGACCTTCTTCCGCTGGAAGGCCACCGGCCGCGCACCCCGAACCATCAAGTACCCGAACGGAAGCCTCTACGTCCGCCGCCGCGACCTGGACAACTGGCTCAACGATCACGAGGAGGCCGCTTGAGCAGCTACGACGTACGCATTCACGCGATCCTGGCCAATGACCTAGCGGGCAAGCGGAAGTCGTACACGGTCCGATGGAAGGTGGCCGGCAAGCCGTTCCGAAACACGTACGCCACTCGGGCACTCGCCGAGAGCTTCCGATCAAAGCTGGTCGTGGCACAGCGCGAGGGAACGGCATTCGATGAGAAGACCGGGCTACCGGAACCGATGGCACGGGAACTGAACAGCCGGAATTGGTATGACGTAGCCGTTGCGTTCGTGGACATGAAATGGCCGCGTGCGGCAGCGACGCAGCGCAAGAGCATTGCCGATGCGCTCACCACAGTCACGCTCGCCCTGCTCGCCACGTCACGCGGCGCACCGGATGACGCCGAGATCCGTCACGCCCTCTACACCTGGACCTTCAACAAGTTGCAGCGCGACCGGGACAACGGCATACCGCCGGAGAACCTTGCGCCGGTCATCCGATGGCTGACCGCGAACACTCTGCCGCTCACCGACGTGGCAAATCCAGCCACCATCAGGAAGGCACTCGACGCTCTCACGGTTCGGATCGACGGTGGCCCGGCCGCAGCGAACACCGTCGCAAGAAAGCGGGCCGTCTTCTACAGCGCCTTGAAGTACGCGGTTGAACTTCGCTATCTCGAAGCTCACCCAATGGACTTCATTCAGTGGCGAGCGCCGAAGAACACCGATCAGGTTGACCGGAAGGTGGTCGTGAATCCTGAACAAGCGCGTTCCTTGCTCTCAGCAGTGCGCAAGCGCGATCCGCACTTGGCAGGCTTCTTCGCCTGCATGTACTTCGCCGCGCTCCGCCCCTCCGAGGTAATCCACCTACGCGCCGACGAATGCGAGCTACCCGAAAAGGGATGGGGTTGGCTCCACCTCAGCGGTTCTACGCAGCAGGTAGGCGAGGATTGGAGCGACAGCGGCAAATCGTTGGAAGATCGGGAGTTGAAGCACCGGGCGAAGAAGGCGACCCGCGATGTCCCGGCCTGCCCGGAGTTGGTTCGCATCCTGCGGCAGCACGTCCGGGCGCACTGCCGCGACGCCAACGGGCGGATGTTCAACGCCGCTGGCGCGCGACCCGCCCCGGTGTCCAAGAGCACCTATCTGCGCGCCTGGCGACAGGCACGCGAGGCTGCGCTGACACCGGCTCAGCAGCGCTCACCACTGGCGCACCGGCCGTACGACCTGCGGCACGCGGCCGTGTCGCTCTGGCTGAACGCCGGAGTGCCGGCTACCCAGGTCGCCCAATGGGCGGGGCACAGCGTGCATGTGCTGTTGAAGGTCTACGCCTCGTGCATCGACGGCCAGGACGAGGCCGCCCGGAAGCGAATCGAGGGAGCGTTAGGCACCGACGACCAGGCCGAGGAAGCGCCGGGCGACGCCGACACGTAAACGACACGACCAGTGAGACACGGCGGCACCGGGCGAGACAAAGTGAGACTCATTCACCACCCATAGAAGCGCCCCCTGATCAGCGTTCGCGCTGGTCAGGGGGCGTTTTTGCTGTCCAGGTGGGCGGAGGGTGTGGGATTCGAACCCACGAAGACATTGCTGCCTTACCGGTTTTCAAGACCAGCGCCATCGGCCACTAGGCGAACCCTCCCGGACCACGCGGTGCGCGGCCGTGCCTAGTCTGCCACGCCGCGTACATCGGTGAACGGCCGAGCTACCCGGTGCCTCGGGACCACTGACGCTGGGTGTTGACCCGGGGCACCGACGTGGAGCCGGCCCGGGATCGGGTAAGACTGGGCCATGCGAGCGATCACCATTGCGGAGCCCGGCGGACCCGACGTACTGGCCTGGAGCGAGGTGCCGGACCCGCGGCCGGGTCCGGGTGAGGTCGTCGTGGACGTACGGGCCACCGCGGTGAATCGGGCCGACCTGTTGCAGCGGCAGGGGCACTACCCGCCCCCGCCGGGCGCGCCCGCGTACCCCGGGTTGGAATGCTCCGGGGTGGTGAGCGCGACCGGGCCCGACGTGGTCGGCGTGCGGGCGGGTGACCAGGTCTGCGCGCTGCTGGCCGGCGGCGGGTACGCCGAACGGGTGGCCGTGCCCGCCGGGCAGTTGCTGCCGGTGCCGGCCGGCGTCGACCTGGTCGACGCCGCCGGGTTGCCGGAGGTGGCGTGCACGGTGTGGTCGAACGTGGTGCAGGTGGCCCGCCTGGCGGCGGGAGAGACGTTGCTGGTGCACGGCGGTGGCAGCGGAATCGGCACGTTCGCGATCCAGCTCGGTGCGGCGCTCGGCGCGACAGTGGTGGCGACCGCCCGGGCCAGCAAGCACGAGCGGCTGCGCGAGTTGGGCGCCGATCTGCTTGTCGACTACCGGAAGCAGGATTTCGTCGAGGAGATCCGTCGGGCCACCGACGGCCGGGGCGCAGACGTCGTCCTGGACATCATGGGCGCGTCGTACCTGGGCCGGAACGTGGCCGCCCTGGCCGCCGACGGTCGGCTTGTGGTGATCGGCATGCAGGGCGGTCGTAAGGGTGAGTTGGACCTGGGTGCGCTGTTGGCCAAGCGCGGCACGGTCGCGGCCACCGCGCTGCGCTCCCGGCCGCTGGAGCAGAAGGCGGCGATCGTACGCGGGGTACGCGAGCAGGTCTGGCCGCTTGTCGAGGCGGGCCGGGTGCGTCCGGTGATCGACCGACGGCTGCCGATCACCGACGCGGCGCAGGCGCATCGGCTCGTGGAGTCGAACGAGCACGTCGGCAAGGTGCTGCTCACCGTCGGCTGAGCCCCGGCGACATACCCGCCACCGACAGCCAGGCAACCGGGCAACCGGGCAACCGGGCAACCGGGCGGGAAGCTAGCCGGGCAGCACGAGGCGGGCTCCGGGGCCCTCACCGCCCAGGTTGTCCTCCGGGTTGTAGAGGGTGCAGCGGCGCAGTGAGAGGCAGCCGCAGCCGATGCAGGCGTCCAGGTCGTCGCGGAGCCGGCTCATCAGCCGGATCTTCTCGTCCAGTCGGGCCCGCCAGACCGTGGAGAGCTTGGCCCAGTCCTCGGCGGTGGGGGTACGGGCGGCGGGCAGCGAGTCGAGCGCGGCACGGATCTCCTCCAGCGAGATGCCGACCTGCTGGGCGATCCGGATGAACGCCACCCGCCGCAGCTCGCCGCGGTGGTAGCGGCGCTGGTTGCCGCTCGTCCGCTCGGCCCGGATGAGCCCCAGCCGCTCGTAGTAGCGCAGGGCGGACTGCGCCACCCCGCTGCGGGCGGAGAGTTGGCCGATGGTCAATGCTTCCTGCATCACGTCGCCTTGAGTTGAACCTCGCTTCAACTTGCAGGCTATCCGTATGACCACACTCGCCACCACGGCCCGGGTCGCCGAGGCCGCCGCGCCGCTCGACGGGCGCGATCCGGTCGCACCACTGCTGGAGCGCGTTCGCGCCGGTCGGCAGTTCGGTGCGAACGTCCTGTCGACCCTCGACGTGCTTCAGGTGCTCTACGACCGGGTGCTGCGGATCACCCCGGAGACCGTCGACGACCCCGACCGCGACCGCTTCCTGCTCTCCAAGGGCCACGCAGTGGCCGGCTACTACGCGCTGCTCGCCGCGAAGGGCTTCATCCCGCCCGACTGGCTGGACGACCAGGGCGGGCCGGGGAGTCGACTCGGCGACCACCCGGACCGCACCCTGATCCCCGGCGTGGAGATCGGCTCCGGCTCGCTCGGGCACGGCCTGGGGCTGGGCGTCGGCACCGCACTCGGGCTACGTGCCCAGGGCCGGCACGAACCACGGGTGTACGTGCTGCTCGGCGACGCCGAACTGGACGAGGGCTCCAACCACGAGGCGATCGCGTACGCCGGAGCGGTCGGTCTGGGCAACCTGACCGCGATCGTGGTGGACAACTCCTCCGCAACCCACGGCTGGCCGGGCGGAGTGGCCACCCGGTTCACCGTCAACGGGTGGACCGCCGCGACGGTCGACGGGCGGGACCGGGACGCCCTCCACCCGGCGCTGACCGGACACCACGGCCACCGCCCGCACGCCGTCGTCGCGCTCATCAGGGACGGTGAGTGATCGTGCGGGACACCTTCGTGGCCACCACGACCGCGTTCCTGGACGACCCGCGGACCGTCGTCGTGCTGGCCGACATCTCCGCCGCGGCGTTCGCTCCGGCCGCTGCCCGGCATCCAGACCGGGTGCTCAACGTCGGTATCCGGGAGCAGCTCATGTTGGGGGTGGCCGGGGGCCTGGCACTGACCGGGCTGCGCCCCATCGTGCACAGCTATGCGCCGTTCCTCGTCGAGCGGACGTACGAGCAGATCAAGCTGGACCTCGACCACCAAGGGGTGGGAGCGGTGCTGGTAAGCGTCGGCGCGTCGTACGACCGCGCGGCAGCGGGCCGCACCCACCTCGGCCCGGCGGACGTCGCACTGATCGACACCCTGCACGACTGGACGGTGCACGTACCCGGCCATCGGGACGAGATCCCCGGGCTGCTGCGCGACGTGGTCTGCGGCCGGGACTCGGCATACGTGCGGCTGTCCACCCAGAGCAACGCGCAGGCGTACCCGGAGGCGGGCGACCTGCGGGTACTCCGGGACGCCGGACCGGGGGCGGCGCTGCTGGTCGCGGTCGGTCCCACGGTGGACGCGGTCCTCGACGCGACCTCGGACCTGCCGGTCACCGTGGCGTACACCCACCGGCCACGCCCGTTCGACACCACCGGCCTGCGGGCGCTCGTGGACAGTGAGGTGATCCTGGTCGAGCCGTACCTGGCGGGCACCTCGGCCCGGCTGGTCTCGGCCGCGCTGACCGACCGGCCGCACCGGTTGTTGGCGCTCGGGGTCCGTCGCGAGGAGCTGCGCCGGTACGGTTCGGCGGCGGACCACGCGCGGTGGCACGGGCTGGACGCGGCCGGACTACGCCACTCGATCACCGAGTTCCTGTCTCCGGCGCTGGTCTGATCGCTCGCCGGTTCGCGGCATGTCGCGGTTTCCGGGGCCGTGATACGGCCGGCATGCCGCAACCGGCGCCGTGTCATCGGCGGGGCGCGGTCAGCCGGGCGGTCAGCGGGGCGGTCAGCGGGGCGGTCAGCGGGGCGAGGCGTCGGGGTTTCGACGGGTGCGCTCGCGGCCGAGGATCCAGAGTGCCTCGACGCCGTCCCGCCAGGTGATCTTCTTGCCTTCCTCGCGGCCCCGGGCCCGGTAGCTGATCGGCACCTCGTAGGGCCGGATGCGGCGACGCAGCAGCTTGCCGGTCACCTCGGCCTCCATGCCGAACCCTCGGGAACGGACGTCCAACGAGCGGTAGAGCGCGACCGGCATCAGCTTGAAACAGGTCTCCAGGTCTCCGATGTAGGAGTTGAACAGCACGTTCGCCGCCATGGTGACGCCCTTGTTGCCGATCACGTACCAGAAGCTGTAGGCGCTGTGGCTGCCGAATGTGCGGTTGCCGTAGACCACCGTCGCCCGCCCGTCCAGCACCGGGGCCAGCAGCTTGGGGATGTCCTGTGGGTCGTACTCCAGATCGGCGTCGAGGATGACCATGTACTCGCCCTCGGCGTTGGCCACCGCCGTGCGAATGGCCGCGCCCTTGCCCGCGTTGCGCTGGTGCGTGATGACCCGCAGCCGGGCGTCGTCGGCACGCCCGAGGATCTCCCCGGTGCCGTCGCGGCTGCCGTCGTCGACCACCACGAGCTCGATCTCGCACGGGTATTCGACCGCCAGCGCCTGCTTGAGGGCATCCGCGATGCGTTCCTCCTCGTTGTAGACCGGCATGAGGATCGACAGCTTCACGGGAATCTCCACGAGGGCGGGTAATGTGTCGGCCATAGCCTAGCCCGGCAGCTCAGTCAGGTGGCGACGACCACCGACGGCGATCCACGGTCGGACACCCAGGATGATGGTGTTTACTTCCGGCCATGTCGGCCGCCGGCTTCCCGTTCGTCCTGGTTCCCGTCGCCGCGCTCGTTCTGCTCAGCGTGGCACTACGGCCACGCAAGGTGGACGTCGTGGCACCACGGCGACTCGCAGTGCTCCGGGCGGTCCTCGTCGTCGGTGCCTTCGCGGTGGCGACCGTCGAGGCGCTGGGCGCGTTGCGGCTGCTCACCGCGCCCGCCTTCGGCCTGGCCTGGCTGCTCTTTCTCGCCGTGGCGGCAGTGGCTGTGGCGTGGCGTCGGCGGGTCGACACCCGGCTCCGCGAGCATGACGCGACCGGGCGCCGGGGCACCGCAGCGGTCGGCGGTCCCACGCCACAGTCGCTGCCCGGCCCCGCCCGCGCCGACGCGCCGGAACCGCCGGCGGAGGTCCTCGGTGAAGCGTCGAGGGGGGCGGCCACCGCGACGGTCGTCGTGGGGCCGGATCGTCCGGCGGTACCTTCCGCTTCGGACACCAGGCCGGGCACCCCCGCGACCGGCGGCTGGCGCAACGCCGCCAGCGGTTTCTGGCGTACGGCGAGCCGAGGCGAACGGCTGCTCGCCGGTACGGTCGCCGGGCTGCTCCTGGTCGAACTGCTTATCGCCCTGCTGGCCGCACCGAACAACTTCGACTCGCAGACCTACCACCTGCCCAAGGTGGAACGCTGGGTGGCCCAGGGCGACCTGACGTTCTGGGCGACCGCGATCCACCGCCAGGTCACCATCCCGCCGGGCGCCGAGTACCTGCTGCTGCACCTGCGACTGCTCACCGGCGGCGACGCGCTGCACCACCTGGTGCAGTGGGCCGCCGGACTGGTCTGCCTGCTCGCGGTCGCCCGGGTGACCGCGCAACTCGGCGGTGGCCGGCGAGCCCAGTTGCTCACCGTGTTCGTGCTGGCCAGCACGCCGATGGTGGCCCTACAGGCGACCAGCACCCAGACCGACCTGGTCTGCGCCGCCTGGGTGCTCTGCGCCGGCACGCTCGCGCTGGACGGGCTGCGCCGACGTGCGCACCTGGGTGACCTGCTCGTGCTCGGGGCGGCCACCGGGCTGACCGCGGTCACCAAGACCAGCGGGCTGCTGGCGGTCGGTCCGCTGCTGGTGCTCTGGGGGCTCGGCCAGCTACGCCTGGCGTACGTCGACCGGCCGGCCACACACCGTCGGGCCCCGGTCGGCGGGATCACCCGCACCGTCGGCGCTTCCGTCCTGATCCTGCTGGTCGCCGCCGCGGTGGTCGGCCCCTTCCTGGGCCGGGTGTACGCCGAGTTCGGCCACCCGCTCGGACCGGAGCGGCTGCGCGAGTCGGTTCCGATGGAACGGCACGACCCGCCGTCGGTGCTGGTGAACGCGCTCCGGATCGGGCACACCGCGCTGGACACTCCGCTGGCACCGCTGCGCGAGGTGTCCGCCGAGGCGATCATCGGGGTGGCCGGACTGATCGGGGTCGACCCGCAGGACCGCGCGATCACGTTCGGCCGGGAGATCTTCCCGGTCGCGTCCTGGTATCCCGACGAGGACCGGGTCGCCTTCCCGCTGGCCGGTGCGCTGGCGCTTGTCGGTGCGGTGGCGGCGCTGCGCCGCCCCGCCCGGGTCAGCCCGGGTGCGGCGGGGGCGCTGCGCGGGTACGCCCTGGTGGTGGTCGTCGCCGTGGTGCTGCACACCGCGACGATCAAGTGGCAGCCGTGGGGGAACCGCCTGATCCTCTACGCCCTGGCGGCCTCGGTGCCACTGGCCGGTCTCTGGCTCGACGCCCTCTTCCGTCGCTCGGGTCAGGTCGCGTCCCGCGTCCGCGAACGACGCGGTGGCCCAACGGGTGGCGGCGGCAGGCGGCCCGTCGCCGCCGGGCTCGCAGTGACGGTGCTGGCCACCTGCGCGCTGGCCGGAGTGTTGTCGCTGTCGTACGGCTTCCCGCGCCGGCTGGTCGGGGCGGGCTCGGTCTTCACCACCTCCGACTGGGAGAGCCGTTTCGTCCGGCGTCCGCAGTGGGCGGCGGAGTACCGGTGGGCGGCCGACGCGGTCCGGACTGCCGACGCGCGCCGAATCGGGCTGTCCCAGCGCAACGACGACTGGGAGTACCCCTGGTGGTTGCTGCTCCGCGACGCGGACGGTAGGCAGCCCGAACTGCTCGCGCTCCAGTCGGTGCTTGACGATCGACCACCGGCCGACCCGGCCTCGGTCGACGCGATCCTCTGTGTCGGCAGCCGGAAACTCTGCGCCGACCTGCTGCCCGCCGGCTGGCGGCTGGAGTTCCGCAGCTACGTCGGCTACGCCCTGCCCGAGCAGCGGTGACCGGTCACCGCTGTGCACCGAGCGGTCCAGGCGGAAAAAGCGCCATTGGCCCGGTTCGGCGCAGCACGTAAGTATCCCGAGACGTATTCACATACCTGCATCGCACGCGTTACCGTCCGGTAACCCGATCGACGTCCCGCGATCGGACCGAAAGGAGTGCGTCGATGTCTGGTACCCACGCCAGGCGTGAACGGACACCTCGACGGCGACTTGCCGAGGTCGCCGTCCTCGCCACCGCTCTCGTCCTGCCGATGCTGGCCACGGCCTCACCCGCCGCCGCGGCCGACCGTCCCGCCGTCCAGCCGCTCCCCGCCCACCTCGAATCCATCCGCGCAGCCGAGGCCACCGCGCTCTACGGCGCCCCCGGCATCCGCCCGCTCGACCAGCGCCGGACCGCGCTGATCACCATGGGCGACAGCCAGATCTCCGGTGAGGGGGTCGGCAACTACGTGCCCGGCACCCACCAGCCGGGCAACTGGTGCGACCGCTCGTACGACCAGGCGGTCTTCCGCACCGGTATCGCCGCCGACGAGCGCTACAACATCGCCTGCTCGGGCGCCACGCCGTGGAATCTGATCGCCGGCGGTCCCACCCAGCACAACGAGCTGAACCAGGGCGACCACCTCGCGATCAAGGCACGCAACACGCACATCAAGCTGATCTGGGTGGTGGCCGGTGCCAACGGCGACGGCACGATCCAGTTCGGCCCGGTCGCCACCGACTGCGCGGTCCGCCGCGTCTTCTTCCAGGGCCCCTGCTGGCCCACCTACACCGACCAGTGGACGGTACGCACCGACGGCAGCCGCCGGGCCGTCGAGGAGGCACTCACCGACATCCGCCGGACCATGACGAACGCCGGCTACCTCAGCTCGGACTACGAGCTGGTGTTCATGTCGTACTCCAGCCCGGCCAGCCCGGACGTGGAGGACAATCCGAACTTCCCCGGCTGGTACTCCGGCGGCTGCCTGCTCTACCTCGCCGACGCTGCGTTCGCCCGGAACAAGGCGGTGCCGCTGTTCGAGTCGGCGCTGCGGGCGGCGGCGGCGAACACCGGCACCCGCTACCTCGACGCCAGCCGCCTCTTCCACGGCCACGAGGTGTGCACCGACAACACCTCGGTACGGGGGCTGTACATCGAGGTGGGGATCTGGGACGAGAACGCGGCCCGACAGTCGTTTCACCCGAACTACCGGGGGCACGGCATGTTCGCCCAGTGCATCACTCAGTTCCACACGTCCGGCCAGCAGCAGGGCACCTGCGTCGACCCGGCCAGCACCGGCAACGGGGTGCTCTACCCGGGGCTGATGGAGTTCAAGCAGCTGCGCAACGCCGCCACCGGCACCTGCGTGGACGGCAAGGGCTACAACTCGCGCAACGGCACCGTCCAGCAGTCGTACCGCTGCCACGGCGGACGCAACCAGGGCTTCTGGTACGACCCGACCCGGCAGTCGCTGCACTCCGAGCTCTCCCACGACCGCTGCCTCGACGTGGCCGGTGGTTCGATGCGGTCGGGCACGGCGGTCAACATCCACGACTGCCACGGCGGCACCAACCAGAAGTTCACCTTCGCCGGCAACCAGCTCCGCGCCGCCGGTGACACCAACCTCTGCCTGGCCTTCGACAACCCGCTGCTCGGTACGCCCCGACTGCGGCTGGCCACCTGTTCCAGCAGTTCCCGACAGCAGTGGTCGTTCGAGTCGCGGTCGTTCGCCCAGCCCGTCGGCTACGGACGGGACGACTTCATCGGCTCCCGGGTCTACTGACACCTGGGGCGGCAGGCCCGCCGGGCCCGGCACCGGGTGATCGAGCTTGATCACCGCACCGGGCGCGGCGGGCCCACGGTCACTTCTGGTTGACCGGAACGACGATCAGACGGGCCTGCGGCTGCTCGCCGTTCATGGTGCCGGCCACGCCCAGCTTGGTGCCGACCTTGATGTCCGTGGACGCGATCGACTTCCGCCGTTCGATCACCCGCAGGTCGTCGGCGAAGGTCCAGGTCCGGGTGAAGCCGTCGGTCGACTTGACCGTGATCTTGTCGTCCGCGAGTTCGGTCACCTCGCCGCGCTGCACGGAGACGGTCTTCGTGCCGCCGTCCTTGGTCTGCACCACGACGTCGCCGTGCAGCGTGTTCTTGCGCAGCAGCACCCGGGCCGCCCGACGCTTGCGCCACTCCTCGACCCGCTCCTTGCGCTTGTTGGCCGCGCTCGGGGTGGGCTCCACCGGCGCGGCCGTGCTCGGGTCGGCGTCCAGTTCCTCGGGGTCGAGGCCGAGCGCGGCAAGTGCCTGACCCTCCGCGCCCATCGCGGCCACCACCTCGACCGCACCCTCCTGCATCGCGTCCCGCTCGGCCCGGCCCACCCCGCAGCCGGCGGCGGCCAACGCGACCGTCACCAGCAGCGCCCCGGTGGCGGTGAAGGATCTCCTGCGTGCCATGCCTCGTCCTCTCGTCGGTGCTGGTCTGCCGGATTCCGTCAGGCCGAGACGAGGCCGGGCGGAGATCCGGGTATCCAGCCTGGACCGACCGGATGAGCCGACCGTCAGGCCGATGTTCGGGTCAGGTAAGGAATCCCGGCAGCCGGATGGTGAACGCGGCCCCGCCCTCGGGAGCGTGCCCGGCGGTTATCCCACCGCCGAGCCGGCGGACCAGGCCGGCGGCGAGCGCGAGTCCGAGCCCGCTGCCGACCTTGCGTAGCCCTCGGTAGCGTTGGTGCAGCGCACCACGCTCGAAGGCCACCGTCAGGTCGTCGTCGGTCAGCCCCGGTCCGCCGTCGCGGACCTCGATCACGCCACCCGCGGCCGGGTCGGCACCGGCCGCCCGGACCGCCAGCACCACCGGTGCACCCGGTGGCACCACCCGCAGCGCGTTCTCCAGGAGGCCGTCGATCACCTGCCGGATCCGCCCCGGGTCGGTGTACGCCGGCACCGGCTGCCCCGGCAGCTCCGTCCGGAACGTCACCCCCACCGAGGAGCATCGGTCTGCCCAGGTCCGGCCGGCGTCAGCGGCCAGGCCGGCCAGATCCACCGGCACCGGTTCGAGGGGGAAGTCGACCGCCTCCAGGCGGGCCAGGGCGAGCAGGTCGGCGACCAACCGGTCCAGGTGCTCCGCCTCGGCGAGCATGGTCCGGCCGGTCTCGGCCGCCGCCGACGGTCCGACCACCCCGTCGGCCAGCGCCTCGGCGTAGCCACGGATCGCGGTCAGCGGGGTGCGCAGTTCATGCGAGACGGAGAGCAGGAACTCCCGCTGTCGTCCCTCACTCGTGGCCAGCGCGGCGGCCAGCCCGTTCAGCGCGTACGCCAGGTCGGCCACCTCGGCCGGCGACTCGACCGGCACCCGGACGGTGCGGTCGCCCGCCCGCAGCCGGGTTGCGACGAGGGCCGCCCGGCGGATCGGCCGGGCCAGCCGCCGGGCGAGCAGCGAGCCCGCGACCGCGCCCGCGGCCAACCCCGCCAGCAGTGGCAGCCAGAGGCCGCGCAGCACCTGACGCCACACTCCGGCCCCGAGCGGGCGGGTCAGCACCACCCCGTCGCCGCCGGGCAGTGCCCGGCCCTCGACGAGTGCCCGTTCCCCGTCGACCAGCCGCCGGCCGGAGAAATTCCGGCCGTTGGACACCCGCTTCACCACCTGGGGAGGCAGGCCGGCACGGTCGACGTCACCGCCCGAGATCAGGTAGATGGTGGTGCCCTGGTTGCCGAGTTGGCGGATCAACCGCTCGCCGGCCAGTTCCCGGACCCGGCCGGGCCGCGCCCGCAGCAGCTCGGCGGCGACCTGCGCCTGCGCGGCGAGCGCCTGCCGGTCCCGCCGCTCGGCGGCGCGGACCGCCACCGGCACCGCCACCACCGCGGTGACCAGCACCGACACCAGTGCCACCGCGCAGGTCACCAGCACCGCGCGGGCGGTCAGCGTGCGGCCGGGACGATCAGCCATCGGCGGCGTACCCGACTCCGCGATGGGTCCGGATCACGCTCGCCGCGCCGAGCTTCGCCCGGACCTGCGCCACGTGCACGTCGACGGTACGGGTGCCGGCGTGCGCCGCGTATCCCCAGACCGCGGCCAGCAGTTCCTCCCGCGAGAAGACCCGACCCGGCCGACTCATCAGGTGAGCCAGCAGGTCGAACTCGGTGGAGGTCAGCTGCACCTGGGCACCGTCGGCAGTGACCGACCTGCGGTCGGGGTCGACGGTGACCCGGCCGAGCACGACGGGTTGCCCGGCACCGCCCGGCGGGCCGGCGGCCCGGCGCAACACCGCCCGCAGCCGGGCGACGAGTTCGCGGGGGCTGAACGGTTTGGTGACGTAGTCGTCGGCCCCCAGTTCCAGGCCGACGACGCGGTCCACCTCGTCGTCGCGAGCGGTGAGGAAGATGACCGGCGTCCAGTCGCCGGCCTCGCGCAACCGACGGCAGATCTCGGTGCCGGCCAGCCCGGGTAATGCGATGTCGAGCACGCAGGCCACCGGACGCAACCGGCGGGCGGCCGCGAGGCCGGCGCTGCCGTCCCGTTCGACGTGTACGCCGAAGCCGTCCCGGCTGAGGTAGAGCCGGACCAGGTCGGCGATGCTCGGTTCGTCCTCCACCACGAGGACCAGCCCGCGTTGCGGGTTCTCGGCGGTCACTGGGCCATGATTGCCGATCGACGGGATCCGGCAGCGTCAAGCTTTGTTCGGATTCGGTAAGAAGACCCGGTCAGTGGGCCACGACGGGCTGGAAGGCGCCAGGTCTGGCGGCGGGCGCCTCGGCGACGGTGGCCACGATCCGCGGCTGTGCGCTGCGTACCCGGGCGCGGAAGGCGTGATTGAGCAGCGCGTCCAGCTGCCACACCTGCTTCGGGTGCTGGGTGCGGATCAGGAAGCGCTCGCGGATGCCGTCGATCGCGGTAGCGGCCAGTTCCACGCAGTGCAGTCGCGGGTCGGGGCTCCAGGTGACGTGGCTCAACTCGCGGAGTTCCGTGTTGAGATGCAGGCGAAGCCGATGCAGCACCCGGGTCTGCCGGGTGACCACCAGCCGCCGGTGGGTGAGCAGCAGCAGATACTCCCCGTTTACCGGCCGGTCGGGCCGGCTGCACCGGGTGACCAGGATGGTGGCGTCGCCGGAACCCACGCAGCGACGAAACACCGGCATGTGCCGGCTGGCGGTCTGCACCGCCAGCCCGGCCTCGGCGGCGGCCGGAAGGAACGTTCGGGAGAAGACGTCCATGACCTGCCCAACGACCCTGCCCCCACGGTGACATGGCCCCTGGACATGCTTTCTGCAATTTCCACCCCGCCCAACCCCACCCCCGAACCCGAAGAGTTGATCAAGAAGTTTTGGTCTCTGACCGGCGCCCAGGAGACCAAAACTTCTTGATCGACTTTCTTCAGGGGGTCAGAGGAGTTCGAGGATGGTGGTGTTGGCCATTCCGCCGCCCTCGCACATGGTTTGCAGGCCGTAGCGGATGTTGTTGTCACGCATGTGGGCGAGCATCGTGGTCATGATCCGGGCACCGGAGCCGCCGAGCGGATGCCCCAGGGCGATCGCACCGCCGCGCGGATTGAGCCGCTCCGGGTCCGCCTCGGTCTCCGCCAACCAGGCCAGCGGTACGGGGGCGAACGCCTCGTTCACCTCGTACACCCCGATCTCCTCGATGCCCAACCCCGCGCGACGCAGCGCCTTCGCGGTGGCCGGAATCGGCGCGGTCAGCATGGCCACCGGGTCGTCGGCCGCGACCACGGCGGTGTGGACCCGGGCCAGCGGACGCAGCCCGTGCCGGCTGGCCCACTCGCTCGTGGTGACCGCGAGTGCGGCGGCACCGTCGGAGATCTGCGAGGCCGAACCGGCGGTGACCACACCGTCGGGCCGGAACGGAGTGGGCAGCTCGCCCAGTTTCTCCAGCGAGGTGTCGCGCCGGATGCCCTCGTCCACCGCGAACTTTCCGCCGTCGGCGAGCGCCACCGGGGCGAGCTCGGCCTCGAACGCGCCCGCGTCCTGCGCGGCGGCGGCCTTCTCGTGGCTGGCCAGCGCGAACTCGTCGAGCTGAGTGCGGGACAGGCGCCACCGCTGGGCGATCAGCTCCGCCCCGACGCCCTGGTTGAAGGGGAGCGGGGAGTCCTCGGCGACTCCCTCGACCCCCCGGTAGCGGGTCAGGATCTGCTCGCTGAACGGCATCCCACCGGCCACGCTGGAGCCCATCGGCACCCGGGTCATCGACTCGACGCCGCCCGCGACGACCAGGTCCGCCTGGCCGGAGAGCACGGTGGCCGCGGCGAAGTGCAGGGCCTGCTGGCTGGAACCGCACTGCCGGTCCAGGGTGGTGCCGGGCACCGACTCGGGCCAGCCGGCGGCCAGTACGGCGTTCCGGGCGACGTTCCACGACTGCTCGCCGACCTGGGAGACGCAACCCCAGACCACGTCGTCCACCTGAGCCGGATCGATTCCGGTGCGTTCGGCGAGGGCGCGCAGTACGTGCGCGGACAGATCCACCGGGTGCACCGTGGCCAGGCTGCCTTTGCGCCGCCCGACCGGGGTGCGCACCGCACCGACGATAACCGCGTCACTCATATCTACTCCCCGGTAACTTGGGCTGCTCCGATCCTACGCCCACCCCGGCCGACCGCCACGCCCCCGCCGCCCACGCCGGCCGACGCTTCGGGGCGAATGCCGGTGACCGGCGACGGCCGACGCTTCGTGGCGGATGCCGGTGACCGGCGGCGCTGGCATGCTGGTGCCGTGGCGTACGACACCATCGCACAGCAGTGGCGGGTGCCCCTGGCCCTACCGGTCCTCAAGCTGGCCGCCGCAGCCAGCTTGCTCGCCCTGGGGATCCTGCTCGCCGAGGGTGACCCGCTCCGACCGGTGCTCGGCGGGTTGGCGGCGGCGGTCCTCACCGGGTGGGGCCTGCGGGATCTGGTCGCGCCGGTGCGGTTGGCGGTGGACGCGACCGGCATCACCGTACCGGCCGGGTTGCTGAGCCGGCGGCACCTGCCCTGGCCGATGGTGGAGACCGTCCAGGTGCACCGTCGGTCCGGGCGCGGACTGGCCGGCCCGACCCTGGAGATCGATGCGGGCGATTCACTGCACCTGTTCAGCCGACTCGATCTCAACGCGGATCCGGCCGAGGTCGCCGACGCGTTGCGTACCGCCCGGGCGGGAAGTCCCGGCGGCACCGGTTGATCCACGCCCTGCGCCGGCGACGTGACCGGGCCTGCGTCGCCGGTGCCGGGCCGGGCAGCGGTCAGCCCAGCAGCGCGGCCGTGCGGACCAGGGCCATCCCGAGCAGCGCCACCACGATGATCGCGCCACCGCCGAACTGCACAAGCGTCCGGCGCGACCGCGGCGCGTAGGCCAGCACCAGAGCCATCAGCGCGCCGAACACCAGACCGCCCAGGTGACCGGCGATCGAGATCTGCGGCACGGTGAAGGTGAAGATCAGATTGATCACCAGGATGGGGAGGATGGCCGAGGTGTCCCGACCCAGTCGCCGCATGATCACGAAGATCGCCGCGAAGAGGCCGAAGATGGCGGTCGACGCTCCCGCCGACATCTGGTTGGGCGCGCTGAACACGTAGACCGCGACGTTGCCGCCGAAGCCGGCGATGAAATACAGGGCGGCGAACCGCAGCGGCCCGAGCACCGCCTCCAGCGAGCGGCCGAGCACCCAGAGCGCCCACATGTTCAGCAGCAGGTGCACCACGCCGTAGTGCAGGAACATCGCGGTGACCAGGCGGTACCACTGGCCCTCGGCGACACCGCCGACGGTGCCGTCGAGGAACATCGCCCGGCCCAACACCGCACCCCACTCGGTCAACGGGGTGCTGCCGCCCATCAGCCCGCCGAAGCCGTTACCGCCGGCCGCCGCGTCCCCGCCCCGGTCGGAGGCGATCGAGACCAGCATCACCAGCAGGTTGAAGGCGATCAGAGTCTTCGTCACGTAACCGTGTCGACCGACCACCCCGCCACCGAAGGCGGTACGCGCCGGCCGCACGCTGCGGCGTCCCTCCGCCACGCACTCCGGGCACTGGAACCCGACCGACGCCTCGTTCATGCAGTCCGGGCAGATCGAACGGTCGCAGCGGGTGCAGCGGACGTACGTTTCCCGGCCGGGGTGGCGGTAGCAGGCCGGCATGGTCGGCGGGGACTCGCTCATCGCTGGCCCCAGACACCCGAGCGCTCAGTCATGCGAGCAAAGGTACCCCGAGCCACCACTCAGGCGGGTCGAGGCGTACCCCGCCAATCCGGCTCACCGCCGTCGACCGCGGCTCACCGCGGTCGACCTCGGCCGGCGGCCCCGGGGACGCGTCGGATCTTCGTCCAGCCGTGGCGGAGTGCTGGCGGCCCGTGGCGGAGTGCTGGCGGCCGGCCGGCAGAGCGAAGACCGGTCCGGATACCGGTGGGGTATCCGGACCGGTCTGCAACGCCGCCGGTCGCCGTCCGGTCCCGTCGGCGTGCCCGAACTGGCCCTCGGCGAGCCGGTCGACCAGACCATGAAACCGCAGGCCGGCGAGGGCCTTCGGCACCGTGCGCGGACGCCCGGTCAGGCCGAGCGCTCGATCTCGACGCGCTCGATGACGACGTCCTGGAGCGGCCGGTCGCTGGGGCCGGTCGGGGTGTTGGCGATCGCCTCGACGATCTTCGCGGACTGCTCGTCGGCGACCTGTCCGAAGATGGTGTGCCGGTTGTTCAGGTGCGGCGTCGGCGAGACGGTGATGAAGAACTGCGAGCCGTTGGTGCCGGGTCCCGCGTTCGCCATCGCCAGCAGGTACGGCCGGTCGAACCGCAGCTCGGGGTGGAACTCGTCGGCGAAGGTGTAGCCCGGCCCGCCCCGGCCGGTTCCCGTCGGGTCACCCATCTGAATCATGAACCCGCTGATCACCCGGTGCGAGATGGTGCCGTCGTAGTACGGACCACTGCCCGGCTGCCCGGTCCGCGGGTCGGTGTACTCGCGGGTGCCCTCGGCCAACTCGACGAAGTTGCGGACGGTCTTCGGGGCGTGGTTGCCGAAGAGCTCCAGCCGGATCGGGCCGGCGTTGGTGTGCAGGGTGGCGTAGACAGCCTCGGCCACGGGTACTCCTTACTCGTTGGTCAGTTCCATGCGGATCCTCCCATGTGCCCGATCTGGACATGCGGAGGCATCCGAAGGTGGAGGATGAGACAGAGCAACTCCCAGGAGGTGGGACCGTGTTTGGAAACTGGCGGCGCAAGACCCAGGCGCAGTTGGCCCGGGCCGAATTGAACCGCAGCATCGGTCACCTGAGGCAGGCCGCCACGCATGCGGCGAGGGGAGCCGGCGACACGGTCGGTCCACGGTTCCAGACCGCCCGCGGTGCGGTGGCACCGACCGCCGTCGTGGTCCGGGACCGGGCATCGAGCGGCCTCGCGTCGACGGCCGCCGCCCTCGCGCCGCTTGCTCTGGCCGTACGTCATGCGCAGTCCGACGCGGCCGATCGGGCCGTCAAGGGGAAGAAGGCCGCAGTTGCCAAGCAGGCCGCGGTCAGCAGGAAGGCGAAGAAGATGAAGGCGAAGAAGAAGTCCCGCCGGAGCGGGACCATGATCGGCCTGCTCGCCGCCGGAACGGTGGCCGGGCTGGCCGGCGCGATGGCCCTGCGGCGGCACCGCGAGCAGCAGGAGTGGGCCGAGTACGACGCGGGTGCCGCGCTCGAGCCGATGCACGAGGAGGTGGAGACCATCGAGGTGCGTACGACCGGCCCGGCCGGTGCCGGCAAGGTCTCGACCGGAGCGGGCAGCTCGGCGGTGGCCGGCGGCGACAGCGCCTCCACCACCCCCACCGCGACCGCGCCGTCCGGGGTATCCGCCACCGGGAAGGTCCCCTCGGTCGCCGAGGGTGCCCGCACCAGCACCGGCCGCCCCGCCGACGACCTGAGCAAGGCCACCAACCACAAATCCAACACCCGCGCCTAACCCCACCCCCACCCCCACCCTCGCCCCCACCCTCACCCTCACCCGAGTTGATCATGAAGTTGTTGCCGCGCACACTGGTGTGTCGTGGCAACAACTTCATGGTCAGCGCAGACCGAGAAGCGGGCGGTGGGTGGGGAGGGGGTGGGTGGGGTGGGGTCAGAGCCAGTCGTTGCGGCGGAACCAGCGGTAGAGGGCCAGCGAGATGCTGAGCATCAGGGCCAGCACCACGGGGTAGCCGTAGGTCACCCTCAGCTCCGGCATGAAGTCGAAGTTCATGCCGTAGATGCCGGCGATCGCGGTCCACACGGCGGCGATGGCCGCCCAAGCCGCGATCTTGCGCATGTCGTTGTTCTGGTCGACCGTCACCTGGGCCAGTCGCGCCTGGAGGATCGAATTGAGCAGGTCGTCGTAGGAGTTGACCAGCTCGACGGTGCGACTGAGGTGATCCTGCACGTCGCGGAAGTAGCGGCGCACCTCCTTGGGCACGTCCCGGTTCATCTGCGTGGTCAGCGACAGCAGTGGACGCTGCAACGGCATCACCGCCCGCTTGAACTCGACCAGTTCCCGCTTCATCTGGTAGATCCGCTGGATCCGGCCGCTGGTCTGGCGGTCGAACACCTCCGTCTCCAGCACGTCCATGTCGTCCTCAAGCTGGTCGGCAACCTCCAGGTAGAGATCGACGACTCGGTCCGTGATCGCGTACGCAACCGCCCAGGGACCGTTGAGCAGCAGTTCCTGGCGAGCCTCCAACTCCTCGCGTACGGGCGCGAGCCGGCAGGCGTCGCCGTGCCGGACACTGATCACGAACTGTGGGCCGATGAAGAGCATCACCTGCCCGGTCTCCACCACCTCGGAGTTCTCCGTCAGCTCGGTGTGCTCGCAGTAGCGGGCGGTGCGCAACACCAGGAAGCTGACCTCGCCGAAACGTTCCAGCTTCGGACGCTGCTGGGCCTTCACCGCGTCCTCCACGGCCAGCTCGTGCAGCCCGTACGTGGTGGCGATCTCGGTCATCTCGGCGAGCTCCGGCTCGTGCAGGCCGAGCCAGACGAAACCTGCTTCGGCGCCGCGAGCCGCGGCCAGCGCGTCGGCGTAGTCCCAGTCTCCGGCCTGCCGCTTACCGTCGAGATAGAGCGCGCAGTCGACCACCGCGTTGCGTCGCTGGGCGGCCGACGTCTGATCGGCCTGCGAACCGTCCGGGCTGAGCCGGCGCGTCACGGCCCGCACGGGTGACCAGTTCCGAGGCCGCAGAGCGCGGCTCCCGTTGGCGCTCGCACTCCGGGTGCCAGCGGCGGCCGGGCCGTCCGAGGAGGTCGTCCCCGCAGGCTGCGTCCGCTCCGTCATCACGCCCTCCCCCCGTCTGCTGCGGTTTGCAGGTTACGCCGCCGCCGCGATCATGGCCGGGCGGCAGGGGTGGCGCCGGACGGACCGGACCGCATCGGGGGGGTGAGGGGCGATCCGGCCCGCCCGGCGCCGTGGGGGCGGGGGGTTGTGCTGTCGCGTCACACCAGCGCGTGGGCGGCCGGGCCGCGCCGGTACCGGAATCGCGACGGGTGCGGTCGCCCCGATCTCCTGGTACGCGTGCTGAGTGACGCTCGCAGCATTGTGGGCCCCGAGTCGCTTCAGCGGGAGACCCGGGCCGGCCGGTATCGCCGTTCTGTCGGAAAGCCGACAGAAATTCAGCCACGCACCGCCTTCATCGCCTCGGCCAGCCGCCGAACTCCCTCGTCGATCCGATCCGCGGTGACCGCGGAATAGGCGAGCCGCAGCGCGTGTCGGCCGCCGTCGACCACGAAGTCGCTGCCCTTGACCACCGCGACGCCACGCTCGGCCGCCGCCGGGGCGAGCCGGTCGACCGCTACGTCCTCCGGCAACTCGACCCAGAGGAAGTAGCCGCCGTCCGGCTCCACGAACCGGGCCTCCGGAATGTGCCGGCGCAGCGACTCGGCGAGCACGGTGGCGCGCTCACCGAGGGCCGCCCGGACCGTCTCGATCGAACGCCCGATGTCCCCCGACACGCAGAACTGGTGCACGATGGCCTGGGACACCATGCCGGGAGAGATGTAGAGGCTGGTCGCCTTCTTCGCGATGTCGCCGATCAGGTCCGCCGGGCCCACCAGGTAGCCCACCCGAACGCCAGGGCAGACGGTCTTGGTGAAGCTGGAGGCGTGCACGACCACGTTGCGGGTGTCCATCGACAGCATCGATGGCAGCGCCTCGCCCCGGAACCGGATGTCCGCGTACGGGTCGTCCTCGAAGATCGTGAAACCGAACTCCGCGGCCAGGTCCAGCAGTTCGCGCCGCTTCTCCAGGGACAACGTCACGCCGGCCGGGTTCTGGTAGTTCGGGATGACGTGGGCCAGCCGGGGGCGTACCCCGGACTCCAGCAGCTTGCGCAGCTCGGCGGTGTCCAGGCCGTCCGGCTGGATGGTGACAGCGTGCAGCTCACTGCCCAGGTTCCGCAGGTTCAGCAGGGTGCGGTCGTAGGTGGGACGCTCCACCACCACCGCGTCGCCGGGACGGACCAGGTGATCGAAGAGAAAGGCGTCGGCCTGCAACGAGCCGTTGGTGACCAGCACCTGCTCCGCCTCGACACCGTGCTTCTCGGCGATCCACTTCCGGAGCGGGACGTAACCGACGGAGGTGCCGTACGCCGTCACCCCGGCGGGGTCGGCGTCGAAGGCGCGGACGGCGGCGGCCTTGAGCCCCTCGACATCGACGATGTCCAGTGAGGGGGCGCCACGGGCAAAGGAGATCAGCTGCTCGGCGGTCATGGCTGTTCAGCGTACGGGCGGAGGTGGGGCGTGCGCGGAAGGCACGGCGATGTCCGCATCCTGAGCCACCGGGTCGGGTGAACGGTCGCGTCCGGTGGCCGACCCGTACCCGCCGACTGTGTGGCAGGTCAGGCCGGAAGGCCGACCGGTTCGTCCTGCGGCCGGCGCGACGTCCCCGCGACCCGCAGGCCCAGCAGCGTCATCAGCTCCCCCCAGTCGAAGTAGGACCGCCAGGCGGCGATCCGGCCCCGACGCACCCGGACCACGTCCACCACTTCCCAGGCGACGTCCCGTCCGGTGGGCGCGACGGTCCCGAAAGGGGTGTGCAGCACGCCGGTGTGGGTGCCGGTCAGCAGGTGCTCGACCGCCGCGCCGCCGGCCGTGCGCACCGCACCGAGCGGATCGACCCGCAGGTCGGGAAAGGCACCCGTCCAGGTACGCAGCAGGGCCGGCAACTCGGTCGGACGCACCGTGACGCCGGGCATGGCGTAACGGGCGTCCGGCGCGTACAGCTCCGGCAGGCGAGCCACGTCGCGCCGCAGCAGCATCTCGTACTGCTGCTGGATCAACCGGTCCGCGCCACGCATCACGCCTCCCCGCGGGGCACGGTCGGCCCGTGCCCGCAGCAGGGGTACTACCCGCCGACCAGCCCGCCCAACCCGGACGGATCGACCGACCGCCGATCGGCGTCGGTCAGCCGGTGCCGACCATCCGGCTGGCCGCCCACACCCGCATGATGTCGCGTACGGAGATGACGCCGGCGACCTCACGACCGTCGAGGACGACGAGGTGCCGGAAGCCACCCCGGGCCATCGCCGCCGCGGCTTCCTCGATCGTCCATTCCGGCCCCGCATAGACGACGTCCCAGGTCAGATGGGCTCCGGTCCGCTCGACGTCGCAGTCAAGACCGGCCCCGATCGCGTTGAGCACGTCGCGCTCGGTCATGATCCCGATGCCCTCGGAATCCGGGTCGATCACCACCGCCGACCCGATGCCGCGCTCCGACATCATCCGCGCCGCCTGCCGCAGCGTGTGCTCCGGACCGACCACGAGGATCTCACTGGACATAGCTTCCCGAACCTGCATGACACATCACCCCTTTGGGACGGCTGCACCCGGTTACCCGCAATGGTGAGCCCCGTAGGTTTCCAGGACAAGACCGGACATCGTCGCGGCGGGACGGTCACGGCTACTGTTCTTGACGTGTCCACCGAGCCGCTGCGCTGCGCGGGAGCGCTGATCGTCGCCCCCGACGGACGCCTGTTCTTCCAACGCCGCTCGCCGCACCGGCGGCTCTTCCCCAACTGCTGGGACATCGTCGGCGGGCACCTCGAACCGGGCGAGTCCGTGCAGGACGCGCTGTACCGGGAGGTCACCGAGGAGACCGGCTGGCGCGTGTCCGAGGTGATCGCCGAAATCGGCGAGTACCGCTACGTCGGGGACGACGGCCTGGCCCGGATCGAGAGCGACTGGCTGGTCCGGGTCGACGGCGAGCTGACCGCACCCGTGCTGGAGACAGGCAAGCACACCGAGTACCGCTGGCTCGGCCCCGACGATCTCGATCTGCTCGACGAGCACCGTGAGGTCAACGACGGGTTGATTCGGCACATCGCCGAACGGGCCTTCGCCGTCCTGCGGTCCATCGGTTCGTGAGCGACACGGTCGGGCTTGCTCCGCACCGGTACGCGGCGTTGGTGGCGCCCGCCGTGGACCGGGTCTTCACCGCGGCCATGCAGGCCGGTGGGCACGGTGGCGCAGCCGAGCTGAGCCAGCGGTACGGCGGACCGCCCGCCACCGGCTTCCTGGTGGAACTGCGCACCCGGCTGGCCGCGCCGGGTGGCACGGTCGACGGCCCGGGGTTCGCCGCGGTGACCCGCTACCGGGACCCGACCGCCTGCCGGCGGAGTCTTGATCGGCACGTCGCGTACGGAATGGTCCACCGCCGGCCGGACGGCGGGCTCACCGCCACCGAGCGGGGTCTGGCCTTCCTCGCCGAGCTGTACCAGGTGCACGCCGAGGTGACCGAGGAGTTGTGGGCCGGCCACCACGACCGGGTGCTGCGACTGGTGCAGGTCGCCGGTCGGCTGCTGGCCGTCGCGGAGGGCGGCGGGGCGTTCCACGCGGTGGCGCCCCCGTACGAGCCGGACGGCATCCCACCCGTTGTGCTGCTGCTCAACCGGCTCGGCGCCCTGCGGTACCACCGCGCCGACGCGCACGCCGACGCGTGGCACGCCGCCGGGCACACCGCGACGAGCATCGTGGCGCTGCCCGACGGACCGCAGCGCCAGGCCATCGAGCTGGAGACCGACCGCCGAGCGGCCGGACCGTACGCCGTGCTGACCGCCGAGGAGCGGCTGACGATGCTCGCTGACCTGGCGGCTCTGCCCGGCTGACCGAGGTGCCCGCCGGCTGCTCACCGCTGACCGGCGGCAGCGCCGCCACGGGCGGCGCTATCCTCCTTCGGTGAACGCCGCGAGAACAGGAAACGATGCTGGCATGGTCGGAATGGTGCTGGCAGCGGGCGCAGGCCGCCGGCTGCGCCCGTACACCGACACGCTGCCCAAGGCGCTGGTGCCGGTGGATGGCGAGATCACCATCCTCGACATCGCGTTGCGTAACCTGGCCGAGGTGGGGCTCACCGAGGTCGTGGTGGTGGTCGGCTACGCCGCCGACGCCGTCCGCGAACGCCAGGCCGAGTTGGAGAGCCGGTACGGCGTCACGATCACCCTGGTCCCCAACGACAAGGCCGAGGAGTGGAACAACGCGTACTCCCTCTGGCTGGCGCGTGACTGGTTCTCCCGGGGCGTCCTGCTGGTCAACGGTGACACCGTGCACCCGGTGAGCATCGAGAAGACCCTGCTGGCCGAGCGGGGGCCCGGCGTGCTGCTGGCGATCGACACTCTCAAGCCGCTGGCCGAGGAGGAGATGAAGACCACCTTCGACGCCGCCGGCCAGCTCACCCGGATCACCAAGCTGATGGACCCGGGCGAGGCGTACGGCGAGTACATCGGGGCCACGCTCATCGAGCCGCAGGTGGCCGAGGCGCTCGCCGACGCCCTGGAGGCGACCTGGCGGCGCGACCCGAACCTGTACTACGAGGACGGGTACCAGGAGTTCGCCGACCGTGGCGGCGAGGTCCGGGCCGCGCCGATCGGCGACGTGGCGTGGGTCGAGGTCGACAACCACGCCGACCTGACCCGGGCGCGGGAGATCGCGTGCCGCTACTAGCCCGTACCGTCGCGACGCCGCTGTCGATCGAGGTCCGCCGGGGTGCCGTGGCCGACCTCGGCTCGCTGCTGGCCGACCGCCGGATCTCCAGCGGCGGCGACGTCGCGGTGGTGGTCGGCCCGGGTCAGGGCGAGAAGATCGTCGAGCTGTGCCGGCCCTCGCTCGGGTCGGCCGACGTGTTCACCGTCGCCGGTGGCAGCGTCGACTCCGCCATCGAGCTCGGCGACCAGCTACGCCGCCGCAGCTACGACGCGGTCGTCGGCATCGGCGGCGGGAAGACCATCGACACGGCCAAGTACGCCGCCACCCGCTACGGCATCCCGATGGTCACCGTGGCGACAAGCCTCGCCAACGACGGGATCGCGTCTCCGGTGGCGTCGCTGACCCACGAGGGCGGCAAGGGCTCGTACGGGGTGCACATCCCGATCGCCGTACTTGTCGATCTCGACTTCGTGGAGAACGGGCCGGACCGGCAGACCCAGGCCGGCATCGGCGACGCGGTGAGCAATCTGAGCGCCTGCGCCGACTGGGAGCTGGCCCACGAGGTGCGCGGCGAGCCGATCGACGGCCTCGCCGTGACGCTGGCCCGCACCGGGGCGGAGGCCCTGGTCAACCATCCCGGCAAGATCACCGACGACGGGTTCCTGACCACGCTGGCCGAGGCGCTGATCCTGGGCGGCATCTCGATGTCGATCTGCGGTTCCAGCCGGCCGGCCAGCGGCGGCGACCACGAGATCTCGCACGCCATCGACCACCTCTTCCCGAGCACCGCCTCGCACGGCGAGCAGGCCGGGCTCGGTGCGCTGTTCTGCACCTTCCTCCGGGGCGACCTGGAACGGTTCGGCCAGCTCGCCCGCTGCCTGCACCGACACGGGCTGTCCACCCGACCCGCCGACCTCGGGCTCACCGACGAGCAGTTCGTCGAGGCGGTGGCCTTCGCCCCGCACACCCGGCCCGACCGTTACACGATCCTCGAACACCTGGCGCTGTCCGCCGACGACCTTCGTACCCGGCTGGGAGACTACGTTGACGCCCTCCGTGAGCACCTTGGCTGAGCCGTCCCACCCCACGGTCGCCGACTTCCACCGGGTGAACCGGGGCGGTGGTCTGTTCAGCGAGTCGGTCAGTCAGTGGATCGGCGCGGTCTTCGCGCTTGTCGCCCAGCGTGTCGGGCTCCGGCCGACCGCGCTGACCATCACCAACCTGCTGCTCGGGCTGGCCACCTCGGTCACCGTGGTCGCCCTCGCCGGCCCGGTCGCCGCCGGGGACGTGCCGGCTCCGGTGGTCGGGCTGGTCGCGCTGTTCGGCTGGCAGATCGCGTACGCCCTGGACTGCGCCGACGGTCAACTGGCCCGGGTGACCGGGCAGGGCAGCGTGGCCGGTGCCCGGGTCGACGTGCTCTGTGACGTGGCCGCCCAGATCGCGCTGGTCGCCGCCCTGTCCGCCACCGCCGTGGCGCAGCAACCGGCAACGCCGACCTGGCTGGTGGCGACGTTCGCCGGCACCTGGATGGTCAACCTGGTCACCTCGGTGATGCAGTCCGGCCCGAACGCGGCAAGCATGGTCACCTCCACCAGCCTGCCGGTACGCCTGATCAAGCTGGTCCGCGACTACGGCGCGGTGATCTTCGTGGCCGCCCTGGTCCTGGCCCTAGCCCCAGCCCTCACCCTCTGGGTCATGATCGCCTTCACCGCAGTCAACGGCGGCTTCCTCCTAACCAGCATCGCCTTCTCCGCCCGCGCCTCCCTCCGCTGACCGCCCCACCCCGCACCCCTGACCCACCTCGTTGATCATGAGGTTGACGGCACTTTGAAGATCGAATACTGCCGTTAACCTCATGATCAACGGGATGGGTCAGGGGTGGGGTCGGGGGTGGGGTCGGGGGTGGGGTCGGGGGTGGGGTCGGGGGTGGGGTCGGGGGTGGGGTCAGGGGTGGGTCAGGGAGGTGTAGACGTCCAGGAGGTGGTTGGTGACCACGTCGGGGTGGAAGGTGCGCTCGTAGCGGGTGCGGGCGGAGGCGGACAGTGCGGCGGCCCCCGCTGCGGCCATCGGCAGGGCGGCCGCCAGGGCTGCCGGGTCCGGAGGCACGACCCAGCCCGCCTCGCCGGTCACCACACCGGCCGGCACCGCCGACGTTCCCCCGGTACCAGTGGCGGCACAGACAGACCCGGCGTCGGCGGAGGAGTTCGGAGCCGAGGAGCCGGGCACGGCACCGGAGACGGCGGGGGCGGACGCCGACGCGGACGCCGCCGGACCGGTGCCGGCGGGCTCCCGAGGGGTGTCCGCGCCGACCAGGTAGGGAATGCCGCCGAGTGCAGTGCCGAGCACCGGCCGGCCGCTGGCCAACGCCTCGATGATCACGGTCGGCAGCACGTCGTGCCAGGTGGACGTCGCCAGCACCACGGCACTGGCGGCCAGCGCCTGCCGGACGCCGGCCCGGTCCAGTGGTCCGAGGTAGCTGACGTCGGAGCGCTCTGCCGCCACCGCTTCGACAAGCGGGCGCAGTTCGCCATCCCCGGCGACGCGAAGCAGGCCCAGCGCGCCGTCCGGATGTCGCCGCCAGGCCTCCACAAGCAGGTCGAGGCCCTTCTCGGGGGAGAGCCGGCCGAGGAAGAGGAAGCCCTGGCCGAGCGGTGCGGGCACGCCGGGGTCGGGGATCCCGTTCGGTTTCACGACGATTCGCGAATCGGGGATGCCGTAGTCACGCAGGTGATCGGCGACCGCGGTGGTCAGGGCGATGAACCTGTCCACCGACTTCCAGGTACCCCGGTGCACGGCCAGGGTGGTGGCCATCAGCGCGCTCTGCGCCCGTGACCCCCGGTAGCAGCGATGCACCACCGCCGGCACACCCAGTGCCCGGCCCCGGCAGTCCTGGCAGATCATGCCGTCCCGGAAGTACAGCCCCGAGGAGCAGACCTGTCGGTAGTTGTGCACCGTCTGGACTACGGGCACCCGGTGCCGGTGCGCGGTCCGCACCACCCAGGGCGACAGCAGTGGGTACGGATTGTGCAGGTGGAGCACGTCCGGGCGATGCTCGGTGAGCAGCCGGGCCAACTCCTGCTGGGCGCGTGGTGCGTAGATCGGGGAGATCGGCAGCAGCGCCTTCGCCGTCTTCGGCATCGTCGGGATCTCGTCGGAGCTGCGCAGGAACGGCAGCACCTCCACCCCGGCGGCGGTGAGCTGGGCGATCTCGGCGTCGACGATGGTGTTCTCACCGGAGGGCTGAGCTTCCCGGTACCGGTTGTGCGCCACCACGATTCTCACGGGAAAGAAGGCTACCGTTGGACGATGCCCGAACTACCGGAGGTGGAGGCGCTCGCCGGTTACCTGCGACAGCGCGCGGTGGGCCGGCGGGTCGACCGCCTGGAGGTCGCCGCGATCAGCGCCCTGAAGACGTACGACCCGGCACCGACCGCCGTCGCGGGCCGGGCGGTGACCGACGCCCGGCGGTACGGCAAGTTCCTCGACGTGGTCTTCGACGGCGGCCTGCACCTGGTGGTCCACCTGGCGCGCGCCGGCTGGCTGCACTACCGGGAGGCATTCGCCTCGACCGTTCCGTTGCGGCCCGGCAAGGGACCGATCGCGATCCGGGTACGCCTCGACGACGGCTCCGGCTTCGACCTGACCGAGGCCGGTACGCAGAAGAAACTCGCCGCCTACCTGGTGACTGATCCGCAGGCGGTGCCCGGGGTGGCCAAGCTCGGGCCGGACGCGCTCTCGGCCGACCTCGCCACCTTCGCCGGCGCCCTGCGTGGCCGCCGGGGCCAGGTCAAGGGGGTGCTCACCGACCAGGCGGTGCTCGGCGGGGTCGGCAACGCGTACTCGGACGAGATCCTGCACGCCGCGAAGCTGTCACCGTTCGCGTTGACCGACCGGCTGACCGACGACCAGATGGCGACCCTGCACGCGGCGGCCCGTCGGGTGCTCGGCGACGCGGTGACCCGGTCGCTCGGGCAGCGGGCCGCGGAGTTGAAGGGCGAGAAACGCTCGGGGCTCAAGGTGCACGCGCGGACCGGGCTGCCCTGTCCGGTCTGCGGGGACACCGTTCGGGAGGTCTCGTTCGCCGACTCCAGCCTCCAGTACTGCCCGACCTGCCAGACCGGCGGAAAGCCCCTTGCTGACCGACGGTTGTCCCGGCTTGTACGGTGAGTAACGCCACTCGCTGATTACGGAGCGGAATCGGACGCGCGGTGCGCAACCGCCGGTCCGGCGCTCTACCCGGGCCGTCATCCATCGGTATAGTGGCCCGGTCCCCGGCCTCCGAATGGCACGGGGCCGGCCAGATCCCAGGCGGTAGGTGGCCGCCGCGCAATGTCCCTCGGGTCGGCGACGGAACGGAACTCGCGTGGGAAACTGGAACGGTGGGCGACCCGGGCGGTCACGGCGAGTGAACGCGACGGGTCATGCGGGAGGACATGGGTGAGGTGACGGCTAGCCTCCAGCGCCCGGTGACCAACGAAGGCCGGAGCAGACTCGTGCGGCACGTCGACAGCTTCGAGATCCAGCCGCCGAACCCGTCGTCGCCGAACGGCGTACCCCGATCGGCGTGGGCCCGGGCCCGACGACGCGTGTCGCGCTGGCACCGGCCCTACACGGCGATCCTGCTGCTGCTCGACTTCGCCGCCGCGGCCTTCGCCAGCTACACCGCGATCCGCACCTTCGACCAGGCCACCGCGGGTTTCCACCAGGCCCAGAACGATCCGACCTGGTTCTACACGGTCGCGTTCCTGCTGCTGCCGCTCAGCTGGCTGGTCATCCTCTGGTTCAACGGCGCCTACGACCGACGCTGCCTCGGGCTCGGGCCGGACGAGTTCAAGCGGGTGATCCGGGCGGGGGTGACCGTCTGCGCGGCGTTGTCGTTCCTCGCCTTCGCCACCAAGACCGACCTGTCCCGGTTCACCGTCGGCACTGCGTTGCTGCTGGCGCTGCTGCTGATCCTGCTGGGCCGGATCCTGGCCCGTTTCGTGCTGCACACCGTCCGGCGCAACATCCAGCAGGCGGCGCACCGGATGGTGCTGGTCGGCACCCTGCCGGAGTGCCTTGAGGTGTACACGGCGGTCACCCGTACCCCGTCCGCCGGGCTCGTCCCGGTAGCCATCCACATCACCGACGGTTACGCGGCGGCCAAGGGCGTGCAGACCCCGGTTCCGGTGTACGCGGGCCGCGACGTGCTGGCCCTGGTACGCGAGGTGGGCGCGGACACCATCGCGGTCTGTGGCTCGGCCAGCGCTGAGCCCGGTGAACTGCGCCGCCTGGCCTGGCAGTTGGAGGGCTCCGGGGTAGACCTGGTGGTCGCTCCGCAACTGACCGACATCGCCGGGCCCCGGGTGCACATCCGCCCGATCGAGGGCCTGCCGCTGCTGCACGTCGAGGAACCCACCCTGTCCGGGCCGGCACTGCTGGCCAAGAACATGATGGACCGCGTCGCCGCGGGGCTCGGGCTGCTCGCGCTGGTCCCGGTCTTCATCGCGATCGCCATCGCCATCCGGATCTCCGATCCGGGTCCGGTCTTCTTCCGTCAGCCCCGGGTGGGGCACGAGGGGCGCACGTTCCGGGTGTGGAAGTTCCGGACCATGTACGTCGACGCGGAGGACCGGCTGGCCAGCCTGGTCGACCAGAACGAGACCGACGGCATGCTGTTCAAGATGAAGCAGGATCCCCGGGTCTTCCCGGTGGGCCGCTTCCTGCGCGCCTCGTCGCTTGACGAGCTGCCGCAGCTGATCAACGTGCTCAAGGGTGAGATGTCGCTGGTCGGGCCGCGCCCGCTGCCCGCCGACGACGGCGACTTCCTGGGTGATGTCCGACGCCGACTGCTGGTCCGTCCGGGTATGACCGGGTTGTGGCAGGTGTCCGGCCGCTCCGATCTCTCCTGGGACGAGGCCGTCCGGTTGGACCTGTACTACGTCGACAACTGGTCGCTGGCGTACGACCTGAGCATCCTGTGGCGCACGGTCGGCGTGGTCGTGGCGCGCAAGGGCGCGTACTGACCGGTGCCCACCCCTTTCCCACAGCGTCCGCAACCAGCAGGATCGTCGACGTGGGTGGCAACCTCTCCGCCGTGATCGGCGTCTTCTCACTGGTCAGTGTGCTGGCCGGGGCGCTGTTCGCGGTCGGCCGGCTGCGGGGGCGGCGCGGCATCGCTACTCCCGGCCAACGGGCCACCTACGAGGTGCTGCACACCGCCGGGCTGGCCGCCGAACCGCTGCGGGCCGGGCTGAACCCGGCCGGCGCGGCGAAGGCCGCCCGCCACCTGCGCACCCTGGTCGGCGCGGAAGGGCTGGCGTTGACCGACACCGACGACCTGCTCGCGCTCGACGGACGCGGCGCGCACCACCGGGAGCAGCTGCGGACCGCCGCCCGGCGGGTGATCACATCCGAACGTTCCACCGTGCTGGGCGAGGCGGAGCTGACCTGCGACCGGATCGACTGCCCGGTCCGGGGCGCGGTGGTGGCCCCGCTCGGTGGGGCGTCCGGCCGGATCACCGGCGCGCTTGTCGCCGTCACCGACGGCGCACCGGCACCCGGTCTGGTCCAGGCCACCCTGGAGACCGCCCACTGGGCCGGCAGCCAACTGGCTCTGGCGGAGCTGGACTCGTCCCGGGAGCGGTTGGCCCGGGCCGAGGTACGCGCTCTGCGCGCCCAGATCAGTCCGCACTTCATCTACAACGCGTTGACCGCGATCGGTTCCTTCGTCCGCACCGACCCGGAGCGGGCCCGAGAGCTGATCCTGGAATTCGCCGAGTTCACCCGGTACTCGTTCCGGGCGCACGGCGAGTTCACCACGCTGGCCGAGGAGCTGCGCTCGATCGACCGCTACCTGACCATCGAGCGGGCCCGGTTCGGCGACCGGCTTCAGGTGCGGCTCCAGATCGCCCCCGAGGTGCTGCCGGTGACCCTGCCGTTCCTGTGCCTGCAACCACTTGTCGAGAACGCGGTACGCCACGGGTTGTCGCGTAAGCCAGGCACGGGCATGGTGAGCATCGAGGCCCGGGATGCCGGCGCCGAATGCCACATAACGGTGGAGGACGACGGAGTGGGGATGGATCCGGCCACGCTGACCGCGGGGATCGCCGAGCTGGCCGGGTCGACCGGCGACCCGGGGGACGACCCGGGCCAGCACGTCGGGTTGTCGAACGTCGACGAGCGGCTGCGCTCGGTCTTCGGTGACGGCTTCGGGCTGGTCGTCGAGACCGGTGTCGGCTCGGGTACGAGGGTGAGCATGCGGGTGCCGAAGTTCCACCCCGGCGTACGGGCGGGTTCGTGACCGGCTCCGGCCCGGCCGCCGCCAGCGGCTTCCTGCGGGTGCTCGCGGTCGACGACGAGCCACCGGCGCTTGACGAGTTGGCGTACCACCTGCGGGCCGACCCCCGGGTGGCCCGGCTGCACACGGCCGGCGACGCCACCGAGGCGCTGCGGGTCCTCCGCGACGACGACGTGGACGTGGTCTTCCTGGACATCCGGATGCCCGGCCTGGACGGCATGGAGCTGGCCCGGGTGCTGCGCCGCTTCGCCCGACCTCCGGCGATCGTCTTCGTGACCGCGTACGACGACGGTGCTGCGGACGCTTTCGACGTGGGCGCCACCGACTACGTGCGCAAGCCGGTACGCGCGGAGCGGCTGGCCGAGGCGCTGCGCCGGGTGGTCGGCTCGCGGGTGGTACCCACCCATCCCGCCGCGTTGGCCCGGGCCGAGGAGGATCCCACGATCCCGGTCGAGCTGGCCGGTACCACCCGGATGCTGCCCCGGTCCGCCGTGCGGTGGGTCGAGGCACAGGGCGACTACGCCCGACTGCACACGGCGGACGGGTCGCACCTGGTGCGGGTGTCGCTGGCCACGCTCGCCGAACGGTGGGCCGACGCCGGGTTCGTCCGGATCCACCGGTCGTACCTGGTGCAGCTACGGCTGATCGCCGAACTCCGCCTGGTCAACTCCGGCTACGTGGTGGTCATCGACGGTACCGAGCTGCCGGTGAGCCGCCGGCACACCCGGGAGTTGAAGGACAAGTTGGTCCGGGCCGCCAAGCAGGAGTGGAGCCGCTGATCGGCGACGTTGTCCACCGGGTTGTCCACAGGCCGGACCCGTTGTCCACATCGTTGTCCACAGGCCGCTTGACATTCCCGTCGGGCGGACGAGACTGCCGGGATGGCCGCCGAGGATGCACTGCCGGCACCCCGCCGACCCGATCCGACCGGGACCGTCGACGAGCGCGTCGGGTCCGGGCCGCCCGCGCGTACCCGGGTGGTGTTGGCCGAGGTGTCCCGCCGGCCGCACTGGCCCGCGGGTACCCACACCGAGCTGACCCAGCAGACCCGGGTCGGTGAGGCACTCGTCCGCGGCCTGGTCCGCGCTCAACTGGCCCTGGCCCTGCAACTGTCGGCGGTGGTGATGGTCGGGCTGGGCGGGCTGCCCTGGCTGTTCGCCATCGCGCCCTCGGTCGGCCGGATGACCGTGCTCGGCGTCAACCTGCCGTGGCTGCTGCTCGGGGTGCTCTCCTTCCCGTTCCTGGTCGCCGTCGGGTGGACGTACGTCCGCCTGGCCGAACGCAACGAGCAGGACTTCACCGACCTGGTCCAGCGGCCGGAGCGCTGACGTGGGCAACGACCTCGTCGTACCGGCGATCGTGGCGGTCACCCTGGTCACCGTCGCCATCGGCTTCTACGGGCTGCGGCTGGCCCGCACCACCTCCGACTTCCTGGTCGCCTCCCGGGTGGTCAGCCCCACCTGGAACGCTGCCGCGATCGGCGGCGAGTACCTGTCGGCGGCGAGTTTCCTCGGCGTCGCCGGGCTGATCCTCAAGTACGGCGTGGACGTGCTCTGGTACCCGGTCGGGTTCGCCGCCGGATATTTGGCCCTGCTGCTCTTCGTGGCCGCGCCGCTGCGCCGCTCCGGCGCGTTCACCCTGCCCGACTTCTGCGAGCTGCGGCTCGGGTCCCGCCGGCTACGGACGCTGGCCACCGTCTTCGTGATCTTCATCGGCTGGCTCTACCTGGTGCCGCAACTCCAGGGTGCCGGCCTGACGCTGGCCACGCTGGCCGGCTCGCCGTACCCGGTCGGCGCGCTTGTGGTGGCCGCCGTCGTGACCGCGAACGTGGCCCTGGGTGGGATGCGGGCGGTCACCTTCGTGCAGGCGTTCCAGTACTGGCTCAAGCTGACCGCGCTCGCCGTACCGGCGATCTTCCTGGCCCTGCAGTGGCAGTCCGACGGCCGTCCTGCGGTGACCCCGCCGGACGGATCCACGTTCCGGACGGCGACCACCGTCGTGGTCGAGCAGCGGGCGGTGCTCACCCTCGCCGACGGCCAGACCCTGGAGGTACGCCCCGGCGACGAGCTGAGCTTCGCCGAGGGTGAACCGGTCCCGGAGGTCTCCGGTGTGGCGAACGGGGCGACCGACTGGCTGCTGCCCAGCGCCGCGGGATCCGACGACCGGGGGCTGTTCGGCACGTACTCGCTGATCCTGGCCACCTTCCTGGGCACCATGGGGTTGCCGCACGTCCTGGTGCGCTTCTACACCAACCCCGACGGGGCCTCGGCCCGCCGGACCACGCTTGTGGTGCTTGCCCTGGTCGGCGTCTTCTACCTGTTGCCCACCATCTACGGCGTGCTGGGCCGGATCTACACACCGCAGCTGCTGGTCACCGGCCAGACCGACGCGGTGGTGGTACTGCTGCCCGAGGCGGCGCTCGGTGCCGGGACCACCGGCCGGCTACTGGCGGCGCTGGTCGCCGCCGGGGCGTTCGCGGCGTTCCTGTCCACCTCGTCCGGGCTGCTCACCAGCGTCGCCGGGGTGATCTCCACCGACGTGCTCGGTCGAGGCTCGGTGCGCGGCTTCCGACTGGCCACGGTGATCGCCGGGGTGGTGCCGACGATCCTCGCCCTCAACGTCTCCGGCCTGGACGTCTCGCAGGTGGTGGGGCTGGCGTTCGCGGTCGCCGCGTCCAGCTTCTGCCCGCTGCTGGTGCTCGGCATCTGGTGGCGGGGCCTCACCGACGCGGGCGCCGCCGCCGGGATCCTCGTCGGCGGTGGCGCCGCCGTGACGTCGGTCCTGATCACCGTCCTCGGCCCGCCCATGACCGGTTGGCCGGCCGCCCTCATCGCCCAGCCGGCAGCGTGGACGGTGCCGCTGGCCTTCACGGTGATGATCGCGGTCTCGCTGGCCACCCGCCGCCGTGCCCCGGCCGACATCGGCCGCACCATGCTCCGGCTGCACGCCCCCGACGCCCTCCGTTCGTGAGGAGAGGCTCCTCCGGCACCGGCTCGGCGCTGGTCCGACTCGGGGATGAGCTGCGGATCCTCCTTCGGTCGGGCGGCGGGCTGGTCGGAACGGGATACGGTCGGGCGCATGACTGGTGAGCATTCGGCGCTGGCGCTGCGCGGCCTGGCCAAGAGCTTCGACGGCAAGGTCGCGGTGGCCGGCGTGGATCTCGACGTCCCGGCCGGCTCCTTCTACGGGCTGCTCGGCCCGAACGGCGCCGGCAAGACCACCACCCTGTCCATGGCGGTCGGGCTGCTCCGCCCCGACGCCGGAGGGGCCTGGGTGCTCGGTCGCGACGTGTGGGCCGACCCGGTCACCGCGAAGCAGTTGCTCGGCGTCATGCCGGACGGGGTACGCCTGTTCGACCGGCTCAGCGGGGCCGAGCTGCTGGCGTACCACGGTCTGCTGCGCGGCATGGACCCCACCGTGGTCGACCAGCGAGCGGCGGAGCTGCTCGACGTGCTGGCTCTCGCCGATGCCGGCCGGACGATGGTGGTCGACTACTCCGCCGGCATGAAGAAGAAGATCGGTTTGGCCTGCGCGTTGTTGCACGGGCCCCGGCTGCTCGTGCTGGACGAGCCGTTCGAGGCGGTCGACCCGGTCTCGGCGGCACTGATCCGGGACATCCTCAAGCGGTACGTGGCCGGGGGCGGAACGGTGGTCTTCTCCAGCCACGTCATGGAGGTCGTGCAACGGCTCTGCTCGCACGTGGCGATCCTCGCCGGGGGCACCATCAAGCGGGTCGGCACGCTGGAGCAGGTACGCGGCGACCGTTCGCTGGAGGACGTCTTCGTCGAGGTGGTCGGCGGGCGTACCGCCACCGGTGAGGAGCTGGCGTGGCTGTCCCGGTGACCGTGCCGGCGGACCAGGCGCGGCCGGTCTCGGCGCGTCACTTCGTCCGGCTCAAGCTGCGGGTGATGGGCAACAACTTCCGCGGTCAGGGCTGGCGGGTGGCGCTGTTCCTGGTCGGCTCGCTGATCGGGCTCTGGTTCGCGGTCGGTGCCTTCTTCGGCCTGGCCGCTCCCGGGCTGGCCGGCGACGACCGGTACGCCCTGCTGATCGCCGCGTTCGCCGGCGGGCTGACGGTGCTCGGTTGGCTGCTGCTGCCCCTGGTCTTCTTCGGCGTCGACGAGACCCTCGACCCGGCCCGGTTCGCGCTGCTGCCGCTGTCCCGGCGCACCCTGGTGACCGGGCTGTTCGCGGCGGCGCTGGTGAGCGTACCCGCGGTCGCCGTGCTGCTGGCCCTCTCCGGCCTGGTGGTCACCGCCGGGGTGTTCGGCGGCTGGTCGGCCGCGCTGGTCACCGCCGTCGGGGTGGTCTGCGGGCTACTCCTCTGCGTCGCCGCTGCCCGAGCGGTGACCAGCGCATTCGCCTCCATGCTGCGCTCCCGCCGGGTACGCGACCTGGCCGCCGTCCTGCTCGCGGTGCTCGCCGCGTCGCTCGGCCCGTTGCAACTCGCCGGCGTGGCCGCGATCCAGGACACCGACTGGGACCGGCTCACCGGCGTGGCGACGGTGATCGGCTGGACCCCCTTCGGTGCCCCCTGGACGGCGGGTATCGACGTGGCACAGGGCCGGGCCTGGGCCGCACCCGTGAAGCTGCTGATCACCGTCGTGACGATCGTCGCGCTGCTGGCCTGGTGGTCACGCTCACTGGAGTCGGCGATGGTGGGCGCGGCGAGCGCCGGACCCACCCGGGCAAAGCCCGGAGTCACCGGCGGCGTGGTGGCCCAGCTCTTTCCCCGGGCCGCCGGCTGGCTGCGTCGGGACCGGTTCGGTGCCCTGGTCGCCCGGGAGGCCCGCTACTGGTGGCGAGACGCCCGTCGACGCGCCAATCTGATCACCATCGCGGTGGTCGGTCTCTTCGTGCCGGTGATGGTCAACTTCGGTGGGCAGGGCTTCACGATCGACAGCGAGCAGGGCTTCAGCCCCGCCGGGGACTCCTCACCGGTGCTGGTCAGCCTCTCGATGCTCTTCGTCGGTCTGCTCGCCGCCGTGACGCTGGCCAACCAGTTCGGCTTCGACGGCAGCGCGTACGCGGCCAACGTGGTGGCCGGCGTGCCGGGTCGGCTGGAGTTGCGCGCCCGGATCACCGCGTTCTCGCTCTACGTGCTGCCGATGCTGGCGGTGGTCGCCGTGGTGATCGCGCTGGTGCTCGGCGAGCCGGCGTGGATCGGGTTCATGGCGGGTGCGCTGGTCGCCACCTACGGTGCCGGGCTGGCGGTCAACTCGTTCGTCTCCGTGCTGGGCGCGTACTCGCTGCCGGAGACGAGCAACCCGTTCGCGATGAACAGCGGGGCCGGGGTGGTGAAGGGGATGCTGACGCTGCTGGCCATGGTGGCCACCGCCGCGCTCGCCGCACCGATGGTGCTCGCCGCGGCACTGCTCGGCGACGCCTGGCTCTGGCTGGGCCTGCCGCTGGGCGTGGCCTACGGCGTCGGCGCGGCGCTGCTCGGCGCGTACCTGGCCGGCGACGTGCTGGACCGCCGCCAACCCGAACTGCTCGCCCTGGTCACCCCCCGCCGCTGACCGTCGCCACCACCTGCGGCATGTTGCGGCATCACTACCGCCGGATACCGCGACATGCCGCATCTCGCGAGGCTGCGGTCAAGGTCCGGCAGGCGGACGGGTCACAATGTTTCACGTGAATCATGAGCCGGGTGCCCAGATCCACCACACCGACCCGTTCGCCGCGCCGGCCGACAAACGTTCCCCGGTACGCCGGCTGCGGGGGCGAATCGCCGCGCCGGTGACCCTCTGGACGGCGCCCGGGCCGGCCGGGCTGACGGTGTCGTCGACCCTGGTCGCCGAGGGCGAGCCGGGCCGACTGCTCGGACTGGTGGACGCCGAGTCGGAGCTGTGGGCGGCGGTCGAGGAGACGGGCCGCTTCGCCGTGACGCCGCTCGGTCCACCACACCGGCAGCTCGCCGACCGGTTCGCCGGTCTGTTCCCGTCGCCGGGCGGCCTCTTCGCCACCGGCGCCTGGGTCGACACGCCGTACGGGCCGGTGCCGGGCGACGCGGGTGGCTGGGCCGGTTGCCGCCTCGACGGTGCCCGGGAGTACGGCTGGGGCCTACTGGTGGAGGCGACCATCGAGCGCGTGGAGTTGGCCGACGACGCCGAACCGCTGCTGCACCACCGGGGCCGCTACCGGGAACTGGCCTGACCGTTACGACGGACCGACCACTCCTTTAGGCTGACCAGTCATGAAGGTTGAGCAGCGCTTCGGTCCCGGTCACCGGGTCCTGGTCACCGGCGGCGCCGGTTTCGTCCCGTCGCACCTGGTGGATTCCCTGATCGAACGCGGCTGCACAGTCGTCGTCCTCGACAACTTCGTCACCGGGTCCAAGGAGAACGTCGCGCACCTGCTCGACACGCCGAACTTCACCCTGGTGGAGGCCGACATCTCCGACGGCCTGCCCAGCCACCCGGCGTTGACGGCCCGGTTCGACGCGATCCTGCACATGGCCTCACCGGCCAGCCCGACCGACTTCGAGAAGCTGCCGGTGGAGATCCTGCGGGTCGGCTCGGTGGCCACCCTGCACCTGCTGGAGCGGGCCGCCGCCGACGGCGCCCGGTTCCTGATGGCCTCCACCTCCGAGGCGTACGGCGACCCGAAGGAGCACCCGCAGCGGGAGACGTACTGGGGCAACGTCAACCCGATCGGCATTCGCAGCGTCTACGACGAGGCGAAGCGGTTCTCGGAGGCCGCGACGATGGCGTACCGCCGCAGTCGGGGCGTGGATACCGCGATCGTGCGCATCTTCAACACCTATGGGCCGCGGATGCGGCCGGACGACGGGCGGGCCATCCCGACCTTCATCTCCCAGGCGCTGCGCAACGAGCCGATCACCGTGCACGGCACCGGCAACCAGACCCGTTCCATCTGCTACGTCGCCGACCTGGTCCGGGGCATCCTGCTGCTGCTGGACTCGACCGAGAGCGGGCCGGTGAACTGCGGCACCGAGCACGAGATGAGCATGCGGGAGTTGGCCGAGACGATCGTGTCGCTCTGCGGCAGCCGGTCCGAGGTGACCTACGTCACGCGCAGTGCCGACGACCCGGAGATGCGCCGCCCGGATCTCACCCTCGCCCGCGACGCGCTCGGCTACGAGCCCACCGTCGCTCCCGAGGAGGGACTGCGGCGCACCATCGAACACTTCCGCCAGCGCCTGGGGTAGTCGACAGCGACGGCGCACGGTTCGGTAGGGGCGAGACTGGCTCGCGCTGCGTACATTGAGTTACATGTCAGCGACCATTTCCGCCGCGCTACCGGCCCTCCACCTGCACCGCAGCGCCGGCCGGGCGGCGGTGCCGGGCCCGGGGCGCGGGGGCCGGGCCAGCGGGCCGACCGACGACACCCGGTGGCACCCGGCGTACGACGATGAGCCGATCCCGTCCGGCGGCGCGGGAGGACCACGCGGTCCGCTGGGTCCGGGTGGGCCCGGTGGCGGCCCGTCGCCGCGACGGCGGCCGCACTGGCGCCGCATCGCGCTGGTGGCCGGTGTCGCCGTGCTGGTGCTGGCCCTGATCGGCGGCGCGGGTGCCTGGTTCTACGCCCGCAGCCTCGACAACAACATGGCCCGGACCGACCCGTTCTCGGAGATCACCGGTGACCGGCCACCCAAGGCGGTCAACGGCGCGCTGAACATTCTGATGGTGGGGACCGACTCGCGGGATCCGGACGCGCCGATGGACCGGGCCGGCGAGTGGCGGGCCGACACGATCATCGTCATGCACATCCCCGCCGACCACAAGCAGGCGTACCTCGTCTCCATCCCACGGGACCTGTACGTGCCGATCCCGGAGAGCGCCGGTGCGGGATGCGAGACGGGGCAACGTCGCAAGATCAACGCTGCGTTCGCGTTCGGTGGCCTGCCCCTGGCGGTACGCACGGTCGAGTGCTTCACCGACGTGCACATCGATCACGTGATGGCCATCGACTTCGCCGGGTTCAAGCAGGTCACCGACGCCCTCGGCGGGGTGGACCTGGAGGTGGAGCGGACCATCACCTCGATCCACAAGCCGTACCGGAAGTTCACCAAGGGCACCAACCACATGAACGGCACCGAAGCCCTGGACTGGATCCGCCAGCGCAAGCAGTTCCCGGACGGTGACTTCGCCCGGATGCGCCACCAGCAGGATTTCCTGCGGGCGCTGATGGACAAGGCGGCCAGCACGGGCACGCTTACCAACCCGAAGAAGCTCAACGCCTTCCTCCAGTCGGTCACCGAAGCGGTCACCGTCGACCAGGGCTTCTCGCTCACCGACATGGCGGTGCAGTTCCGCAATCTGCGGGGCGAGAACCTGACCTTCGTCACCAGCCCGCACCTGGGCAGCCAGACCATCAACGGCGAGTCGGTGGTCGTCTCCGACCGGGAGAAGGCGCTGACCATGTACCGGGCCATGGCCGGGGACACGATGGCCGACTGGATGCAGGCCAACAAGAAGCCGGCCACCGGCAACGGCTGAGCACGAGCGACGACAGGAACGGCCGATCGTCCACAACTAAGTGGACGATCGGCCATTCCGGCAGGATGACGCGGTGGAGAACGTGAATTGGACACCACGCGAACTCGCCAGCACCGGAATGCGAACGTAAAGTGTTCCCGCCCCCTTCTGCGTACACGAGCTGGAGCACGCATGCCGGTTCACAGCCCCGCCCTGCTTGAGCCGCCGCGCGCGTCCGCCGCCCCGCCCACCCTCACGGGCGAAGGCTCCGGCAAGTCCGGCAAGAAGCGCCCCCGGCGCAAGGATCCGCTCTGGGCCCGGCTCACCGTGATTTTCGGCGCCGCGCTGATGATGACAAGCGGTGTGGCGATCGTCGGCAGCAAGGCGGTGATCAGTCAGGCCACCGGCAGCATCTCCCAGCGCAACCTGCTCGGCGACGCCGGCAAGACCTCCGCGGAGGGTGGGGCCGATCTCAAGGGCCCGATCGACATGCTGCTGCTGGGGGTCGACGCCCGGGAGCGGTGGGCGGCAGACGACGTACGCGCGGACAGCATCATCGTGCTGCACATCCCGGCCACCCACGACCAGGCGTACCTGATCTCGATCCCGCGGGACACCGAGGCGCGGATCCCGGCGTTCGAGAAGACCGGTTACCCGGGCGGCGTCGGCAAGATCAACGGCGCATTCCAGGCCGGCGCCCAGAACGGCGGCGGTTGGGAGGGTGGCGCCCAGTTGATGGCGCAGACCATCAAGGGCATGACCGGGGTCAGCTTCGACGGGGCCGCGATCATCAACTTCGGCGGCTTCAAGAACGTCATCGACTCGCTGGGCTCGGTGCGCATCTGCCCGAAGCAGGAGGTCACCTCGATCCACATGTCGTACGTCGACGGCAAGCCGATGTGGAACGCGGACGCCAAGAAGACCGGCAAGCCGCGTACCCCGGTGGTGCACAAGAAGGGGTGCCAGGAGATGGAGGGCTGGGCGGCCCTGGACTTCTCCCGCCAGCGGTACGGCCTCAAGAACAGCGACTACGACCGCCAGCAGAACCAGCAGCAGCTGATCAAGGCGATGGCCAAGAAGGCCACCCAGAACGGGAGCCTGACCAACCCGGTGAAGCTGAACGGGTTGATCAAGGCGGCCGGTAAGGCGTTCATCCTGGACACCGGTGGTGTGCCGGTGGAGGATTTCGTCTTCACCATGCGCGGGGTGACCGGAAACGAACTGATCATGCTGAAGACCAACGGCGGCACGTACAACGCCAAGGGCAACGGCACCGAGGCGCTCAGCGAGCAGACCCTGGACATGTTCCAGGCGGTTCGGAAGGACAAGCTCGCCGAGTTCGTCTTCTACAACCCTGAGGTGATCTCCTCCCGGAAGTGACCGGCAGGGCATCGCGATAGCCGAAACCGTCGTCACTCTTCGTGACAGTTCCGTAGCCTGATGTGAGTCAGATTCACGTTGGGTTCGCGGGAGGGACGTCACGGCCAGGCGGCGGCGTACGAGCGGAGAGCGGGCACCGGGCGGGCGCACCCGGGGACCGCGGTGGCCTCGCGTACTGCTCGGCATCGGGTTGACGGCGGTGCTGCTGGCCACGCTCGCCGTGGTCGGGCTCCGGATGCTCACCGACCGGTACGAGCGCACGATGACCCGGGCGGAGTTGCTCGACCCGAGCGCCCGCGCCGACCGCACCGACCTGGACGGCCCCCTCAACTACCTGCTCGTCGGCTCGGACCGGCGACCCGGTGACGCCGGCTCCGAGCAGCGCACCGACACCATCCTGATCGTGCACGTGCCACCCGGGCTACGCGAGGGCTACCTGGTCTCCGTGCCGCGCGACCTGCTGGTGGCCATCCCGCCGGGCGGTGGCTACCCCGGCGGCGAAGACAAGATCAATACGGCGTACGAGTACGGTGGCGGCGGTCGGCCCGGTGCGCACCTGCTCTCGGCCACCCTGGCCCGGCTCACCGGCATCCGGTTCGACGGTGCCGCACTTGTCGACTTCGCCGGTCTCCGAAACGTGATCGACCTGCTCGGCGGGGTCGACATGTGCGTACGCAACGAGGTGAAGTCGATCCACACCGACCGGGTCTTCCGTCCCGGCTGCCAGCGGATGGACGGCGAACAGGCGCTGGACTACGTGCGCCAGCGCTACGACCTGCCGGGCGGCGACTACGACCGGCAGACCCACCAGCAGCAGTTGCTGGGGGCGATGCTGGAGCAGGCCGGTGATACCCGACTACGCACCGACCCGGTACGGCTGCACCGGCTGATCGGGGCCGTCGGCGGCTCGCTGACGCTGGACACCAACGGCGTGCCGGTGGAGGAGCTGTTGCTCGCGCTGCACGGACTGGCCACCGACGGGCTACGCGGCGTGCAGGTGCCGTCCTACCCCCAGATGATCGACCAGGTGTCCTACGTCCGACTCGACCACGAAGGTGACGGGCTGTTCGCGGCGGTGCGCGGCAGCCGGATGCCGGAGTGGGCCGGCGCCCATCCGCGCTGGGTGACCCGGCTCTGAGAGGTGTCGGTAGCCATCCCGCCGGGAGGTCGCGGGCGGCCGCGCGACGAGGTTCTAGGCTTGGTACCCGTGTTCGGACCTCAGATACCCACCGTGACCGTTTCCGAGATCAACGATCAGACGTACCTGCTCGACGTCCGGGAGGACGACGAGTGGGGCGCCGGCCACGCCCCGGGCGCCCACCACCTGCCGATGATGGAACTGCCGGCCCGGCTGGCCGAGGTGCCGACCGACCGGGACGTGGCCGTCATCTGCCGCTCCGGCGGTCGCTCCGCTCAGGTCGTCGCGTATCTGCTGCGTAACGGTTGGGAGCAGGTGAGCAACGTCGCCGGCGGGATGGGCGACTGGGCGGCGGCCGGTCGACCGGTGGTCGGCTCGGACGGGCAGCCGGGCCGGGTCCTGTAGGACGCGAGCCGTGGACGGCCCTCTCGTCTTCGCGCACCGTGGCGCCTCGTACGACCTGCCCGAGCACACCCTCGCCGCCTATCTGCGCGCCCTCGACGAGGGTGCCGACGGGCTGGAGTGCGACGTCCGGTTGACCCGCGACGGGCACCTCGTCTGCGTACACGACCGGCGGCTGGACCGGACCAGCAACGGCCGAGGTCTGGTCAGCGCGCGTACGCTCGCCGAGTTGGAGCAGTTGGACTTCGGTTCCTGGCATCCCGGGGGTGTTCCGGCCAACGGCGACGAGGTGCTCGACGACTCGCACACCCGGCTGCTCACCCTCGAACGACTGCTGGAGGCGGTGCTGGCCGCCGGACGGCCCGTCCGGCTGCTGGTGGAGACCAAACATCCGTCCCGCTACGGCGGCAACGTGGAGCGGCGGCTGGTCGCCCTGCTGCGTCGGTACGATCTGGCCGAGCCGCGCCCGGACACCCCCGTACGGGTCACCGTGATGTCCTTCTCCCCGCTGGCGGTACGCCGGATCCGGGCACTGGCTCCCGCGCTGCCCACCGTGCTCCTGCTGGAGGTGCTGCCCCGCTGGCTGCCGATGGGTCGGCTGCCGTTCGGTGCCGGCATCGCCGGACCGGGGATCGCGCTGGTCCGCGCCCGTCCCGCCCTGGTCCCGGCGCTGCGGGCGGCCGGCAGTCAGGTCTACGTCTGGACCGTGAACGAGCCGGCCGACCTCGACCTCGTGCTGGCGGCGCGGGTGGACGGCGTGATCACCGACCGCCCGGCGCAGACACTCGCCCGGCTGCATCGGTGATCGCGGCCTAAGCCGCTCGGGGGTGCCCGGGAACGCGGACGGCAGGCACACTCGGGGTCATGCCGGACCGCACCGACTACTCGGCTCTCATCGCCGGGCACACCGCCGTCATCGAGATGATCAACTCCGGTGACGCGGGTCTGCCGGTCCTGAACCAGTTGCTCCGGGTGGCCCAGCCGGCACTCGGGGCCGCCGGGATGGCGTTCGTGGAGTTCGCGCCCAGCGGTGGCCGGGTGATAGCCGCCACCGGCGCCGCCGAGTGGACCGTCGGTCGGCCGCTGCCCGCCAACGATCCGGTCACCATCTGCCTGCTCGCCGGCCCCCGGGTGCAGTGCGTACGTACCGACCAGTTCACCAACCCGCTCACCAGCGAGCTGGCCCAGCGCGGCCTGCGGCGGATGGTCGTCTCCCGGGCCTCGATCGGCGGCCACACCGTCGGCAGCCTGCACGCCCTCTACCTCGCCGGCGACGAGGAACCCACCGCCGAGCAACGCGGCGTGGTCGGTTACCTCGGCTCCTGCATCGCCCACATGTACGGCGACCAGAGCGGCCTGCCGGTGCACGGCGACGGTCCGGTGGTCGCGGCGCTCGCCGACGGGCTGGCCGTGGTCGACCGGGACGCCAAGGTCCGGCTCTGGAATCCGGCCGCCGCGCAGGTGACCGGTCGGTCCACCGCGGAGGCGATCAACCAGCCGCTGCCCTTCCCGCTGCCGCCGTCCGGGCAGGTCCTCGATCATCGCCTGCCGAGCGGACGCTGGCTGCGGATCACCTCGGGTGAGCTGCCGGGCCCCGGCGCCCTGCGGGTGGTCACCTTCCGGGACACCACCGACCAGCAGCGGCACGACCACGAACGGGATCTCTTCGTCGCGGTCACCAGCCACGAGCTGCGTACCCCGGTCACCGTCATCAAGGGCTACGCGGACACCCTCACCGACCACTGGGAATCGCTTAGCGAGACCGACCGGCGGCAGGCGGCCCGGGTCATCGGCCAGCGGGCCAACGAACTGGCCCGGCTGCTCGACCGGCTGCTCGCCTCCGCAGCCGAGGCGTGGCCGGGCGATGGGCCGCCGGCACCCTTCGACCTCACCGAGACGCTCCGGGTCGCGATCGCCGACCTGCCCACGGACCTGCGTCGGCGGACCACCCTTGAGGTGCCGGCCGAGTTGCCCAGGGCGATCGGCCATCGGCAGAGCCTGGCCACCGTGCTCACCGAACTCGTCACCAACGCCGGCAAGTACTCCCCACCTGACTCCCCGATCGACGTCGCCGCAGGTGCCGACGGCCAGACCGTCTGCTTCCGGGTCAGTGACCGGGGCATCGGCGTACGCCCGGAGCACGTGGAACGGGCCTTCGACCGGTTCTGGCAGGGAGACTCCGGCGACCGGCGTCGTTATCCCGGCACCGGTCTCGGCCTCTATCTGGTTCGCCGGATCGTTGAACAACAGAATGGGTGGGTATTCCTTCGACCGAGAAGTGGTGGGGGTACGGTCGCAGAGGTGCGGCTGCCCCGCAGGTGACAGTGGGGGTCACGGGGCGAAAGAGGGGCAGAGGTGGCGACGACAGCGGTCGAACGGGCGTGGTGCGTGGTGGTGCCGCACCATGCCAGTGGGGCGCGGATCGCCCGGCACCGGCTCGCCGCCGAGCTGGCGGGCCGCGTGTCCCCGGCGATGCTGGCGGATCTCGTGGCGGTCCTGGCCGAGCTGGTGGGTAACGCGGTCCGGCATGCCGACCCGCTGCCGGGCGGCGTGGTCCGGGTCGCCTGGCGGCTGCGCCACGCGCCCGAGGGTCCGCAGCTCCGACTGCGCGTCACCGATGGCGGTGCCGCGGGTGCCCCCTGGATCCGCCCGCCGGACCCGGACGCCGCCGACGGCCGTGGCCTGCACATCGTTTCGGGTCTGGCGACCAGTTGGGGTGTGGAGCGCGACGGTCTCGGGCAGAGCGTCTGGGCCGACTTCGACCCGGTCGGTGACCGGCCGGCGCTGGTGACCTCCGGCTGAGCCGGTCGGTCGACCCGCTGCCGGGTCCGGCCCCTACCGTCCACCGGAGGGCTCCGGCGCGGGTGTCACGCGCTAGGCTGTGTCGCCGTGAGCAAGCGTCGAAAGAACCAGCGGGCCGCCGCGTCCGGCAAGCGGGAACGGATCCGGGACGTCTTCGTTCCCCGGCCCTTCGAGGGGCTGGCCGACGAGCCCGAGTGGATCGCCCTGCGGGAGCTGGTGCCAGCCGCCTCCGCACCGCTGCGGCTCACCCCGGCGCTCGTCGACGAGCATGGCGACCGACCGGTCACGCTGGCCACCGTGCTGCCGATGGCCGCCCCCGCGATGAGCCGGGACGACGGCCACATCTTCATCGGGCTCCAACGTCATCTTCAGTCCGGTGACGTCTCTCGCGACCTGGCCGAGTCGCTGCTCTGCGCACTGCGTACCGCCCCCGGCGCCCAGGTCGCGGTGCCGCCGCTGCCCGGTCCCGGTCCCCGGTTGCAGGACATCCTGGTCGATGGGCCGTTGGAGATCAGCCTGCACGAGGGCTTCGAGTTCTGGCTGGCCCCGGAAGCCGCCGAGGACCCGACCGTGCGGGCCTCCCTGGAGCGGGCCAACGCGGCGATCTATCCGACGGTGCGGCTGACCGCCGCGCGTGCCGCGTACTGGTGCCGGGTGTCGGAGAAGGCTCACGTCCGCTGGGTGCTGCCCGAGGCCGAGGAGGCCGCCCTGGATGCGCTGGCTCGGCTCGGCGCGGCCGGCTCGCTGACCCTCGGCGACCAGACCCGGTTCGCCGGCATGTTCCGGGCCCACGGGCGGCTGGTGCCGGTCTGGGACCTGCCCGAGGCGACCCCGGCCGGTGACTGGGAGCAGCCGGTCGCCGACTTCGCCAAGCGGTACGCCGACGCCCTGGCCGAGACCGGCCCGCTCGACCCCGACGCCCGCAGGTCCCGGCAGGGGCTGCTCGGCCGCCAGCTCACCCTGCGCTGACCGCAGCCCGGCAGCTGACTGGTCCCACCGGGCACCTGCTCCGCCCAGCCGTCAGGAAGCTGCCCTGCCCTGCTCCCGGAGCAGCGGGCAGGACATGCAGCGGGGGCCACCGCGTCCCGAGCCCAGCTCCGAGCCGGCGATCGGGATGAGTTCGATGCCGGCCCGCTCCAACTGGGCGTTTGTCTCGACGTTGCGCTCGTAGCCGACGCAGAGTCGCGGCGCGAGCGCCAGGGTGTTGTTGCCGTCGTCCCACTGCTCCCGCTCGGCGGTCACCGGGTCGAGCCCGGTGTCGATCACCCGCAGCCGGTCCAGGTCCATCGCGTCCGCGGCGGCCCGGAGGAACGGCGCCGGCCCGTCGACCCGCGGGTCCTCGCCGTCGGCACCGGCGATGACGGTGTACGCCGACAGGGTGCTGGCCACGTTCGGGTACATCAGCACGGCGTCGACGTCGACCATCGTGCAGATCGTGTCCAGGTGCATGGTGGCCCGTTCCTGGGCGATCGGTACGACGAGGATGGTGTGCGCCAGGCCGGCCGCGAAGACCCGACGCGCGAGGCGTTCGGCACCGGCGGGTGTCGTCCGCTCGCCGACCCCGACGGCCAGCACGCCGGGTGCCAGCAGCAGCACGTCGCCACCCTCCAGAGGCTCCAGGCCAGGCCGGTAGACGAATTCGGTGCCGGCGAACCGGGGATGGTGACGGTAGATCGCGTCGGTAAGCGTGGTCTCCCGCCGCCGGGCGGGCATCGCCAGACTCGTCACACCGACCCGATCACCGATCCACAGTGACGAGTCGCGGGTGAACAGCAGGTTGGGCAGCGGGTCGATGATGAAGTCGTGTCGGTCCATCAGGGTGTAGACGAGGCCACCCCGGCGGTCCCGGCCGAGCCGCAGCTCCTCGTGGGCCAGACCGGCCACCAGGACGCTGGCCAACGCGGCCGGGTCGAGGTACGCCAGATGCGCGGCGACCCGGGCGCGCAGGCTGTCGCCGAGCCTGGGCGAGTTGAGCACCTCGTCGGTCAGTTCCGTCCGGGCCTCCGACACGGCCAGCGTCTCGGTGAGCAGCTCGGTCAGGTAGAGCACCTCGACGCCGCGTTCCCGCAGGGCTCCCGCGAAGGCGTCGTGCTCCTCCTGCGCCCGGCCCACCCACGGGATCGCGTCGAAGAGCAGCGAGTCGTTGTTGCGTGGGGTCAGCCGGGCGAGTTCCGGCCCCGGCCGGTGCAACAGGACGGTGCCGAGCCGGCCGACCTCACTGTCCACGTGGTGGCTCACCCCCGCAGCGTAGGGCAGGGTTTGGCGGTATCCGGTAAAACAACCGTGGGTGAATATGGCATTCATCCACAGTCATTCCGGCGCTCCGGCTTGCCGAGCACCGGGACTGGCAACGTAGGGTAGTGAGAACGTAACTTCGAGGGACCTTTTGCCGGAGGTCGCGATGACTGTCTTCCCCGCACGTCGAGCCGTACCGTCCGCCAGGGCGCTGCCGCCAGTGGCGGTACCGCACCCCCGGGCCGAGTCTCCCGGGGTGGTCGCGACTCCTCGCCCGTCTCCGTTGGAGTGGGCCCGCCGCCGTCGGGCGGAGCGGGGCGCGCGACGGCTGGAGGCGGCCGGTGCCCGCGCTCTCGGTCAGCTCGACCATCTCGGGCCGGCCTGGCACGTGATCGACTGGCCCCGCACCGACGTGGCCGATGTCCTCCTCGACGACCCCGCGGACAACCGGGCCGGGTTCCTGGCCATCGGCCCGAGCGGGCTCTTCGCCGTCACCATCGCCGACCACGGCCGGGCCCGCGTCCTGGTCGCCGGTGACGTGGTGCAGATCAACGGCAAGCGTCCGCCGTACGTGGCCGAGGCCCGTCGCGACGCCCGACGGGCGAGCAAGGCGCTGACCGCGGCCGTCGGCCACCCGATCCCGGTGACCCCGGTGCTCACCTTCGTGGGCTCCGGGGTCATCAGCGTCTACGGTCTGCCGAAGGATTGCCTCATGGCGACCCATCGGGAGCTCGACCGGCTCCTCGTGGCCGGCGGCAACCGGATCAGCCCGGCCACCGCCGAGAAGCTGTCCCGGGTCGCGCAGCACCCCGGGACCTGGGGAAACGGCGGTTACCCGCCGGCGGCCGACTACCGGTGGTACGAGGACGGCCGAATGGCCGCTGACAAGCCGGCCGGCCGCCGGTAACGTCAGCGGCGACGCCACGCGGCCGGGCACGGCTCAGCTCCCGCCGGCCCGCGCCGTCGCCGACCGGGCACTGATCAACACCGACGGCACCGTACGCCCAACGCGGTCGGCGGTCGCTGCCGCGACCGGCTAGCGTGGACGTACCGTCGGTGTGCATAGGAGGCTCGGTGGCCCACGTCGAACTCTCGCTCTCGGAAGTGTTCGCACCCTCCGGGGGGACACCGACAGAGCCTGGGTGCGACAACATCGGCCGCTGGTCGGCCACGGTCTCCAGTGCCGACGAACCCTGCCTGCTGATCGACGCCGAGACCCGGGTGCTTGCCGTCTCCACCGCCGGTTGCGAGCTGCTTCAACTTGGTGCGCCGGAGGACGTGATCGGCCTGCCGCTGCTCGACGGCGGGCTGCGACTGCTCGACTTCACCGCCTACCGCGGCGAGTTGGCCGAGCCCGAGATCGACAAGATCCCGCCGCTGCTGGCGCTCACCTCCGGCCGCCTGGCCCGTGGCCTGCTACGGATCGAGTCGGCAATGGAGGACGCAGCCGACGCGACCGTCGACGCGATCTCCACCCCCGTGGTCGCCGACGGCGAGGTGGCCGGCTCCCTCACCTTCTTCTCCGAGGTCTGACTTCCTCCTACCATGGGCTCGGCCACCTGCCATCCAGAGTTTCCCGCCCTGAGGACCACCCCGTGCCGCCCAGCTCGCCGTTCCCCGTCGACCCCGATCGGCCCACCGCCGGCTCCCGGTCCCCTGCCGAGGTCTCCCGCCGGCCGCGCCGTCGGCACGGTCGGCTGATCGGTGTTGCCGTGCTGACCGTGTTGGCCGGCGGATGTGGCGCGCCCCCGGAGGTACGCGACAGCGGCGGTCTGCCGACCCTGGCGCCCACCCGGGCGCCGAGCAGCCCGACCAGCTCCGCCACGCCGTCGTTCGGCGCACTTCCCGGTGCCGGTCCGACCACTCCGTCGTCCGACCCGGGACTGGTCGCGCTGGCCTGCCCCGGCGAGCCGTCCGCGAAGCGGATCATCGAACTGGTGCGTGGCCGTCGTGGGCTGCTGCCCGGCAGCGCTCGGGTCAGCGTCCGCAACGGTCCGTTGTGTGCCGCCGACTGGCACCTGACCACCCTCGACGTCGCCGGTTACGAACCGCTCCAGGTGGTCACCCGCGACCGGGCCGGGACCTTGCGCCTGGTGACCGCCGGCACCGACGTGTGCACGGCCGAGGTGCGGGTCGCCAGTCCGCCCGGCATCCAGACCCTGGCCTGTGGCAGCGACGGCGGCGGTTTTCCGGTGCCGGTCCCCGCGCCGACGCCATCGCCAACTCCGTCGACCCCCTCACCCACGCCGTCGGGCTCGTCGCCGACTCCGGGTGCGTAGGCTGAGCGCATGCCGGGAACGCCGCCGACCCGTTTCGTCTACCTCGGCCCCGAGGGCACCTTCGCCGAGCAGGCACTACGCACCGTGCCCGCCGCCGAGCGGGGCAGCCGCACGCCGGCCCGCAGCGTCGGCGAGGCACTGGAGGCCGTCCGCGCCGCCGAGGCCGATGCGGCTCTGGTGCCGCTGGAGAACTCGATCGGGGGCGCGGTCGGGGTCACCCTCGACGAGCTGGCCGAGGGGGAACCGCTTGTCATCACCCGGGAAGTGATCCTGCCGGTGGAGTTCGTGCTCGGGGCACGGGCGGGAACCCTGCTGCCGTCGGTACGCAGCATCGCCGCCCACCCGCAGGCGTCCACCCAGTGCCGGGGTTGGCTGCGGACGCACCTGCCCGACGCGGTCGTGGTGGACGTGCTGTCCAACGGCGCGGCGGCGGCCGGCGCGGCCGACGGTGAGTACGACGCGGCCATCTGCGCACCCATCGGCGCGACCCGGCACCGGCTCGCCGTCCTGGCCGACAAGATCGCCGATCACCCCGACGCGGTGACCCGCTTCGCGCTGTTGTCGCGGCCCGGTCCGCCTCCGCCGCCCACCGGCGACGACGTGACGTCGCTCGCCGTCTACATCGCGCACGACCGGGTGGGCGCGCTGCTGTCCGTGCTGATGGAACTGGCGGTCCGGGGCGTCAACCTGACCCGGATCGAGTCCCGACCGACGGGCGAGGCCCTCGGCCGCTACGTCTTCTTCCTCGACTGCACCGGCCACGTCGCCGACGCCCGGCTGGGCGAGGCGTTGCAGGGGCTGCGCCGGGTCTGCGCCGACGTACGTTTCCTCGGCTCGTATCCCCGGCACCGCTGGGACGGATCGGCCAGGGAACGGCCGGTGACCGCCCCGGCGGGCCTCTCCGACGCCGACTACACCGACGCCGCCGCCTGGCTCGCCCGGCTGCGCGCGGGCGAGCTGACCTGAGCGACCCGGTGGAGCCCGCCGACGCAGCCGGGCCCGGCTGCGCGCGAGCCTCATGAGACCACGACCTACCGGAACAGGCCGCCGAGCACACCGCCCTGGTCCTGCTGACCGCTGCCCATGATCGGCGGTTCCTCGGAGGGCTGGACGACGACGAAGCCGTGGCCGGCGAAGCTCATCGTGTACGCCTCACCGGTGCTGCGCCCCAGCAGCGTGCCGAGCCCGATCTGGTCGGCCCGGTGGTAGCCGGTCTGCAGGCTCGCCGACCAGCAGACGGCGGCCTGTGGGTCGACGTAGGTGGGCGCGTCGACGTTGAGCACGACCGGGGTTCCCCGGGTGGTGACGGCGATCCTCCCGTGCCCGGTGAAGACGCAGTTGAACAGGCCGGACGAGGCCATGCCGGCCCCGCCGACCATCTTGATGTCGTAGCGCAGGGTGGCGTCGAACGCCAGCACGCTGGAGCCGTTGATGGACAGGGCGTCGCCCGGCTCCAGGTCGATGACGTGCACGTCCTTGGCGAAGTCGGCCAGGAACACGTCGCCGCGCCCGCTGAGTTTCATCAGCGGCACGCCCTCGCCGGTGAGCTTCTGCTTGAGGAAGTTGCCCAGGCCGCCGGAGCCGAGTGCCTGGAACTGCACCTGACCCTGGTACGCGACCATCGAACCGACCCGGGCCATCGCCTCACCGTCGAGTTCGATCTTCAGCATCTTGGAGTTCTGCAACCGCATGCCGGGTTGCGCCGACTCCTGCTCCAGATTCGCCGCCGAGAACAGCTCGCTGCGCATGGTTCCTCCCGTACTAGCCGTACCTGGCCGAGACGGTAGAGCCAGCCCGCAACCCTGGACGGGACCGTCAACCCCAGCCCAGCTCATGCAGGCGCGCGTCGTCGATGCCGAAGTGGTGGGCGATCTCGTGCACCACGGTCACGGCCACCTCGTCGACGACGTCCTCGTCGCTGTGGCAGATGCGCAGGATGGGGTTGCGGTAGATGAGGATGCGGTCGGGCAGTACGCCCGCGTAGTCCCAGCCGCGTTCGGTAAGCGCGTGTCCCTCGTACAGCCCGAGCAGGTCCTCCCCGGGCGGCGGGTCGTCCTCGACCAGGATCACCACGTTGCTCATCAGCGCCAGCAGTTCCTCCGGAACCTCATCAAGCGCCTCCCCCACCAGTTCCTCGAACCGCTCCCGCCCCATCTCCACCGCCACACCCTCATTCTTCCCCACCCCACCCGCGATCTTGCACTTCCGGTCGTCGCGAACCGGCACAGAAGCCGCGTAACGGAGACCAAAAGTGCAAGATCTGTGACGGTTTTTGTCAAGCGGTGGCTTCGAGGGTGCGCCAGATTTGGCGGGCTATGTAGCGTTTGAGGCTTCGGGT
>NZ_JBFAQH010000017.1:0-129025 GCF_040677165.1 Micromonospora sp. NPDC049374 | reverse complement strand
GCTTCGACTCCTGCAGGGCGGTGGCGATCGACACGACCGCGGCCCGCTCGTCCATACCGGCCTTCTTCGTCGCCGCGATGATCGCCTTCACATTCCCGACCTGCTCATCGTTCAACTCGATCATCGACTGGTTGCTGGGGGTGCCGTGCGGCAACAGCGTGCCCATGTCCGGCTTGTCAGCCTGGACCGCGGCGATCGGGGTGATCGGTGTGGGCTCGTTGCTGGTGGTGGCGTGGTTCAGGGGGCCGGCCGCGAGTCCGGCGGCGGCGGTGAGGCCGGCGATGCCCAGGATGCTCTTGCGCAGCGTGGTGTTCATGGGGGCTCCTTCGCGTTCGGGGGTGAGGTCCGGCCCGCCTGCATAGGGGTGGCGGTGGGACCGTGCGCGTGGGGTGCCAGAAGAACTGGTGGCACCGTCGGCCTCAGGGGGTGGGCCGTTCGGTTCCGAGGGTCTGGGCCGAATGTCGGCCCGAAGGGGTGACGCGTGGGGCGGTGCCACTTCACGCGCCGGGACCATGTCCAACGACTGACCGGGGCGGGTCATTCCCGTGACCCGCCGGGCCCACCAAGGGGGGTAGGTGGGGTAGGTGCTGCGTGGTCAGTTACCGGTTACAACGCCGACCGACCGCCGATCATTCCGTCCGGCCACCCGCCACCGCCCGCGAAAACCGGACACCACACCACACCACACCGCCACCCGCGCTCCACCCCACCGAGCCAAATGGCTCGCCGACTCACGACATGCGGCAAATCGCGGTCTCCGGCGCCCGGGAAGGCCCGACTTGCCGCATCCGGCGACCGTCAACGCGTAGCAGGCCCGAGCCGGGTCGCCCGCCACCCCGAAACGCCGGGCTGCCGAACCACCACAGCACCGGATCTTGGTCCGAAACCGCCCACCAGAGGGCCGAATCGCACCAAGATCTCCCCGCCACCCGCCACCCGCCACCCGCCACCCGCCACCCGCCACCCGCCACCCGCCACCCGCCACCCGCCACCGCGCACCGCTGGGTGGTGGCGGGGCGGAGGTGGCCGGGGTTGCCGTCGGGGGGAGTTGGGCACTGCCCTGAGGGGTGTGGGGCGAGGGCCTAGGGTTGTTCGGGTGGCGACACTTCTGCTCCTGCGGCACGGACGCACCACCGCGAACGCCGACGGTGGACTCGCCGGTCGACAGCCCGTCGAGCTGGACGAGACCGGCCGCGCCCAGGCCGCCGCGGTCGGTGAACGGCTACGGATGGTGCCGTTGACGGCGGTGGTGACCAGCCCGCTGATCCGGTGCCGGCAGACCCTGGAACTGGCGCTGCCCGAAGCGTCGCCGGTGGTGGACGACGGTCTGATCGAGTGCGGGTACGGCAGCTGGGAGGGTCAGCCACTGAAGAAGCTGGCCAAGGAGCCGCTCTGGCCGGTGGTGCAGCAGCACCCCAGCGCGGCGGTCTTCCCCGGCGGCGAGGCGATGGCGCAGATGGCGACCCGGGCGGTCACGGCGGTACGCGCCTGGGACGCCCGCCTGAGCGCCGAGTACGGTCCCGAGGCGGTCTGGCTGGCATGCAGTCACGGGGATGTGATCAAGGCCATCGTCGCCGACGCGCTCGGCGTACACCTGGATCTTTTTCAGCGGATCGTGGTGGATCCGGCGTCGGTGACCGCGATCCGCTACACCCCCCTGCGGCCCTTCCTGGTACGCCTCAACGATGTCGGCGGTGACCTGGCCGGCCTGGTGCCGCCGCCCGGTAAGCGGCGTCGGCGGGCCCGCCGGCCGACGGACTCCGACGCCGCGGTCGGCGGTGGCGCGGGGGCGTCCCGGTGAGCCGCCCGGCTCCGCATCCCGCCACGGCGGGATCTGCTCGCACAGCGGCCGGGAAACGCGGCTTCGGGGGCGTCGCTATTCGGGTGGTCGGTGGGGTGCGCGCTGCGCGGGGCCGCCGGATAGGGTCGTGGGTATGACCCACCAGGTGCACGCCTTCGAGCCGCCGGAGCGGTTCGTCGCCGGGACCGTCGGGCCGCCAGGGGAGCGCACGTTCTTCCTTCAGGCGCGCGGCGGTGGCCGGCTGGTCAGCGTCGCGCTGGAGAAGGTCCAGGTCTCCCTGCTCGCCGAGAAGCTGGAGGAACTGCTCACCGAGGCCCAGCGTCGGTTCGGTGTGGAACTGCCCGAGGCTACCGTCCCGGCTGGTGACAACGACCCGCTGGAGACGCCGGTCGACGAGGAGTTCCGGGTCGGCACGCTGGGCCTGGCCTTCGACGCGGACACCGCGACCGTGGTGATCGAGGCGATCGCGGTCGGCGAGGCGGAGACCGAGATCGAGCTTGGCGAGTCGGAGGAGGTGGACGATCCCGACGATGTCGAGCCCGACGAGGATCTCGACCGGCTCCGCGTCCGGTTGACCCCCGAGGCGACCCGCGCGTTCATCGAGCGGGCCCGGCGCGTGGTAAACGCCGGGCGGCCGCCCTGCCCGCTCTGCGGCCAGCCCCTCGACCCGGCCGGCCATCTCTGCCCCCGGAACAACGGCTACCACCGGTGACCTCGTCTGGCGTGGCTCCCCGGCAGGACGAGGGGGCCGCGCTGCGCCTGCTGCGTGACGGTGAACTGACCGTCGAAGGCCGGCTCGTCGACGCCTCGAACACCACCCTGCGCGGCGTGCTGACCCTGGACGGGATGTCGGCGCGGTGCGTGTACAAGCCGGTGCGCGGTGAGCGACCGCTGTGGGATTTCCCGGACGGCACCCTGGCGGGCCGTGAGGTGGCCGCCTACCTGGTCTCCGCCGCCACCGGTTGGGATCTGGTGCCGCCGACGGTGCTGCGGGACGGGCCGTTCGGGCCCGGTTCCTGCCAACTGTGGATCGAGGAACCGCCCGACGCCGAGCCACTTGTGGGTTTCGTGCCGGCCGACTCGGTGCCACCCCGCTGGTTCCCGATCGCGGCCGCCCGCGACGACGACGGCACCGCGTACGCCCTGGCCCACGCCGACGACCCGCGGCTGGCCCGGCTCGCGGTGCTCGACGCGGTGATCAACAATGCGGACCGCAAGGGCGGCCACGTCCTGGTCGGTCCGGACGACCGGATTCACGGGGTCGACCACGGGGTGAGCTTCCACGTGGAGGAGAAGCTGCGTACGGTGCTCTGGGGGTGGGCCGGCCGTGCGTTGCCGGCCGACGCGGTCGACATGCTCGGCCGCCTGTCCCGTCAGCTCGCCGGTCCGCTCGGCGAGGAACTGTCCGAGCACCTCACCCTCGGTGAGATCACCGAGCTGACCACTCGGATCGACCGGCTGTGCGAGAGCGGTCGCTTTCCGCAGCCGTCCCAGGACTGGCCGGCAGTGCCCTGGCCGCCGATCTGAGCCTGTCGCGTTGATCACTCGCCGGCCGGCGTGACGTCGCCCGACGGCTGGCTAGGCTGACGGTCATGGAGTCTTGGGTGGGGCACGAGGTGCCGCGACTGCCGGGCCGGAGCGAGCCGTTGCGGTTGTTCGACTCGGCGCGGAAAAGTGTGCAGCCGAGCGATCCGGACGGCACGGCCACCATGTACGTCTGCGGCATCACCCCGTACGACGCCACCCACCTCGGTCACGCCGCCACCATGATCACCTTCGACCTGGTGCAGCGGATGTGGCGCGACGCCGGTCATGAGGTCCGGTACGTACAGAACGTCACCGATATCGACGATCCGTTGCTGGAACGGGCCGAACGTGACCGTGAGGACTGGAAGGTCCTGGCGATGCGGGAGACGGCGCTGTTCCGGGAGGACATGGAGGCGTTGCGGATCATCCCGCCGGCTCACTACGTCGGGGCGGTGGAGTCGATCCCGGACATCGCCGAGAAGGTGCTGGTGCTGCTCAAGGACGGTGCCGCGTACCGCCTCGACGACGGCACCGGCGACGTGTACTTCGACATCTCGGCCGCGCCGAGCTTCGGTTACGAGTCCAACCTGTCCCGCGAGGAGATGCTGGAGATCTTCCCCGAGCGCGGCGGCGACCCGGATCGTGCCGGCAAGCGTGACCCGTTGGACCCGCTGCTGTGGCGCGGTGCCCGGGACGGTGAGCCGTCCTGGCCGGGCGGGGACCTCGGCCCGGGCCGACCGGGCTGGCACATCGAGTGCGCGGTGATCGCCCTCGGCCTGCTCGGTTCCACCATCGACGTGCAGGGTGGCGGCAACGACCTGCTCTTCCCGCACCACGAGTGCTCCGCCGCGCACGCCGAGCGGTTGACCGGCGCGGCTCCGTTCGCCTCTCACTACGTGCACGCCGGCATGATCGGGCTGGACGGCGAGAAGATGTCCAAGTCCCGGGGAAACCTGGTCTTCGTCTCCCGGCTGCGGGCCGACCGGGTGGATCCGATGGCGGTCCGGCTGGCCCTGCTCTCCGATCACTACCGCGCCGACCGGTCCTGGACCGACGACCTGCTCACCGCCGCCCAGGAGCGGCTGGGCCGCTGGCGCCGGGCCGCCGCCGCGACCGCCGGGCCGTCCGGGTCGGCGTTCCTGTCCGGCGTACGCGAACGACTCGCCGACGATCTCGACACACCCGGCGCCCTGCGGCTGGCCGACGAGTGGGCCGAGCTGACCCTCGCCGGCGCCGACGACGACCCGGCCGCTCCGCACCTCTTCGCCGACACCGTCGACGCCCTCCTCGGCATCCACCTCTGACCCCACCCCCACCCCCACCCGCGATCTTGCAGTTGTGGTCGCCATTACGCGGCTTTCGTGACTTTCGCGGCGACGGAAAGTGCAAGATCGCGAGGGGGTTGGGGGTGGGGCGGGTGGGTCAGCCGAGGACGAGGTCGGGGTCGGGGTCGGGGTCGGTGGTGGGGGCGGGGGCGGGGATCTGATACTCCTCGGTCAGCGTGGTGACCGGGCCGGGCCAGGTGGCCTGGGCGACCTCGATGGGCCGGCGCTGCGGGTCGTACGCCACGTGTAGCAGGTGCAGCACCGGGGTGTCCGGTCGGATCTGGAGGGTCTCGGACTCCTCGCGGCTGGGCTGGCGTGCGGTGATCGTGTCGGTTGCGGTCGCGTACCGCCGGCCGGTGGCCTCCTCGGCCTCCTGGTAGAGCGGCCGGCCGAACGCCTCGGCCCGTTCCAGGGTGGTGCCGGCGGTGTCGGCGGGCAGGAACCAGGAGGCGCCCACCTCCACCGGTGACTCCTCGGTGCGGACGAGATGGCGGCGGCAGAGCAGTTCGGTGCCGTCGGGTACGCCGAACGCGTCGGCCACCTCGGGCGGCGCGGGGGAGCGGCCGACGGAGACGAGTTGCTGGCGATAGCGGGCCGCGAGGTCGGTGTGATATCCGCGGAAGCCGCCGTAGCGGCCTCGGGAGAGCCGGTTGAGCCGTCGCCGGGTGCCCCGCACGTACGTACCGGAACCGGGTTTGGTGATCAGGATGCCCTCGACCCGCAGCTGGTCGACGGCGCGTTGCACGGTCTGCTTGGCGACCCCGAACATCTCGGCGACGGCCGGGATGGACGGCAGCCGTTCGCCCGGTGCCCAGTCCCCGCGTCGGATCTGGCTCTTGAGCTGCGCGGCGATCTGCCGGTGCGGGAACTCGGCCGCTCCAGGGTTGATCTGCATCCCGCCTCCTCATTTCAGCTAGGTTCCTAGGATGCCGTACGCGGGGTGTGTGCCGCCACCCCGACACACATGACCAGACCCCGGGCCGATAACGACCCGGGGTCTGGAAAGCGGAACGGGGAGTGGGTTACCAGGAACCGGCGGTGGGGCCGGCGGATCCGCCCCGGCGGCGCAGGTACTTCTCGAACTCCTGGGCGATCTCGTCCCCGGTCAACGGGGTGATGCCCGCGTCACCGACGCGTTCCTCCAACTCGCGGACGTACTCGCCCAGCTCGGCGTCCTGCTCTGCGGCGCTGCGGACCCGCTGCTCCCACTCGGCGGCCTCCTCGGCCAGGTCGGCCATGGGCACCGGCAGGTCGAGCACCTCCTCGACCCGGTGCAGCAGGGCGAGGGTGGCCTTCGGGCAGGGCGGGTTGTTGGCGTAGTGCGGCACGTGGACCCAGAACGAGACGGCGTCGACCTCGGCGCGGGTGCAGGCGTCGTGCAGCACGCCGACGATGCCGGTCGGCCCGTCGTACCGGGTCGGGGTGAGCTGGTAGCGGCGCGCGGCGTCGGCGTCGGAGGCGCTGCCGCTGATCGGCAGCGGCCGGGTGTACGGCACGTCGGCCAGCAGGGCACCGAGCAGCACCACCCGCTCGACCTCCAGGCTGTGGCAGATTTCCAGCACCTGCTCGCAGAAGGTCCGCCACCGCATGCTCGGCTCGATGCCGCGGATCAGCACCACGTCCCGCTCGGTGCCGGCGGGGCTGGCGACCGTGAACCGGGTGGTCGGCCATTCCACCCGGCGGGTGGCGCCGTCGGACATGGCGATGGTGGGCCGGCTGACCTGGAAGTCGTAGAAGTCCTCCGGGTCCAGCTCGGTGACGGGGCGGGCCTCCCACACCTGCTCCAGGTGCTCGACCGCCGCGGTGGACGCGTCCGCCGCGTCGTTCCACCCCTCGAAGGCGCAGATGGCGACCGGGGACCGCAGCACCGGCAGCCCGTCGAACTCGGTCACGCCGTCACCTCCTGCTCGTCACCGGCGGTCCGGGAGGCGGTCCCGGTCGTCCGCCCACGGTGCGTGGCGGTGTCGCTGTAGTCCTTCACGTCAGTCAGCCTACGTGCCGGGCCCGGACCCGGCCCGTCGGCCGCGCCGGATGGGGCAGGCGTCGGCATCGACGTCGGGCTGCGCGGACACGGCCGGCAGCGCGCGGTGTTGGGCAATGCGCACCAAAACGGGCATAGTGATCCCGACGACACAATGTGGGATCGGACGGTACGCAGGGGTGCGGGCCCGCCTCGCCGCACTAACCTGAGGTCGTGCGGACTTCGTTGCTCGATGCGCTGGCAGACCGGATCCTCGTCACCGATGGGGCGATGGGGACGATGCTGCAGGCTGCGGACCTGACCCTGGACGACTTCGACGGCCTGGAGGGGTGCAACGAGATCCTCAACGTCACCCGGCCGGACGTCGTCCGCGGGGTTCACGAGGCGTACCTGGCGGCGGGCGCGGACTGTGTGGAGACGAACACCTTCGGCGCGAACCTCGCCAACCTCGGCGAGTACGACATCCAGCACCGGATCCGGGAGCTGTCCGAGGCCGGTGCCCGGATCGCCCGCGAGGCAGCCGACGCGTACAGCTCGTCCGAGCGGCCCCGGTTCGTCCTCGGGTCGATCGGCCCCGGCACCAAGCTGCCCACTCTCGGCCACGCCGCCTACGCCACGCTGCGCGACGCGTACCAGGAGAACGCCGCCGGCTTGATCGAGGGCGGCGCGGACGCGCTGATCGTCGAGACCTGCCAGGATCTGCTTCAGGTCAAGGCCGCCGTGGTCGGCTCGCACCGGGCGATGGCGGAGCTGGGCCGCAAGGTCCCGCTGATCTGTCACGTCACCGTGGAGACCACCGGCACCATGCTGCTGGGCAGCGAGATCGGTGCCGCACTGACCGCGATCGAGCCGCTCGGCGTCGACCTCATCGGGCTCAACTGCGCCACCGGGCCGGCGGAGATGAGCGAGCATCTGCGCTACCTCTCCCAACACGCCACCGTCCCGCTGTCGGTGATGCCGAACGCCGGCCTGCCGCAGCTCACCGCCGACGGTGCGATCTACCCGCTGACTCCGGTGGAGTTGGCCGACGCCATGGAACGTTTCGTGACCGAGTACGGCGTCTCCCTGATCGGCGGCTGTTGCGGCACCACCCCGGAGCACATCAGCCTGCTCGCCGAGCGGTTGGGTGGTAGCCAGCCGGGCCTGCGCGCCTCGCGTACCGATCCGGGTGTCTCCTCGATCTACCACCATGTGCCGTTCGCGCAGGACGCCAGCGTGCTGATGGTGGGGGAGCGGACAAACGCCAACGGCTCCAAGGCGTTCCGGGAGGCGATGCTCGCCGCCGACTGGCAGTCCTGCGTGGAGATCGCCCGTGGGCAGGCCCGCGACGGCTCGCATCTGCTGGACCTCTGCGTCGACTACGTCGGCCGCGACGGCACCACCGACATGCGCGAGCTGGCCGGCCGGTTCGCCACCGCCTCCACGCTGCCGATCATGCTGGACTCGACCGAGCCGGCGGTGATCGAGGCCGGCCTGGAGATGCTCGGCGGCCGGTGCGTGGTCAACTCGGTCAACTTCGAGGACGGCGACGGCCCCGACTCCCGCTACGCGCGGGTGATGCCGGTGGTCGCCGAGCACGGTGCCGCCGTGGTCGCGCTGCTCATCGACGAGGAGGGGCAGGCCCGCACGGCGGAGTGGAAGGTACGGGTGGCCGAGCGGCTGATCGAGGACCTCACCGGCCGGTGGGGGATGCACCGCTCGGACATCCTCATCGACGCGCTGACCTTCCCGATCGCCACGGGTCAGGAGGAGACCCGCCGCGACGGCATCGAGACCATCGAGGCGATCCGGGAGATCGCCCGCCGCTGGCCCGGGGTGAACTTCACGCTGGGCGTTTCGAACGTCTCGTTCGGACTGAACCCGGCGGCCCGGCAGGTGCTCAACTCGGTCTTCCTGCACGAGTGCGTGCAGGCCGGGCTCACCTCGGCGATCGTGCACGCCAGCAAGATCCTGCCGATGTCGAAGATCCCCGACGAGCAGCGCGAGATCGCCCTTGACCTGATCTACGACCGGCGTCGCGAGGGCTACGACCCGGTGCAGCGGTTTATCGAGGTCTTCGAAGGCGTGGACGCCGCCTCGGCGCGTGCCACCCGGGCCGAGGAGTTGGCGGCCCTGCCGCTCAACGAGCGGCTCAAGCGGCGGATCATCGACGGCGAGCGCAACGGTCTGGAGGCCGACCTCGATGCGGCGATGGCGGCCGGCACCGCCCCGCTGCTCATCATCAACGACATCCTGCTGGACGGCATGAAGGTCGTCGGTGAGCTGTTCGGCTCCGGTCAGATGCAGCTGCCGTTCGTGTTGCAGTCCGCCGAGGTGATGAAGACCGCGGTGGCCTACCTCGAACCGCACATGGAGAAGGCCGACGACGACGGCAAGGGCCGCATCGTGCTGGCCACCGTCAAGGGCGACGTGCACGACATCGGCAAGAACCTGGTCGACATCATCCTGTCCAACAACGGCTACGACGTGGTGAACATCGGCATCAAGCAGCCGATCTCCGCCATCCTCGATGCCGCCGAGCAGCACCGCGCCGACGCCATCGGCATGTCGGGTCTGCTGGTCAAGAGCACCGTCATCATGAAGGAGAATCTGGTCGAGATGGCGTCGCGGGGGGTCGCGGAGCGCTGGCCGGTCCTGCTCGGCGGCGCCGCACTGACCCGGGCGTACGTGGAGGACGACCTGCGGTCGATGTTCCCCGGCCAGGTGCACTACGCCCGCGACGCCTTCGAGGGGCTGTCCCTGATGGACCGGGTGATGGCCGCCAAGCGCGGCGGTGCGCCGGTCATCGATCCCGAGCGGGAGGCCGCTCTCGCCGCCCGGCGGGCCCGCCGGGAACGGCAGCGTGCGGTGGTCGCCGAGTCGCTGCCGGAGCTGCACGACACCTCGGTACGCTCCGACGTCGCGGTCGACGTGCCGGTGCCGGTCGCACCGTTCCACGGCACCCGGGTGGTCAAGGGGGTGCCGCTGGCCGACTACGCGGCACTGTTGGACGAGCGGGCCACCTTCATGGGCCAGTGGGGTCTGCGCGGTGCGCGCGGTGGCAAGGGCCCGTCGTACGAGGAACTGGTGGAGACCGAGGGCCGGCCGAGGCTGCGCTACTGGCTGGACCGGCTGATCGCCGACCAGGTGTTGGAGGCGGCCGTGGTCTACGGCTACTTCCCGGCCTACTCCGAGGGCAACGACCTGGTCGTCCTGGACGAGAACGGGCACGCCGAGCGGGCCCGGTTCACCTTCCCCCGGCAGCGGCAGGAGCGGCGGCTGTGCCTGGCCGACTTCTTCCGCCCGCGCGGCGAGGAACTCGACGTGGTCGCGTTGCAGCTGGTCACCGTCGGTCAGCCGGTCAGCGAGTACGCGGCGAAGCTGTTCGCCCGCAACGAGTACCGCGACTACCTGGAGGTGCACGGGCTGTCGGTGCAGCTCACCGAGGCCCTCGCCGAGTACTGGCACAAGCGGGTCCGGGCCGAGCTGCGGCTGCCCGACGGCCGCACCGTCGCCGACGACGACCCGACCGACCTGGCTGGCCTGCTGGGCACCGACTACCGGGGCTGCCGGTACGCGTTCGGCTACCCGGCCTGCCCCGATCTGGAGGACCGGGCGAAGATCGTGGAGCTGCTCGGTGCCGAGCGGATCGGTGTGCAGCTGTCGGAGGAGTTCCAGCTGATGCCGGAGCAGGCCACTGACGCCATCGTCGTCCACCACCCCGAGGCCAGCTACTTCAACGCCAAATAGGCGGTGGAGGTCGGGCAACCGGTCTGAGCTGGGCGAACATAGATCACGCTTCCTTGCTTGGGCGCATGGTGGGCACATCGACCTCACGGCGGAAAGCGGCGTCGATCGCGACGCGGGAACGCTCGTCGTCGTCCGGAACACGGCGCGCGGTGGCCACCGGGAGTTCTCGGCGGGTGGCTACGTCGACGGCTCCGGCCCGAAGGGCGTCGACAGCGTGCCGGCGGTCCTGGCCCCCGGTGGCGTGCTCACGTCCGCCGAGGTGGATCGGCTCGGTGGCAAGGATGGTTTCGACCGGCTGCGCCAGGTGATCGCGTCTGGTGGCCGCTCGACGGCGGGCGGAGCAACCGCCGGCGGCGGGACGGCGGTCGCGACGGCACCTCAGCCGGTGCACGTCGTGGTGGAGCTGCGCGCACCGGGCGGCAGTCTGGAGGCCGAACTGATCCGCATCCTGCGCCGCGAGGTACGCCTGATCGGCGGCGGCAACGTCCAGTTCACCCTGGGCTCTTGAGCGGCGTGCCTACCGGGCCAGCCGGACCACGGCCGGGCGGACCGCCCAAACCAACCGGCCCCCGCCGGCCCGTCACCGGGCGGACCGCGCCGATCTGACATCCGCTCACCGTCGAAACCGCCACCGCGACGGCGGCCCTGACGGGATCGGCCAACCTGTCCCGCGCTGACCGATCCCGTCTTCTATGCGGGGATGGCCTCGGACTGAGTGGCACGGATGACCGGCGGATACGGCAACGTTGTCCGGGCAATCTCGCCGTCGCTCGTCTTCTCCCACGCGGTGTTGGTGTGATCGATGAAGCAAGCAGTGACAGGCGCAGTGCCGGTCCTCGGCACCCACGGTCCGGGTACGTGGACCGTGCCCTTGTAGTCCTGCCGCACCGGTACGGCCTCGCCGGGTGCGATCAGCGGAATGGGCCTCAGGATGAGATAGCGGCCGTCCTCAGGAAGCTCCACAACCAGGGCCACATTGCGCAGGGGTGTCGCTCCGAAGTTGTTCAGGTTGACCACCACCCCGCTGATGTAGTCACCGCCCTGGCCGTACGTGCTGAATCGAGCCCGGGAGACGACGAGCGAGCGGGGCACGTCCAGTCGGGCCTCGTGCCGTTCCTCGGCCAGCAGACGCTCCGCCTCGGCGGCCCGCTGACGTTCATGCAGCAGCAGCATGGCGGCCGCGCCGGCTGCCGCCAGGCCGGCAATCACGCCGCCGATGCTTCCCCACGCCTGCATCCAGTCGGTGACCTTCGGGCGCTCCGGACCGGTGTCGGGGGCGTTGGCCACCGCCCACGCCGCAATACACAAGACCACGGCGACGGCGAACAGGACGGCAGTGCCGGCCAGGAGTAGGCCCATCTTGCGGTCGATCTTCACCACGGCATCTTCCGTCGCGCCGGGTGGGTGGTGGTGTCGCCTCGCCGACACAGCCTGGCTCGCGTGATGGCCGCTGTCGTGGCGTCCTGGTGCCGAGTACCGTCGACTGTGGCGGCCCGCCGGTGTGGAGGCCGGCAGGTCGCCGCCCAGTCCTCCACCTGGGAGCTTCGCCATGCCGCCACGCGCGCACACCATCGTTGACCCGCGATTCCCCGCCGAGCTGGCCCGGCTGCGCCGTGAGCGTGGCCTGTCGCTGCGCCAGCTGGCCGCCGCGGTGAACCACGGCAAGAGCGTCATTCACCAGCTGGAGACCGGGCAGACCCGGCCCGCCGTCGACATCGCCGCCCGCCTCGACGAAGCACTCGCCGCCGGTGGTGCGCTCGCCGCGATGGTCGTCGACGCGCCCGACGGCGGCGACCGCGCCGCCTACGTCGCCGCGCGTCCGGGCCGGGTCGACCTGGCCGGGGTGCGCGCCCTGGGTGATGTGCTCGCCGGTTACCGGCGGCTGGAGGACTCCATCGGCGCCGCCGCTGTCCTGCCGCCCGTCCGTGCCCAGCTCGACACGGTGGTGTCGCTGCTGGGCGAGGCCGACCACCAGGTCCGGCCAGCGGTGGTCGACGTGGCCGCGCAGTGGGCGCAGTTCGCCGGTTGGCTGGGCATCGCCAACGGCGACGACCGGACCGCCCGCACCTGGCTTGATCGTTCCCTGCACTGGTCGACGGAGGCCGGAAACGCCGATCTGACCGCCACGGTGTTGTCCTTCCAGGGCCACCGGGCCGAGGGTCGCGGCGACCTGCCGGAGATGATCGGGCTGTCCCGCGCCGCCCGCCGTGACCCGCGCGCCAACACGGCGCTGCGCGCGTACTCCGCCGGGCAGGAGGCGCGTGGGTTGGCCATGGCTGGGGCGTGCCCTACCGAGGTGCGGCAGATGCTGACGCAGGCTGCCGACCTGGCCGGCGAGGCGACAGAATCGCCACTGCCCGCGTGGGGCTACTGGTACACCCCCGCCTTCTACGCGGTGCAGCAGGGCATCGTGTGGCGGTACCTCGGCGACCGGGACGCCCAAGCCAACGACCGGGCCGTCGAGCTGCTGACCGCCGGCACGGCCGGGGTGGACGAGACAGCCGACGGTGCCGACTGGCACGGCCGGCACCTCGTCCACCTGGCCGTCGCCCACGGCAGGGCCGGCGACGGCGGCGCGGCGCGACAGGTGCTGGAGCGGGCACGGTCGATCGCCTCGGTGACGGCGTCGCGGCAGTTGGCCGGGCAGGTCGACGCGGCTGTCCGTGATCTGGGCCTGTCCGTGACGCCGTAGCGGACGCCGCACCCCTGACCTGGGCACACTCCGTCATCGCACGATGCTCGTGGGTGGTGGCGGTGCTCCCCGACGTACCGCCGCCGCCCGTCCCGAGCTGGCGGAGGTGGTGGCGGTGGGCAGGTGGCGCAGGTTCTGGCAGCGGCTGCGACAGCGACCCGTACCGCCGGGCACCGGACAACGCTGGCAGGACATCGAGCGGGACGCGGCCCGGCAACGCCTGCTCGATCAGGCGCGCCGCAACGCCCGGTGGCCGGCATGACGTATCGGATCGTGTCGTACCGCGACGCCATGGCCGCTGAGGCGGCCCGGATCGGCCGCGCCGTCGAGGCCCTGCCCGCACGGCTCGGCGACCAGCACACGCCGCTGCGGCCCGACTGGACGTGCGGGACGTGTGAGCCGGGCACGCCGTGGCCCTGCTCTCCGGCGCGGGTCCGGTTGGCCGAGGCGTACGGGCGCGATCGGGTGACCCTGTCGATGTTCCTCGGGGCGTTGCTCACGGCCGCGCTGGACGAGTCGCCGAACGCCGATCCGGGGGAGCTGGTCACCCGGTTCACCGCCTGGACGCGGTGCGCCTGCGCGCCGTAGCGCCCTGAGGGTCCACCCGGGGACAGATCCGGCTGGACCCTCAGGGATTGCGTACCCGGGTTCGCAATCGCTACCCGGCGCTGCCGTTCAGGTGGCGTCGTGCCGTCCGGGCGGACACCCCGGCCAGTCGGGCGATGTCCGCGACCGGCGCGTCCGGGTCGGCGTCCCGCGCGGCCAGCACCCGCTCCGCGCTCGACGGTCGGCCGCCGCTGCTCGGCGGGGTTTTGACCGCCTGGCCGTCGACGTGTCCGTCCTCGGACACCCGGGCGCCGCCGAGCATCTCGACGACCAGCAGCAGCGCCAGCGCCGGCCACGCCGAGATCACCCGGGCCACCAGGTCCGGCGGCGCGGCGAGCACGTTCGCCACGATCGACGCGGCCACCCCGACCACGAACGACACCCGGGCGGACAGCCGTGGCCGTAGCCCGGCCGCCCGGTCATCGGCCATGACCGCGCTGGCCACGATGAGCATCCCGTCGACGGAGACGGGCAGGACGTTCGCCAGCAGGGGACCTTGCCCGTGCGTCGCGACGAGGTCCCGCATGTGGGAGTAGGAGGCGACCGCGGCCACCCCGGCGACGGTCGTTGCCGAGGCGACGCGTGCGATCCGGACCAGGTTCACCGGGCCTCACCCCGCATCCACGCCTCGAGGTCGGCGACCAGCTGCGCGCCGTCGCTGGCCGCCGCCTGCTCGTCGGCACGGGCGATCCGGGCCGCCTCGCTGATGCCGGCGATGATCTGCGCCGCCTCGTCCGGGGTGTACGTGTCGTGGGCGTTGAGCGCCACGTCGGTGGGGGTGCGGGTGCCGGTCTCCAGGTTGTCCACGGCCACCAGCGACACCACCGCAACCGTGTCGTAGTCGCGCAGCACCACCGCAACGTCGGCGTAGTGGCCGCGGCTCTGCACCGCGAGATCGTCGGCGAGTTGCTCCGGTTCGTCGTGGTCGGTGGTGCACCAGCTGGGGCACCGGTACGGCTCGCGCTCTGGCTGGACTGATGCGTCTGCATCAGACGCGCCGGCCTGCCGGGTGAGGTCGTCGAGCAGCGTCGGATCGCCGTTGTCCGCAGCGTCGACCGCCCGCACCAGCTCGGCCAGGCTGTCCCGCAGCCGCTGATCCTTGCTGGCCTGCTCCGCCTTCCCGGCGGCGTATCCGGCATCGAACGCGCCGGCCGCCTTCCGTCGGGCGTGCACCCGACGGCGGGCACCGCCGGCCGGGCGGCGGTTCGTCTCCGGCCTCCACCACCGCTCCGGCCGGCTCACCGGGGACCACCCGCCCGCATCCATCGGGGTCTCGGTGCCGCCGGCTGCTCGTTCCGGCGCAGCATCGACGGCCGCCTCGTGTCTGGCATGCCAGACGTCGGCCGCTCGACGACGGCACCCAGCCCGCCGGAGCGCACCATCTCCGGACGGTCCGGCTCCGTGACCCGGGTGGCGGCGTTCGCCTGCGGGTCACGGGCCATCCGGGCCATCAGGACCGGCGACGCCACCAGCACGCCCGGCAGGCCGGCAACGTCCGGGGTGACGATCAGGTCCACCTCACCGTCGGCCACCAGGCGGTGCGCGTGCCGGAAGTCCTCGGGCCGCACCAGCGCCATCAGTTCCGCGCCGACCTTGTCGAGCCAGGCCAGCACCCGGGCCTGCCCGCGAGGGTCAGCGGCGTCGATCAGCAGCACCACACGGGTACGGGCGTTCATCGCCGACCGCCCCGCTCCAGGTCGACCAGGGCCCGGATGCGGTTGGACAGGGCGATGGCCTGCGCCAGCGGCAGCACATGCCCGTCCGTCTCGTCGGGGCCGGCGATGAACTCCACCTCGACCAGCGCGGCGGTGTCGGCGATGAGCAACTGGGCGAGCCACAACCGCACGGCGAGGATCTCCGTGCCGTCGGGGTTGGCCTCCAGGGCGACGGACCGGTGTTCGTCCCGGCCGGCGCAGTTCTGCCGGTCGCACCACGCCGGGTGAGGCGTGATCGACGGCTCGGCGACCGGCGCCGGGGCGGTCAGGATGCGGACGGCGGTCGGGTCTGTGAAGTCCATGCCGTCGCCGCAGCGCTTCACCTCGGTGCCGCCGGCTAGGCGGTGGGTGGCGAACCCGGCCGCCTCCAACACGGTGACGGCCTGGTTGGCGTGATCGGGGCAGACGTACACCGAGGTCGAGCGTGCCGTGGATCCGGCCGTCGAGCGGCGCGTATGCCTCGATCCGGATCGTGGCGGGCCGTCCGCAGACGGGCAGGGTCGGTATCGTGCTCATGGGTCGCCTCCACGGGGCGATCTGAGGGCCCGCCCGGAGTTGCAGTCTCCGCGTCCGGGCCCGCCTAATGGCGGGGGTCGGTGGGCACATCTTGGGCACTCGCCACCGACAAACGCCGAAAGTTGTTGACAGTCAGTGAGTGGCGTTTCGCTTGCTCACAGGCCCTTTCCGGGCCGTCATCGCAGGTCTCGGGCTTGCCGGGATATCTTCAACGCCAAGTGACGACCGCAGGTGCCGTGACCTGCACTTCCGGCACCTGCGGAAAGCGCTGAACCACGATCTTGCCGTCTCCAGGCCGTCACGGGCTTCCGGCTCGTCATCGTCGGCCTGGTCCTCACCGAACGCCTTGTCGATGGCCCGGCGGGTGCGGTCCTCGCTGGTCGGCAGCAGGTGGGTGGCGGCGCAACCTGCGGAGAGCCAGAGTTGGTACCTAGCACTTGATCTCGGTTCCGGTAGGACGATGTCGTGGGGAGCCGATGGCAAGCCGGAGGTTGAGGGGTGCGTGGCCGGACGCTAGGTGCGCCGCGAGAGACTGTGCGGCGACAAGGCCGAGAGGCGTACGAACGACTTCGCACGTCCTTCATCGTCGCGGCGCAGGCTGGTGTGGCGGCTGAGCTGTCTTGGTTCATCACGCGCGAAGTGCTGGGCAACGCGGAGCCGTTGTTCGCGCCCGCCGTAGCGGTCGGCACGATCGCGGGAGCCTTCAGTAATCGGATCAGGCGAACGATCGAAATGCTCGCCGGGGTTATCGCCGGGGCAGTGGTTGCGCATTTGATTACACGGGCCATCGGAGTAGGGCCGGTACAGACCGGCGTGGTCGTGGCGATCGCCATCTCCGCGGCTGTCTTGTTTCGGGGCAGCGGCGGGGTGATGGCGCAGGCAGGAGGCACGGGCCTGCTGTTGGCGTCGGTGGCGCAAGGACCCGATCTGGCTGTGGCGCGAACGGAAAGTGCCCTGGTCGGTGGCGTTGTTGCGATCGCCGTCGCGTTTCTGATTCTGCCGCTCAACCCGGTGCGCGTCCTACACCGCGCTACCGGTAAGACAATGGATGCCTTCGCCCGTGAACTGACCGCTACCGCTACGGCCCTGGCCCACCGTGACCGTCAACAAGCCGAGGACGCCCTGAAGCGCTTCTCCACCACCTGGGAACAGAGATCAAAGACGACGGACCTGGTTGCCGCAGCGCGGCAGGTCGTGGTCCTCTCACCGTGGCGGAGACGACGGCTGGGGATTGTGCGCCAGTACGAGCACGCCGCCGAGCACCTCGAGAACGCCTACACCAGTGCCCACGACATAGTGCACTGGACGGTAGCGACCGTACGGGCCGGTGAACCGGTACCGCCCGGCCTTCCCGCGTCGATCGAGCAAACCGGCCAGGCGCTGAGGCTCCTGTACCGCGACTTCTTCGCCGCCCGGGAGCCAGCCCCGACGCGAACGCGCGCATTGCGGGCGATCAAGGAACTCGACGAAGCCTGCGCCGACGGCGTCGAGTTCTCCGGCAATGTTGTCGTCTCACGAGTGCGCGCTGTCGTCGGCGAGTTACTCCAGGCGTCCGGACTGCCACAAGCCGAGGCGAATCGCCTGGCCCACATCAGGCCCAACTGAGACTGACAAGGACGACTGCCGCGTCCGAGGTGAAGCGATGTGGCGTCCGCTTTGACCGTCGGTGCCTGCCAGCGAGATCAATACAACGCCAGTGATCATCGCAGGTCCCTGAACCAGGCTGACGTATCGGCTTGTGCCGGATTTCGGGTGCCTACGCAGGCGGGTCCACTCGTTTGAGTTCGGTCCAGCCGGTCCAGCCTCGCTCCTTGAGCAACTCGATCAGCCGGCGGGCCGGTGGCACGGTGTCGAACGCCAGTGCGTCCATCAGCGTGACCAGGGGAGGCGCGATGGCGGTGTCGTCGATGTAGTTGTCGCCCCGTTCGTCGGCCATCCGGGTGATGTAGGCGGCCAGTTCGTCGGCCAGCTCGACCAGTTGCGGGTCGTCGGTGCGGTCGAGGGCATTACCCAGGGTGAGATAGAAGCCGATGAGTTGTGGGTCGGCGAGCTGCTCCCGCTTGCGTGCCATCCACTCGGGGACTCGTTCCGGTGACCTCGCGGCCAGCGGGATCCAGCCGTCGCGCTCGACTTGAACGATCCGTTCGTCGACCCCGAGGGCCCGCAACCGGTCGAGATGCTCGATCACCACCGGGGGCAGCACCAGGCTGTCTCCGGAGGTCAGGCGGGCGATCCGTTCCCGTTGCCGGTGCCGTTGCCGGATCTCCGCCCGTAGCCGCTTGTCGATGTCCGCGACCGCCTCGGCGAACTCCTTCTCGTCGGCTTGCAGCAGTTCCCGTACCCGGGCGAGCGGGACCCCGGCCTCGGCGAGGGTCCGGATTCTGATGAGCTCGACCATGGCGGTGGCGTCGTACCTGCGGTAGCCGGAGTGGTCCCGCTCCGGCTCCGGCAGCAGGCCCTTGGCGTGGTAATGCCGTACCGCCCGCACTGTCACACCGGCGTATGACGCCAGCTCACCGATGGTCAGCATCGCCTCAGTCTGCTACGGCGCGGTCGAGGGAGTCGGCCTGGCCGGTCGCGTCCTGGGTGGTTCGGATGATCTGCGCGATCTCGTGGGCGTGCGTGAAGGCCAGCCGATGGTCGGCGTCGAGCCAGAACGTGGCGATGTGCGGCTGCTCGCGGACGAGCCGCTCGACGCCGGCCCGCCAGTTGTGGTTGAGGCGCAGGGCCGGTTCTTCGCCGCTGTCGCCGGCCATCGAGGTCGACATGATCATGCGGATGGGCCGGTCGATCTTCCGGTAGCGGTGCAGTAGCCCGGACCGAACCACATCGATCTCGGCATTCAAGTCAAAGATCTCCTGGGCGGTGAGCAACACTTGGCGGGCGGTGCCCCGTAAGGATTCCTGCTGCGTTGCCAAGTCCTTCCACATCGCGAGAAACGCCGCCGCGTCGGCCTCGGTGATGAACGGTTCGGGGACCGGATTCGCCCCGTCGATGAGCACCAGCGCGGCGAGGGTGTCAGGATGCTCGGAGGCATAGCGCACGGCCAGGTCCGCACCCAGTGAATAGCCCACGAGCAGGGGCGCCGAGTGTGGGTCGAGGCTTTCCAGCGTCGCCATCACGGCCGCGAGGTCGCTGAGGAAATCCTCGAAGGAGTACCGGTCGGCGGCGGAGGCGCGGCCATGGCCGCGCAGGTCGAAGCTCACCACGTCGTGGTCGTGCCGCAGCAACTCGGTCAGCTCGTGCAGGTCCGCCTGGGTCGAGTTCAACCCGGGACACAGGACCAGCGGACGTCCCCGTCCGCCGCGAGACACCGGGATCGTGACGCCGTCGTGGTGGACCGTGAAATGCCGCACCGAATGCTCGTCCTGCTCGACGCGTTCGCCATTTCTACCGTGGCCGCCGAGCGACCTGGACGGTTTGGTTACCTCGTTCGCACTGGAGTTCGTGGTCATGCCGTCATCTTCAGAGGTTGACCCTGCGTCAAGGTCAACCGCTGGGCACCTACTGAGGACGCTGCGGTTCTGCTACGCACCAGCGGCTGGGTGGGTAGCCGGATGTGACGTCCGTTGCGGAACACGCCGACACACCATCTGGTGTCTTGCGTTCGAGGGCGGCCCATATATGGTGTCACTCGTAGCTGGTTCGGCGCCCATCCGGGGCGGCCGAGGCAAGAGGGAACCCGGTGTGAATCCGGGGCTGCCCCGCAGCGGTGAGTGGGAACGACAGCCGTCACACAGCACTGGGCCCCGGCCTGGGAAGCGACGGCCAGTAGGAGCGCGCGAGCACGCCCACGAGTCCGAAGACCTGCCAGCACGCCGCCCGCACTCGTGGGCGGCGGCCGCAGGCCGCGTGGGACGGCCGACGCCAGGAACGGGCCGTGCCGCCTGCGCGGATCCCGTGGCGTCCTCCCGCGTGTCCGAGGCCCTGAGCAGACGGCGCGAGGAGAGAGACGTGACGGTCGTGCGGGAGATGCCGGCCTCCGACGCAGGTGTGTCGGAGCAGCGCCGGCAGGTGATGCAGGTCCGCAAGCGCGACGGCGCCACGGAACCGGTGGACGTCAACAAGATCGTCCGGGCGGTGGAGCGGTGGGTGGCCGACCTCGACGAGGTCGATCCGCTGCGGGTGGCCACCAAGACCATCAGCGGCCTGTACGACGGTGCCACCACCGCCGAACTGGACAAGCTGTCCATCCAGACGGCCGCCGAACTGATCGGTACGGAGCCGCAGTACTCGAAGCTGGCGGCGCGGCTGCTGGCCGCGTACGTGGACAAGGAGGTCCGTGGACAGCAGGTGGCCAGCTTCAGCCAGTCCATCCGGTACGCCCACGGCCTCGGGCTGATCGGGGACGAGACAGCCGCGTTCGTGGCCCGGAACGCGCGCAAGCTGGACGACGCGGTCGACCCCGACGGTGACCTGCGGTTCGAGTACTTCGGACTGCGCACCGTCGCGGACCGGTACCTGCTGCGGCATCCGCAGACCCGCCTGGTGGTGGAGACGCCGCAGTACTGGCTCCTGCGGGTGGCCTGCGGGCTGTCGCAGACACCGGGCGAGGCGATCGGGTTCTACCGGCTGATGTCGAGCCTGGCGTACCTGCCGAGTTCACCGACACTGTTCAACTCGGGAACCCGGCACACCCAGATGTCGTCGTGTTTCCTTGTCGACTCGCCGCGCGACGAACTCGACTCGATCTACGAGCGGTACCACCAGGTGGCGAAGCTGTCGAAGTTCTCCGGCGGCATCGGCATCTCCTGGTCGCGGGTCCGGGGCCGGGGCGCGTTGATCCGGGGCACCAACGGCAGGTCCAACGGCATCGTGCCGTTCCTCAAGACGCTCGACGCCGGGGTGGCGGCGGTCAACCAGGGTGGCCGCCGCAAGGGCGCGGCCTGTGTGTACCTGGAGCCGTGGCACCCGGACATCGAGGAGTTCCTGGAGCTGCGGGACAACACCGGCGAGGAGTCCCGGCGTACCCACAACCTGAATCTGGCCAACTGGATCCCGGACGAGTTCATGCGCCGGGTCGAGGCCGACGGCGACTGGTCGCTTATCGACCCGTCGGACGCACCCGAGCTGCCGGACCTGTTCGGCGAGGCGTTCGACGAGGCGTACCGGGCCGCGGAGAAGAAGGCCGTGCGGACGGTGAAGGCCCGCGACCTGTACGGCCGGATGATGCGTACGCTCGCGCAGACCGGCAACGGTTGGATGACGTTCAAGGACGCGGCGAACCGGCTGTCCAACCAGACCGGTGTGCCCGGCAACACGATCCACCTGTCGAACCTGTGCACAGAGATCCTGGAGGTCAACAGCGACACCGAGACGGCCGTGTGCAACCTGGGGTCGGTCAACCTGGGCGCGCACGTCACCGCCGACGGCGTCGACTGGGAGAAGCTGCGCGCGACGGTACGCACGGCCGTGGTGTTCCTCGACCGGGTGATCGACATCAACTACTACCCGGCTGAGCAGACGGCGGTGTCGAATCCGCGCTGGCGTCCGGTCGGGCTCGGCCTGATGGGGCTGCAGGACGCGTTGTTCACCCTGCGGCTGCCGTTCGACTCGGCGCCGGCGCGGGAGCTGTCGACCCGGGTACAGGAGGAGATCTTCCTGACCGCGCTGGAGACGTCGGCCGGGCTGGCCGAGCGGTTCGGCCCACACCCGGCGTACGCCGAAACCCGGGCCGCGATGGGTGAGCTGCATCCCGACCTGTGGGGCGCGGAGGTGACGCAGGAGCAGCGGTGGGCCGCGCTGCGGGAGCGGATCGCCCGTCACGGCCTGCGCAACTCGCTGCTTGTCGCGATCGCGCCGACCGCCACGATCGCCTCGATCGCCGGTTGCTACGAGTGCATCGAGCCGCAGGTGTCCAACCTGTTCAAGCGCGAGACGATGTCCGGTGAGTTCCTCCAGATCAACACCTACCTGGTCCGGGAGCTGAAGGCGCGTGGGCTGTGGACGGCGCCGATCCGGGAGCAGATCAAGCGGGCCGAGGGGTCGGTGCAGGGCATCGCCGAACTGCCCGAGGAGGTGCGGGAGCTGTTCCGTACCGCGTGGGAGCTGCCGCAGCGGGCGCTTGTCGACCTGGCCGCCGCCCGTGCGCCGTTCGTCGACCAGTCGCAGTCGCTGAACCTGTTCCTCAGCGCGCCGACCATCGGCAAGCTCTCCTCGATGTACCTGTACGCCTGGAAAGCCGGGCTGAAGACCACCTACTACCTGCGGTCGCGTCCCGCGACCCGGATCCAGCAGGCCACCGTCGCCGTCACCCCGGCGGTCAAGCCGATCGTCGCGGTAAGCGACGACGAGGCGCTGGCCTGCTCCCTGGAAAACCCCGAGAGCTGCGAGGCCTGCCAGTGACCACCGTTTCCGAACCCGACACCGGCCGGCGGCAGATGCTGCTCGACCCCGGTATGGACCTGACCCTGCGACCGATGCGCTACCCGCAGTTCTTCGACCGGTTCAAGGACGCCATCAAGAACACCTGGACCGTCGAGGAGGTCGACCTGCACTCCGACCTCGCCGACCTGGCCAAGCTGTCCCCGGCGGAGCAACACCTGGTGTCCCGACTGGTCGCGTTCTTCGCCACCGGCGACACCATCGTCGCCAACAACCTCGTACTCAACCTCTATCAGCACGTCAACTCGCCGGAGGGCCGGCTCTACCTGTCGCGGCAACTGTTCGAGGAGGCGGTGCACGTCCAGTTCTACCTGAACCTCCTGGACACCTACGTGCCGGACGAGCGGGAACGGTTCGCGGCGTTCGCGGCGGTGGAGAACATCCCGTCGATCGCCCGCAAGGCCGAGTTCTGCTTCAAGTGGATCGACTCGATCTTCGAACTGCGGGAGCTGAAGACCCGCGAGGACCGGCGGTCGTTCCTGCTGAACTTGATCTGCTTCGCCGCCTGCATCGAGGGGCTGTTCTTCTACGGCGCCTTCGCCTACGTGTACTTCCTGCGGTCCCGGGGCCTGCTGCACGGCCTCGCCTCCGGCACCAACTGGGTGTTCCGGGACGAGTCGATGCACATGGCCTTCGCCTTCGACGTGGTCGACACCGTACGCGCCGAGGAGCCGGACCTGTTCGACGCGGAGATGGAACAGCAGGTCCGGGACATGCTTGCCGAAGCCGTCGAGTGCGAGGTGCAGTTCGCCGCCGACCTGCTCGAACAGGGCGTGTCCGGGCTGTCCCTGGCCGACATGCGCGAATATCTCCAGCACGTCGCCGACCGCCGGTTGGCGCAGCTGGAGATCGAACCGCGGTACGGGTCGAAGAATCCGTTCGCCTTCATGGAGTTGCAGGACGTGCAGGAGCTGTCCAACTTCTTCGAACGGCGGGTGTCCGCCTACCAGGTCGGGGTCACCGGCACGGTCGCCTTCGACGACGACTTCTGAGGGCGGTCCGGCCTCACCCGCGCGGACCGGGGTCGGCTCGGCGATTCACCGCCGGGTCGGCCCCGGTCCTCGGGCTGCCTCAGACCTGATCGGCGATCAGGTACGGCATCCGGTGCCCGGTTCGGTGCCGCTCATGCGGCACTCCTTTCCACGGCGGGCTGATCGTGAGGGTGGTACAGCAGGTGGATCGCGCCGTCGAGGTCGAGACGCTGAATGCCGATGCCGTAGACGGGTTCGAGAACGGCAGGGTCGAGGACCTCCTCGGTGGTGCCGGCGGCGGCGACGCCGCCCTGGCCGAGCAGGACCAGGTCGTCGCAGTAGCGGGCAGCGAGGTTCAGGTCGTGCAGCACCACCACGGCACAGGTGCCGAGGTCGCGTACCAGCCGCAGGATCTCGTGCTGGTAGCGGATGTCGAGATGGTTGGTGGGCTCGTCGAGCAGCAGGTGGGTGGCCTGCTGGGCCAGCGCCCGGGCGATGAGCACCCGCTGGCGTTCGCCGCCGGAGAGGCGGGCGAAGGCCCGTGACCCCAGGTGGGCGGCACCGACCCGGGTCAGGCACTCCGCCGCGATCCGGTGATCCGCCGGCCCGGTGCGCTGGAAGGTGTTCAGGTGCGGGCCGCGGCCCAGCAGCACCAGCTCGGCCACGGTGAGGGCGGTCTCACCGCCGGTCTCCTGCACCACCACGGCCAGCCGGCGCGCGGCCTCCCGCGACGGCAGCGCGGCCAGGTCGTCACCGTCCACGACGACCCGTCCGGTGCCGCTGCGCAGCGCGCCGTAGAGCAGCCGCAGCAGGGTGGTCTTGCCACTGCCGTTGGGGCCGATCAGGCCGAGCACCCGGCCGGGGCGCGCGGTCACGCTTACCCCGTCGATCACCGGGTTGGCGCCGTAGTGCCAGGAGACCTGGGTCGCCCGGATCACGAGTCGGCCCTGAACCGCTGCACGATCCGCTCCAGACCGTCGATCGACAGTGGGCTCGGCGGCTCGGTGAAGTTGAACAGCTGGGTCATCACGTTGCCGTCCCGGACCGCGGTGAGCTGCTCGGCGCCGGGCAGGCCGGTCAGGCCCTGCTCGACCGCGGTGGGGTCGCCGTCGCTGTGGAGCAGGATCAGTACGTCGGGGTTACGGCCGAGCAGCTCCTCGACGGTGACCTCGAAGACCCGTTCCGGCGTGTCGCCGAATACGTTGCGGAAGCCGGCCGCCTCCAGCTGCGGGTGGGCCATGCTGACGGAGCCGTACGCGTACGTGGTGCCGCCGCCGACCGTCGGATACAGCACGGCGGCGGTACGACCGGACGCCGTACCCGCTCCGGCCCGGATCGTCGTCATCCGGTCCTTGAGTGCCTCTACCGCGGTGGTCGCCTCGGCCTCGCGGCCGAACACCCGCCCGTAGGTCTCCAGCTGCCGGTAGATGTCGTCGAAGCTGGGGGTGGCGGTGGTGTCCGGGCACATGGCCGGTTCCTCCAGCAGCGGGACGTCCACCGCCGAGAGGGTGTCGCGGGACAGGTTGTCGACCTCACCGAGCACCAGGTCGGGCTCCTGACTGATCACCACCTCCTTGGAGATCTGCAGGTGGCCGCTGGTGTCGGTCTTGTCGGTGAGCAGGGGAATGCGGTCCAGCTCGGCGAGGGTCGCGGCGTCGTAGTACTCCCTGGGGTACTGCCCGGCCCGGGCGGTGACCCGGTCCAGCACGCCGAGCGCGTGCAGGTACGGCACGGCCGCGCTCTTGAGCAGCACGACGCGCTCCGGCGCGGCGTCGAAGGTCACCTCCACGCCGCAGTTGGTGACGGTTACCGGAAAGCCGGGACCGGTCGCCGCCGGCTCCTCGGCGGAACCGCCGCAGGCCGCGACCAGCAGCGCGAGAACGGACGTGGCCGCGGTGACGGCGAGACGGGTTGCCTTCATCGGTGCTCCTCGGCTCATCGGGCGCTCACGCGCCGGTGAAGTGCAGACGACGGATCAGGACCAGCAGGAAGGGTGCGCCGAGCAGGGCGGTGATGATGCCGATCGGGATCTCCTGGGGGGCCAGCAGCAGCCGGGCGAGCACGTCGGCCCAGACCAGCAGGATGGCGCCGAGCAGCGCGGCCACCGGCACCACCCGGACGTGTGGGGCGCCGACGATGCGGCGGGCGAGGTGCGGCACGACGAGGCCGACGAAGCCGATGCTGCCGGCGGCGGAGACCAGCACGCCGACACTCAGTGACACCAGCACGAGCAGTCGGAGCCGGAACCGGTCTGGTGACACACCCAGGGTCTGCGCGGTCTCGTCGCCGATGGCCAGCACGTCGAGGCGTCGCCCGACGATGGTCAGGTAGCCGATCATGCCGCAGAGCACGACCGCGGCAACCAGCAGCAGGGCGTTCCACCGGGCCAGCCCGAGGGAGCCGAGCAGCCAGAACATCACCGAGCGGGCCCCCTCGGCGGACCCCGACGCGAAGATCAGGAAGCTGGTGGTGGCGTAGAGGGCGTAGCCGACGGCGACGCCGGACAGCAGCAGCCGGATCGAGGTCACCCGTCCACCGCTGCGGGCGATCAGGAAGACCAGCAGCGCCGCGCCGAGCGCGCCGAGGAAGGCGCTGCTGGACAGGGCGTACTGTCCGAAGCCGGCGCCCGCGCCGAACAGGATCGCGGCGGCGGCTCCGCTGGAGGCGCCGGAGTTGATCCCCAGCAGGTACGGGTCGGCCAGCACGTTGCGCACCATGGCCTGCAACGCCACCCCGCAGGCGGCCAGCCCGGCGCCGACGAGCATGCCGAGCAGCACCCGGGGCAGCCGGACCTGCCAGACGATGGCTTCCTGCGGTGGGGTCCAGGTCACCTCGCCGGGCAGTCCGACGAGGTGATGTCCGATGATCCGCGCCACCGTCGCCGGGGGGATACCGATCGCGCCGGACCCGACCGCGGCCACCCCGGTGAGGATCAGCGCGACCGTCAGCGCGACCAGCCAGATCCCGGTACGGCGCCGCTGCGCCGCCACGCCGAGCAGGCCCGGTCGGATCTCGGGCTGGGCGGGGAAGGTCACCACACCCATTTGCACTCCCTTAGCTCTTGCAAGGTGTTGGCAAGAAGCTAGCAGCAAGATCAGGCAGCGGAAAGCTGATGAGGCGTTGTTCACCACCTGGTCGCCCGAGACCTGCGACTTCGTCGCCGAGCGCTGCCAGGTCCCGTGGAACGCGGCCTACGGAGTGCCTCGGAGATCCTCATCCAGCCCTGGCACCGAGCACGCCCGGCGGCCCCAGTCCCGGGCCACGTCGAGCGGGTCGCCGGTGGTGAAGTCGGGCGGATCGTGCATGAGGAAGTCGCGGTGGCTGATGTTCCACGCGTAGGCGCCGGCCAACGCGAACACCAATACGTCGCCGACCGCGATCGGGACGCTGTCGGCGTCGCGGGCCAGGACGTCCTTCGGGGTGCAGAGCTGGCCGACGACGGTGACCGGACCGCCGTCGGTCCGCGGCCCGGCACCGGCCCGGGACACCACGACGAAAGGCTGGGAGTGCCCCTTGGCCGCCGGAGTGCGCAGATGGTGGGTGCCCCCGGCCACGATCACGAACCACCGGCCCTGGGACCGCTTCACGTCGATCACCTCGGTCACGTACGATCCGCAGTAGACCGCCACTGATCGGCCGGGTTCGATCCGGAGCCGGACCGTCGGGTGGGCGTCCGACACCTCACCGAGCAGCCGGCCGTAGCCGGGCCAGTCGAAGCGGTGCTCCGGGCGGCGGTAGTCGACCGCCATGCCGCCGCCGACGTTGACCTCCTCGGCGCGTACCTGCCGCACCGCCCAGTCGGTCACCTCGCGCGCCACCACGGCGGCGGTCGCCGCGTCGAGCCCGCTGGCCAGGTGCGCGTGCACCCCACGGACCCGGATCCCGTCCGGCGGGTCGGCGGCGAGCCGGACCGCCTCCTGCGGGTCCATGCCGAACGGGCTCGCCTGTCCGCCCATCACCAGGACCGCGCCCGGTGTCGCGACCGGCAGGTTCACCCGCAGCAGCACATCGGCGGTACGCCCGGCGGCGCGTGCCAGGGCGGCCAGCCGGTGCAGTTCGGCGGCGGACTCGACGTGTATCCGGTGAACGTCGGCGGCCAGCGCCGCCGAGAGATCCACATCGGTCTTGCCCGGTCCGGCGAAGGCGGCCACCCGCCGGCCCGGCAGCACGGCCGCGAGGTGGCGCAGTTCGCCCCGACTGGCGGCCTCGAAACCGTCGACCGTGGCCGCGAGGGTGCGCAGCATCCCCGGGTCGGGATTGGCCTTGACCGCGTAGAGCAGCTCGACCCGTTCCGGCAGGGCGGCCCGGACGGCAGCCGCGTGCGTGGCCAGGGCGGCGAGGTCGTAGACGTACGTCGGTCGGGTCACCCGGCACCGCCCAGCGGGTTGGGCACCGCGACGTAGGGTGCCTGCTGGTCGGCTGCCCGGTGCCAGCGGACCAGCAGGTTCGCCTTCGCGGCGAGCGCAGTGCCGTCGAGCAGCGGGGCCAGTTCGGCCGGCTCACCCAGTTGCGCGTACGTCGCCTCGACAGCCTGCCGGACTGTCCGCCACAGCCGGGGCTCGGTGCCGGGGTGGCCGTCGGCGAGCGCGCCGGCGAGACCGGCGAGATGGTTGACGAACAGGCAGTAGACGACCCGCCGGGCCGCCTGCGCGGGAGTGTAGGCGGCCTGCCGGGGGACCCGGTCGGGCCAGGCCGCCAGCCGGCCGAGATCCAGCTTCAGGCCCTCGAGGTCACGCAGGATCAGGCGTACCGGGTGGCCGTCCGGGTCCAGGACCACCAGCACGTTCTGCAGGTGCGCCTCGTGGACCACGCCGTGGCCGAGCCACAGTCGCAGCACGGTGGGTACCAGCAGCTCGACGTAGGCCCGCCACCAGTCGAACGGGTCCGGCACGGTCAGCGGGGCGGTGGCCAGCGCCGCCGCCAACACCACCCGTTCACCCGGCCGTAGATGTTCGCGCACCCCGGTCCGCAGGATGGTGCCGTACGCCTCGTCCGCCCCCGGCAGGTCGACGGTCCGGTAGCCGGGCTCCCGCAGCAACCCGACCCGCGCGGGAAGCGGCACGCGGGACAGGAACCGGGTCAACGCCACCGCCCCGGTCAACTCGTACCGGGCGTTCTTGCGCAGGCAGTTGGTGATGCGTACGTGCAGGCTGGTCTTGAGGAACAGGTCGACCGAGGGGGCGTAGAGCGTACGGACGCTCGCGGTCGGACGGACCGGTACGCCGGCCGGGCCGAGCCGGCGCAACCTCGGGTCGGTCGGCGGCACCAGGTTCAGCTGCCACGGGTGCACCGGCAGCAGGTGGTACCCGGGTGGCGCGTCCGGCGGATCCAGCGGTGCGATCAGCTCGTCGACCGGCCCGTCGCCCGCCACCAGGTCGGTGGGCACGGCGAGCCAGCTCAGCCGGAAGGTGCTGCGCAGCTCCGGGGCGTAGCGACGCCAGCTCGCCGGGTCACCGCTGCGCCACTTCGGACTGGGGTGATGCGGGTGCCCGTGCACGAGGGACTGTTCGGAGTCGACGTAGCTGTCGACCACCGGTTCGCCGGTCGGGGTGGGGTCGCGGGACGGGCGTTGCCGCAACAGTGTGGCCAGCGCGTCCCGACTACCGAGCACCTGTTCGACGAACTCGTCGTTGACCAGCCCGGTGCGGGCGGTCAGCTCGGCGGCGAGCAGCCGGGCGAGCTGCGCGCCGTCGACTGGCGCATCGGCGGCCGGCGAACCGTCGTCCGGCGCGTGGGCGGCCGGCGGGTCCGGCGCGGCCGGGTGGCGGCGGGCGACCGGTGTCGCCGCCGGCCGGCAGCGGACCGGGCCGACGTAGCGGTGCGCCAGCACGGGGGAGACCCGGGCCAGTCGGCAGGAGAGTGTCAGCCCGAGGTGCGGCAACCGGATCCGCAGGAGCCCGCCGACGGTCTCGGCGGCACCGTCGGGCGCGGCCACCTCCCGCAGGTAGCAGGAGAGCAGGGTGTGCGCGGCGGCCAGGTCGGCGGCGCGTTCCGCCGGCCCGGCGGTGGCCTCGGCGGCCTGCGGCGTCACGAGGCGCTCCGCAGGTAGTTGGGGCCGGTGCGGTGGTAGAACTTGTTCACGTCGGTGCAGCCGATCCGCTGCTTGGGCAGCAGTGTGCCGGCGGTGAGCATCGCCTTGACCGGCAACCGGTCCGCGGTCAGCACGCGGTCGACCAGCTTCCGCGCGGCGGGTGTCTCGCCCCACCGGTCGCGGGCGGCGCGCAGCCGGGGTGCGAGCGCCTCGGCGGGGGAGGGCACGGCGACGCCCTGGTCCGCCAGGGCGAGCAGGGGTGCCGACGCCGCCAGGTGAAGGGTGATCGTGACGAACATGTCGGCCAGCTCCCCGGGGTGGCGGATCCACATCCGCTGGTCGCGCAGCCGGACCGTGCCCGCGTGCCGGGGGTCCAGCCGGGCACCGTCGTTGTCCTTGTACAACAGCCGGACCGGACCGTCGGACGGTAGGACCAGGTGGATGTTCTGCGGATGTGCTTCCAACGCCACTCCGTACCGTAACCACAGGCACACATGCCAGTCGAGCAGGAGATCCAGATAGGATCCGAGGAGTTGGGTCGGGTCGTCGCCGCCGATCCGCTGGGCGACCGTGCCGGCGGTGGGATCCGCCGCGGCGAGTGCGGCCACCGGCACCACGCTCGCCCGCTCCAGGCCGGCGGGTAGCCGGCGCAGCAGAAAGGACCGCAGCTCGTCGTCTCCGCAGTGACCGAAGACGCTCTCGTCGGCGTGCGTGATCCGGTCGGCGAAGCGCGGCTGTTCCGCGGCGACACGGTCGAGCAGCGCGGCCACCGCCGCGCCGTCGGACAGCGAGTCGGGTGCCAGGGTACGGCGGTTGCGGGCACCCAGGCTCGCGGTCGACAGCGGCAGCTTCAGGTGCGTCGTCGGATCGCCGTCCAGGGCGACGGTCCGCATCGACAGGGTGGGCCGCACGGTGATGTCCGGTAGTTCGAGCACCGGCAGGTCCGACCGGTCGGCGGTGAGCGGGTGCACCGGCAGCAGCACCTGCCCGGCGTGGCGTGGCCTCGGCCACCAGGCGGGCAGCCGCCCGTTCAGCCGCAGCGTCCGAGCCGGTACGGGCAGCCAACGCAGGGCGAACGCGGGGGCGTGCTCCGGTGCGTACCGGACCAGATCGGCGCCGTCCAGGCCGTGACGGCACCGGTCGGTGGGGTAGACGGCATGGCCGGCGTGTGCGGCGAGCACGTCGTCGAGGAGGGCGCCGCCGAAGCCGGTGGGCGTATCGACCCGGGCGGCGGCGATCCGGGCGTACGTGTCGGGCCGGGTGGTCTCGGCCAGCCGGCGGGCGAGCAGGTCCTGCCGACATTCGTCGGTGAAGGCGCGCCACCCCTGCTCGGCCTCGGCGTCGTCGTCCGGCGCGAGCAGCTCCAACAGGCCCGCCAGCGTGTCCACCCGACGTGGCACCCGATCGGGCGGGTGCACGTGCAACTCGGCGCGGGCGAGGCGCACGGCGTGCTGGAAGCCGTCGGGACGAACCGGCAGGCGTAACCGGCCGGCGCGGTGCGGTGCCTGCCACCAGTCGGGGCCGTCGGGGCCGCCACCACTGCTCAAGCCGAGATGGTCCTCGCGCAGCAGGGCGTTCAACACCCGACGGAAGAGCTGCTGCTCCACCGGATCGGTCACGGGGCGATCACCCAGTCGAGTCCGGCGCGGAACTCGACAATTGCGCGACCGACGGCAGCCGGGTCCGACCCGATGCCGTGCAGGACGGCCAGGTAGTCGCGGTTGGTGCCGGTGTGCTCGGCGGTGGTTCCGATCGCCCGCAGCGGGCGGCAGCCGAGTCGGACCCCGTCGCGTACCGTGTCGACGGGCCCGGGGGCGGCGACGAGGGTGCCGCCGCGGTCGGCGCAGACGTACTCCACCCGGGCGGTCTGGTCGATCGCGGCCGGGTCGGGTAGACCGAGGTCGGCCACCGGCTCGCCGAGGTGCAGCCGGATGACGTACTCGAACAGCGGCACGTCGAGCAGCTCGGCCAGGACGAGATCCATCCGGTCACCGATCAACCGGTCGTTGACCTCGATGAGGCGGGGCCGTCCCCGGTGCACGACGAACTCGGTGTGGCAGGCGCCGAACCGTACGCCGAGCGCGTCCAGTTGAGCCCGCAGCCCGTGGACCGTCGCCGGGGCCGCCGGTGCCCACTCCAGACACAGCTCGGTGAAGGTGGGCGGCGGGCCGAGCGTGGTACGCCAGCCGCCGAGCACGGCCAGCGTACCGGTGTCACCGAGGGTGTCGTGGGTGCGGACGTCGCCGGGCAGGTACTCCTCCACCACCAGTGCCGCGTCCGGCCGGCGCCGGCGGATCTCGGCCACCCGCCGGGCCAGCTCGTCGGCGTCGGTGACCAGGTAGGCGTCCTCACTGGCGACGCCGTCACGGGGCTTGACCACGGCGGGGAAGACGTCGAACGTCGGCGGTTGCCCCGGTGCGAGCCGCCGGGCGTGGACCACGTCGAGACCGGCGTCGGCGACGGCCTGCCGGGTGGCGGCCTTGTCCTTGCAGCGCCGCGCCGCCTCGGGGTCCTTGCCGGGCAGGCCGAGCCGTCGGGCGGCGAGCGCCGTCGCGGCCTGCAGGTGATCGCTGTTGGAGAACAGCCCCACCGCGGCAGATCCTGCCCGGACCACCTCGGTGACGGCCCGCGGGTCCCGCACCGTGCAGCCCTGCGTCGGCACCGTGTCGGGCCAGTCGTCGGGCCGGTCGGTCAGCACGGTGACCGGCACGCCGAGCGCGTCGGCGGCCGGCAGCAGGCCGTCCAGCACGGAGTCGGTCGGGTTGAGGGCGGTCAGGTACAGCATCACGAGCCGGCTCGGTGGTGAGCCGTCACCGGGCGCGCCAGTAGGCCAGCGCCGCCACCTGCTCCTTGCCGACGCCCAGCCCCCGCCGCAGGTGTTTGACGATGCTGCGGGTGCTGGCCGCCTCGCAGGCCACCCAGTACAGGGCGTCCGCCTGGGCGGCGGTCAGGGCGGTGGTGACGGTGTCCACCAGGTGCTGGCCCTCGTCGCGGCGCGGCACCCACACCACCTCGTCGTGCGGCCGGGTACGCAGCGGCAGATTGCGCTCACCGTCGTGGGCGTACTCGAGCCAGATCCTGGCCGCCACGGGCCCGGCAGCGTCGAGCAGGCTGTTGACCGCAGGCAGGGACGCCGCGTCGCCGACCAGGTAGAGCCGATCGGGGGCCGGTTCGGGAGGAGCGAAGGAACTGCCTTGCACCGTCGCCTCGATGGTGTCTCCGGGCCGGGCTGTCGCTGCCCAGCGCGCGGCACAGCCATCGTGCAGGGCGAACACGAGGTGGAAACGCCCGCTGGCGGTGTCCGGGTCGACAAGCGTGTAGGCCCGTTGGTGGGGTCGGCCCGCGTTGTCGAACCACAGTCGGATCCACATGGTGGGGTGGGTGCCGCAGTCGCGCAGGAGGTCGCCCCCGTCGACGAGCAGCCGTTGGTAGCAGTCCCCGACGGGTTCGTTCTCCAGGACGGTCAGCTGGAAATTCCGACCGCCGAACGCCCTGAGGACGAGTGCTTCCCAGTTCCGTTTCACATGTGCCTCCACTGTGTGTGCGTCCGGGTGACGACGGGCCGGTCTGTCGGTGGCGCCGCGTGCCGGTCGCCGACCGGTCGGGGCCGGTCGGGGCCGATCTCTGTGCTCACGCCGTGGGGCTCAGCGGCAACGACCGCACCAACATCCGGTGCGAGCGCCAGCCCGGAAACGGGGCGAGGTCGCCGACATGGTCGAACCGGATCCGTTGCAGCGCGTGCCAGACCCGGGTGTTCGTCTCGGCGACCGCCAGCGCGACCCGCTCCTCGCGGCGCCCGGCCAGCAACTGGGTGGTCATCCGGAGGCCGAGGCGGTGCCGGCGGTGTTCGGGCAGCACGAACGCCTCGCACACGGCGAACGTGCGTCCCGCCCACTCGAGGGCCAGGTCGGGATCGTCCGTCGCCGACAGGTCACGCCACCACAGGGTCTCGGGCGGCAGTGGACAACCCAGCACCGCCCCCGCCAGACGGCCGTCGACGTAGCCGAGCGCCGCCTGGAAGCCGGGGGCCTCGGCGGTCCACCGGAGACGATCCTGCACGCTCGGCACCCGATGGTCGGGCAGGTGCAGATCTGCCGCGTGCACCTGCCGGTACACCTCGGCGAGCTGCTCGACGTCGACCTGGTCGGTGACGACGACAGTGCTGGCCAGGCCGCCGATGGTCACGGCCGTGGCGACAGACGACGCCATCGCGCCCTCCCCGTTAGTTTGGTTAGGCATACCTAACCAGGAGGGCGTCGGTCGGGCAAGTCCCCGGACCCGCCTCGCGAGGAACCGACCGCCAGGCCCGGAAACGTGTGGTGCGTTCCCGCCTTCGCCGAGGCGAGCACCGCGCCGGCTGCCGTGACGACTGCCTCCGGCGTTCCGGCGCCGACAGCCGACGGCGGTCAACGACAGGACGCCACGTGAACGCGCCGACGGAACTGCGGCGACCAGGAACGTTCGCGGTGTCGGCCGACACGCCACCTGGCCCGGCGGCGATCGACCGTCACGAGTCAGGTTCGGCGAGCAGCTGATCGCGGCCTACGCTCCGGTGGTGGAATCCCCGCTGACAGTTCGGTTGGCCCGAGTCGAGGACGCCGCCCAGATGGCGTGGGTGCATGTGCGGTGCTGGCAGGAAACGTATCGCGGACTCATGTCGGATGCGGTGCTCGATGATCCGAGTTTGCCGGCTGCTCGGGAGCGGTTCTGGACCGCTGCACTCACCGATGAGCGATATCGCCGGAACCGGGCGGCTGTGGCCGAGCGGGACGGCAAGTTGATCGGAATCGCGATGTCAGGCCCGCCGCCGGATACCGCCGCGGAGTGGGTGAGGCAGCTCCATCTGCTCTACGTGTGTGCGGCCGACCACGGTACGGGTGCTGGGCCGGCACTGTTGCAGGCCGTCATCGACCCGACGGAGTCGGCGGCGCTGTGGGTCGCCGATCCCAACCCTCGCGCCCAGGCGTTCTACCGTAAGCACGGGTTCATCGCCGACGGAGTGGTCCAGGTCGAGGACGGGGTACGGGAGATCCGCATGGTCCGCCGTGTGCGGACACCAGGCGGATGCTGACCGGTAGGTGGGCGGCTGCCACAGTGGCTGAGGCCGACGGAGCCGTCAGGCGGTCACGGGTAGCTCGGTGAGCAGCCGTTCGACCCGGTGGCGGATCTCGTCGCGGATCGGGCGCACCGCCTCGACGCCCTTGCCGGCCGGGTCGGTCAGCTTCCAGTCCTCGTAGCGCTTGCCGGGAAAGACGGGGCAGGCGTCGCCGCAGCCCATGGTGACGATCACGTCGGAGGACTCGGCCGTGGCGAACTCCAGGAGTTTGGGGGTCTGGTCGGTGATGTCGATGCCGACCTCCCGCATGGCCTCGACGGCGGCCGGGTTGATCGCTTCGGCGGGAGCGGAGCCGGCGGAGCGGACCTCGACGGCGTCGCCGGCCAGGTGGCGCAGCCAGCCGGCAGCCATCTGGGAGCGGCCGGCATTGTGTACGCAGACGAACAGGACGCTGGGCTTGTCGGTCATCAGATGCCTTTCTGCGGTGCGGAGGTGGCGACTGGCGGTCGATCGTGCTTGCACGTCATGGTCGGCGGCTCCCGGTCGCCTGATCGTCAGCCGGCACGACCACCTGGTCGGCGGCGGCACCGGCGTCGGGGTAGAGGGCCGCCAGCAGGCCGACACCGACGGCGAGACCCACGACCTGCGCCACCACGAAGCCCGGCACGGAGCCGGGAGCGATGCCGGCGAAGGTGTCGGTGAACGCCCGGCCGACCGTGACCGCCGGGTTGGCGAACGAGGTGGACGAGGTGAACCAGTACGCCGCTCCGATGTAGGCGCCCACGGCCGCCGGCGCCACGGTGGCGCGGCCGGACCGGGCCAGCGCGAAGATCAGTAGGACCAGGCCGGCGGTGGCGACGACCTCACCGAGCCACAGGTTGCCACCGCTGCGGTCCCGGCCGGAGAAGCTGACCGCCCTCAGGTCGAACATCAGGTTGGCCAGCACCGACCCGGCGATGGCCCCCGTCACCTGTGCCGCGACGTAGCCGGCGAGCTCCCGGGGGGAGAGGCCGGTGCCCGAGCGGCGGCCGAGCAGCCAGTCGGCGGCGGAGACGACCGGGTTGAAATGTGCGCCGGAGACCGGTCCGAACATCAGGATCAGTACGCCGAGGGCGAAGGTCGTGGCGATCGAATTCTGCAGCAGTTGCAGGCCGACGTCGTCGGGGGACAGGTCGGTGGCCATGATGCCGGAGCCGACCACGGCGGTGACCAGCAGGGCGGTGCCGGTGAACTCGGCCAGCAGGCGCCGCGGAAGTGCGATGGTCATCGGTTGTGCTTCTCCTCGATGGCTATCGGGTGGGGACGTTCAACTCGTCGAGGAGACGCCGTACCCGCCGTTCGATCTCGTCGCGGATCGGCCGGACGCCGTCGACGTCGAGGCCGGCCGGGTCGGCAAGGTCCCAGTTCTCGTAGCGGGTGCCGGGGAAGACCGGGCAGGCGTCACCGCAGCCCATGGTGACGACCACGTCAGCGGCGCGGACCACCTCGTCGGTCCAGGGCTTGGGAAACTCGTCGGAGATGTCGATACCGCGTTCGGTCATGGCCGCCACGGCGGCGGGATTGATCTCGGTGCCCGGTTCGCTGCCACCGGACCAGGCCACGGCCCGATCGCCGGCCAGGTGGGTGAGGAACCCGAGTGCCATCTGCGAGCGACCGGCGTTGTGGGTGCACAGAAACAGGACGACGGGCCGGCCGTCACGGTGATGGCCCTCGACGCGGGCCAGTGCCTGTAGCCGCTGACGGGCGAAACGTTCGGCGAGCAGGGGCAGGTAGTGGGGGATCCGGCCCTCGACGGCGAACTGGTCGTAGCTGCTGTGCAGGAAACGCTCGATCGTCTCGGTGCCGTACGTGCCGTGAAACTCGGCGGCGAGGCGGGTTGCGGCCGTACGCAGGGCCAGACGTTGATCGACCGAGAGGTCCGGGCGGGGACTGCGGGCGAGGTGGGTCATCGTGGGTCTCCGGGTAGGACGGCGGGGGCGAGCCGGGCGACCCGGTCGGCGAGGTCGGCGTAGGCGGACTCGAACGCCGCGTCGGTGTCCACCCGGACCGGGTCGGGAACCGACCAGTGCAGCCGGGGGCGTAGCTGGTCGGTCAGTCCCTCGTGGGCGTTGTCGCAGACGGCGATGACAAGGTCGTCGCCTCGCACGACGTCGGCGACGTGGGCGGTGCCGGTGGGGTCGAGGTCGAGATGGTGGCGGTGGGCCACGGCGACCGCGCGGGGGTGGACCCGGGCCGCCGGTTGCGTGCCGGCCGAGGCGGCGGCTCCGCGGGTGCGGTGTCGCCACAGCGCGGCGGCCAGCTGCGAGCGGGCCGAGTTGTGGGTGCAGACGAAGACCACCCGACTGACCCCGCTCAGCCGGGGGGTGGCGAGGGCGGCGAGCGTCTCGGGGCGCAACTGGAGGTAGGTGCGCCGCCGGTCGCCCTCGGAGCGGACCTTCACCACCAGGCCGGCCTGGGTGAGGACCTTGACGTGGTGGGCGACCAGGTTGGTCGGCATGGCGAGACGGTTGGCGATCTCGCCGGGCGAGGCGTCACCGAGGGTGAGCGCGTCCACGATCGCCAGGCGCGCCGGGTCGCCGAGCGCGGCATGGGTGCGCGCCCGCCCGGCCAACGAAGAAAGCTCAACCTCCATAGACTCAACTATTGCTGACTGAAACTCCGGCGTCAAGGGCGTCGCCCGTCGCGGGGCCGGTTGCTCTGAGCCGGTGACGGACCGAGGTGGTCAGCGCAGCCGACCACGCCCGCCGAACCAGTCCCGCGAGACCCGGGTGTTGAGGGCCAGGACCACCCAGGCCAGCAGGCCCAGACCGACGATCGTGATCGCGCCGAAGAGTCCCAGCGACGCGGCGGCCAGCAGACCCGCCAGGGCGTACGCGGGGTAGGGCGCCCAGCGGCGGCGGGCCGCCAGGCTGACCGCGACCAGCGCACACGCGGTGGCCATCACGGCGAAGAACGCGACGGCGCCGAGGGAGCCGGTCGCGGCCAGCGACCGATGCACCGTCGCGAGTGCGAACAGCAGTGACAGCAGTGCGAAGGCGAGCACGGTGACCCGGACCGGGGTCGGCATCGTCGGGGGTCGGAGCATGTCCCCGTAGCCGCCGCCGGATGCGCGTACGACCATAAAGACAACGATGGACGTCGACGTCTGTCGGGGCGTGCCACTGTCGGCAACGCGACAGCGGACCCGGGCGGCCTAAGCTTCGGCCATGGCGAGGTACTTCGACGTGCACCCGGACAACCCGCAACCGCGCACCATCGGTCAGGTGATCGGGATCATCCGCGGGGACGGGTTGATCGCCTACCCCACGGATTCCTGCTTCGCCCTGGGCTGCCGGCTGGGCAACAAGGACGGCATGGACCGGATCCGGGAGATCCGCCACCTCGACAGCGGCCACCACTTCACGTTGGTGTGTCGCGACTTCGCGCAGCTCGGGCAGTTCGTGCAGCTGGACAACGCGGTGTTCCGAGCGGTGAAGGCGGCCACCCCCGGCCGCTACACCTTCATCCTGCCCGCCACGAAGGAGGTGCCCCGGCGGCTCTGGCACCCCCGTAAGAAGACCGTCGGGGTGCGCATCCCCGCGCATCCGGTCACCCGCGCGCTGCTCGACGCGCTCGGCGAGCCGTTGCTGTCGAGCACCCTGCTGCTGCCCGATGACGAGGAGCCGATGACCCAGGGCTGGGAGATCAAGGAACGCCTCGACCATGCCGTCGACGCGGTGGTCGACGCGGGTGACTGCGGTACCGAACCGACCACGGTGGTCGACTTCTCCGACGGTGAGCCCGAGATCGTCCGGGTCGGTGCCGGTGATCCGACCCGCTTCGCCTGACGTTCCGGCGGGTCCGCCCGGCTGCGTCGACGGTGGCCGGACGATTGCTGGCCGCCACGCCCCCGTACCCCGTGGCGGCCGTCACCCCGCCTGATCCCAACACGCCCGTCTCGGCCGTCGGCGAAGTCCAAACGATTCCGTACGGGGTGGCATCGGATCGATTGTTATCGTCACAACTCGTGGGTGTCATGAAGGCTGCCGTGTCCAACGGGCCACCCGACCCGGGCACGGCCCACAGCCTTGACGAACTGATCGGTTGCCTGCGCGCACTCAAGCTCTGGGCCGGTGATCCCTCGTACGAGACGATCACCCGGCGGGTCAACGAGCGGTGGCGGTCCGACGGTCGTCCCGTCGACGAGATGGCCCGCAGAGGCACCGTCGTGGACTGCTTCAAGACCGGGCGGCGGCGGATCAACGCCGACCTGATGCTCGCCGTGGTGCAGGCGTTGCACGACGAGACGGGTTACCTCGCGCACTGGCGACAGGCACTGCGGGTGAGTCTCGCCGAGACGACCGCGGCCGCCCAGGTGCGGGTACTCGACCGGTTGCCCGACGATGCGGGGGCCTTCACGGGCCGTCAGGCGGAGCTGACCCGGCTCAGGGAGCTGGCCGCGCTGACCGCAGAGCCCGGTCCGGCTGCTCCCGGCCGGGCCGGGCGCGGCGCGGAGATCTGCGTGCTCGCCGGGATGGCCGGGGTCGGCAAGACCCACCTCGCGGTACACGCCGGCCAGTCGCTTGTCGACGAGGGGCACTTCGATACGACGATCTTCGTCGACCTGCGTGGCTACCATCCGGATCCGGGGCAGCCACCGGCCGAGCCGGGCGCGGTGCTGGACGGCTTCCTGCGCCTGCTGGGCATGTCCGGCCACGAGATCCCGTTCGGCCTGGCGGAGCGCGCGACGGCGTTCGAAGATCGGCTCGCGGGCCGGCGGGTGCTGATCGTGCTCGACAATGCAGCCGGTGCGGAGCAGGTACGTCCGCTCCTGGCCCGGTCGGCCGGCACCCTGACGCTGATCACCTCCCGGCGCCGGCTCGCCGACCTCGACGAGGCGGTGCATCTCGACCTCGACCTGTTCACCCCGGAGGAGGCGGAGCGGCTGCTGGTCCGGTCGAACCCGGGCGTGGCGGTGGGCAGCGATCCGTCGGCCCACCGGCGGGTCGCGTTGCGCTGCGGATACCTGCCGTTGGCGCTGAGCGTGGTCGTCGGTCAGATGGGGTCGCGGCCCGGGTGGACGGTGACCGACCACGCCGACCGGCTGGACGAGCGTCACCGACACCGCCGGCTCGACAGCGGTGTGGAGTTGGCGCTGCACCTGTCGTACCAGCATCTTCCTGACCGGCGGCAGACGTTGCTGCGGCGAATGGCCGCGCATCCGGGCGCGGATCTGGACGAGCACGGTGCCGCCGCCCTGCTGGACACCGACCCGGCCGCCGCCGCGGCCGACCTGCGTCATCTCGCCGCCGAGTATCTGGTCCAGCAGCCCGTCGTCGGGCGGTACGCGTTGCACGACCTCGTTCGCGCCTACGCGGGGGAGCGCGGCCGGGAGGAGGACCGACCGGCGGATCGTCGGGCCGCCCTGACTCGTCTGCTCGACCACTACCTGTACAGCGCGGCGGCGGCGATGGAGGCGCTGTATCCGGCCGAGCGTCATCGCCGACCGCCACTGCCACAGCCGTCCCCGGCCGTCCCGATGCTGGACAAGCCCAGGACCGCCCTGCGCTGGCTGGACGCGGAGCGCGCCACACTCGTGGCGGTGTGCGTGCACGCGGCCCGCAACGGCTGGCCTCAGCACGCCGTATGGCTCGCCGGCACCCTGTACGTCTACCTCGACAACGGTGGTTATCCGGCCGATGCGATCACGGTGCACACCGAGGCCGAGCACGCGGCGCGGCTGCTCGGCGACACCGTCGCCGAGGCCACCGCGCTTACCAATCTGGGTGTGGTGTGCTGGCAGTTGGGTCGCTATCCGGAGGGCATCGGGCATCTGGAACGCGCACTGCCGTTGTTCCGCGCGGCCGGCGACGGTCGCGGGGAGGCCCGGGTGCTCGGCAACCTCGGCGTGGTGCACAGCGCGGCCGGGTACTGGGAGCGCGCCGGTGGATACCACGAGCTGGCGCTCGACCGCTTCGTCCAGATCGGCGACCGGGTCGGCGAGGCCAACACCCTGACCAACCTGGGCGCCGTCCAGGAACGGTTGGGCCGCCCCGGTACGGCCGTCGACCAGAACGGCCGTGCCCTGGCGATCTTCCGCGAGCTGCGGCATCTCGGCGGCGAGGCGACCGCGCTGAACAACCTGGGCGACGCCTACGTCGCGCTGGGCAGGTTCGCGGACGCCGTCGAGTGTTACGAGCCGGCCCTCGCCCTCTTCCGCGACATCGGGGAACGGTACGGCGAGGCGTGCGTGCTCAACGGGCTGGGTCGGGCGCTGACCGGACAGGGCGCACGCGACGAGGCGGTCGCGCGGCACGTCGAGGCGCTGACCCTGGCCACGGAGATCGACAGACCCGAGGAACAGGCCCGCGCCCGTAGCGCGCTCGTCCGGCTGGGCGCGCCGGCCGAGGGGTAGGTCGATCGGCTTTCGTTGTTCCCGGCGAAAGTTCGGTCTGCGGTTCGCAAACTATCGACGTTGCTTGAGGTAAGGGCTACGCTCCCAGGCAACAGCCGTCGATGCGAGGGGTGTCATGTCCCGTCGAACCGGAAGGCCCTCCTACCTTGCTGCCCCGCCCGCGCGGCAGCACCGGAAGAGGACGTGGATCGTCGCCACTGCCGCGGCTGCGGTTCTGGTGGCGGCCCCGGCCGGCGGGCTGGTCGGGCACGCGGTCGGTCGACCGGACCCGACGGAGGCTAGCGTGGCGAAGATGCGCCAGGCCGACGCCGAGCGGGACGCGCAGCAGATCGTCGAACTCACCGAGATGGCGCACCGGACGGGCGAGGAACTCGCGCCGATCATCCGAGCCGTCCGGCAGGACGCCGAGGCGGGGCGCGTGCCCGAGCGGGCCCAGGTCGACAAGTGGCAGCAGACCATGCGGCGGCTGATTGCCCAGTTCGCCGACCCGCCATCGGGCATGACCGCCACCAACGTCGCCCGTGGAGGTCTGCGTAGCGCCGTCGACCAGGCGGCCGTCGCGGTCGACTCCGTCGCTCTCGCGCTGGCCGGTCCGGCCACCGGGCGCGCGGAGCGGATGCAGTTGGCCGCGCGGCAGGCGACCCTCGCCGTCACCACGTGGTCGGTCGCCGCGACCCAGCTCGACCAGGTCAACATCGACGCCGGGCAGGGGCACCAGCACGTACACCTCGACGTGGGCGAGGTGGAGGGCGCGCTCGGCCCGGACGGCTCGGCCGAGGGCGCCGGCGGCTGATCGCATCCATCGGCCGGTCGCGTACGTCCGCCGATCTGGCCCGGCGGCTGATCGGGGCCGCCGGCTGATCGCGGTCCACCCCGGCCGCCGGAACGGTTGTGGTCGACAGCGATCAATCATCGTTGGCGACGGCACGATACCGACCCCGTTGATCGAGTCGCGTGAACGTCGACACTTGCGAATCGGTATCGCGTCCGATGCATAATGGGCGACGGGCTGCGTGCGTCGGGGCAACGACCACAGTGATCTGCCGACTTCAATGGAGGCATCTCCATGGCATTGATTCCGGCGGCTGGTGCAGGTTGTAGTGGGCCGTCGACCTCGCCGCCACGAGTTGAGTCCCCGGGAACGGTCAATTCCGAGGTCGAGTGGGACGGCTTCGATCCGGGTGCCTACGTCCAGCACAACTACTCGGTCCTGCGGGATGATGATCGCGAAATCCTCTGTCGGATCAGAGACTTTTTCGCGGGCGCGAAGATTGCCGGCGCACACTGTGTCGACGTCGGCTCCGGCGCAAACCTCTACCCGGCACTGTCGCTTCTGCCATTCGCGCGCAGTGTCGAACTCTGTGAATATTCCACGGCGAATGTGCGTTGGTTGCGTAACCAGATCAGCGGCTATGACGACTGCTGGGACGCGTACTGGCAGGTGTGTGCGGAGCACTCGGCGTACGCGGCGCTGACCGACCCCCGCAGCCACCTGGCCCGGGTGGGTCGGGTGTCGCAGCTGAGCGTATTCGACCTGCCCAGACGGGCCTGGGGCGCGGGCACCATGTTCTTCGTGGCCTGCTCGATCTCGGCTGAGCGGGCCGAGGCGGAGCGCGCGATCGGCCGGTTCCTGGGGGCGCTGCGTCCCGGTTCGCCGTTCGCCGCGGCGTTCATGCTGGGCTCGAACGGCTACCGCGTCGGACAGCACTGGTTTCCGGCCGTGCGACTGCACCGCGCGGAGGTGGTGGCGAGCTTCGCGGCCGGTGCGTACGACGTGGACATGCACGAGGTGCGCCCCACGCCGTCGCTGCGCGACGGATATCTGGGCATGCTGCTGGTCACCGGACGTAGCCGCGGCTGACCTCGCGCATTGTCCGCCCCGGACATCCGCATCGCTCTCACCTGGACGCTTGGGCCAGCTGATTTCGCCGGCACATCGGTACGCACGGCCGTTCAGGTCACGCTCCGGCAGCGATACGATGATGGGTGCACGTCATCGTGGATCATCGTTGGCCAGGCAACATCAGCAACTCCGTTTCGACGACTACAGCAGACGGTGGTGGACCATGCGGATGCAGCCGCGCCAGGAGATTCTCGACATCTGGCGGGCCACGGTGCGTAGCTGTCTACGCAACGGCGAATGGGACTGGGGCGGTCGGAGCGGGTCCAATTCCATCAGCGACGCGGAGCAACTGCTGACCCTGCTGCTGCCGGCGACCAAGATCCCGGTGCTGTCACTCGACGATCCGGACCGGATCGACGAGGAGGTCATCGAGGCTCTCGGCGCGATCGGCGGCGCGATAGAGATTCCCCGCCGGCTGGTCAAGATCATGTCCGAGTACTTCGTCCGCTACACCGACGACAACGGTGCGCCGACCTTCGGTGGTGGCAGCTACCTCACCCCGGTCGAAGGTGGTCCGGACCTCACCGACGAGCAACGCTCCATGGACGTGGTCGACTCGTTCGCGGTGTCGGTCACGCTCACCCTGGCGACCATCGGTTTCGTCAAGATCTACCGCCCCGCCACCCAGCGGGCCGACCTGCGCGCCCAGTTGGACAAGCTGGAGGAGATGGCCAGCATCCGGCTCACCGCGGCCATGGTCGGGTTGCTCCGCAGCTTCAGCACCTCGGTCTTCGCCGCGAGCGACGAGTTCGGCATCCGACTCTGCGACATGGTCAACCAGGACGAGGCGCCGCGCCGTGAGGTGGTGGCCGCGTTGCGGGCGCAGTTGCGGGACACCATGGCTAGCCTGCGCAACGTGGTGGTCGGATCCGGTCAGGTCACCGAGGACCTGGACAGCAGCGAGATGCTCTTCGAGTGCGGCTGGTCGTGGGGGACGATCGCCGGTGCCGATGAGGTGACGACGACCGAGCCGATCGGCCCGCAGCGCGAGGGCTCGGCGGAGAACGCCCCCTACCTGTACTTCACCGTCATCGCGGTGGACGCCATCGACGATCTCAACTCCGAACGTACCCGCCTGCTCGGCCTGCTCAACGAGGAACAGCAGCGACTGTTCCGGATCCTGCAACTGCGCTGGGAGTTGACCCGGAGGTACTGGGCGACGGTGGCGACCTTCGGCAACCGGCGCCGGTGGCCGATCGAGGACATTCCCTGGCGTACCACCGACGGCGACCGGACCGACTACTACACCCTGCAGGCCACGTCGCTGGCGGTGAAAGGGCTGGTCGCCAGTGGTCGCGGCGGTGACGAGGAGTTCGGGCGGATCGGGAACGTGCTGGTGGAGCTGGCACAGCGAGGTCGGATCACCCGGCGTGCCTCGCCCAACGAGGCCGCGTTGGTCGTGCATGCCCCGGGCAAGCAGGTGACCCTGAACGACGCCACCTCCAAGCCGATCATGACGTGGAACGTCAACGAGTTCTCCACGGTGCTGCTCCAGCGGGCCACCACCGTCGCCGGCCTGTTGAACAATGCCCGGCACCGCAGCGAGCTGCTCGAACTCGCGGACGAGGTGTGGGAACACCTCCTGTTGCGGCGCATTCCCGAAGGTCGGCACCGAGGGCTGTGGGATCACGCCGGTGGTGCATTCCCCGAGTTGGCTCCGCTGCCCGAGGCGCCCTCCTGGTATCTGACCGAGCGGGTCGTGCAGGCCCTGGTCAACGCCGGTCAGCTGCTCTGGGAGCGGCAGTTCCCCCGAGCCGTGAACCTCGCCACGTACGCCCAGGACCTCATCGACGAGGCCGAGTACGTGTTCGACCGGGAGCTGATGAGCGGCACCTTCGCCGGTGAGGCGATGCAGCGCAGCATGCGCAGCATCCGGGCGACGCTGCGCCGCGCGCAGTCGCTCGTGGACGACCAGCCGGGCACGGCCGCCGCGCTGGCCAACACCCTGCTGCTACAGCTGAACGACATCACCACCGGCCAACAGAAGGCCAGCGAGGGGATCTGAATGCTGGTCTTCGTCACGTCGCACAAGGGTGGCACCGGACGCTCGGTGACCGCGGCGAACATCGCCTACCGCAGCGCGCTCTCCGGCCGCTCCACCTGTTACCTGGACTACGACTTCGGTTCGCCGACGGCCGGCATCACGTTCCAGATTCCCCAGGCCACAAACGGCATCGAGGGTGCCGGCCCGAACGGCGGTGGCCTGCACCGGTACCTGCGTGGCGAGATCCCGTCCCCGGAGCAGTTGGACGTGTGGGGCACCTCGGAACGGGTCAGCCTGCGGCAACGACCGACCGGGTCGGGTTCGCTGGTGCTGCTGCCCGGGCAGCGCAACGGCAGCGAGTTCGGCTTCACCGACGACATCGGCCGGCGCTGCGCCGAACTCTTCCTCCGGTTGGAGGAGGAGTTCGACCTGACCCTTGTGGATCTGAGCGCCGGTCGGTCGTACGCCAGCCAGATCGCACTGGCGGCGACCGCCAACCGGACCCTGCGCAAGGTGACCGTGCGATGGCTGGTCTTCCACCGCTGGACGCCGCAGCACGTGATGGCGGCGGCGGATCTCGCCTTCGAGGCCGGCGGGATCCTGGCCATGGGCAAGGAGTACGGCCATGAACCGGACCGGCTACGAGAGTCACTGCGGTTCGTGCGGACCGCGGTGATCGACTCGCGCGGGCCGGAGGTGGGCCATCTCGACCTGGCGCAGCAGGCGTTCCTGCGCAGATGCGACGCGGAGCTGGGGGAACTGGCCCGCCGGCGCGGCACCGGCCGGACCAGCCTGCTCGGCGCGGTACCACTGGACCCGCTCCTGCAATGGCGCGAGCAGCTGATCTCGGACAATGACGTGCAGGCCAAGATCGCCAACGCCAGGACCGTGGACGCCTTCGTGGAGCTGACCGAGAAGCTCTTCGACGAGACCGCATGGGAGACCGTGTGATGAGCGTGGATGTCAGGTTTCAGGAGGCAGCCGCGGTACGTCGGACGGAGAGCGTGCCGTACTCGCACCTGTCGGTGGAGTTGGGGCACGTCTACGCCGAGGACTTCGGCGACGGATGCCGGGACCTGCGGCGCAAGTTCGCCCGGATCGCGGACTGGGCGCAGGCGATTCCGGCGCTGGCCCGCCGAGGGCTGCGGCCCCATCGGCAACCGAGGATCAGCACGTGTTTCCTCATCGATGACTACTTCCACCGGTTCGCCACGCCGCGCGAGGTGATCCCGCAGGTGCAGCAGGCCGCGGCGGAGCACGGGCTGGTGCTCGACTACGTGGCCCGCGAGTCCAGCTTCGCCCGCTACGACGACGTCGAACTGGCCCGGCTGGTGGTGGACACACTGGTCGTGGAGCCGCCACGGCACACCACGGGGAGCCGCCCGCCGCTGAGTGAGTCGGGCTGGCTGTCCAACGGCAAGCGTACGCCGGGGCACGCCGACGCGCCCGCGATGACGCTGCCGTTGCCGTGGTCCCCGCCGCTGCAGTCCGGCGACGCGCCGCACTCCATCTTCGTCGACATCGAACTGTGGTCCGACGAGCCGGACGGTCGGGTGTGGGCCTGCGCGCTGCTCGCCTCGGTGTGGCAGATGACCCGGCTGGGTGTGCTGCGGCACCGGGGGCAGACGATCACCCAGCCGTACCAGCTTCCCCCCGACGAGCCGCTGCCGACCGACTGGGACCGCCTACCCGCGATCGTCCAGCTCAATCCGGACGCCACGCCGTTCTGCGGGTACCGCACGGTGACGCTGATGGACACCCGGTACCTTCCGGTCGAGCTGGCCGTGCGGACCATCCTCGGGCAGGTGGCGGTGCCACCGGCGGTCGCGCGGCAGGTCGCCAAGCGGGCCGGCAGTGAGGGTCTGGAACTGCCCGACGAACTGGTCGACCGGCTGAGCTACGTGTTCATCGGGGAGTGATCAGCCGCGCGGTGCCTGCGCACCGCGACCGATCCTGCGGTCCGACGGGCCACTGCCGGCGGTCGAGAACGGTTCGGTGAGCGTGCCGGGCCCGCACGGCTGGGCGACCGCCGCCCGGGCGGCCAGGTCGCGCAGGATGGCCATGTTGCCGACAGTGATCTGATCCCGGATCCAGTTGACCGAGGACTGCCACTGGCGGCTGAACCCGGGTACCTGCTCCAGGCGGTCCCAGATCGGCCGCAGCCGTGGGTCGACCCGGGCACCGGGCAGCCACAGATGCAACAGGTGCTCCAGCACCGGCCGCAGCCGTTCGATGTGCTCCTGCGTCGAGCCGGCCCGGGTCACCGCGGCTTCCACCAGGGCGGAGAGCATGGTGAGCAACCAGTCGTGCAGGGCAAGATCCTCGCAGAGGCCGGCGACCGCCGCCGGCACGTCCTGGGCGCTCACCGTGAGACGTACGGTGCGCAGCGTCGGTGAGTCCACCGCGACGTCCGCCGTGGCGTTCTCGCCCGACTGTTGATGCACCCGGGCTGTCCACCGCAGCCGGGTGCGCGCCGCACGCAGTGGTGGACGCCGGTCCAGCAGGTCGGACATCTGCACACTGTCGAGCACTCGGCCGGTGATCGCGTCCAGGTTCAGCACGTCGGCGGCGTTGCCGTGCAGGAAACCGTTCGTCAGATCGTCGGCGTCGAGTTTGCCGACCGTCTCCAACACCCCCGAGTTGGCCAGGTAGTGCGACCACGGCCGGCGGCGCTCCCCGGCGACGACCTGGATGATGGAGGAGGCCTGCACGATCCGGCCGCCGGTGATGACAGCCCGGGTGACCACCGCGCCCACCCCCCGCAACTGGCGGTTCTTCGCGCTCGGCAGCCAGCAGTCCACACCGGTACGGACGTCGGGTGAGACCGCGTACAGCGACGGACGCCGGGAGGTCAGCACCGCCTCGCCCTCCACCAGGCTGAGCACCTCGGCGCTCTGGTCCTGCGCCAGCGCCGTGCTGTGCTGTAGCAGGCTGGTGTGCACCTCGCCCACCGTGAGCATCGTTCCTCCGCATCGGCACCACGGGGGACACCGGCGGGCATGGGCCTGCGGCCGGTGACCGGACCGAATCCGTCCCGCGGCCATCATAGGCCCATCCGTGGCGGGAAAGCCGATATGTGCCCGGGGGTGCGGACTTCACGGGTCCGATGGATGTGACGACGACTGATATTTTGAAGAATGCGGTCGCCAGCCACCCCTGGAGTTTGCCGTCGATGAAGGTCTACATTTCAGCCACCCAAAAGGACCTGCTGGAATACCGCGCGGCCGTGCACGCCGTGGCGCGTCGCCTGGAGATCGAGGACGTCGCCATGGAGGCGTACGGGGCCGACGTCCGCCCACCCCTGGAACGCTGCCTGACCGACGTACGCCGATGTGATCTCTACGTCGGGCTCTTCGCCTGGCGCTACGGTTACCGGCCGGCCGGCCAGGAGTCCTCCATCACGGAGCTGGAATACCGTGAGGCACTCGCGGCCGGCAAGCCGTGCCTGATCTTCCTACTCGCCGAGGACACGCCCTGGCCGGTCGACATGATCGACCGCAACGGCGACTGGCAGCAGATCGTGGCGTTGCGCAACGAATTGAAGGAACGCCACCTGTGCGCGTTCTTCTCCAGCGTGGACGATCTGTCGGCGAAGGTCACCGTGGCGCTGGCCGACGTGCGCAGCGGCCGGTCACCGGCGCGTGAGCCCGGCGACCCCGACACCCACCTGCCGGAGGCGGTCCGCAGCCAGTACCACAAGCAACTGCGGCTGCGGTATCAGGCGGTGCCCCTGGACGCCGTCGCACCCCGGCCCACCATCGGCTACCTCACCATCGGGCTGTCCAACGTGTTCGTCGAGCCGCGGGTGCATGAGGACGCCCGGCCGGAGATGCCGCTGGCCTGGTGGCGTTGGGCAGGCTCCGGGCCGGACGGTGACGCCGGCGCGCTGCCCGGCGTGGTGGACCCGAGGGACGTGGAACGACTCTGGGAGGAGTACGCGGCCAAGGAGGCGTCGGCGCTGTTCGACGTGGTCTGCGACCCGGCCCGACGGGCCATGGTGCTGCTCGGCGATCCCGGTTCCGGCAAATCGGCGGCGGCACGCTACCTCGTCCTCGCGCTGGCCGGGGTCTGTGAGGAACCCCGGCTGGCGACGCTGGACCGGTATCTTCCCGTCCTGATCGAGCTGCGATCGTACGCGGCGCATCGTGGGGACGGGCGGTGTGACGGCCTGTTGGACTACGTCGGCCACCGGCACCAGCAGGGGCTGGCCGGGATCGACCGGGACGTGCTGGAGGCGTACCTGCGGCAGGGCGGGCAGGCGTTGTTCCTCTTCGACGGGCTGGACGAGGTGTTCGACCCGGCGCAACGGGAGGAGATGGCCGCGCAGATCGCCACCTTCGCCAACGAGTACCCCGGGGTGCGCACGGTCGTCACCTCCCGGGCGGCCGGCTACCTCCGGCACACCTTCGCCAACGCCGGATTCGACCACTTCACCCTGGAGGATCTCGACGACGAGCGGATCGCGCGGTTCCTCGGCAACTGGTATCAGTACGTGGTGCCGACCCCGTCGGTCGAGGCGGACCGGCAGCGGCGGCAGATCCTCGACGTGGTGCGGCGGTCCCGGGCGATGCACGAGATCGCCGGTAACCCGTTACTGCTGATGCTCATGGCCATCGTCGGTCGGGACCGCCCACTGCCCCGAAACCGTCGCCGGCTCTACGCGCACGTCACGGATGTGCTGATCTCCGAATGGGACGTGACCAAGCAACTGCGGGAAAGCCACGGCGACGTACCGCCGTTGGATCCGCAGGCGAAGCTGCGGTTGCTGCGCCACCTGGCCTTCTGGATGCAGTGCCGGGAGTCGGGACCGGCCGGTAACTACATCGAGGCGGACGAACTGTCCCGCATCTTCCGGGACCACCTGGTGGAGTTCTACGGTTTCGAGAACGAACGCGCGCACGCCATGGCGTACTCGATGATCGACAAACTGCGCCAGCGCAGTTTCATCCTGGAACGGTACGGGCTGCGCCTGTTCGGGTTCGTGCACCGTACGTTCCTGGAGTTCTTCTGTGCCGAGGAGATCGTGGACAGGTTCGATCATGACCCGGACACCTGGGGGATCGACCAGTTGCGTGCGCTGTTCCGCGAGAACTGGGCAGATCCGTCCTGGCGGGAGGTGCTGCGGCTGGTCGCCAGCGCGTTGCCCGCCGAGGTTGCCAACGACCTGGTGACCCTGCTGGCCACCGAGGTCAACCGACCGTGGCCGCCGCTCAACCTGCCCAGCCCACCGTGGAACCTGGTGCTGGCCGCGCAGTGCGTGGCGGAGGCACCGCGGCCGGCCGGGCTGGCCGGTGCCGGCGAGGCGGTGCTACGCCAGGTCGTGCTGCTGGTCGAGCACGGCATCTCCGCCGACGATCCGAACGTCGTCGAGGTCACCGAGCAGGAGCTGCTCTCCTCGATCCGGGCGCTCGGGCCGCACTGGCCCGGTCGGGCCGCCTTCCTGCACTGGTACCGCCGCCGCGGGGTGCATACCAGCTGGCGCTCAGGTTCCACCTTCGCCACCCGGTCCGCGGCGGTGCTGTCCACCGCCGATGAGCAACTGGAGGAGTTGCTGGTCCGGGAGCTCGGGCAGGGCCGCGAGCGGCAGGCGCGGATCGCGCTGGTCGCCGGCCTGGCGGAGGCCGCCGGGAGGTTGGACACCACCGGCCGCAGCCGCCGCCACTGCCAGGACCTGCTGCTCGCACAGGCCCGGGCGGAAGGCTCGACCGCGGTCCGTCAGGCCGCGGTCCGCGCGTTGGTCGCCAACTTCGGTGCCGGCGGCGACCTGGTCGTGGCGCTGCGCGAACTCGCCGGTTCCGCCGACGCGGCGGTCCGCGCCCTCGCCGTGCAGTCCCTCGGCGGGCGGGCCGAGCTGGCCGAGGACGTTCGACGGTTGCTGCTGACGCGGGCGACCGAGGACCGGGACACCGGCGTGCGACGGGCGGCCGTGACGGTGCTCGCCGCACGCTGTCTCGACCTGCCCGACGTCACCGAGACGCTGCATCGGCTGCTGGCCACCGACACCGACCCCGGCGTGGTGCAGTCCGCGCTGCGTTGCCTGCTCACCCTGCCCGAGCAGAGCGAGACGGCCCGTGGGCGGGCGTTGTCCCGGATCGCCGGTGACTCCCACGACGAGGTGCGGCGCTGTCTGGTGTGCGAGCTGCTGCCGGGGCGGGGCGGCACGGAGGGCACCGAGCTGCTGCTCAAACTGGCCGGCTCGGACGCCTCGGCACGGGTCCGTGCGGTCGCTGTTCAGCGACTGGTGCTGGTAAAAGATCCGGACGGGCGGTGCCGGGACCGGCTGGTGGACCGGATCGAGCAGGACGAGGACGCGTCGGTGCGGGCGGCGGCGGTGACGGTGTTGACCGACCGGTACCGGGTGGACGACAGCGGATGGGTGGTTGCCGCGCAGGCGGCGCGGACGGACGACGACGCGACGGTGCGGCTCGCCGCGGTGCGTGCGCTGGCCGAGGCGTACCCGGATCACCGCACCGGCGAGCTGCTGCTGGAACGGGCCCGCCAGGACCCCACCGCCGGTGTCCGGCTCGCCGCGGTGGACCTGCTCACCGGCCGGCCGCTGCTCGGGTCCGCCACGCGGGAGCTGCTCATCAGCCGGGCCGCCCGGGAACGGGACCCGATCGTCCGCCTCCGCGTCACCCGCAGCCTGGCCCGCCTCGGTGAGCCGCTCGACGCGGCGGTGGTGGAGTGCCTCGCCGAGCAGGTCCGCCGGGATCCCGATCCGAACGTGCTGCGGGCGGCCGCGCAGGCGCTGGCCCGCCACGGTGGCACCGACGGGTTGGTGGAGACACTGTCGCGGCGGGCACGCCGGGACAGCTACGCCGGCATCCGACTCGCCGCCGTGGAGACCCTCAGCGCGTACGGCGGTCCCGGCGTGGTGACCGACGTGTTGCTGGAGTGCATCGAGTCCGACACCGACCCGGCGGCCTTCGACGCGGCGGTGTGCTGCCTGATCGCGCAAGGTGAGACCGCCATGGCGGTGACGCTGCGGCTGATGCGCCGGCTGGCCGATCGGGATCCGGCGATCCGGGCCCGCATCGCGGCCGCGCTCGGCGAGCATTTCGGCAACGACCCGGAGGTCCGGGTGCTGCTGGTGGGGCTGGTGCGCGACGATCCGGCGCTGGAGGTGCGGCGCCGCGCCGCGGAGCAACTCGCGGCCAACCTGGCCGACCGGACGGGGGTGCGGGAACTGCTGATGCGGCTGGTCGACGACGAGGACTGGGAGATCCGCCGCACCGCGTTGCTCGCGCTCGCCCGGCACTACGGCGAGGACACCCGGACCAGGCCGTTGCTCGTCCGGCTGGCCGGCCAGCCCGACCCCACGGTCCGGGGTCTCGCCGGCCAACTGCTGGCGACGCTACCCGGCACCAGCCCGGACGATTTCCCGTGACCGCCGGGCCGGTTGGCCGTGGTCGATGACGCTTGTCGACGACGCGGACGGTGTCCGCGAGCGGTCAGGCTACGGCTCGGCGTCGGTGGGTGCCGGCGCGGCCGGATAGACCCGGGTTTCGGCGGCCTTGACGGCGGCCCACAGCGTCCGCCCGGGCGCCAGTTGCAGCTGGGCGGCGGCGGCCGGGGTGATGTCGGCCGCCACGGTGACCGGTCCGTCGAGTTGCACCCGCAGGTTGTCGCCGTGGCGCTGTATCCCGGTGATGGTGGCCGGCCAGGTGTTGCGGGGGCTGCCGTCGGGGCGACCGGGATGCAACGCCACCGCCGACGGTGCGAAGGCGACGAAGACGCCACCGTTCTGCTGGTCGCCGGTGACGAGTTGAAACCCGTCGGCGAGCAGGACGCGGTGCCCGTCCGCGTGTCCCCGGTAGAGGTTGAGACCGACCAGGCGGGCGACGTAGTCGGTGCGTGGCTGGGCGGTGACGGTGGCGACGTCGCCTTCCTGCACCACCTGCCCGTGTTCGATGATGACCAGTCGGTCGGCGAGGACGACGGCGTCGATCGGGTCGTGGGTGACCAGCAGTGTGGCGCCGGAATGGCCGGTGAGGTGGTGTTGGAGCTGGGCGCGGGTGTCGAGCCGGGTGCGGGCGTCGAGGGCGGCGAGCGGCTCGTCGAGCAGCAGCAGTGCTGGTTCGACGGCGAGGGCGCGAGCCAGGGCCACCCGTTGGGCCTGCCCGCCGGACAGGTGTCGGGGCTTGCGCCGGGCATGTTCGGCGAGCCCGACCCGGCTCAGCCAGTCCGCTGCCCGCTGCCGGGCCCGCTGCCGGTTCAACCCTTGTCGACGTGGCCCGAACGCGATGTTGTCCAGCGCGGTCAGGTGTGGGAAGAGCAGGTAGTCCTGGAAGACGACACCGATCGGGCGCTGCTCGGTCGGGGTCCAGATCCGCCGGCCGGGATGGTCCAGGTGGCGGCCGGCGAGGCTGAGGTGCCCGCCGGTGAGGGGGAGCAGGCCGGCGAGGGCACGCAGCGCGGTTGTCTTGCCGGCGCCGTTGGGTCCGAGCAGAGCGACGACCTCGCCGGGGCGGATGGTCAACGGCAGGTCGAGCAGGAAGGTGCCACGGTCCACGACGAGGTGGGCGTCGAGCACGGCACGACCGGGCGACGGATCGCCCGGCGGGCCCGGATCGACGCCGGGGGAGTTCGGATCGGCGGTCATGAGCTGCCGAGCCAGCGGTCGCGGAGGCTGGCCAGAATCACCACCGAGACGGTGAGCAGGACGAGACTGAGCACGATCGCCGCCTCCAGGTCGGTTTCGAGGGCGAGGTACACCGCGAGTGGCATGGTCTGCGTACGGCCGGGGAAGTTGCCGGCGAAGGTGATGGTGGCGCCGAACTCGCCGAGCGCCCGAGCCCAGCACAGCACCGCTCCGGCGGCGATGCCCGGCGCGACCAACGGGAGCGTGACGTGGGTGAAGGTGGTCCACCTGCCGGCGCCGAGGGTCGCCGCCGCCTCCTCGTACCGGACGTCCGCGCCGCGCAGCGCTCCCTCGACGGCGATCACCAGGAACGGCATCGCGACGAAGGCCTCGGCGAGCACCACACCGGGCGTGGTGAACGGCAGAGTGAACCCGAAGGTGCTGTCGAGCCAGCCGCCGAGGATGCCCCGCCGGCCGAAGACGAGCAGCAGAGCCACGCCGCCGACCACCGGCGGCAGCACCAGCGGCACGGTGACCAGGGCCCGAACGAGGCGGCGGCCCGGGAAGTCGACGCGGGCGAGCAGCCAGGCCAGGGGCACCCCGAGGACGAGGCAGAGCAGCGTGGCGAGGGTGGCGGCCTGGACGGACAGCCGCAGCGCGGTGAGCACCCCCGGCTCGGTGAGTCGCTGCGGGAGGGTGCTCCACGGCGTACGGATCAGCAGACCGGCCAGCGGAAGTACCAGGAAGAGCAGGCCGAGGGCGGCGGGCAGCAGCAACGCCACGGGTACCCGACCGGTGCGCCTGGTTCGTGGTGGTGGCGCGGACCGGGCGGGCGCGGCGGTCGGGTTGTCATGCCGGGACATCGACTACGGGGCCTGGAATCCGGCGGCGGTGAGGACGGCCTGACCCGGGTTGGAGAGCACATGGTCGACGAACGCCTGGGCCGCCGGCCCGTTCGGGGCGTTCTTCAGCACGACGATCGGATAGTCGTTGATCGCCCCGGCCGATTCGGGAAACTCGATGCCGTCCACGTCGTCGTCGGCGGCCCGCACGTCGGTGCGGTACACAAGTGCCGCGTCGACCTCGCCCAGCCGCACCTTGGACAGGGCCGCCTTGACGTCCTGTTCCAGCGTGACCGGGGTGAGCTCCACCCCGGCGCCGTCCAGGGCCTTCGCCGCCGCCGCGCCACAGGGGACCTGTTCGGCGCAGAGCGCGACCTTGACGCCCGGTTGGGCCAGGTCGGCCAGTCCGTTCACCCCGCCCGGGTTGCCATCGGGTACCGCGATCACGAGCTGGTTGCGTACGAAGACGCTCGGGCTGCCGTCGCTGTTGCCGGCGCCGGCGACGGTCGTCATGTTCGCGGGGGAGGCGGAGGCGAACACGTCGGCCGGCGCACCCTGGTTGATCTGGTTCGCGAGGGCGGAACTGCCGGCGAAGCTGAAGGTGACCCGTACGCCGGGATTCGCCGCCTCGAAGTCCGCGCCGACCCGGGTGAACGACTCGGTGAGCGACGCGGCGGCGAACACCGTGACGTCACCGGTCACGGTGCCGGCACCGCCCTGCGGCCGCGGGTCGGCGGTGTCGCCACCGCCGCAGCCGACCAGCCCCACCATCGTCAGGGTGGCGTACAGGGCGAGCCGTCGCGCTGTCATGAAGCGCTCCTCCTGCCGTCCGGGTGGGCCGAGGGTTTCTCCACGACGACAGTGGTCGATTTGATCACCGCGATCGCCACCGAGCCGACCGTCAGTCCCAGGTCGTCGACGGCCTCGCGGCTCATCAGCGACACCACCCGGAACGGGCCGGCCTGGATGTCCACCTGGGCCATCACGGCGTCCTTGAGCACGGCGGTGACGATGCCCCGCAGCCGGTTACGTGCCGAGGACTCGTCCGCCCGGTCGTCCGGGTCATCGGCCTGCGCTCGGACGAAAGCGGCCAGGTCGACGCCGTCGATGACGCGATGTCCCTGCTCGTCGCGGGCGGCGCCGAGGCGGCCGGCATCCACCCAGCGCCGCACCGTGTCCGCGCTGACGCCGAGCAGTTCCGCCGCCTCGCCCATGCGAAACATCGTCACGGCGCTCACCCTACGCCACGCATCCACGAGCCTGAAGTGAAGAAGAGTCTCGAATCTGCGGCCCGAGTATGAGTCTTAGAGCCGCAGTTGCGATTTTGGCCCCGCGCGCTTGGTGCGGAGGCTCGTCAGTGGTGGTCGCAGTGCTTGTGAAACAGCACCGGATGCTGAGTCCGGCACGGTGCTGTTTCACGAATATTTCGGATCGATCTCGGCCAAGGTCTTGACGATCTATGTTAACGCTAACAGCATGGAGGCTCCCCGTAACGCTCGCGTCTGGAGCCCCGCCATGCAGGTGTCTGCCGGCCCTCCGGCCCCACGCTCACCACGACGGATCCCGCTCGTGACGGCCGGCGTGCTCCTCTGCGCCGCCGCGGTCTCGCCAGGTGGCGTGGCCCACGCCGCCGACGAGTGGTCACCCGCGTCGTCGTACACCTCGACCGATCGAGGGGACGGCACGTACAGCGTGCCGCTGCTGCGCTCCGACGTGCCGGACATCAGCGTGGAACGGGTGCCGGCCGCCGAGAACCACGAGGGCCGCGACGTCTACTACATGATCAGCACGACCATGCACCTCAGCCCGGGCGCGCCGATCATGAAGTCTCACGACCTGGTGAACTGGGAGATCGTCAACTACGTGTTCAACCGGGCGAGCGTCGGCGACTCGTTCTCGTTGCGCAACGGGCAGAACTCGTACGGGCAGGGCCAGTGGGCCTCGTCGCTGCGCTACCACGACGGCGTCTTCTACGTCGTGTTCAACACCAACAACCTCGGCGGCGCGTACATCTACCGCACCGACGACATCGAGAACGGGGCGTGGCAGCGCACGGCACTGGGCCGGGGCCTGCACGACCCCTCGCTCTTCTTCGACCTCGACGGCACGCCGTACATCTTCCACGGCTCCGGCGGAACCAGCGCGGTACGGCTCAACGCCGACCTGACCGCGATCACCGCCGACTACCCGAACATCTTCACCGCCGGTGACTACGCCGGTCAGCCGTTCATCGGCGGGTTGTTCGAGGGGGCCCAGTTCTACCACATCGACGGCTGGTACTACGCGGTCATCATCACCTGGCCCTCCGGCCAGGGCCGGCAGGTCGTCATGTTCCGCTCCCGGGAACTGCTCGGTCGCTACACCGCAGCCGGCGGCGTGAACACCTACGAGGCGCGCGGCGTGCTCAACTCCAACGGGTTTGCGCAGGGCAGCCTGGTCCCGATCGCGCGCGACGGCGGGACGACGGACTGGTACGGCATGTTCTTCCGGGACACCTTCCCGATCGGTCGCATCCCGGCGCTCATCCCCGCCACCTGGTCCGACGGCTGGCCGACCTTCGGCACCAACGGGGTCGTGGCTGTGGACGGCAGCTTCGCCAAACCGATCCGGCTCAGCCCCGCCGAGGAACTGTTCGCACGCCAGCAGAGCATCGTGGTCTCCGACGACTTCGCCAACGACGCGCCGCACCGGCCCTACCTGGACGAACAGTGGACCGCACCGCCGGGAGGCGAGGCGGAGATCGCGCCGAACGGATCACGGCTGGACCTGGCGTGGCAGTGGAACCACGCCCCGGACAACCGGTACTGGTCGCTCACCGACCGCGCCGGCTGGCTGCGGCTCACCGCCGGCAAGGTGGTCACCGGCGACTACGTCTACACCAAGCTCGCCAACCGTGCCGAACTCGCCTGGTTCGAGGAGGCCCGCAACACCCTGTCGCAGCGCACGTTCGGGCCACGGCAGTCGGTCGAGACCAGGATGGACATCTCCGGGATGAAGGACGGCGACGTCGCCGGGCTGGCCGCCTACAACCGTGGTTTCTCGTACGTCGCGGTCAAGCGGTCCGGTGGCGTCAACACCATCGGCGTGGTGAACCGGGGCCAACCGTTCGCGGTCGATCTGGACCAGGCGACGCTTGAGAACTTCCTGCCGGGCAGCACGACGCCGCTGGGCGAGGCCACCGAGGTGCACCTGAAGGCGGACCTCGACTTCGCCTCACCGACCGGCCAGCTCTGGACGACCTTCCACTACAGCCTCGACGGTCGTCAGTGGTCCCAACTGGGCAGCCGGGTCGGTCCGCAGACGCTGGACGGCAGTCTCGCCCACTTCATGGGGCACCGGGTCGGCCTGTTCAACTACGCGACGCAGCAGACCGGCGGGCAGGTCGACTTCGACCACTTCCTGCTCAGCGACACGCTCACGGCGCAGGGCCGGCCGCTGGACACCAGCCGGCTGGACGCCGCCATCGCCCACGCCGGGTCGCTGAACGAGGCCGACCATCCCGCCGACGCCTGGGCCGTGATGCTCGCCCGGCTGGCCGAGGCGCAGACGGCGCGGGCCGGCGGGTTCGGCACCCAGAACCAGATCGACGCACCGGAGCGGGCGCTGAGCTACCAGCTCGCCCGGCTCGGCGTACTCCGGGCCGACCGGGTCGAACTGCCGGTGACCGTGAGCGCGCAGGCCCGCTGCGTCGGTGGCAGCGCGTACGTGGCCGTGCAGGCCCGTAACGACCATGACGCGCCGGTCGACATCGTGCTGGAGACCGCGTACGGCCAGCGGTCGGTGCCGGACGTCGCGCCCGGTGCCCACGCCTATCAGCAGTTCAACACCCGCGCCTCGGCGGTGCCCGCCGGCACCGTGACCGTCCGGGTCACCGGGTCGGTTGACGGCCGGACGGTGACCACCGCGCGTACCGCGAACCACCCGGCCACGGACTGCTGACCCGATCTTCCCGACGACCACGACGGTTGGCCGGCACGACCTCCGTCGCTACCGAACCCCCGGATCCACCGCAGTGATCAAGGAGGATGTCAGTGACACATCGCGTGCGAAGGGCGGCGTTGCGTAGGGCCGCCGCTGTCGTCACGGTCGGGCTCATGCTGGCCAGCGGGCTCGTCGCCGGGTCGCCGGCCCAGGCCGACGACACCGATCTCGTCGTCAACGGCGGGTTCGAGGACGGTCTCACCGGTTGGTTCGTCAACAACGGCAACGCGACCGACAGCGCCACGCTGTCGCTCACGGCGGACGCCCACGCAGGGTCGAGCGCCGTGCTCGTCACCAACCGGGCGACCACCGGGTCCGGCCCGATGCAGGATCTCAGCGGTCGGGTTCAGGCCGGGCAGACCTACGCCCTGACAGCCCGGATCAAGTACGAGAACCCGAACGGGCCGGCGACCAAGCAGTTCTTCGCCACGATGCACTACGGCGCGGCGACCTACACCAACCTGGTCAGCGTCGTCGCCACCAAGGGCCAGTGGGCGCAGTTCAACGGGACCTTCACCATCCCGGCCGGACAGAGCGTGTCGACGGCCCGGCTGTTCTTCGAGACGCCGTGGACGAGCACCCCGTCAGAGGACCCGGAGCTGCACCTGATGGACTTCAAGCTGGACGGCGTGTCGGTGGTCGGTGCCGCACCGCCGCCCGCTCCGTCGAAGACGATCGAGGTGGTCGGCAAGCTGCCCGGCGAGCACAACCCGTTGATCGGGCACAAGTTCGGCGCCGACGGCTTCGGCTTCGTGCACGACGGCCGGGTGTACCTGTACCTGACCAATGACACCCAGGGTTACGCGCCCGACCCGGTCACCGGTGTCTCGCCGGGCATCAACTACGGCGACATCAACCAGATCACGGTGATCTCCTCGGCGGACCTGGTCAACTGGACCGACCACGGCGAGATCCAGGTCGCGGGCCCGAACGGCGTGGCACCCTTCACCGCCAACTCGTGGGCGCCCGGCATGGCCAAGAAGGTGGTCGACGGCCAGGAGAAGTTCTTCCTCTACTACGCCAACAACGGCAGTTCGAGCAACGTGATCACGGGTGCGTCGCCGGTCGGTCCGTGGACCAGCGAGCGGACGAGCACGCTTATCGACGGCCGTACGCCCGGCGCGGAGGACGTGGCCTGGAAGTTCGATCCGGCGCCATTCGTGGATGCGGACGGGGAGCCGTACCTCTACTTCGGTGGTGGCCCGGCGTCGACAAGCATGCCGCCGGCCGAGCGCTTCAACAACCCGAAGAACCTGCGGGCCATCAAGCTCGGCGACGACATGGTGTCGACCGAGGGCACGGCGGCGGTGGTGGACGCCCCGGTTGCCTTCGAGGCGGCCCAGGTGTTCGAGCGCGACGGCAGGTACTACCTGTCGTACTCGTCGCACTTCGGCGGCAACGACTTCGGTGGTAACCAGACCCCGCTGCCCGGCTATCCCGGCGGCGGTCAGATCGGCTACCTGATCTCCGACGACCCGATGGAGTGGCCGAAGGAGACCTACGCGGGCGTGCTGTTCCCGAACCAGTCGCAGTTCTTCGGCGCCGGCACCGGCGGCAACAACCACCAGTCGGTCTTCGAGTTCGAAGGCAGGTACTACTTCACGTACCACGCCCCGACGCTTAACAAGCGCATCAACGGAAACACTACCCAGGGGTACCGCAGCCCGCACATCCAGGAGCTGACCTTCAATGCGGACGGCACGATCCAGCAGGTGGTGGGCACCTACGCCGGGGTCGACCAGGTCCGCGACTTCGACCCGTACCGGGTGTTCGAGGCGGAGACCTTCGGCTGGAGCAAGGGCGTCGCGACCGCCAAGGTCGACGGCGGGTCCGCGCAGTTCGGCGACGCGGCACCGAACCTGGTCGTGCGCGACATCGACAACGGCGACTGGACGGCGTTGTCGTCGGTGGACTTCGACGAGGGTGCCCGCAGCGTGACGGCGAAGGTACGGCCACTGGCCAGCGGCGGGTCGATCCAGATCCGACTGGGTGAGGTCACCGCGCCGGTGGTCGCGACCATCCCGGTCGACGCGCCCCCCGGTGAGTGGACCGAACTGACCGCCGAACTCGACGGTGTCGCGGGCGTGCACGACGTGTACTTCACCTACGCCGGGCCGGAGGGTGTCGACCTTTTCGAGCTGGACACCTGGGCCTTCGAGGCCGGAGCCGAGGTGCCGGTGACGGTCGGCGCCCAGGCGCGGTGCGTGGGTGGTAACGCGTACGTGGCGGTGCAGGCGCGCAACGACCACGACACGCCGGTGGACGTGGTGCTCGAGACGGCGTACGGGCAGCGGTCGGTGACCGCCGTGTCGCCCGGTGCCAACGCGTACCAGCAGTTCAATGCGCGGATGCCGGCAGTCCCGGCCGGGGTGGCGACCGTCCGGGTCACCGCCGACGGTGTCGAGGGAACAACCGTACGTACCGCCGAGTACCCCGCCGCCGACTGCGGCGCCTGACTTGCCGTCCATCCACAAACGACAACGGAGCAACGGATGAGCACATGGAATCGCAAGCGGTTGGTCGCCGCGGGGGCTGCGAGCGTCCTCCTGGTCGGGTCGGCGGTGGCGCCGTCGCCGGCCCAGGCCGAGCCGGGTGACAGCGGCGAGGTGGAGGTCACCGTCGACATCGAGGAGATTCAAGAGCCGGGAGTGCTGGCGATGTCGATCGCCGGTGACTCGGTGGCGTTGACCGAGGACGGCTCGACGTTGCTGGTACGCCAGTTCGTGGGCGGGCTGCCGACGGTCACCGTCACCGACACCCGCACGGCCGACGAGCTACCCGAGGGTGCGGCGTGGGCGGTGCTGGGCAGCGCGACCGATTTCGTCGGTAGCGCCGGTCAGGCGCCGATCGGGGCCGGGCATCTGGGCTGGCAGCCGCGGTTGCTCGACGGCGGTGAGACCGGCCTGGTCAGTGCGGGCGAAGAGGTCGTCACGGTGTTGGACGAGCCGACGCAGCCGGGGAACAACGTTGGTCTGGTCGACCAGGAACTGCTGGTCTCGACGTTCGACTCGGGGGCGGTCGCCGGGGATGCGTACTCGGTCGACGCCGATTTGTTCCTGCGCACCCCGGCCGATGTCGCAGCCGGTTCGTACACCTCGACGTTGACCCTGTCCCTGTTCGAGTGATGGCCGGCGCGGTGGTCGGCCACCGCGCTCCCGGGGGTCGCCGCTCGGCGGCCCCCGGGTCCGTACCTCTCCGACCTCGAAGGACTGTGATGATCCGATTCCTGCCGCGGTGGGGAGCGGTGCTGGTCGCGGTGTCGGCCATCGTGCCGACCACGCCGGTTGCCGCGTCGGCGGAGCCGACCGGGGCGACGGTGACCTGGGCGGTGCAGCCGGCGGACGCGCGGGGCCCGGACGGCCGCCGGTGGATCGAGCACACGCTGGATCCGGGCGCGGTGCTGACCGAGCATCTGGCGGTGCGGAACTTCGGCGACGCGCCGGTGGTGTTCGCGTTGCAGGCCGCCGACGGCTACCTGACCGACAAGGGGCGGTTCAACATGCTGACCTCCGGCCAGGAGTCGGTCGACGGTGGTACCTGGATCACGCTGCCCGAGACGGTGACCGTCGGGGCGAAGCAGACGACTGTGGTGCCGTTCACCATCTCCGTCCCGCAGGACGCGACGCCGGGGGATCATCCGGCCGGTGTCGCGGCCACCGTGACGAGCACCGGGGGCACGGTGGCGGTGCAGAGCAGGGTCGGGTTCCGGGTGATGCTGCGGGCCAGTGGCACGGTCACCGCCGCGGTCGCGGTCGAGGATCTGACCGTCAGGTACGAGAGGTCGTGGAATCCCTTCGCCTCCGGCGGTGTCCACCTGACGTACACCGCGCGGAACAACGGCAACGCCGCGGTGACCGGCGACGGCACCGTGCGGGTGGGCGAACTGTTCGGCCTGGCGGGCCGGAACGCGTCCACCGACGTGCCGGAACTGTTGCCGGGCGACGGCCGGCAGGTCGAGGCCCACGTCGGTGGGATCTGGGGGCTGGGACGGCTCACCACCACTGTCGAGGTGACCCCGGCGGTCGTGTCCGGTGAACCGGCCGGTGCCGAGGTCCGGCCGACCACCACCACCGTGACCGTGTGGACGGTGCCCTGGCCGCAGCTGGCCCTCGGCGTACTGTTCGGCGTGCTGTTGCTGGGCTGGCGGACCATCACCCGCCGGCGTCGCCGGCAGCTCGCCCGGCTGCTCGACCAGGCCCGTGCCGAGGGCCGCGAGTCCGTGCTCACCGCCGACTGATCCGGCGGATGGCAATGGACCTCCACCCCGGAATCGGTCGCGACGGCCAGAACTTTTCCCATCTGAACAAAAAGATGGCGACCTATTGCCAGAAGAGACGTCATCGCGAGGATGATTCGATGCGTCATCTCCCTCGGGCTCATGGCCGCGCGGCCGCCGGTCTGCTCGCTCTGGCCCTCGCCGCCAGCGTCGTCCTCCTCGGGCCTGCCGCGCCCGCCTCGGCGCACGGCACACTGGCGACGTCCACACCGGCCGAGGGCGCCACCGTCGACGAGGCCGTGACGGCCGTGCAGCTCTACTTCACCGAGCGGGTCCGCGAGAACGCGTACTTCACCGTCACCGCGCCCGGAGGTGGACGGGTCGACAACGGCTGGACGCACGGCGAACCCCGCACACTGGATCGTCCGGTGCGCGAGTACTTCCTGGTCGACGGCGTGTTCGAACCGCGCGAGTACACCACCGGTTTTCCCGCGGTGGTGAGCCTCGCGCACCTGCCCGCGGCCGGCGAGTATTCGGTGAGCTACCTGTCGGTGGCCTCGGACGGTGACCCGGTGCGCGGCACGGTCACCTTCCGGTACACCGGGAAGCCGACGGCCGCGCCGCCGAACTGGCAACCGCCCACCGGCCAGCCGGATCCGTCGCTACTCGCCGGCGCCGAGCAGCACGGGAACACCGGGTCGCAGCCGGTCCCCGGCGTGACGGGCGACGTCGGACCAACACCCGTAGCCTCGGCGGCACCGGTGCCGTCGGTGGCCGCCGCGCCACCCACCGAGGACGACTCCGGCGGGATCGGCCCGCTGGGCTGGGCCGCCGTGGCCGTTGCCGTCGTCGCGGTCGCCGGCTTCTTCGCCTGGCAGCGCCGTCCGGCCCGCGTCGAGCGGAGTCGCAAGGCGGTACGTCGGCCCGGTGCCACCCGACCTCGCGCCAGGCGCACCACACCCACCAAGGGGCGTCGCGTCACGGCCGCCGCCACGGGCCGCGGCGGCACCGTGGCGGGCCCGACCGCCCGGCGAGGCGCGAAGGCTGCCACGGTGTCGGCTGCCGCCCCGCCCCAGCGGGCGGTGACCACCACCCCGGTCGCCACCGCCGAACCCGCGGAAGCCGCCGCAGCCGAGACACCAGCGGACGGCTCCGCGTCGACGGGCCGGTGGCACCGCACGGGCGACACCCGGCTCGCGTTGCTTGTCGGTGGACTCGTGCTGACGCTGTTGGCCGGTTTCACGCTCGGCCGGATCGGCACCTCCGACGAACCCACCCCCGTGGCGCAACCGCCCGGCGCGGCAGCGGGCGGTGGCAGCCGGGACGCGGCCCAGACGGTGGCGGCAGGTGACGGCCATCAGCACCCGGCGGGTACCGGCCCACACGCGCATCCGGGCGACGGCCAGGACCAGGCCACTGGTACGACGGTAAGCGTCGCCGGGTACACACTGAAGCCGGTGCTGCGCTCCCAGGCGGCCGGCGCTACCGGGGACTACCGGTTCCGGGTGGTGGGGGTCGACGGGCAGCCGGTGACCCGCTTCGCGGTGGTGCACGACAAGCCGCTGCACATGATCGTGGTCGGCCGTGACCTCGGCGGATACCAGCACCTGCACCCGACGATGGCGGCCGACGGCACCTGGAGCGTGCCGCTGAAACTCACCCGGCCCGGTGGCTACCGCATCTACGCCGACTTCACCCTCACCACCGGTGACGGCAGGCAGTTGCCGCTGGTGCTCGGCGTCGACCACGAGGTGCCGGGGAAGTACCAACCGGCCGGGCTGCCCCCGCCGCAGCCGCAGGCGACCACCGGTCCGTACGCGGTGTCCATGGCCGGCACGCCCACCATCGGCATGACCGTTCCGCTGACCTTCCGGGTCGACCGCGACGGCACGACCGGGCCGGTGCAGTTGGAGCGCTACCTCGGCGCGTACGGGCATCTGGTGGTGGTCCGCGAGGGAGACCTGGGTTTCCTGCACGTCCACCCGGAACCGGAGCTGGTCGACGGTGCGGTCAAGTTCTGGTTGACCGCGCCCAGCACCGGCCGCTACCGGGCGTTCTTCGACTTCCAGGTCGACGGGAAGGTGCACACCGCGGCGTTCACGATCAATCTGGCCTGACGTCCTCGTCCACCCGAGCGTCCGCCGTCACCGGATCACCGGCCGCCAGGGCGGCACCGCGGGGGGTGTGCCAGTAGAGCACCTCCCGCCCCGAGCGCCGTTTGGTCACCATGCCCGCGTCGAGCAGTACCCGCAGGTGGTCACCGACCGCCCCCAGGGACAGCCCGGTGAGCGCGGCCAGGTGCGAGGTGCTCAGCGGTGTGCCCAGCCGGACCAGGATGGCGGCGCGGTTCGAGCCGATCAGCCGGTCCAACCCGTCCGGCGTGGGCGGGGACACCTCGGCGAGGATGCCGCTGGCCGGGTAGACCATGCCGAACCGGTCCTGGTCCCACACCACCCAGCCCTTGCCGCAGTGGGCCGGGACGAACACCAGTTGTTCGGCCCGGTCGAGCGGCAGCGGCGCGGCGGGGTGGTCGTTGACCTGGAGCCAGCCGTCGCCCAGCCACCGCATCCCGGGGTTGAGGTCCGCGAGGAGCCCCGCCCACCCCTGGGCGCTCAACCGCGAGGTACGGGCCACCACGTCGGCCCGCAGCCGGCGTTCCCGCTCCGGCCACTCCGGGCGCACCGTGTGGTTCCAGACCCAGTCGAGCAGGTACACCACCTGCTCGATCAGACCGTCGTGGCACAGCACCTCGGCCAGCGGTCCCGGCCGGGTCACCCGCAGGTCGGCGCGGATCCGCTCGTCGGAGCGGGCGGCGACGACGGCCAGTTCCTCGGCGAAGGTCGGCGTCGCCGTCGCCGGCGGCAGGGTGAGGAAGTCAGCGATCCACCGTGGTGCGAAGGCCGCCGCCAGCAGCGCCGGAAGCACCGGCCGCCGCGCCAGCATCCGCTGGTACGCCCCGAGGTGCGGCCGCTGCCAGGAGTGTTGCCACGGGTGGCGGGGGCTGTGCAGTGCCTTCAGCGCCGCCACCGTGTCCGTCATCGGTGAGATGACGAAGCGACTACCCGCCAGCAGATCCACCGGCACCCGCCACAGCGACATGTTTCGCCCCCAGGCGTAACTCTACGCCGCCCGCGTCGACGCCTCGACGATCGTCGGCGTGAGGACGTACTCGGAACTGTTCGCCGTGACCGAATTCCGCAACCTTTTCCTGGCCAACTGCGTAGGCATCGCGGCGCACACCACGTCGGCGCTGGCCCTCGGTTCGCTTACCTACGCCGTGACCGGTTCGGCGCTGCTCACCGCACTGAGCATGTTCGGCGCGCCGTTGGCCAGCGTGCTCGGCAGCCTGACGCTGCTCTCCGCGGCCGACAGCCTGCCGCCGCGCCGGGCGTTGACCCTCGCCGCGCTGGTCGGCCTCGCCGGTGCGGTGCTACAGGCCGTACCCGGTCTGCCGCTGCCGGTGCGCTTCGCGGTGATCCTGCTCGTGGCGTACGTCGGCTCGGTCACCGGCGGTGCCCGGTGGGCGTTGATCAACGACATTCTGCCGGCCGACGCGTACGTGCTGGGCCGGTCCACGATGAACGTGAGCGTCGGCGTCATGCAGATCGCCGGCTTCGGGGCGGGCGGTTTGCTGCTCGTCTGGTTGAGCCCGTACCAGGTGTTCCTGGTCGCCGCCGCGCTGCGCGCCCTGGCCGTGGCGGTGACCTGGCTCGGGTTACGGGAACGGCCGGCGCGGGCCGGTGAGCGGACCTCGACCGCCCGCACCATGCGGATCAACCGGGAGCTGTGGGCGGACCCGGGTCGCCGGTCGCTGTACCTGAACCTGTGGCTGCCCAACGGACTGGTCGTCGGCTGCGAGGCGCTGTTCCTGCCGTACGCGGGCGACCGGGCCGGTTTCCTCTTCGCCGCCGGTGCCCTCGGCATGCTCGCCGGCGACGTGCTGGTGGGGCGGTTCCTGCCGGCCGCGGCGCGGCAGCGGTACGTACTGCCGCTGCGGCTGCTGCTTCCCGTGCCCTACCTGGTCTTCCTGATCCGTCCGGAGCTGCCGCTGGCGATGCTGCTCGCCCTGATCGCCTCGGTCGGGTTCGCGGTCTCGTTGCCGTTGCAGGAGCGGCTGATCGCCTGCTCCCCGCCGCAGACCCGAGGCCAGGTGCTGGGCCTGCAACAGAACGGGATGCTGGCCGGACAGGCGGTGTTCGCGGCCCTGGCCGGTACGGTCGCCGACCTGCTGCCGACCCACCGGGCGGTGGCCGTGATGGCCGGGCTGTCGCTGGTCACGACGCTGCTGCTGACCCGGGGCCTGCGGCGGACCGCGCCGGTGCCGGTCGGATGCAACCGATCGGCACCCGCTGACGTCCGATCGGCATGAGCATTCGTCGAAGCGGGCGACTCGCGGTCGTCCCTCTGCTGTTGCTGACGTCCGCGGCCTGCGGCCAGCAGGCCGGTGGCGCCGGGTCCGGAGAGGCGGACTCACCCGAGCGGTCCTACTCCGCCGACGCGGTGGTGTTCCGGATGGATCACACCGGGGGTTTCGTCACGCCGGCCATGCTGGCCACCCGCCTGCCCACGGTCAGCGTGTACGGTGACGGCCGCGTGATCACCCAGGGGCCGGTGCCATTGATCTATCCCGGTCCGGCGTTGCCCAACCTCCAGGTCGGCACGATCAGCGCCACGGAGGTGGACGAACTGCTCAAGGCGGCCCGCACCGCAGGGGTGGGCGACGCGGCGGATCTGGGCCGGCCACCGGTCTCCGACGCCCCCTCGACCCGGTTCACGGTGCTCGGGGACAACGGGACCGAGGAACTCGAGGTGTACGCCCTCGCCGAGTCCGGCGGCGCGGACGCCGGCCTCACCGCCGAACAGCGGGCGGGCCGGGACAAGCTACGCGAGTTCGCCGACTCGCTGACCGCCGAGTCCGGTCCGCTCGCCGCCGCGCAGGCGGACCCGCAGCCGTACGCGCCGACCGCCGTCGCGGCCGTCGCGGAGCCCTGGGTCGCCAACGCCGACGCCGGCCAGCAGCCCGAGGTGGCCTGGCCCGGGCCGGCGCTGCCCGGCCCCGAACTCGGCCAGGGCGTGGGGCTGGGCTGTGTCACGGTGACCGGTGACGAGGCGCAGCGGTTGCTCACCGCCGCGGCGGCGGCGAACGCGGCCACCCCGTGGGTGTCGGACGGCAAACGGTGGACGGTTACCCTGCGGCCGCTGCTGCCCGACGAGACCGACTGCGGCGACCTGGCCAGCAACCGCTGATCAAGGTTCCGGGCGGTCGGCCACCGGCCGCCCGGGACGCCTCCGGCGGGCTGGTGACGTCGGCCGGTTAGGCTGCCGCGCGATGAGCAAGAGCCTGTCTCGCATCCTGGTCTACGGGGTCCACGGCTCCGGCAAGTCGACCCTCGCACAGCGCCTGTCCGAGCGGCTCGGGCTGCCCTGGTATCCGGTCGACGACCTGCTCTGGGAGCCCAACTGGGTCGAGGTGCCGGTAGCGCTGCAACGCAGCCGGATCGAGGCGATCTGCCGCCGGGAGCGCTGGATCCTCGACGGGGCGTACCACGGTTGGCGGGACGTGCCGCTGGCCCGTGCGGACCTGGTCGTCGGCCTGGACTATCCGCGCGGGCTGTCGTTCCGCTGGTTGCTGCGGCGCACACTACGCCGGCTGTCCACGGAGGAGGAGATCTGCAACGGCAACCGTGAGTCGCTGGGCAGCGTGCTGTCCACCGAGTCGGTCCTGATATGGCACGTGACCGAGTTCGGCCGGGAACGGCGTCGGCTGCGAGCCTGGCACGCCGACCCGAGCGGGCCGTCCGTGCTGCTGCTGGACTCTCCGGAGGCACTCGAACGCTGGCTGGCCGGCCTGCCGGCCCGGTGAGAGGTCGGTCAGCGGCCGGCGGGTGGCGCTACGGTGGGCGGATGGACGAACTCGTGGCGCTCTACCTGGAAGGTGACACCTCGGGAACGGTCACCGGCACCGCGCCACGCAGTGCCGTACGCGCCGGCAACCTGCCGCACGCCGCGACGGCGGTGCTGCTGCGCGACGAGCGGGACTGCATCTACGTCCACCGCCGTACCGACACGAAGGACGTCTATCCGGGCATGCACGACGCCTTCGCCGGAGGTGTCGTCCTGGCCGGCGAGGATCCGTTCGAGGCGGCGGCCCGGGAACTCACCGAGGAACTGGGCGTCACCAACTGCGAGATCCGGCCCTGCCTGCGCTACTGGTAAGCCGACGCGCGCACCAACTACCTCGCGTACGTCTTCGAGGCGCGCTACGAGCGGCACCGCTGCGGCCCGGTGGTGCATCAGCCCAGCGAGGTCGCCGACGGCTGGTGGCTCGACCTGGCCGAGTTGGCCGCCCGGCTCGCCGATCCGTGCTGGTCCTTCGTCCCCGACGGACGGGTCACCCTCGAGCACTACCTGCGGCAGGTAAAACCCTAGGTCGAGCTTGGCCAATCGTCGCGACTGCGGTGGCCGCAGCGATGAAGATGGGCACATGGGGCTGTTCCTCCGAGGGCGGGTGGAGACGACCACGGAGGCGCACCGGACGACGCGGTACGAGATCTTCTTCGATCTGGTGTTCGTCTTCGCCCTGACCCGGATCACCGCCTACATGGTCGGTTACCCGTCGCCGCTGACCCTGCTCAAGGGTCTGGTCGTCCTGCTGCTGCTGTGGATCTCCTGGCTGATCTACGCCTGGCTGGGTAACCAGGCCCGCGCCGACATCGGGCTGATCCGGGCCGGCACCACCGCCGTCATGGGCCCGATCTTCCTCATCGCCGTGGTCATCCCGAACGTCTGGGGACCGAGCCCGGGCCCGCGCCTGATCCTGGTGCTGTCGTACCTCGTGGTGCGGGTGGTCCACCTGGCGCTCTACCGCCGGGCGGCTGAGGGCGACCGGCGGCTGCACCGCACGCTGCGCATCTACACCGCTACCACCGCGTTGTCCTGGATCCCGCTCGTCCTCGGCGCCGTCCTCGGCGGTGACGCGCAGTTGCCGCTCTGGGCGGCGGCGGTCGCGGTCGACTTCGCCGGCGGACTGATCGCCTCCATGTTGAGCGGGTGGCCGTTGCGCAGTTCGGAGCACTTCACCGAGCGGCACGCCCTCGTGGTGATCATCGCGCTCGGCGAGACGTTGATCTCCGTCGGCGCCGGCATCGGCTCCGAGTTGATCAACGGACCGGCCCTGCTGGCCGCGCTGCTCACCCTCGTCGTCACCGTCTGCCTGTTCCGGCTGTACATGCTGAACTCGATGGCGGCGGGCGAGGCGCTGATGACCGAGCGCGGGCCGCGACGGGACCGGCTCGCCGCCAACGCCTACAGCGGCGGCCACTTCGCGTTGGTCGCCGGGACGATCTACCTGGCGCTCGGGGTCCACGAGGTGATCGCTCCGTTGGCGCATCACGAGCCCTGGCACGCCGCCGGCTCGGGCCTGGTCTGGACCTCGGCCGCCGCGCTGTTCGGCGGGGTAGCCCTCTTCCTCGCGGGCGAGGCGCTGTTCCGGGGGCTCAGCGTCCGATCGGTTACCCCGGCGCAGCTGCTCACGCCCGCGGTGGCGCTGGCGTTGCTGCCGGCCGGACGGTACCTGCCCGGCCTGGTTGCCCTCGGCCTGCTCGCCGCCTTCCTCGTCATGCTCGTCGGCTACGAACGTGCCTTCGGTGCCGGCCGCGCCTCCCGCGCTCCCGCAGCCACCAGCAGGCACGACACGGGGTCGCGCTGAGCCACCCCTCGACGTGGCGCTCGACGGACTGCGGGCCGGCAGCCGCAGCCGGAACCGGCCCGCACGTCAAGGTCAGAAGCCGAGGGCGGTCCTTCCGCCGACCACTGGCAGACGCAGCTCGCTGTGGTGCGGTGCGACCCGTAGCCGCGTGCCACCCAGCGGGAGCAGGGTGTACTCCTGGTCGCTGGAGAAGATCACCAGACCGATCCGGTGACCCGCCGGGACGACGTGGTCCTTGGGCTCCAGGGTCCACCGCAGGTCGTACAGCCTGCCCTGGCGCAGCGGGTCGGTGCGCGAGACGCTCCGGCGGTTCTGTGGGTCCATCCAGCCCCGGGTCACCACCGTCGGTGCGACGGTGGAACCGGCCGGTCCGTAGTCGACCAGGTACGCGGTGAGGTTCGCGTCCGGTTTGTTGTCGATCGCCAGCCGGAGCCGCAGCTCCGGACGGCCGGAGACGCGGACGTCCCGGGGCAGCGCGGGGGAGAGGTAGGCCAGCCGGTACGGACTGGCCGCCTCCGGGTCGGCAATCAGGGTGTCGGGGTGGATGGTGCGACCCTCGTCGACGAAGCGTTGCTCGACGGCGCGCTTCGGCGCCCGGGCAGAGGTGAGCGTGCCGACCGTGGTGGCGTCGGTGGCGGCCAGCCGCAGCGCGACCTTCCGGCTGCCCGGGTCGGGCCAGTTCGCGTACGTCGTGTAGACGCGGTCCTCGCGCTGCACCACGGCGGTCGGCTCGTCCATGATCCCGTTGGGCACCTGCCACAGCCAGTGGTCGAACCAGCGGTTCTCGGTCTGCTTCCAGGTCCAGGTGCGGCCGTCGGGCAGGGTCACCGCTGCGGTGTTGCCCGGGCCGCCGTGCCCGCCCTGGTGCAGCCAGATCTTGCGCGGTACACGGTGCCGGGCCAACTCGTCCCACCAGCCGGCGAAGTGCTCGGTCTTGACGTTCCAGTCGTTGAGGCCGTGCACGACGAGCACGCTGGCCCGTACCCTCCGCGCGTCGAGGTGGTCCCGGTCGCGCCAGAACGCCGAGTAGTCGCCGGTGACCCGGTCCTGCCGGGCGGTCAGCGCCGCGATCTCGTCGGCGCAGCGACCTTCGGCGGGGCTCGGCCGGCGGTGAACCCGGCCAGCACGTCGGTGTCCTCACCCTGGTACGTGCCCGGGGCCACCACCAGGCCGTTGGCACGGTAGTAGTCGTACCAGCTGCTGATGGCGGCCACCGGCACGATGGTCCGCAGCCCCGGAACGCCGGTGGTGGCCACCTGGTTGGGCAGTGTGCCGTTGTAGGAGACGCCGGTCATGCCGACGGCCCCGGTGGTCCAGTCGGCGGTGACCGGTGCACCGGCCGCGTCGTACCCCTTCGCCCGCCCGTTCAGCCAGTCGATCACCGCCCTGGTGCCGAGCGTCTCGGCGTGGTCGCCGCTGGTCGGGCAGCCGTCGGAATCGCCGGTGCCGACGCTCTGGCCGAGCACGACCGCGTATCCCCGGGGCACGTAGTAGTCGTCAAGCGAACCGGGCAGGTTGGCCTTTGCCGCCGCCCGCTGCACCGCCAGGTCGGACGTCCGGTGGCCGGACCGACGGTTGACGCCGTTCTGCGGCAGCTCGTCCACCAGCACACTCGGGTACGGCACGTCGTACCAGACATCCTTGCGGTACGGGCTGTGTTCGAAGATGACCGGCACCTTGAACCCGTCGGTGGCAGTTTCCCGGGGGCGGGAAATGTCGATCGCCACCCGGTCGAGACGGCCGTCCCGGTCGGTGTCCACGATGGTCTGCACGTACACCCGTTCCTCGATCGCGTCGGCGAGCGCGAACACCGGTTGGGTCATGCCGTCGACGACCACGATGGACGGTGTGCCGGTGGACGCGGGCCGCGCCGCCGCCGGTGCCGCGTGCAGCGCCAGCGTGCCGGACAGGCCGATCCCGAGTAGTGCCAGCAGGTGGGGGTGGCGACGCACGGGCGTCTCCCTTCGATGGCTGGAGACATTTACACCTTGCGATGTTATCGCTCACTGACTACGTTTCGGAGGCAGGAGCGAAGGGCACGCTCCGACGTCCCCCGCCCGGTCGGCGACCAGGCGAGCCGAGGCGCTGTGTGCCTGCTGACGGGCACTGCGGGCCCCGTGCGGGACGGGTCACGCCGCCGGTCCAGGACGGCTGACAGCACGTCGCGGGAGCCGTGGCACACGTCGAAGGTCGCCGCCCGGGTCGCCCACCTGACCTGACATCCCGGGCCGGCGTCGCACCGTATCCAGGCGCATCCCAGCGGTACGCCGGCCGTTCCCGGCATGACCACCACCGCGATGCGCCGCACCGCCGCGCGTCCACAGCGGGCGCGGAATGGAGTACACGATGTCCAGGCGTAAATCGATTTTCGGGCCGGTCGCGCTCGCCGCGCTGATGGTGCTGGCCGCCGCCGGCACGGCGCTGAGCGCGAATCCCGGCAGCGTCCCGGCCGCCCAGTCGGGCATCCTCGCCGCGACCGCCGGTTGCGGCAAGGCACCCACGCTGCGCAGCGGTACGCACACCATCCAGAGCAGCGGTAAGAACCGCAGCTACATCCTGCGGGTACCGGACAACTACAACAACAACCACCCGTACCGACTGGTGTTCGGGTTCCACTGGCTCAACGGCTCGGCGACCGACGTCGCCACCGGCCAGACCGTGCAGCGCGACACCTGGGCCTACTACGGGCTGTTGCCGCTGTCGAACAACAGCACCATCTTCGTCGCGCCGCAGGGACTCAACAGCGGCTGGGCCAACTCCGGTGGCGAGGACGTCACGTTCGTCGACGACATGCTCCGGCAGATCGAGGGCGATCTCTGTGTCGAGACCACGCAGCGCTTCGCCCTCGGGTTCAGCTACGGCGGCGCCATGAGCTACGCCGTCGCCTGTGCTCGGCCCAACATCTTCCGCGCGGTCGCCGTCTACGGCGGCGCACAGCTGAGTGGATGCAGCGGCGGCAGCCAGCCGGTCGCCTACTTCGGGGCACACGGCATCCGCGACAGCGTTCTCAACATCTCCAACGGGCGGTCGCTGCGGGACCGGTTCGTCCGCAACAACGGCTGCACCGCGCAGAACCCGCCGGAACCGTCGCAGGGCAGCCTCACCCACCGCAGCACCACCTACTCCGGCTGCGCGTCCGGCTACCCGGTGGTCTGGGCGGCGTTCGACGAGGGACACATCGCCGCACCGCAGGACGGCGCCCCCGGCGACAGCGGCTCCCGGACCTGGCTGCCGGGCGAGACCTGGCGCTTCTTCACCCAGTTCGGCGGCACCACGCCGCCGCCGAACCCGACCACGCCGCCGCCGAACCCCACCACCCCGGCGCCGAGCCCGACCACAGCGCCGCCCGGTGGCGGGGCGTGCCGGGTCACCGCCGAGGTCAACGCCTGGAACAACGGGCTGACCGAGCAGATCACCATCACCAACACCGGCAGCTCCACCATCAACGGCTGGTCGCTGGTCTTCACGCTGCCCGGCGGGCAGACCATCACCGGCGGCTGGAACGCCAGTTACTCACCGACCTCCGGGCAGGTGACCGCCCGGAACGTCTCGTACAACGGCACCATCGCCCCGAACGCGTCGGTCGGCATCGGCTTCCAGGCCACCCACACCGGCAACACCGCCAGACCGAGTTCGTTCACCCTCAACGGTGCGGCCTGCACCGTCAGCTGACCCCTCCGCCCGAGCGGGCGCGGATCCCACTCGGGGTCCGCGCCCGGCCCGGCCGTCAGCCGGCACCGGAACGAGCGTTGTGTCCCTGCCTTCGGTCAGCGAATCGGCTGGATCGGGAAGCGGCCGCGGCGCCAGTGCCAGTGTCGGCCGGCCGTGAGGTGGTCGATGACCGCGCGCTGGAGCACGGTGTCGCGCGGGAGTTGCCCCAGGGGTGTGGTCAGGGTGCGGAACACGAACCGCAGCACTTCGACGTCGGCGTCGAGCCCTTCCGGCTCCTGATAGGGCTCCAGCTCGAACCGCCGCTGGAAGCGGACGATGTTGGAGTGCTCGGGCAGATATTCCCGCAGCTGCGGGTCGAGCAGCCATGAGCCGCAGGCGAATGACGTGTAGTGCTCGTCGGGGAAGTGGCGCGGGAAGAACGCGCGGGCCTCGTCGAGTGACGCCTCGACCGCCTCCGGGCTCATCGGCCCCGAGTCGGGGATGTGCAGTTCGATGGCGGTGCCACCGCGATGGTGCTGGAGCCGGCCGAGCTCGTAGACGCTGCCGCGCGCGTGCAGCGTCAGCCAGCTCTGCATGACCGACCAGCCCTCGCGATGCATCCGCCGGTCGATGGCGAGGTTGCGACCCAGGTCCGCGAGAGTCACCCAGGAGACGGCGTCGGGGACACCGTGTTCACGGTGATATTCCCTGACCACGTCGACCAGGGCGAGGTACGCGTAGACGTAGAGATGCTGCCAGGCGGGGCCCCGCTCGCGCGGCAGCGCCGGACCGGGCGGCAGCCACTCGTGGCCCCCGAGATCCGCGCGGACCAGGGCGATCGAGCGGTCGAGCAGCCAGCGCAGCTCCGGGGTCCACTCCGTGGAGTCGGGATCGGGCCAGCCCGCCATGATCTCGGCGGCGTCGTCCGGCCGCACCGCGAGCCGGTCGAGCAGCGCGGGCGCGTCGGCTCTGGCGGGCACCGGAGCCGACGGGTGCTCGCCGGCTAGCCGGTGCACGCGCTCGATGTCCTCGACGGGTACGCCGAGCCGGGTGGCGATGTCGTCCAGATCCACGCGGAAGACAGTAGCGACCGGTGCCGTCGTCGCAACAGGCCCGAACCTGCGATGATCCGTAACCCGCTCAGGGGTTGGGCGGCGTGACCGCGATGATCAGGTGGGCCGGCTGGTCGCTGGCGTTGCGGTAGAGGTGGGCCAGGCGTGAGTCGAAGGTGACGGCCTCGCCGGCGGTGAGGGTGTACGCCTCGCCGCCGATGTCGGCGACCACCTCGCCGCTGATGACGATGGCGCACTCGGTCGAGGGGTGTGCCCACGGCTCGGCCGAGCTGGCGTCGCCGGGGGCGAGATGCGCCTGGAGCACCTCCAGGTCGCCGCGCCCGGGGGTGAGGCGTTCGTAGGTGATCTGACCCGGGGGAGCGGTGAGCAGGCTGCGGCTGCCGGCCCGGCTGATGTGCACCGCCGGTGCCTCCGGTTCGGAGAACAACTCGGCGATCGAGGTGTCGAACACCTGCGCGAGTTTGCGCAGGGTGGCCAAGCTCGGGTCGGTCGCCCCGTTCTCGATCTGACTCAGCAGGGCGGGTGACACGTCGGCGGCTGTGGCGAGCTGCCGCAGCGTGAGGGAGTGCTGCTGACGCAGGACGCGGAGCCGGTCACCGAGCATGGGAACCTCGATCCGATAACAGTGTGGCTAAAAATGTTTGACCAAGCTACACGGCCGTGTTTAGGGTGGTCAAACGCGAGGGCGGCGTTGTTTGGTACTGGTAGACACGCCGCGCCCAGACACGAACCGGACGAACGCGAGTCCGGCTACATCCAACCCTGCGACGACGCACCCCGAGAACCCGACGCACCCCCGAGAACCCGGAACACCGTCATTGGCCGTCTGGGCCCGGCCGGTGGTGGTGCCGCCGGACGTCGATGCCCCGCGGATCCCGCGCAGCGGGCCGCGCCATACGAAGGTAGGAACAGCATGTCGGTGTCCCCCCGCCGGCTCCGCGCCGGAGCACTCGCTCTGGCGGCGCTGGCCATCATCTCCACCACCGCCTGCACGGCCGGCGGCAGCGGTGGCAACGCGAACGGCGGCGAGGCCAAGACCCTCACCGTCAACACCTCGTTCGTGCTCAAGACCCTCGACCCCGGCCGCGTCTACGAAGCCACCGGCCTGACCGCCGTGCACGCCCTCTACGACACCCTGCTCACCTTCGAGGGCTCCGACGTCGGTACCCCCGTCCCGGCGCTTGCCGAGTCGTACGAGGCGTCCCCGGACGCGAAGACCTTCACCTTCAAGCTGCGCTCCGGGGTGACCTTCTCCGACGGCAGCCCGCTCACCGCCGACGACGTGGTGTTCTCCCTCAACCGGCTGAAGAACATCAAGGGCAGCCCGGCGGTCACGGTGAGCGAGCTGAGCGTCAGCAAGACCGACGACAGCACCGTCGTGGTCACCTCGGCCACGCCCAACCCGAACGTGCCGGTGGTGCTGGCGATGCCGTCCACCGGCGTGCTCAACGCCGAGGTCGCCCAGGACAACGGCGCCAAGGACGGCGCGGACGCCGCGCAGGGCGACACCGCCCAGCAGTACCTCGACACCAACTCGATCGGCAGTGGGCCGTACGTGCTCAAGTCGTACGAGCCGGAGTCGCAGGTGGTGCTGGAGGCCAACCCGAACTACTGGGGCGACAAGCCGCAGTTCGAGCGGGTGGTACTGCGCAACATGGACGTGCAGACCCAGAAGCTGACCATGCAGCGCGCCGAGAGCGCCGAGATCTCGCTGGACATCTCCGGCAAGCTGCTCGACGGTCTGCCGGAGAGCCTGCAAACCTCCGGCGTGCAGGACACCGTCTACTTCCTCTTCCTCAACGCCGATCCGGCGGTCTCGGCGGTGACCGCGAATCCGAAGTTCAACCAGGCGCTGCGCGCTGCCATCGACTACCAGGGCATCGCCGCCCTGTACGGCGAGGGCGCCGCTCCCGGCGCCGGCCTGGTGGCACCGGCCTTCCCCGGCACCCTGCCCGCGAGCGAGGCGTCCACCCGGGACGTGGCGAAGGCCAAGGCGCTGCTCGCCGAGGCCGGACTGAGCGACCCGACGGTCACGTTCAACTACCCGGCCATCACCTACAAGGGCGTGGACCTGGGCACCGTGGCCACCAAGGTGCAGGGCGACGCCGCCGAGGCCGGCATCACGCTGGAGTTGAACCCGCAGCCGCTGACCACCTTCCTCGACGAGATGCGCGGCGGCAAGTCGCCGCTGGGCTTCACCCCGCAGAGCCTGAACTACCCGGTCGCCGACTCGCTGATCAACAACATGGCACCCGGCCAGGCAACCGCGCTGCGGTCGGGCTGGACCGTCGAGCGGGCCGACCCGGCGGTCGTCGCCGCCGGTGAGAAGGTCACCGAGACCCTCGATCTCGCGGCCCGGGCCACCGCCATGCAGGAGTGGCAGCGGCTGATGAACCAGTCGTCCCCGTACATCGTGCTGGCCAGCAACTCCTCCACGGTGGTGGCGACCGCCGACCTGACCGGCGCGGACTACTCCGCCGCCGGCTGGCAGGTCGACGTCGCCGCGGTCGGCCGCAGGTAGTCGGAGCACCATGACGACGGTCCACAACGGCGAGCCGGGCGCGGTCACCACGACCGCGCCCCGGCCCCGCCGCGCCCACCCGCTGCTCGCCTTCCTGGCCAAGCGGCTGGCGATCACCGCCGGACTGCTGCTGGGCGTCACCGTGGTGACGTTCGGGCTGGTAAACGTGGTGCCCGGCGACCCGGTCACCGCCAACCTGTCCGACCAGGCGCTCAACGACCCGGCCACGGTGGCCGCCTTCCGCGAGAAGTGGGGGCTGGACCAGCCACTCTGGCAGCAGTACCTGCACTACCTGGGCAACCTCTTCCGCGGCGACCTGGGTATCTCCCAGCAGACCGGTCGGGCGGTCCTGGACGACCTGGTGCGGTACGTGCCGGCGACTCTGGAGCTGGCCATCCCCACCATGGTGCTGGCGCTGTTGATCGGCACCGGGATCGGCATGCTGGCGGCGGTCCGCAACGGCCGGTTCACCGACCAGCTCATCCGGGTGGGCGCCCTGCTCGGGCTCTCCACTCCGCCGTTCTGGCTGTCGCTCGTGGTGCTCTACGTCTTCTTCTACCAACTCGGGCTGGCTCCCAGCGGTGGACGGCTCTCCACCGGCTTCAGCCCGCCGCCGACCGTCACCGGCATGTACACCGTCGACGCGGCACTGGCCGGTCAGTGGGATGTGGCCTGGGACGCGGCGCAGCACCTGACCCTGCCGGTGCTGGTGCTGACCTCGCTGACCGTGGCGCTGCTGGTCCGCTTCGTCCGCTCCGCCATGCTGGAGGTGCTCCAGCAGGACTACATTCGGGCCGCGTACGCCAAGGGCCTGCCGACCCGGGTGGTGCTGCGCCGGCACCTGCTGCGCGCCGGCCTGGTCCCGGTGGTCACCGTGTCCGGCCTGGCCTTCGCCTCGCTGCTGTCCGGGACGGTGCTGGTGGAGAGCATCTTCGGCTGGCCCGGCGTCGGTCAGTACGCCTACCGCAGCGCCACCGCCCTCGACCTGCCCGCGATCCTCGGCGTCAGCCTGTTCGTGGCGCTTGTCTACACGCTTGTCAACCTGACCGTCGACCTGCTGTACGGGCTCATCGACCCGAGGATCCGCCTGTCATGACGATGATCGCACCCGATCCGGTGGCCCCAGACCCGAAGGTGGACCGGGCACTCACCCGCCGTCGCTGGCTCGGTCGGCTGCGCGGCGGCTCGGCCGGCCGACCGGTCTGGCGACAGCCGATCGCCGTGGTGGCGCTGACCATTCTCGGTGGCTGGCTACTGGTGGCGATCCTCGCCCCGTTCGTCGCCCCCTACGACCCGCTCGCCCAGAGCGCCGACACCTACGCGGCACCGTCGGCGGCGCACTGGTTCGGCACCGACTCCCTCGGGCGGGACATCTTCAGCCGGGTCGTGCACGGCGCGCGGTTGTCGATCCCGCTGGCCCTGGCCATCGTCTCGCTGGCCCTGCTGATCGGCGGCCTGCTCGGGCTGATCGCCGGATACCTGGGCCGGTTCGCCGACGAGGCGCTGATGCGGCTGACCGACCTGGTCTTCGCCTTCCCGCAGATCATCCTGGCCATGGCGGTCACCGCCGCCTTCGGCCCGAACACCCGCAACGCGGTGCTGGCGCTGGTCATCGTCTCCTGGCCGGTGTACGCCCGGGTCATCCGCAGCGCCGTGCTCAGCATGCGCGGCGACGACTACCTCAACGCCGCCCGACTGCTCGGTGTCGGACCGGTCCGGGCGCTGCGCCGCGATGTGCTGCCCAACAGCATCGGTCCGGCGATCGTGCTGGCCACCCTGGAACTCGGCAACGCGGTGCTGCTGCTCGCCGCGCTCTCCTTCCTGGGGCTGGGCCCGCGCCCACCGGCCGCCGAGTGGGGCTCGATGGTCGCGCTCGGCTCCCAGGACCTGTCGATGTGGTGGGTCAGCGTCTTCCCGGGCCTGGCCATCCTCACCGTCGTGATGGCCTTCAACGTGCTCGGCGACGCGTTGCGAGACCGGCTCGACCCCCGCTACGCGAAGGGACGCTGAGATGGCGCCGCTGCTCGACGTCGACTCCCTCGCCGTGACCCTGCCCGGCCCGCGCGGGCCGTTGCCGATCCTGCACGACGTGTCCCTCACCGTCGACGAGGGCGAACTCGTCGGCATCGCCGGAGAGAGCGGCTGCGGCAAGAGCCTGACCGCGCAGACCCTGCTCGGTCTGCTCCCGGCCGGCGCCAAGGTCACCGGAACGGCGCGGTTCGCCGGCACCGACCTGCTCGGCCTGGACAACCGGGGCTGGCAGCGGATCCGGGGCGCGGGCATCGCCATGGTCTTCCAGGACCCGACCGCCGCCCTGCACCCGATGCTCACCGTCGGCCGTCAGCTCACCGAACACATGCGGGTGCACCTGCGGATGGACCGGCGGTCCGCGACCCGCCGGGCGGTGGAGCTGCTCGACCAGGTCCGGATCCCCGACCCGGAGCGTGCCCTGCGCGCCTATCCGCACCAGTTCTCCGGCGGCATGCGGCAACGGGCGGCCATCGCGATCGCCCTGGCCGCCCGGCCCCGACTGTTGATCGCCGACGAACCGACCACCGCTCTCGACGTCACCGTGCAGGCCGGCATCCTCGCCCTGCTCGACCGGCTGCGCGCCGAGACCGGGCTGGCGGTCGCCTTCATCACCCACGACCTGGGGGTGCTCAGCGCGTTGACCACCCGTGGCTACGTCTTCTACGCCGGCCGCGTGGTGGAGACCGGTCCCACCGGCTCGCTGCTCACCGCACCCACCCATCCGTACACGGCGGCGCTGCTCGGTGCCCGGCCGCACGGCACCCAGGCGGTCGGCACGCTGCGGCCCATCCCCGGCGCACCGCCGGCACCGGGCGAGGCACCGCCCGGCTGCCCGTTCCAACCCCGCTGCCAGTACGCCGAGCCGGCCTGCGGCACCGTGCCCCCGCCCCTGGCTCCGGTGGGTGCCGACCGGTCGGTGGCCTGCGTGGTCCGCCCGCACCTGGAGGTGACAGCCCGATGACCGGCCTGCTGGACATCAGCGACGTCGAGGTCGAGTACCGCTCGCGGGGACGCGGCCGGGTGCTCGCGGTCGCCGGGGTCAGTCTGGGGGTGGCGTCCGGGCAGATCGTCGGCCTGGTCGGTGAGTCCGGCTGCGGCAAGTCCTCACTGGCCCGGGCCGTCGTGGGGCTGACCCCGCCGAGCGCCGGGGTGGTCCGCTTCGCCGGGCGGCCGGTCACCCCGCTGGGCTGGCGACGCCGGCCGGACGCCGAGATCGGCCTGCAGATGGTCTTCCAGAACCCGTACGCCTCGCTGAATCCCCGGCGCACCATCGGCGCGCAACTTCTCGACGGCGTTCCGGCGACGCTTACCGGCGCGGCCCGCCGGGACCGGGTCGACGAGTTGCTGGACCGGGTCGGCATGCCGAGCACCGCAGCCGAGCGATACCCGCACCAGTTCTCCGGCGGCCAGCGGCAACGGCTCGCCATCGCCCGGGCCCTCGCCCCGCAACCCCGCATGATCATCGCCGACGAACCGGTCACCGCGCTGGACGCCTCATCCCAGGCACAGGTGGTCAACCTGCTCGTCGGGCTGGTCCGCGATCTCGACATGGGTATGCTGTTCATCTCCCACGACCTCGCCCTGGTGCACGAGATCGCCGACGTCACCGCCGTGATGTACCTGGGCCGCATCGTGGAGAGCGCGCCCACCCGCGAGCTGTGGCGGAATCCGCGACACCCCTACACCCGGGCGCTCATCGACGCGGTGCCCCGCATCGGCCCCACCCCACGGTTGCCCGCCACCCTGGCCGGTGAGGTACCCGATCCCGCCAACGCCCCCACCGGCTGCCGGTTCCGGCCGCGCTGCCCGCACGCCTTCGCCCCCTGCGGCGACCAGCCACCCACCCTCGACCTCGGCGGACGCAGCGCCGCCTGCTGGCTCAACGATCCCACGATGGCCCCGGCCACCGTGCCCGCGAACTGAGGACGTCGTCATGCACACCGCCACCGAACAGGTCCTGGTCAACCTCGCGCTCTACGACGGCGTCGCCGACCACCTCCAGCCCGACCAGGGCGTCCGGGTCGGCGCCGACGGATTGATCAAGGCTGTGGGCGCCGTCGACGACGTGCTCGCCGAGGCCGGCGACGCCCGGGTGGTCGACCTCGGCGGCGACGTGGTGATGCCCGGCCTGACCAACATGCACGTGCACCTCTCCCTCGGGCTGCCCGGTCACCTCGCCGACACGGTGCACCGGTCCAACCTGGCCGAACTGGTGCTGCTGATGGCCGACTCGGCCCGACGCACCCTGCACGCCGGGGTCACCACCGCCCGGCTGGTCGGCGAGGGACGCTACGCCGACTTCGCGCTGCGCCGGGGCATCGAGGCCGGCGCGGTGGACGGTCCCCGGATCTTCACCGCCGGACACGCGCTGTGCTGCACCGGCGGCCACGGCTGGGAGGCCGACGCCCTGGAGGCCGACGGTGCCGACGGCTTCCGCCGGCTCACCCGGGCCCAGATCCGGGCCGGCGCCGACCTGATCAAAGTCTGTATCTCCGGCGGGATCGCCGGTCAGTTCGAGGCGATCGACACCCCGCAGCTGCTCGACGACGAGATGGCCGCCGTCATCCGGGTCGCCCACGACTGGGGGCGCAAGGTCACCGCGCACGCCGGCCCGGCCGACACCGTACGGCGGGCGGTCGAACTCGGCCTCGACTGCGTCGAACACGGCTACGAACTGACCGACGAGGTCACCCGCCTGATGGCCGACCGGGGCGTCTGGTACGTGCCCACCATCGTGGTGAGCCGCTGTGAACAGTTCTTCCGTGACTCCGGGGTGCCCGGCTGGCTGATGGACCGGGCCCTGGCCGCCGGCCCCCGACACTGGGAGAGCCTCCAGCACGCCATCCGCAACGGGGTACCGATCGCACTGGGCAGCGACATGCCGCCGCACGCGGGCTACGACGAGACCACCGCGACCGTGCGTGAGCTGGAGTTCATGGTGGACGCCGGGATGCCGGTGGCCGACGCGCTGAAGGCCGCCACCATCCGGCCCGCCGAATGGCTCCGCCAGGCCGACATGCTCGGCAGCGTCGAGGCCGGCAAGCACGCCGACCTGCTGGTGCTGCGCGACGACCCGACCCGTTCCGTCTCCGCGCTGCGCACCCTGCACGCGGTCATGAAGGGTGGCGTGGTGTACCGCGACGACCACCAGCGGCTGCGGACGCCCCGATGACCGGCGCCGGGACGGCCGACACGACCGGGCCGAGCATCTCCACCGTGGCCGACGGGTACCTGCACGCCCTCGCCGCGCTCGATCCGGAGGCCGCCGAGACGGCCGGGCGTACGCCCGAACGGCGGCTGGCGGACCTGTCGCCGGACGCTTTCGACGCCCGGGCCGAGCTGACCCGCGCGACCGCCACCGCGGTGGCCACCGCCACGGTGACCGGCCCGACCGAGCGTGCCCTCGCCGGTGCCCTGGCCGACCGGCTGGCCAGCGAGGTGGCGCTGCACGACGCCGGCTTCACCACCCGGCTGCTCGCTCCGCTGGCCACCCCGGTGCACCTGGCCCGGCAGGTCTTCGACAACCTGCCCCGGACCACCGCCGACGACTGGGCCGTGGTCGCCGACCACCTGCACCGGCTGCCCACCACCCTCGACCAGTACACCGCCACGCTGCGTCGCTCCGCCCAGCGCGGCCAACTGGTCGCCCGCCGGCAGGTGCTTACCGTCGCCGCGCAGTGCACCGCCTGGGTCACCGCCGACTTCTTCGGCGGTCTCGTCGCCGGTCACCCGGCCGGGCCGCTCGCCGAGCGCCTCGCCGAGGGGGCCCGGCTGGCCACCGCCGCCACGGCGGGATTCGCCACGTTCCTGCGCACCGAACTGGCTCCCGCCGCTACCGAGGTGGACGGCGTGGGGCGCGACCTTTACCAGGTCACCGCCCGCGCCTTCCTCGGTGCCACCGTCGACCTGGACGAGTTGTACGCGTACGGCTGGGCGGAGCTGGCCCGCACCGCCGCCGAACTGCGGGCGGCGGCGGCCGACTGCGGTCACCCGGACGTGGCCGCCGCCCGGACGGCGCTGGATGCCGACCCGGACGGGCGGGTGCCGGTCGGCCCTGCCCTGGAGGAGTGGCTGGCCAGGCGGACGGCGCTGGTGACCGAGCTGCTCGACGGGACGCACTTCGACATCCCACCCGCCACCCGGCAGGTGGTCTGCCGGATCAGCCCCGCCGCCTCCGGGGTCATGTACTACACGCCACCCGACGCGAACCTGACCCGCCCCGGTGGCATCTGGTGGTCGGTACCGCCGGGCGAGTCGACGGTGCCGGTGTGGCGGCATGTCGGCACGCTCTGCCATGAAGGGTTGCCCGGCCACCACCTCCAGCACGCCATCACGCTCACCACCGCCGACCTGCATCCGTGGCAGCGCACGCTGTGCCACGTGCACGGGTACGCCGAGGGCTGGGCGCACTACGCCGAACGGCTCGCCGACGAACTCGGCCTCTACGCCGGCCCGGCGGAACGGCTCGGCATGCTGGACGGGCAGATGTGGCGGGCCGCCCGCGTGGTCATCGATCTCGGCCTGCACCTCGACCTGCCGATTCCGGCCGGCAACGGGTTCACCGACGCGCCCCGCTGGAGCCACCCGGTGGCCGTGGACCTGCTCACCCGGGTCGCCGGGCTGGACGCCGCGACGGCCCGGTTCGAGGTCGACCGCTATCTCGGCTGGCCCGCCCAGGCGCTCGCCTTCAAGGTCGGCGCGCGGCTGTGGCAGCAGACCCGCCAGGACGCCGAGCGCCGCGCCGGCCCCGCCTTCGACCGGAAACGGTTCCACCACACCGCGCTGGCGCTCGGGCCGATGGGTCTGGATCCGCTGCGTGAGCGCCTCGCCGAGACGTTCCGACCCGCTGCCGCCTCCCTCGACCGGAAGTGACCCCGATGAGTATCGACGAACTCACCAACACGATCACCGAGATGTACCGATCACTGGGGGATCGGTCCGCCTTCGACGCCCACCTGCACCCCGACCTGACCATCTGGGAATCCGACGCCGATCGGCTGATCACCGGGCTGGCCGCGCTGGACGCGCTGCGTGACCGCCGGGCCGCCGTGGCCACCGGACCGGCACCGGTCACGGTCGCTCCGGAAGCGTTGCACGCCGAGTCGTGGGACGACACCGGTCTGGTCCGGTACGTGCTCCGGGCCCGGCACGCCGACGACCGACCGGACGTCTGCTTCCGGGTAACCGACGTGCTGCGGCGCGACGACGCGGGCTGGCGGATCGTCCACCACCACGCGGAGGCCGTGCGATGAGCGACGACCAGCCCACCACCGACGTCTACGACCTGCGGGTCGTGGTGGAGCGCATCGAGGGACGCTCGGTGTGCGGCATGAAGCCGGGCGACCACGTCGACCTGACCGAGTCGTGCCGGTTGCGCATCCCCGAGGGCCAGCACTTCTGCCTGTACGCGCTGGCTGCGTGCCTGCCGCTGCTGCCGGCCAAGCAGCGGGCCCTGGACGACGGGGACTGGATGGCCCGGGACAGCCACGTCGCCTGCCCCGACCCGGAGGAGCGGCTCATCATGCGGATCGAGCGCACTGCCCGGCGGCAGATCCCCACCGAGGAGCTGACGTGAGTTCTCCCGATCGCCTGGTCGGCATCGGCCTACAGTCGGACAAGTCCGCCGACGAGTACGCCGTGCTGGCGGAGATGGCCGAACGGCACGGCTTCGACGTGCTGTCGGTCTTCGGCGACCTGATGTACCAGCCGCCGCTGTTCCCGTTGCTGGTGGCCGCCCGGCACACCCGCCGGATCCGGCTCGGCGCGGCCTGTCTCAACCCGTTCACCCTGCACCCGGTGGAGGTGGCCGGTCAGGTGGCCGCCCTCGACCTGGCCTCGCACGGCCGCGCGTACCTCGGCCTGGCCCGGGGCACCTGGTTGCAGCAGGTCGGGGTGGCGCAGTCCCGGCCGCTGCGGCGCATCGCCGAGACGGTGCAGATCGTCCGGCGGCTGCTCGCCGGTGACGACGGCGGTTTCGTCGGCCGCGAGTTCACCGTGGCCCCGGGTACCGCGCTGCGGTACACCCCGGCCCGGTCGGACGTGCCGGTGCTGGTGGGCACCTGGGGCCAGCAGACCGCCCGGTCCGCCGCCGGGTTCGCCGACGAGGTGAAGGTCGGCGGGTCGGCGAACCCGGCGATGGCCAAGACCATGCGGGCGTGGCTGGACGAGGCGGCCTCGGGCCGGGACACCGGGGTGGTGCTCGGCGCGGTCACCGTCGTCGACACCGACGGCGCGCTGGCCCGGCGGATGGCCCGTACCGAGGTCGCCATGTACCTCGCAGTGGTCGCCGCCCTCGATCCCACCGTCGAGGTCGACCCGGAGCTGCTGGCCCGCATCCAGCAACATGTCACCCGCCGCGAGGACGACCTGGCCGGCGCGCTGATCGGTGACGACCTGCTCGACCTGTTCGCGTTCTCCGGTACGCCCGAGCAGGTCGCCGCGCAGGCCGCCGCGGTCTTCGACGCCGGGGCCAGCCGGGTGGAGTTCGGTACTCCGCACGGGCTGACCCCGCAACGCGGGATCGACCTGATCGGTCGACGGGTGCTGCCGCTGCTGCGCACCTGACGGCCGGCCCGGGCAGCCCGGGTCACGCCCGCCTGGTCGGCCTGCCGCCGCCGGGTCAACGCCGCCAGGCCGACCAGAGTTCGGCGTACCGGCGGCCGGCCGCCACCAGTTCGTCCGGCGTGCCGAGCTCGACGATCCGGCCGTGCGCCATCACGGCGATCCGGTCGCAGGTGTGCGCCTGGCTGAGCCGGTGGGCGACCACGACGGCCGTGCGGCCCCGGATCAGGGCGGCGCTGGCCCGTTCCAGCTGCCGGGCCCCCGCGCTGCCGGCCTCGGCGCTGGCCTCGTCGAGCACGACGATCGGTGGGTCGAGCAGGGCGATCCGGGCCAGCGCCACCTGCTGCGCCTGACCGGCCGTGAGCGGGTGTTCGCCGTCGCCGACCCGGGTCGACAGCCCTTCGGGCAGGGCGGCGACCCAACCGTCGGCTTCGACCAGCCGCAATGCGGCGTGCAGGTCCTCGTCCGAGGCGCCCGGAGCGGCCAGTCGCAGGTCGTCGGCGAGGGTGCCGGCGAAGACGTGGACCTCCTGGGTGACCACGCCGACGGTGCGGCGCAGCTCGGCCGGATGCAGCTCGCCGATCGGCCGGTCGCCCAGCCACACCTCGCCCTCGGCGGCGGGGAAGACGCCACCGAGGATGGCCGCGAGGGTCGTCTTACCGGCTCCGCTCTCGCCGACGATCGCCAACGACTCGCCCTCGACGATCTCGATCGAGACGTCCTGCACGACGGCGGGGCCGCCGGGGTAGCGGTGCCACACCGACTTGGCGGTGATGCTGGTCGGCAGCCACCCGGAGACCGGTCCGGCCGGCTGCGTCGCGGGTACGTCGAGCCCGGAGATACCGACGAGCCGCGCGAGCGCCGCGCCGGCCGACTGGATGTCGTTGAACGACATCAACAACAGGCCGAGCGGACCGAAGAGTCGATGGAACAGCAGCGCCGCGGCGGTGACGTCGCCGACCGTGCTGTCGCCCGCGCGAACCAGCAGGAAGCCGGTGAGCAGCACGGCGGTCAGTCCGAGCGCCTCCGCGTAGTTCATCGTGTTCGCGAACCAGAGGAAACCGCGCACCGCTCGCAGGCGCGCCCCGACGGCGTCCCGGGAGGCCTGCTCGACCCGTCGGCTCTGACGGTCCTGCATGCCGTACGCGTGCACCGTACGGGCACCGGTGAAGGTGTTCAGCAGGCTCTGCGTACGCACCGCCGCGGCTTCCCGCTCGGCGGTGTACAGCCGTTTCGCCTGCGGCACGAAACGGCGCAGGCTCACCACGTACACCGGGAAGACGACCAGGAACGCGGCGGCGATGCGCCAGTCGAGGGCCGCGAAACCGGCGAAGGTGATGACGACGGTGACCAGTGCGGTGAAGATTCCGGCCGCGAGCCGTACCGAGTCGGTCACCCGCTCCACGTCCTCGGTGACCCGGGACGCCACGTCGCCGGACCCGGCGCTCTCCAGCCGGGTCGCGTCCATCCGCAGGGCCCGGTCGAGCACCTCCTCGCGGAGATCGGCGCAGGCACGCATGCCCCACTCGGTGACCAGCCAGTTGGCGGTGCCGGTGAGGACGGCGGCGGCCAGGCCCGCACCGAGGATCAACGCCGAGGTCAGCAGCAGTGCGCCGACGGTGCCACCGGCCACCACCAGGTCGACCAGCCGGCCGAGCAGGATCGGCACGACGACGGCCGCGACGCTCGCCGCCGTGGCCGCGGCCACCGACGTCCAGGCGAGCACCGGATAGCGTCGGAGGGCACGCCAGAAGGCGGTGAACGTCACCCGGCCGGTCGCGACCGGCAGGATCGTGGGGTCGGGGGTCATCGCACCACCACCTCCGCGTACGACGAGTCGGCGAGCAGGTCGCGGTGCCGCCCGACGGCCGCCACCCGGCCGGCGCGGAGGAACACGACCCGGTCGCACCGGTCGAGCAGCGGTGCGCTGGTGGTGACCAGTACGGTCGCCCGGCCGTCGCCGGTCCGGTAGGCGCGGATGCCGTCGGCGATGGCGTGCTCGGTGACCGCGTCGATCGCCGTGGTCGGGTCACGGAAGACGGTGACCGGCCGGTCGGCCAGCAGCGCGCGGGTCAGGGCGAGCCGCTGCCGCTGGCCGCCGGAGAGGTTCAGGCCGTGGTCGACGAGTTCCCGGTCGAACCCGGCGTCGTCGGTGAGCAGGTCACCGACGGCGGCCGAGGCCATGGCGGTGCGTAGCGCGGCGTCGTGCCGGTCGTCGCCGCTCTGGAGCACCTCGCGCAGGGTGCTGCCGAACAGGTCGACGCCGTGCGGTTCGACAAGCACGGTTCGGCGCAACGAGTCGAGGTCCAGCTCCGGCATCGCCATGCCGGCCAGCCGCACGTCGCCCCGGTCCGGCGACCGCGCCCCCGCGAGCAGCTCGGTGACGCTGTCGGCGGTGCCGGTCTCTGCGGTGACGATGCCGAGCAGCTCACCGGGGGCCACGGCGAGGTGGACACCGTCCAGGCCCGGGGCGTGCACCGCGTCGAGGGCCAGCGTTCCCGGCTGGGCCGTGAGTGTCCCGGACGGCACCCGCTCCGGGGCGGCGAGCACCTCGGCCACGCGGGCCGCGCTGGCCCGTGCCGTCGCCAGCCGGAAGACGCAGTCGGCGAGGTTGAGCACCGGATCGGTGAGGAAGGTGGCCAGCCCGACGATCGTGATGAGCTGCCCGACCGTGATCCGCCCCTCCAGGGCGAACCAGCCCGCCAGCGCGGCCACTGCGGTGATCAGCAGGCCGGTGGTGAAGGTGGACGCACCGATGAACGTGGCACCGGCCTTGACTGTGCCGATGCCGGCGCGCAGCGACGTACGGCTGGCCGTGCGGTAACGGCCGACGGCCTCGTCGACCCCACCGAACCCACGCAGTGGCCGGAGCCCACGCAGCAGGTCCGACGCCGTGGCGGCGGCCCGGCCGACCGCCTGCTGCTGCGCGGCCGTGCGGCGGCCCACGACCGGCCCCAGCGCGTTGAGCCCGAGCACCAGGATCGGCACGCCCACCACCAGTCCGAGCCCGAGCGACCAGTCGATCCGCAGCAGCACGACCGTCGACACCGTCAGCCCGACGAGCGCGCTCACTCCCCGGGTGCCCAGTTCGAGCAGCTCGGCGGCGGACTGGGTGTCGGACGTCGCGATCGAGAGCAGCTCCCCGCTCTGGCGGTTGGTCCGGACCCCCTGACCACCGACCACGCGCCGGACCACCCGCATCCGCAACTCGTGGGACTCCTCGGTTACCGCCCGGGACAGGAACCAGAAGCCCGACCGCCAGCCCATGGTGAGGGCGGTGAACAGCGCGAAGATGCCCAGCACGGACCAGGCCATCGCCGAGGTCGACCCGGTTCCGACGGCCTGGTCGATGACCAGGCCGATGGCCACCGGGACGAGAGCCTCACACAGCTGGTGCAGTGACCAGAACGCGGCGCACAGGGCAGCGTCGCGACGCTGCCGCCAGAACATCCGGCGGATCAGTCGCCCCGTGGTCTGTGTCATGCCCCCGCCTCACGTTCGAAGAGTTAGGGCAGGCTAACCTGCTGTCCTCGCGGTACGCCATTCGCGGGTGCACCGTGCTGCCCAGGTCTCAGACCTCGGCTTGCTGAAGCGGCGGCCGGTCGAGCTCGGCCCAGGAGCGCAGCAGCCGACCGCCGATGGAGTCGGCCGGTCCCGAGCCCGGACCGTTGCGGACGCGTTCGACGATCTCGGCTCGGGTGAACCACCGGGCCTCCAGCAGTTCGCGTCCGTCCACGGCGATCGTCTCGTCCACGGCCCGGGCGACGAAGCCGACCATGAGGCCGGCGGGGAACGGCCATCCCTGGGAACCCTGGTAGGTGACCGCACCGACCGTCACGCCGGCCTCCTCGCCGACCTCGCGGCGGACGGTGCCCTCCAGGCTCTCGCCGATCTCGACGAAGCCGGCGAGCAGCGAGAAGTTGTTCGGGCCGGCACCGTGATGGCGGGCGAGCAGGCAGCGTGGCTGCGGACCAGGGCCTTCCACAAGCACGATGACGGCGGGTTCGATCCGGGGAAACAACTGCCTGCCGCAGTCGGGGCCCTGGCAGACCCGCAGGTGACCGGCGTCGGCGCTGGCCGTGGTCGCGCCGCAGGTGCCGCAGTATCTGGCGTGCCGGTTCCAGTAGAGCAGGCCGCGCGCGTACGCCAGGGTCGCGGCGAGGGGGCCGGGCAGGGTGGCGGCCAGTCCGCGCAGGTCGGCGCTGGTGTGGGCGGCACCCAGGCGCAGCGCCTCGGTCTCCTCGACCCCGCTGAGGTCGGCGGCGAAGCTCGCCGTGGTGCCGTCGAGGCCGAGCAGGGCGGTCTGACCGGCCACCGCCATCAGGGTGCGGGCGGGCGAACCGGTGAGCCGCACCGGCCTGCCGTCGGCGGTGAGCAGTGGCCGGTCGCGCCACATCGGCAGCACCTGGCTGTCGTCGCGGTCGAGCAGGTCGGCGACCCGGGCCGGGTCGGCGCGCAGGCTCGCGGCCCGGTCGTGCGGTGTCGCGGTGTACGCGAGCCCGTGGAAGACCATGCCGCTGATCGTGCCGCACGCCTCCGGTGGTGCGGTCACCGGCTCGGGAGGAAAGCGATCAACCCAACACGGTGCTCAAGGCGTACCGGGAGTTGGAGATCGAAGGACTGGCCGAGGGGCGGCCGGGCGTCGGCACGTTCATCACCGCGTCGCTGCATCGCGAGGCCCTGTCAACCGGGCCGAGCTGCGCGCCGAGCTGGTCGACTGGGCGCGTCGGGCGCAGGCGGTGGGGCTCACGGCCGAGGAGGTCACCGCCCGACCTCCGGTCCGGCACCGGTCCGTCAGACGGACCGGTGCCGGACGACCGCTTCGATCAGCTCGCCGTGCAGGTGGGTGTGGGTGTGCTGGGCGTGCCGGTGGTGGAGCCGAGGAAACCGAACGTGGTGCTGGCGCCCGCGGCGAGGTTGCCGTTGTAGCTGACGTTGCGGGCGGTCACCGCCGATCCCTGGCTGGTGACGGTCGCGTTCCATGCCTGGGTGACCGTCTGCCCGGCCGGGTACGTCCAGGTCACGGTCCAGCCACGGATCGCCGAACCGCCCGCGGTGACCCGCACCTCGCCCTGGAAGCCGCCGGACCACTGGTTGGTCACCGTGTAGGTCGCGGTGCAGCCGCCTCCGCCGGGCGGCGGGGTGGTCGGCGGCGGCGCGGTGGTGGTGGGCGGCGGGGTGGTGGGCGGTGGAGTGGTGGGCGGCGGAGTGGTGGGCGGCGGGGTGGTGGAACCGCCCCAGCCGGCCGTCGAGTCCAACCAGGCCGCGCGGCGCAACATCCAGTCCCGCATGAACTGGACCTGCCCCTGCCAGGTCGGCGCGGTCGGCGTGATGAAAGGCCCGACGTTTCGGTTGCTCAGGTTCGGCCAGCGCTGGAAGTTGCGCTGCGCGGCGGCGGTCAGCGGGGCGCTGAGGCTGTCGATGCGGGACTGCAACGACGCATCGGAGAGCGGGCCGCGGCGTAGCGTCTGCCAGCGCAGCCGCACCTCGTTGACGAACGCCGGATCGCGCATCAACTGCGTGTACCAGTCGTTGGCCACCGGTTGGCGGACCTGCTGATACTGCCAGCCGGAGGTCTGGTCGTTCTGGAAGTAGCCGCCCACCCCGAAGCTCAGGTCGTAGTCCCAGAGCGGCCCGGCGAAGATCTTGGTGTCGCGGTCCTTGTAGAAGTACGCGCTGCGGATGTACGAGTCCATCTCCCGGCTCAGTTCGTTGACGATGAGCTGGTCGATGAAGGAGCCGACGTCGATGTACGCCCGGTAGCCGCTTACCGGATCGGCGAAGTTCGGTGCCCGTAGCACGTTGTGGAACTCCTGGATGTGGTTGCGCAGCCAGTCGCGTTGCTCGGGTTGCAGCGGCGACGGATCGGCGACCTCAAGGTAGTTCCAGCAGCTCGCTGCCGGTCCGGTACAGGGCAGGGTCGGCTCCTCGGCGGCCATCCACTCGAACTTCCAGATGTAGCCGCCGGTGATCTTCGGCAGGGTCCGGTCGTCCTCACGGAGCTGTTTGAGGTCGAGACGGTTCTTGGAGTTCTTGATCGTCTCGACGAGCATGTAGACGCCCATGTAGTCGTCGGCACCGACCGGGGCGGCGTCGGTGTTCAGGTAGAACTCCGCGAAGGCGTACCGGGGCGCCGGCAGGCCCATCTGCCGTCCGAGGTCGTAGACGAACGCCTCACGGATGAGGGCCTTGTCGCTGAACGGCCCGCGCAGTACCCAGTCGGAGTCGGCCGGCATGCCGAGCACCGGGTAGTCGGCGTCGTCGTCCTCGTTGTCCCAGAATTCGAGCCGGAACGGCGTCTTCTCGAACATCGCCGACGACTGCCCGCGCAGCCGGAACCCGGCTCGGGTGGCCACGGTGGGTGCGGCGGCCAGGGAGGTGCTGCCGCCGCCCGGTTCGAAGATCATCGTAGTGGCGTCGAAGTACTCCCGCTCGGGCCGGCCGGCACCGTAGGAGTCGATCAGTACGACCGGCAGGTCGTGCGCCGTGCTGGTGTTCTGCGCGACGTACATGGCGGTGCCGGGTGCGCCCGAAGCGGTCTGCCCGACGAACGCCTGGGCCCGCAGTTGCGTCGTACGCGTGAATCGCAGCGCCGATCCGGAGTAGAGCGGCGACTGCGCGTTCGGCAGGCGCCCGTCGGTGGTGTAGCGGATCTGGGCACCGCTCACGGTGGTGCTCAGCGACACCGAGACCGCACCGGTGAAGGTGCCACTGGGTACGGAGAAGCCGATGTCGCCGACTAGGTCCTCGGCGGCCGCCGCAGCCGCGACGGCGTCTGCGGCGGCCCGGTCGACCGGGACGGTGGAACTGGACGTGCCGGCGAGGGGCTCGGCACCGGCCGGTGCCGGCGACGGGACGAGGAACCCGGTGACCAGCACGGCGACGGCCGCGATCCCCGCGATGCGCAGGGGTGCCGCCGAGGTGCCGCCGCTGGGGTCGGTCAGACGCACGATGCCTCCTGAACGGGACGGTGGGTGGTGGCGGTCGGTGCCGTGCCCACCGACGGGGTGGTGCGGAAATGACGGCGCAGGGTCCGGCGCCAGGGCGAGTCCGGCAGGTCCGGACGCAGCGCCGCCAGACCTGTGGCGTACTTGGAGATGCGGGCGGGCCGCAGCCCCCGCTGCCAGAGCAGCCGATCGGCCGGCGATGCGGCGGCGCTGGTCTTGGTCTCGACCACGGCCAGTTCCGGCAGGTGCAGTGAGGTGTCGCCGGCCTGCCAGGCGAGCCCGGTGTCGATGGTTACCCGGCTGGCGGTCGCCGGCAGCAGCAGCGTCGCCCGCCGGTAGCTGGTGACCAGCACCGGGTCGAGGGCACTGCCGGCGGGTGGGCAGATCGCCTCCCGCGCCAGCGCTTCGTCGACGAAGTCCCGGCCGGGGCGGACGGTCGTACGATCGCGCGGATCGTATGGCAACCGGTGTTTGGTGATGCTGTCGCGCGCTCCGCTGATCTTCACCTCGAGCCAGCACTGGGCCGAGTCGAGGTAGGTGCGGGTGCGCACCTTGAAGCGGCGTCGCCGCCGGTAGGCCGCGCAGTGATAACTGGCCAGCCTCGGGGTGTCGAAGTAGACCGACTCGTAGCGGAAGCTCCGGGCGCTGTCGATCTCCAGCACTCGTGCGTGCGGGGTGAGCTGGTCCAGCAGGTGCGGCAACTGGTCGAGGGGGACGACGTACTTGCGGTCCACCCTGGTCTGCAACGCGGCCCGGTCGATGAGCTCGGCCAGCCCGATGGTGTCCATGGCCGCCAGGGACGCGGTGATGGGTTGGTTGTTCATCGGTGGACTCCCGCCTGTGCCGGGGTGGCGGCGGCCCGGGCGGCGCGGCCCTTGACCGAGTACCGGACGTCGACCACGGTGGTCTCGTTCACCAGGTCGAGTCGCTGCACGGTGGCGACGTGCACGCGGGCGCCGAGCAGTTGCTCCAACTGGGCGATGAGGGTCACGTGGTCGGTCACGGCCGAGTCGAGCACCATGATCTGGTGCCGGTAGTGGCGGAGCAGCCGGGGATGGTCGCCCAGGAACATCACCACGAGGATGAGGCCCATCAGCCCGCCGCTGAGCCAGACCGAGGTGGTGCTCAACGCGCCGAGGATGCCCAGGGCCAGCGCTGAGAAGTAGTAGGCGACCTCGTGCTGGTCGAGCTCCGTCGACCGCAGGCGGATGATCGACAGTACGCCGAACAGCGCCAGCCCGAGCCCCAGCCCCGCGCCGACGTTGCTGGCGCTGAGCGCGCTGGCCACCGCGAGGACACCGACGTTGACGCCGAGGTAGGCGACGACGAGATCGCGGCGGCGGTGCCTCGGGAAGTAGAGCCCGAAGACGAGCAGCACCACCGCGCCGATGTCGATCGCGAACAGGATGAGCTGCGACATCTGGTGTCTTCCTCCTGGGTCGCTGTCGCGCCGGCCCCGTCCCATCTCGTCGGCACGAGCTGCGGCCAGGCGGACCGAACGCAACCGAAAGTCTCGGTAAACTTGCGGGAACTATTCCGAGAATAGTAGTAGAAAGCATCGAAGTAGGTCAATGGCAATGTAGTGCCAACCTGGACTTTTGGCGCGTGCCAGGCGCTGCCCCGACTCTCCAACTCGGCCCGATTCGCTGGTCAGGGCGCAGTCACGCACGGGTGGACCGAGCGTGGACCGATGGTAAACCCAGGGTAAACAACCCCAAGCGGCTGCCGCTCGCCGGGAACGCGGCCAGCCGGAGCGGCGTGGTTGGGGACTGCCGGCGGGCCGAGGCCGCTCCGGCCGCCCCGAGGGTGGTCGCGGGTCGTGACGGGCGGGTCGACGGGCGGCGGGCGCCGATAATCACCGAAACTGTATTGACACGTTTCGTTTCCCGGCTCGAAACTTACCTTCGACTGGAAATCGATAGCTCTCGATCAATCTCGCTCTACTCGGCGTCTGCCCGGAAGGGGTCTGGAGTGACTGCGAAGCTCGGCCGCCCTCGGACCCGTTCGGTGGTCGTCGTACTGGCGGTGACGGCGCTCGCCCTCGCCGCAACGACACTGGCGGTGGTGGAGATGGGCGTTGCCCGGGCCGCCGCCGGGCTCGCGGTCGTCTCCTCGGTGGAGGACGACGGCGTCGACTGTCCGACGCCGAATCCGGGAACGCCGTCGGCCACCCCCAGGCTGCCCGACCCCTTCCGAAGGCTCGACGGGAGCCGGATCTCGGCCAAGTCGGACTGGCGCTGTCAGCGTGCGGAGACCAAGCAGCTCGCGCAGCGGTACGTCTACGGCGACAAGCCGGCGAAACCGCAGACCGTCAGCGGTACGGTCTCGAACACCAGCATCACGGTGAACGTGGCACACAACGGCCGTACCGCCAGTTTCTCCGCGAGCGTGCAACTGCCCAGCGGCGGCAGCGGACCGTTTCCGGCCGTCGTGGTGCTGGGCGGTTTCGGCGCGGACACCGCCACCATCCGGTCCGCCGGTGCCGCCGTGATCAGCTATGACCCGCTCGCGGTGGGGCGGGAGGGCACTCCCCGCAACAACAAACAGGGCGCCTTCTACAGCATCTACGGCTCATCCAGCAGCAGCGGACTGCTGGTCGCCTGGGCCTGGGGCGTCAGCCGGATCATCGACGTCATCGAGCAGTCGGGCGGCAACATCCTGCGTGCGGACGCGACCGGCGTGACGGGGTGCTCCCGCTACGGCAAGGGAGCCTTCGTGACGGGCGCGTTCGACCAGCGCATCGCCCTGACCATGCCCATCGAGTCGGGCAGTGCCGGTTCACCGATCTTCCGCGGTATCCCCGGCGAGTCCGGCGCCCAACCGCTGAGCAGCGCGTACGGCGAGCAGCCGTGGCTGGGCGACGCCTTCGGCTCGTACACCGGCAACCCCGCGAACCTGCCGATCGACACCCATCAGACGGTGGCCATGGTGGCTCCGCGTGGACTGCTCATCATGGACAACCCGCACATCGACTGGCTGGCCGCCCGGTCCTCCAGCGTCGCCGCGTTGGCCGGAGCGGAGGTCTACCGGGCACTCGGTGCGGGCGACAACATCAGCTACTGGTCCGACGTCCAGGACGGCACGCACTGCGCCTCCCGGTCGGAGTGGCGTGCCCCGTTGCAGCAGAGCATCCAGAAGTTCCTGCTCAACATCGGCAACTCGGCGGGCGTCTTCCGGATCTCCAGCCGCAAGGCCGGCAACCTGTCCGAGTGGCGGGACTGGCAGACGCCGACCCTCGCCGACGGCCCGACCACCCCGCCGACCACGCCTCCGACGACCCCGCCGACCACGCCTCCCACCACGCCGCCGACCACGCCGCCGACCACGCCGCCGACCACGCCTCCGACGACACCACCCACCACGCCACCGGCGAGCGGCGCCTGTTCGGCGTCGGTGTCGGTCAATCAGTGGACCGGCGGCTTCGTCGCCACCGTACGGGTCACCGCCGGCTCCGCCGCGCTCAACGGCTGGGCGGTCACCATGACGCTGCCCTCCGGCGCCAGCGTCACCAACTCCTGGAACGCCCAGCGCAGCGGCTCCAGCGGAGCAGTCACCTTCAGTAATGTCAGCTACAACGGGTCCGTTGCCGCCGGGCAGTCGACCGAGTTCGGTTTCCAGGGCACCGGCACCGGCAGCGGGATGACACCCACCTGCGCCGCCCGGTAGTTTCCGACGCCGCGAGCGGAGGTCTGGGCGTGGCGGCGTGCGCCGCCACGCCCAGTGGACACTCCGAAACTTCCGGTAGAACTTCCGGAAATCATTGACGTCTGTGAAATCTCGCTGCAATACTTCCGCCCAGTAAGGCCGATGCGGTTCCTTTGGCCGGGGTACGCACGGTCCACCCTTTCCGCACCTACACGTCCGGATTCATGCTGCCCAAATCGGGCCACCGGACCCGGAAGGAGCGTCATGGCCAACTCTTCCCGAGCACCCGGACGGTCGAGGCGACTGCGCGCCGCGCTCGTCGTCTCAGCCGCCGTCGGCCTGCTCGCCACCGCGGGCGCCCTGGTCCTGCCCGGCAGCGCCAGCGCCGCGAGCACCCTTGGCGCCTCCGCGGCTGAGCGCGGTCGTTACTTCGGCACCGCCGTGGCGGTGAGCCGGCTCAACGACTCGGCCTACACGACCATCCTGAACCGCGAGTTCAACCAGGTCACCGCCGAGAACGAAATGAAGATCGACGCGCTCCAGCCGAACCAGGGGCAGTTCAACTACGGCAACGCCGACCGGCTCGTCCAGCACGCCCGCAGCCAGGGCATGCTGGTTCGGGGACACACCCTGGCGTGGCACTCCCAGCAGCCCGGCTGGATGCAGAACATGTCGGGCACCACGCTGCGCAACGCCATGCTCAACCACGTGACCCAGGTCGCCACCCACTTCCGGGGCCAGATCGAGTGGTGGGACGTGGTCAACGAGGCGTTCCAGGACGGGTCGAGCGGCGCTCGCCGTGACTCGAACCTCCAGCGCACCGGCAACGACTGGATCGAGGCGGCCTTCCGCGCCGCACGGCAGGCCGACCCGAACGCCGACCTGTGCTACAACGACTACAACATCGACAACTGGAACGACGCCAAGACCCAGGCCGTCTACCGGATGGTCCAGGACTTCAAGAGCCGTGGCGTGCCGATCGACTGCGTCGGTCTGCAGTCGCACTTCACCGGCGGCTCGAACTACCCGAGCAACTACCGCACCACGCTGTCCAGCTTCGCCGCCCTCGGCGTCGACGTGCACATCACCGAGCTGGACATCCGCAACGCCCCGTCCGACGCGTACCGGAACGTGGTGAACGACTGCCTCGCCGTCGCCCGCTGCAAGGGCATCACCGTCTGGGGCATCCGCGACTCCGACTCGTGGCGCTCCAGCGAGAACCCGCTGCTGTTCAACGGCAGTGGCCAGAAGAAGCCGGCGTACGACGCCGTGCTCACCGCGCTGAACAACGGCACTCCGCCCACCGGCAACCCCACGACCCCGCCGCCCACCGGCAACCCGACCACGCCGCCGCCCGGTGGTGGATGCACCGCGACGGTGACGCCCGGCCAGGTCTGGGGCGACCGCTACAACACCTCTGTGACGGTCAGCGGGGCCAGCACCTGGTCGGTGGTCGTCGCCATCACCGCGCCGCAGAAGATCTCCGCCACCTGGAGCGGCAGCCCCACCTGGGACAGCAGTGGCAACGTGATGACGATGCGCTCCAACGGCAGCGGCAACACGTTCGGCTTCACCACGATGATGAACGGCAACTCCAGCGCCCGCCCGCAGATCACGTCCTGCACCGCAGGCTGACCTAGCCGAGGCACACCGGCCGTGCGGGCTTGTCCCGCACGGCCGGTGTTCGTTCGTCACGGCGGGCGTCGTCGCCGCCGTCGCGGTGCCCGCCCGGGTCGGCGGGAGAGGGTCAGCCGTAGCCGATCGATTCGGTGATCGCCGAGTAGGCCGGCTGGCTGATCCCGGTGGCGCTGGTCGCGATGACCCGTACCCGCAACCGACTTCCGGCGTCGGTCTCGGCGACCCGGTACGTCCTGCTGGTGGCGTCCGGAATCGACACGCAGACCGGTTGGGAGTGGTGGCAGCGTTGCCACTGGAAGGCGTACACCAGGTTTCGTTGGAACGGCCAGACCCCCGGCGTCGCGCTCCCCACTGATCCGTATGGGTCGATCGGGCTGTCGAGTCCGCTCAGTTGCGGCGGGATCGCGTTGAACGGCACCGGCGGCGACTGGTACGCGCCCGGATCACAGCCGCCGGCCAGCGAAGGGCGGCGGTTCTGGCCGTGCTGGTCGGTGCCGTCGCAGAGCGGGTCGCCAGCCGGGATGCTGCCGCGGATCGTGCTCGCCACGCCGAGAGCGTGGGTCGGGGTCGTGCCGGTGTCCGCCTCCGCCTCGGGGTGCAGGTCGATGTCGGCCGCTGCCACCTGCCGGCCACAACTGCCGTCGGCGCTGACGTTGTGATCGGCCGGGTCGATGACGGGCGAATGGGTGAATGCGCAGTCTCCGCCGGCGTTGCCGGTGAACAGCGACGCGGTGATGTCGTGGGACCGGTTCGGATCCCCGGAGGTCAGCAGAGCGGCCGGCCCCTGGTTGCCGGCGACCGTGGCGTGCCGCAGCCGCAGATCCCCGTGCGCGACGAGGATTCCGCTCGCGCTGGTACCGGCCGTGTTACCGGTGATCGTGGAGTCCGTGATCCGCGTCGACGCGAAGACCGCGTAGACGCCGCCACCCGCGACGGCGGCGCGGTTGCCGCTGACCGTGGACTTCTCCAGGGTCAGCCCGTGCAACCGCGAGAAGATTCCGCCACCGCCGGAACGAGCGGTGTTGCCGCTGATGATGCTTCCGCTGACCCTGGTCGTGGCGTGGGCCGCGATCCCGCCGCCGAACTCGGCCGCGTTGTGCCACAGCCGAACCTGCCGCACGGTCAGCGGTGCCGCACTGGTGATCCCACCGCCGTCGAGGGCACCCTCGCCGACGCCGTTGACGATGCTCAGGTCGGCCACCTCGAGCGCGCCGCCGTCCCAGGAGTCGATCACCGTGGCCCGCTTGTGTCCGTTGAGGACGGTGACGTCCATCCCGGCACCGATCAGGCTGACCGCGAGGCCGTCCGGGATGATGACGTTCTCGTCGTACCAGCCGGGCCCGATCCGGACCGTGCCACCGGAGGCGACCCGGCCCACGGCATGGTTGATGGTGCGGCAGGGGACGGCTGGGGCGCCGCAGGCGGCAGAATCCGTGCCGGTGAGGGCGACGGCCACCTCGGCGAGCGGCTCGTCGGCGGACGCCGGTGCCGGCGCGGCGGTCAGCCCGGCGGCGACCGCCACGACGAGGGCAACCGTGATTCGTGTGACGGACAAGCCAGCCATGCTGGACCTTTCGACAGAGCCACCACCGAAGCCCGGATGGCATCAGCGTACTGACGCGGCGGCCCGACGGGCTGACCACATGTCGACAATGGACCCCGTCCGGCCCTGCGGAGCGGAGCGGTTCGTTGACTGCCGTCCGGCTGCCGTCGTACCGTCGCAGCGTCAGCCATCGATGATGGGCATGGCGACCGAGCCGGCGTCGTGTCCGCCGGGCGACTTCTCGGGCAGGGTCGCCGGGCGAGATGGGCCGCGATGGCCAGGATCGGCGCCGCCGCCGCGACCCGGGCCACGCACACGCCGCTGCCGGCTGCCGCCTCCGTACGCGATCACGAACCGCACGTCGATCCGTCGCTGTCGTGACCGCGAACAGTCCCGGCCGCTCATGTGGCGGCCAGGACTGAAGGAGGACCAATGGTGAAACGTACCCGCCTCGCCCTGCTCGCCGCCGCGGTGGCCAGCACGGTCGTCACCGCCGCCGTCGGGGTCGCGGTCGCGCACGCCGCGGCCGTCGGTTGTGCTGTCCGGTACACGGTTTCCGCGCAGTGGCAGGGCGGCTTCAACGCCGACGTGACCATCACCAACCTCGGCGACCCGGTGTCGTCGTGGCGGCTGACCTGGGCCTACGCCTCGGGACAGCGGGTGACGCAGGCGTGGAACGCCACCGTGACCCAGGACCTCGCGCAGGTGACCGCGGCGAACGTGTCGTACAACGGGACGATCGGCGTCAACGGCACCGTGAACTTCGGCTTCAACGGCTCGTGGAGCGGCAGCAACCCGGTGCCGACCGCGTTCGCGCTCAACGGGGTGACCTGCACCGGCTCCAGCAACCCCGGTCCGACCCCGACGCCGACCCGCACCACTCCACCGCCGGTGCCCGACTATCCCCCCACCGGCCGGCTGTGTGACAGCGACGATCTGATCGACATCGGCAAGTACTGGATCCCCAACAACCAGTGGGGCGCCACCGGCGCCACCGGCAGCCAGTGCATCTGGTCCAACGGAGGCCCGGGTGACCCCATCTACTGGGGGACCAGCTACACCTGGAGCGGCGACGCCAGCAGCGTCAAGTCGTACGCGGCGGCGATCCTGGGTTGGCACTGGGGCTGGCGGCGGCCGAACACCGGGTTGCCGGTGCAGCTCTCCGCGAACCGTGACGTCAACACCAATTGGCGCTTCAACGTCACCTCCAATGGTGCCTCGAACATGAACGTCGCGTACGACATGTGGTTCCACCCGATGGCCAATCCGGGTTCGGCGGACCAGCCCACCGACGAGCTGATGATCTGGCTCTACCGTTCCAACGCGTCGCCGGCCGGCAGCCGCCAGGGCACCGTCACCATCGCGGGTACCACCTGGGAGGTCTGGCGCGGCTACGTGGGCACCTGGAACGTCTACTCCTACGTGCGGACCAGCAACACCACAAGCGCGACGCTCAACATCCGCGACTTCACCGACGACGTGGTGTCCCGGGGCTGGATGAGCCGCTCGAAGTACCTGACAAGCGTTCAGGCGGGACCGGAGATCTTCACCGGCAGCGGCGAGGTCAACACGACGTTGTACCAGGTCACCGTCGGCTGAGCCGGCAGCACGTTCGATCGAAGGACGTCATCGACCATTACCGTTACCACTCTTTAAGACTTGGCTGCCTCGAGGAACCAAGCATCTGACCTCGTCCGGCCGCAACGCCATGGCGGCCCCGTCCCGGTGGGGACGGGGCCGCCTCGGCCGGCGGGCTCCTCATCGGCCGGGATCGGCGGTCACCGGCCCCACAGCCGCCAGGTCTGGTTGAGTGGGCTGCCCTGGCCCACCGGGTTGCAGGTCCACTGGTGAACGACGGCGCGGGGCGCGGTGGAGATGGTGCTGACGTCGACGCACTTGTTGCTGTGCCGAGCCACCAACTGATAGTCGTGTGAGTCGTTGCCCGAGTAGGTCACCTTGCGCAGGGTGAACTGCTGGTTGAGACCACCGTGGCAGCCCCACTGGTGCACCGCCGCGCCGTCGGCGGTGGACACCCCGCTGACATCCAGGCATTTGCCGGTCTGCTGGTTGACCACGGTGTAGGTGTTCGCCACCCCGGAGACCGGCTGGAAGTTCCACAGCTGCTGGTCGCCGCCCGCACAGTGGAACTGCTGCTGCACGTTGCCGTCGGCGGTGTTGCGGTCGGTGTTGTCGAGACACTGCTGGGAGTGCTGCGCCACAGCCACCGACTGGAAGCCGCCGTCGGAGGGCGGCAGCAGGGTCAGGGTGTACGTGTCGGTCTGGTTGACGTAGGGCACCGTCACGGTGGCGTTGTTGCCGCTCACGCTCACCACGCTGTTCGAGACGGTGATCGGGCCCTGCACCGGGCCGCCGCCGTTGTTGGGGGTCCGTTGTGTGAGCACCCGGACCTGGTTGTTCTGCACGATGCCGCTGGTGGCGTCGAGCCGTTGCAGGTTGACGGTCAGGTTGCCGGTGGTTCGACCTCCGCCGAGCAGCACCTTCGCCGAACCGGTCGTCTTCGTGGCGAAGGCGTCGTACGACGGGCTGGCCGAGACCGGAACGATCTGCCCGGTCTGCGAGCCGTAGAAGCGGTAGACCCACCACTCGCCCTTTGGCTGGTGCTGCCCGGCGGAGTTGCGCACCAGCAGGTTGCCGAGGTCGTTGTGCAGGTTGCCGCCGCCGGCCCAGTTCGCCCGGAGGCCGTCGGCGCGGGCCCGCTCCAGGCGGGCGATGTACCAGGCGCCGTCGGCGGGGTTCTGCTCGTCGGGGGCGGCGTACTCGTTGATCTGATACGGGCGGGGGTGCGGGATGCCGCGGGGGTCGAGGGTCGCGTTGGCGGCGGCGACGTTGGCCACCGGATCGCCGGGGAGGGCGTGCCAGCTCACGATGTCCGGCACCGTGCTGGTCGACCGGACGAAGTCCAGGTACTGGTTCCAGAAGGCGTGGTTGGTCGAGGGTACGCAGGCGCAGCTCGGTCCGACGATGAGCTGGTTGGGGAACTCGGCCCGGATGCGTTGGTAGGTGCGGCGCCACAGCTCGAAGTACTGGGAGATCGGGCGGTTCCAGAACAACGTGATGTTGGGCTCGTTCCAGATGTCCCACTGCACCGTCAGCCCGGCCGCGCGTACGTCGCTGATGACCCGGTTGAGGAAGTTGTCGTAGTCGGTCCAGTTGCCGTTGTCGCCGGGGAAACGGGAGATCGCGGCGCCGTCCGCGCCCCACAGGTCGTGCGGCAGGAGGATGAACTCGCCGCCGAGAGCGTTGGTCCGGCGAGCCTGGGCGAGGGTGGAATTCCACCGGCGCTCGTAGTTCCCGCCGACCCAGCCGCTGCCGGGTAGCTGTGCGCCACCGGCACGCATGTACCGGAACTTCACGTCCCGATAGAAGTGGTCGGCCGGGCCGGAGGCGTTCTCGGTCATGCCGTAGATCCAGCCGGCCGCGCGGTACGTCGGTGCGCCGCCGGTGCCCGAGAAGTTCACGCTTATCGCCTCGTCTGCCGCCTGGGCCGGCGTGGATACCGCGACGACGGCGGTAGCCGCGAGGATACCGACCGCGAGTCGGGCGGTGAGGCGGCGGAGAGGTCCTGGTCTGCTCGTGCGGGGGAGTGGCACTGGGACTCCTTTGCGACGGGAGCACGTCCGAGGGGCGGAGGGCTGGAGGGCTGGAGGGCTGGAGCGAATCGATTCGCTGCGGAGCGTAGGAGTTTACGGTGGTAAATGTCAACGCCGTGACGTCAGCGTGAAGCGGAAGTTTCTCCCCGTGGCTGGACCTCGTCTCACACGCTCTTGACCGGGTCGCTCGGCCGGGCCTATGGTCGGCCGAACCGATTCGGCGAATCGGTTCGACAGTGGGTTGATGTTGCGCACCTTCCGCCACAGAGATCGAAGCGAGGCGTCAGATGACCCGATCCATCCCGCGCGGGCGTGCCGTCGGTGCCGCCCTGGTGGCAGTCGCCATCGCCGCCACAGCCGTTGCCTGCTCCACTGGATCCCCGTCGAACGAGGCCGGCGGGACATACACCATCTGGGATCCGTACCCGCAGTTCACCGACGATTCCGACTGGGTCCGACTGCTCAAGGACTGCGGCACGTCGGCCGGCGTGACCGTCGAACGGACCGGCTACGACACCACCGACCTGACCAACAAGGCGTTGCTCGCCGCGCAGCAGGGCAACTCCGCGGATGTGCTGATCATCGACAACCCGGTGATCTCCACCCTGGCCGAGGCCGGTGCCCTGACCACGACCGACGAGACGAACCTCGACGTGTCGACGATGGAGCCCAACCTGCTCGGCGCCGGGCAGAGCGGCGGCAAGACGTACGGCGTACCCATCGGCGCGAACACCCTCGCCCTTTACTACAACAGGGACCTGCTGACCGAGGCGGGCGTGGACGTCGCCACGGTGACGGACTGGCCCTCACTCGGCGCGGCGCTGGTCAAGGTCAAGGCCGCCGGCAAGAAGGGCATCACCTTCTCCGCGATCGGCACCGAGGAGGGCAGCTTCCAGTTCCTGCCCTGGTTCTGGGGCGCCGGTGCCCAGTTGACCGCGCTCGACGCGCCACCGGCGGTGGCGGCGTTGACCCTGTGGACCGACTGGCTGGCCGCCGGCCACGCGCCCAACTCCGTCATCAACAACACGCAGACCACCAGTTGGCAGGAGTTCGCCAGCGGCGACTACGCGTTCGGCGAGAACGGCACCTGGCAGCTGGCCAACGCGGCGAAGCTGGACTTCGAGTACGGCATCATTCCCATCCCGGCCCGAACCGGTGGCACCGCACCGGCACCTACCGGCGGCGAGTTCATCTCCATCCCGGTGCAGGGCGACACCGGGCGGTACGCCACCTCGCAGCAGCTGGTCACCTGCCTGACCAGCGGCGACAACCTGCTCACCACGGACACCACCCTGTCCTACGTCGCCCCGGTCGCCGCGGTGCAGGAGCAACAGGTGGCGGCCAACGCCGAGCTGAAGGTCTGGGTCGAGGCGGTGAAGGCGGCGAAGGGGCGTACCGGCGACGACCTCGGGACCCGGTATCCGAGGATCTCCGAGTCGTTGTGGACGGCGGTGCAGTCCGCACTCAGCGGCGCGCAGCCGCCGCAGGAGGCGCTGTCGGCCGCGCAGCGGGCCGCCGCGAGCGCAACGAGCTGAGCAAGGTACGCCAGCGCCATGGGAATCGACGTCACCCGTACCCCGCCATCCGCGACGGTGGGCGAGACCGGTGGGGCGGCGAGCAGCCCCCCACCGGCACACCGACGCCGTAGCCGCCCCGGCGGTTCCCAGTGGGCGGCGTGGGCCTTCCTCGCCCCGGTGGTCGGCTACCTGATCGCCTTCTACGCCTATCCGCTGTACCGCAACGTCGAGCTGAGTCTGCGCGAGTACACGGTCCGCTCCTTCGTCCAGGGCGGTGCGCCGTTCGCCGGGCTGGACAACTACCGTGCGGTGCTGTCCGCGCCGACGTTCCTGCCCGCGCTGCTCAACACGTTGGTCTTCACCGTCACGTCACTGGCCTTCCAGTTCGCCATCGGGCTGCTGCTGGCGCTCTTCTTCCATCGGCACTTTCCGCTCTCGCGTACGCTGCGCGCGCTGTTCCTCGTACCCTGGTTGCTGCCGTTGATCGTGTCGGCGTCCACCTGGTCCTGGCTGCTCAACAGCGAGGCCGGCGTGGTCAACGCGGCGCTCGCGCTGGTCGGCGTGGATGCGGTGAACTGGCTGACCTCGCCGCGGTGGTCGCTGGTGTCGGTGATCATCGCCAACATCTGGATCGGCATCCCGTTCAACCTGGTCGTGCTCTACAGCGGCCTGCAGGCGATCCCGCGCCAGCTCTACGAGGCGGCGGAGCTGGACGGAGCGGGCAGTTGGCAGCGCTTCCGGTGGATCACGTGGCCGTTGCTGCGCCCGGTCTCGGCGATCACGCTGCTGCTCGGGCTGGTCTACACGCTCAAGGTCTTCGACCTGATCTGGATCATGACCAGGGGCGGCCCGACCGATTCGTCGACCACCCTGGCCACCTGGTCGTACCGGCTCGGGTTCGGCAACCTGCTGCCCGAGTTCGGCTCCGGGGCGGCCGTCGGCAACCTGCTGATCCTGTTGGCGGTGGCCGCCGGCGGCTTCTACCTCGGCTTCGAGCGTCGGCGGCGGCTGTCATGAGCCGACCGACTCGTGGCTGGTGGCGAACCGGGCTCGGGGTGATGCTCACCGGGCTGATGCTCTTCCCGGTCTACTGGATGATCAACGTCTCCTTCACCCGGGACCAGGACATGCGCAAGAGCCCGCCGCACCTGTTCCCGATCGACGGCACCCTCGACGGCTACCGAGCCGTGCTCGGCCAGCAGTTGCCGTACGTCGGCACCAGTCTGGTCGTCGGGCTCGGCACCGTGCTGCTCACCCTGGTCCTGGCCGCCCCCGCCGGGTACGCGCTGGCCAAGCTCCGGCCGCCCGGCGGCGGGGCGATCCGGTTCGTCCTGCTGATCGCGCAGATGATCCCCGGCATCATCATGGCGATGGGCTTCTACGCCATCTATCTCAACCTCGGTGTGCTCAACACCGTGCCCGGGTTGATCCTGGCCGACTCGACGATCGCGGTGCCCTTCGCGGTGCTCATCTTCACCGCGTTCATGTCGGGGATACCGGACGACCTGATCCAGGCCGCGCTTGTCGACGGTGCGAACCGGCTACGCACGTTCTGGTCGGTGGTGCTGCCGGTCAGCCGCAACGCGATCGTCACCGTCTCGCTGTTCGCGTTCCTCTGGGCCTGGTCCGACTTCGTCTTCGCCTCCACCTTGGCCGGCGGTGGCGGCCATCGGCCGATCACGCTCGGCATCTACCAGTACATCGGCAACAACAACCAGCAGTGGAACGCGATCATGGCCACCGCCGTGGTGGCGTCCATCCCCACCACCCTGCTGCTGGTCCTGGCCCAACGCTACGTCGCCGCCGGGGTGACCGCTGGCGCCGTCAAGGACTGATCCGGCCGGCCCTTGGAGCAGTCGCACCAACCGCACCCCGAAAGGCAGTCGTCGATCATGACCGTCGTCCGTACCGGCCCGACCTTCTCCATCCAGGAGATTCCGTTCAGCTACCACGGGTCCTGGTTCAGCATCTCGCCGGTAGTGGCAGCGCACACGCAGGCGCCAGAGCTGCATCTGGTCTCACACCAGACCGGGATGCATCCGGTGCTGCGGCTGACGCCCTCGGCCGACACCACGGTGACGGCCAGCGCCGCGCTGCTGACCTGGCGCAACCGCACCGGCCTCATCGAGCTGACCTACGACGGTCGGGACACCGTGCGGTTGCGGGGTCGCGGAATCGGCCTGCGGATCTCCGCCGCCCAGGCCACCCTCACCCCGTTCAGCGGCACCTACCTCTTCCACGACCCGGTCGACGACTCGTACGTCTTCACCTCGTACGAGACCGGCCGCCGCTACCGGGTCACTTCCCTCTCCGGCCACCTGCGTGCCGTGGGTGCCGAGGCGCTCGGCACCGTCGAGCGGGCCGTGGAGCTGCCGGCCGAGCATCCGTGGGAGATCGCCGTCGAGGAGTACGAGTCGGCCCGCCGCCGTTACCCGGGCGACCGGCACTTCGACCAGCTCGTCGGGTCGGTGGCGGCCGAGTTCGCCAGCTTCGTCGACCGGCTGGCACCCTGGCGCAGTTCCGAGACACCCGCCGCCGAGTTGGCCGCGTACGTGCTGTGGTCGGCGACGGTCGCGCCGGCCGGCTTCCTCACCCGACCGGCGGTACTGATGTCCAAGCACTGGATGAACAAGGTGTGGAGCTGGGACCACTGCTTCAACGCTCTGGCCCTCGCCGAGGCGGACGCCGACCTGGCCTGGCACCAGTTCCACATACCGTTCGACCATCAGGACCCGACGGGTGCGTTGCCGGACTCGGTCGCCCACTCGGAGGTGCTGCACAACTACGTCAAGCCGCCCGTGCACGGCTGGGCGCTGCGGCAGCTGCGGCAGCGGCTGTCCCGGCCGCTGCCGCGCGACGAACTGTCCGACCTGTACCGCCGGCTCACCCGCTGGACGACCTTCTGGCTTGACCACCGCCGGGTACCCGGACACCAGTTGCCGCACTACCAGCACGGCAACGACAGCGGATGGGACAACGCGACCACCTTCGACGGTGCCCGGACCATCGAGGCCCCGGACCTCGCCGCCCTGCTGCTGTTGCAGCTGTACCAGCTCGCGGACCTGGCCGCGGAGCTTCAGCTGCCCGAGGAGGTGGCACAGTGGAGCCGCACCGCGCGCCACGTCCGAGGTGAGCTGCTGAGCGAGCTCTGGGACGGTCAGCGGTTCGTCGCCCGCAGCGCCCGGACCGGTCAGCCCAGGTCGAGCGCCAGCCTGCTCGACTTCATGCCCATCGTGCTCGGTACCGACCTGCCCGCCGAGGTGAGCGCCGGGCTCGCCGGTGGTCTCAAACGTCACCTGACCGCACACGGCCTCGCCACCGAACCTGTCGACTCGCCCCACTACGCGGCCGACGGCTACTGGCGTGGGCCGATCTGGGCACCGGCCACCGTACTGATCGAGGACGGCCTGCGCCGGGCCGGACACGTCGGGCTCGCCGACGAGATCAGCCACCGGTTCCGTGCCCTGTGCGAGAAGTCCGGCTTCGCGGAGAACTTCGACGCCGAGACCGGCGCGGGCCTGCGCGACCGCGCCTACACCTGGACCGCCAGCAGCTACCTTCTCCTCGCCGCTGCCCACGAGCGCCGCCGCCCCGCCACCCCCACCCACTGATAACCCCACCCACCCCCACCCCCGGCCCCCACCCCCACCCCCACCCCCACCCCCGGTTGATCATGAAGTTGTTGTCGCGCCACGCCGAGCGGAGCAACAACAACTTCATGATCAACGCGGCGGGACTGTTAGGTGGGTGGGGTCGGGCCGGCGCTGGCTCTCAGCGAGATGGGGGGCTGGTAGAGGTGGTGGCGGGGGGCGGCGGTGGGGGCGGCGATCCGTTCCAGCAGCAGCGCCACGGCTTCGGCACCCATCTCCAGGGTGGGCACGTCCGCCGCCGTCAGCGGCGGGCGGAAATCCTCGGCCCAATGCGCGGCGGCGACCCCGACGACGGAGAAGTCGCGGGGCACCAGCCGGCCCGCGGCCTCCAGCGCCCGCTGTACGCCGGGCAGGGCGGCCTCGTTGATCGTGGCAACGGCGGTGACCTCCGGACGGGCGGTCAACAGCCGGGTCATGGCGGCCTCGCCAGCGGGTGCGTCGTCACCGCAGCACAGGTCGACGCCGGTCAGTCTGCGTTCGGCCACCGCCCGGGAGAACCCGGCCAGAGCGCGGTGCCCGGGACCGTAACCGGCGGCGACCAACTCGGCCGAGCGATTCACCAGGGCGACGTGCCGATGCCCCAGGTCGGCCAGATGGTGCACACATCGCGCGATCAGTCCCTCGTAGTCGACGTCGACCCAGCTGGTGCCGGTCGGTTCGGCCGTGCGGCCGATGGTGACGAAGGGCAGTCGACTCTGCCGCAGCCGGGTCACCCGGTCGTCCTCCAGCCGGATCTCCATGAGGATCACCCCGTCCACCCGGCGTCCGGTCACGATCCGCTCGAACGACCGGTCGTGGTCGCCGCCGGACGGGGAGAGCAGCACGTCCAGGTCGGCGCGGGCGGCGGCTTCGACCACGCTGGCGACGAAGCCGAGCTGCATGTCGGTCAGGCGCTGGCTGGCCGGGGGAATGACCAGGCCGAGGGTACGGGTGCGGCCCTCCTTCAACGCCCGGGCGTTCGCGTTGGGACGGTAGTCCAGCTCGTCGATGACGGCCTGGATCCGCTGCCGGGTCGGCTCCGACACCGCCCGCTTGCCACTCAACACGTACGACACGGTGCTGCGGGACACCCCGGCGCGGCGGGCGATCTCCCCGATGTTCATCCCGCTCCTCGCTGTCGAACCGATTCACCTCAGGTTATGAGGGTCGTCGGGCAGGGTCAACGCAGGTCGCCGTGCCGCCGACATCACGCGATCAGCATGCTCCGGGCCTGGGCGAGGCCACCGACCAGTTCCCGCAGCGCCGCGACGATAGCCGCTTCGAGTTCCGGGCTCAGGCGACTGACGGGCACCGAGACGCTCACCGCGTCGACCGCCGGGTTCGCCAACGGTACGGCCATGGCGAAGCAGCGGATGCCCTCGGCGTTCTCCTCCCGGTCGACCGCGTGTCCGGTGTTCCGCACCATCGCCAGGGCGGCGTGCAGGGCCTCGCGGTCGGTGACCGTGTGCGGCGTGAGGCGGGGCAGCGGCCAGGTCAGCATCTGGTCGACATCGGTGTCCGGATGCCCGGCCAGCAGCGCCTTGCCCAGCGCGGTGGCGTGCGCCGGCAGCCGGCGGCCGATCGCGCTGTAGAGCCGCAGTCGGTGCACCGACTCCCGTTTCGCGAGGTAGACGACCTGGTCGCCGTCGAGTCGACCGAGGTGCACGGCTTCACCGAAGCGACGGGACAACTCGTCGAGCACGCCGGACAGCAGGCCCACCCGGTCGTCCCCGTCCAGGTAGGCGGCGCCGACCCGCAGCGCGCGGAGGCCGAGTCGGAACCGGGTGCCGCTCTCGTCGGTCTGTACCCAGCCGCGGCTGACCAGCGTGCGCAGCAGGCCGTGCAGGCTGCTCTTCGGGATGGCGAGGGCGCGGGCCAGGTCGCCCAGCGCCCAGGTCTGCGGCTGATCGGCGAGCAGTTCGAGCAGGTCGAGGGTGCGTCCAGCCGACTTCACGGGCTGGAAGTCATCGGGCGCGGTGGACACAAGGCCAGACTAGCGAAGGGCGTACGCCTCCAGTAAGGTCACGTACGTGACCAACGTTCATGGTTCTGAACGCTTGCCTGTCGGGCGGGTGCTGCCGGTGGTGGTGCTCGACGACGCGCGGCACGCCGACCCACTCGGTGACGCCCTGGTCAAGGGTGGTCTGACCGCGGTCGAGGTGACCCTGCGTACCGCCGCCGGGCTGGACGCCATCGCGGCGCTCGCCGCCCGCGGCGACCTGACCGTCGGCGCCGGCACGGTGCTCACCGTCGAACAGGCCGAGCGGGCGATCGGAGCCGGTGCCCGGTTCGTGGTGACCCCCGGCTTTGCGCCGGCCGTGGTCCGCGCCTGCCAACAGGCCGGCGTGCCGGTGGTGCCCGGAGCCGCCACCGCCACCGAGATCCAGATGGCCCTCGACGCCGGCCTGAACGTGGTCAAGTTCTTCCCCGCCCAACAGCTCGGTGGCGCGGCGATGATCAAGGCTCTCGCGGCACCGTTCCGCGACGTCCGGTTCATCCCCACCGGCGGGATCACCGCCGCGGTGATCGCCGACTACCTGGCCCTGCCGGCGGTCCTGGCGGTCGGAGCGAGCTGGATGGTCGCGGCCGACCTGATCGCCGCCGAGCAGTGGGACGAGATCACCGCCCGCACGCGGGAGGCGCTGGCCGCCGCCGGAGGTGCGGTGTGAGCGCGGTGAACCCCCGGCCGAAGGCCGACTGCCGGTACGACCTGGTCTCGCTCGGCGAGGTCATGCTGCGGCTCGACCCCGGCGAGGGCCGGGTCCGCACCGCCCGTCAGTTCCGGGTCTGGGAGGGCGGCGGCGAATACAACGTCGCCCGGGGCCTGCGCCGCTGCTTCGGCCTGCGCACCGCGGTCGTCACCGCGTTCGCCCGCAACGAGGTGGGCCTGCTGCTGGAGGACCTGATCCTCCAGGGCGGCGTCGACACCGACCTCATCACCTGGCTGCCGTACGACGGCATCGGCCGCACCGTCCGCAACGGTCTGAACTTCACCGAGCGCGGCTTCGGGGTGCGCGGCGCGGTCGGCACCTCCGACCGGGGCCACTCCGCCGCCAGCCAGCTCAAGCCGGACGACGTCGACTGGGACCATCTCTTCGGCACGCTCGGGGCGCGGTGGCTGCACACCGGCGGCATCTACGCCGCCCTGTCGGAGACGGCCGCGCAGACCGCCGAGGCGGCGATGACCGCCGCCCGCCGGCACGGCACACTCGTCTCGTACGACCTGAACTACCGGCCCAGCCTCTGGAAGGCCGTCGGCGGCCCGGACCGCGCGCGGGAGGTGAACACCCGACTCGCCGGCCTGGTGGACGTGATGATCGGCAACGAGGAGGACTTCACCGCCTGCCTGGGCTTCCCGGTGCCGGACACCGACATCCACAGTGGTGCGCTGGACGCCGGCAACTTCAAGGCGATGATCGAGGCGGTGGTGCGGGCGTACCCCAACTTCAAGGTGGTGGCGACCACCCTGCGCGGGGTACGCAGCGCGACCGTGAACGACTGGGGTGCCGTGGCCTGGGCCGGCGGTGCGTTCGCCGAGGCCACCCACCGACCCGGCCTGGAGATCCTGGACCGGGTCGGCGGCGGCGACAGCTTCGCCTCCGGGCTGATCTACGGTCTGCTCGAACGCGACGGCGACCTGGCGCTCGCGGTGGAGTACGGCGCCGCGCACGGTGCGCTGGCGATGACCACGCCGGGCGACACGTCGATGGCCAGTCTGTCCGAGGTGGAGGCGTTGGTGCGCGGGGCCGGTGCCCGGGTGCAACGCTGACCCTGTCGGATAAGAGCGACATCCACGTTCGATTGGCGTCAGTGCGGAAATTGACATACGTCTTGTCATTCCTGATGCCCGATTGAACGATGAATTGCATGAGCGACAAATCATTCTCGCTGGACACCTACGTCGAGAAGTCCCTCGACGGCCAGACTGTCGGAGTGCGACTCCGGCTCAACGCGATCGTCACCCAGCTCGACGAGTTCAAGGATCACACCTTCGTCAGCGTCGACGTCAAAGGCACAAACGTCGCGGCGGCCCGGGACGGCAAAATGAAGCACGACAAGAAGGACAAGCGCGGGTACTTCCTGGAGGGGGTCGACCTCACCCTGCGCCTCGATTCGCCGGAGTACTACGTCGGCACCGACTCCCCGCCGACCACCATGAACGCCTCCACCATCACCTCATCCTCGCAGTTCACCCTGAACCTGAGCGCCGGCACGTTCGGCGACACCCCGACGACGAACGCGGGCGGGAGCCTCACGATCGGCAGTTCCGTCAGCGAGAGCCTGCAGGCATGGCGGGTCGAGAACCTCTCGGACGACACCGTGATCCAGCACCAGTACCGCATGGCGACCACCGAGGACGGGGCGCGCTACAACCAGCCGAAGGATCTCGTCGACCTCAGCGGCGGCGGTCAGGTGGCGGGGGCGCCGTTGCACCCGGTGCCGCACATCTCGATCGTCAACCTTCCGCTGGTGACCACCGGGATCTTCGTCAGCCGCGGCAAGCAGTCGAACGACGTACGCCTGCTCGCCGACGTCACGGCCCACCTGGCGTCGGTGGAGAAGACCTTCGAGGTCTTCGCGGTGAAGGTGAAGACGCACACCGAACGCCTCAGCTGGTCCTTCACCTGCCCGGTCGCGATCTCCACCATCGACTGACCGACCTCCAGAGAGGAGTGCCGGTCATGCCGGACGAATTCATCATGGGCGTACCCGAGGAACTTCGCTTCGACGTCATCGAGCTGCTGCCCCCGGAAGCGCTCGCCAGCCTCGCGAGAGAGCCCTATTCCAAGGAGCTTCTCCAGCAGTACTTCCAGAAGGCCGATGTCTATTTTGTCGACAGGCCCCGCGATGTGGAGGATCGGAGGTCGGTCGAGGATCTGATCGACGGTCTCCGGGACAACCTCTATTTCCGGGGGCCCGGCAACGAGAAGCTGAACAAACTCTTCTACAAGACGCTCATCAGGCTGCCGAACTGGGTGCCACGGGCGAAGGGCGGCGAGCGGGGCGACCAGGTGGACTTCGTCGCGGCGTGCGTCAGCGGCGGAACTCCGCGAAGCTCCGACGCGATCAACCGCCGGGAGGCGCTTGAGGAGTTCGCGAAGACCGCCATTCGTCAGGACCTGTTCTCGTACTCCGACACCGGGGAGCGGTATCCGGACAAGGACCTGTCGAGGGTCATCGACGCCTGGGCCAGCGGCAAGATCGTGTTCCTGATCAACCCGGAGCAGCCCGGCAACTAGTGTCGTGTAGCGGGTCCGGGCTGGCGGTGGACGGCGCACCGTTCTGTGCCACGGGGTGGGACAGCAGCGGTGCGCCGGCGGACGCACCGGGACCGGACCGGCTCAGGAAAGCAGATCGGTCCGGGCGGCACCGGTGGCGGGGTCGAACGGATAGGACAGGTGTTGGTGCACCAGCTGCCAGCCGCCGTCGCGTCGGGCAAAGATTCGGGTACCGCGCGACCAGCTCTCGACGGTCGCGTCACCGGGCGTGGTGACCCGTACCCGGTTCAGGCCCCAGGACACGGCGAGATCACCGTCAACCACGAGCGTCTGGTCCGGCACCTCCCAGCTCACCGCACCATCACCCGCCGCGTCGAGGCGGGCCCGGCAGATCTCGCGTACCGCCGGCTCGCCGACATACCGCAGCGGTGCTTCGTGCTCGTACGACACGACGTCGGCGGCGATCGGCTCCATCAGGGCGTCGAGGTCCTTCGCCGCCGTCGCGGCGAACCATCGCTCGTGCAGCTCGTGCAGTTCCCGCTCGTCGGCGACGGAATCCCGGTCGGACGCCGGGTCGAGGGCGAACGAATGATGCTCGTGGGTGACCACCCAACGCCCGTCGTGGCGGCGTAGGCCGAGGGTGAGGCGCAACCGCCGGTCGGGCGCCTCGGCCAGGTCCTCCGCCGTGCCGCAGCGCAGCAGGGCGTACGCGAACGCCACGTCGTCGCCGGCGGTGACCTCCAGCGACTCGATGTCGAACGACGCACCCTGAGCCTGCCACCGGAAGAACGGCGGCCAGGTCTGCCGGTACGCGTCGAGACCACGCACCCCCTGCTGCGGCGGCGGCACGTCGAACATCACGATGTCCTCGGCGTGGTCGGCGAGCACCGTGGCGAGGTCCCCCTGGTGTACCGCCCTGGCCCAGCGTTCAATCAGCTCGCGAATCTGTTCCTCGTTGGTGGTCATGCTCGGCTCGGTCCTTCCGGGTCGATCGGGTCCGTCACCCCTACAACCCCGGGCAGCACGCGAACTCACCGCGGGTGGCCGATTCGTTTTCGCAAAGTCGGGCGAGCAGGCCGAACTCCGGGAACGGGGCGTCGAGGAAGGAGACCACCTCGCTGACCCGGCTGCCGTCCAGCGCCAGCAGATCCAGACCCGCCGGCCGGTAGCTTCCCTGGGCGTCGTCCCAGAGGTACGTGCCGAACGCCAGCTGCCCGTTCGCCGAGGCCGGCAGGAACCGCCAGCGGTGTGACAGCACCGCCTCGGCCAGGAAGCCCTCGATCGCGGTACGGCCCTGGTACCAGACCCGCTGCGGCGGCATCGAGTACCGCGCGTCCTCGGCCAACATCGCCACCAGGGTCTCGACGTCACCGGTCTCCCAGGCTGCCGCGTACCGCCGACCAGACGGCCGAACGCCGCACCGTCACCGGCCCGCGCCGCCGCGAGCAGCTCCGCGGCCGACCCATCTGCCCGGCGCGGTCGCTGCCCGGGCGTCCGATCAGGCTCCACACCGGCACGCTACGCCGCCGGACTTCGATGCGCCGGTCACCCCCACCTGCCGGGCCGGGGGCCCGGGACGGTTCGACCGTGGGAAGATGCGCCATGTGTTGATCGCTGCTGACCAGAGGCGACCGGTGGGCCGGTTCGTCGGACGGGCTGTCAGCACCTCGGATCGTTCGAGGCAAACGGGGCAAGGGTCGGGCGGCCGATCGTGCGTCCGCTAACCCGACGGCCCGCGTGGCAGCGACGTGGTGACCGGTTTCGGCATCCGGCGCAGATGATCGCCGTGGGCTTCGCCGGAGCGATCGTGGTGGGCACCGGTCTGCTGTCCCTGCCATGGGCGACGCGGTCGGGAGATCGCACAGAACTGGTGGACGCACTCTTCACCGCCACCTCGGCGGTGTGCGTCACCGGCCTGGTCACGGTCGACACCGGCAGCTACTGGTCCACCTTCGGGCAGGTGGTCATCCTGCTGCTCATTCAGATCGGCGGCCTCGGGATCATGACCCTGGCCACGCTGTTCACCGTGCTGCTGTCCCGTCGGCTCGGGCTACGTGCCCGCTTCCTCGCCCAAGCGGAAACCAAGAGTCTCAACCTGGGCGACGTACGCGGCGTCGTGCGCCGAATCGTCGTGTTCAGCCTCGTCAGCGAGGCAGTGGTAGCCACGCTGCTCACCATCCGGTTCGCCACCGCGTATCATCGCCCGTTGGGAACGGCGCTCTACGAGGGCGTCTTCCATGCGATCTCCGCGTTCAACAACGCCGGCTTCTCCACGTACGCGGACAGCCTGATGGGCTACGTCACGGACCCCTGGATCACGCTGACCATCACGGCGGCCGTCATCCTCGGTGGGCTGGGATTCCCGGTCGTGTTCGAACTGGTCCGTTCCTGGCGCCAGCCCTCGTACTGGTCGGTGACGACCCGGATAACCGTCGCGCTCACCGTCGCGCTGCTGGCGCTCGGCACCGTGGTGTTCACTCTCGCCGAGTATTCGAATCCGGGCACGTTCGGCCCACTCGACGGTCCGCAGAAACTGCTCGCCGGGTTCTTCGCCTCCGCGATGACCCGTACGGCCGGTTTCAACAACGTCGACATCGGGGCGATGCGTCCGGAGAGCCTGCTCGCCAGCGACGTGCTGATGTTCATCGGCGGCGGCAGCGCGGGCACGGCCGGCGGTATCAAGGTCACCACCTTCGGACTGCTCGCCTTCGTCCTGTGGTCCGAGATGCGTGGCGAGACACAGGTGAACGTGGGCCACCGCCGGATCCCTGCCAGCAACCAGCGTCAGGCTCTCGCGATCGTCCTGCTCAGCGCGGGCACGGTGGCCGTGGCCACCTTCACCCTTCTGGCCACCACCCCGTACCGGCTCGACGCGGTCCTGTTCGAGGTGGTGTCGGCCTTCGGCACCGTCGGCCTGTCCACCGGCATCACCGGTGACCTGCCGCCGCAGGCCGACGTGCTACTCGTTCTGCTGATGTTCGCCGGCCGGATCGGACCGCTCACCCTGGCCTCCGCGCTGGCGCTGCGCGATCGCAACCGGCGATTCGAACTACCCGAGGAGAGGACGATCGTTGGCTGACGTCCGTAACGAGCCGGTCGTCGTGATCGGCCTGGGCCGCTTCGGCAGCGCTCTGGCTCTTGAACTGGCCAAGCGGGGTACCGAGGTGCTCGGCATCGACAACCAGCCGAAGACCGTGCAGAGCCTCGTCGGGCAACTTCCGCACGTGATCACCGCGGATTCGACCGACATCGAGGCGTTACGGCAACTCGGTGTTGGCGACTTCCACCGGGCGGTCGTGGCGATCGGCACCGACATCCAGGCCAGCATCCTGACGACCAGCCTGCTCTCGGAGCTCGGCATCCCCGACATCTGGGCCAAAGCCGTGAGCGGGCAGCACCGCAACATCCTGACTCGCGTCGGCGCCCACCACGTCATCGCGCCGGAGCACGACATGGGTGAACGCACCGCCCACCTGCTCACCGGCCGCATTCTCGACTACGTCGAGGTGGACGCGGACTTCGCCGTCATCAAGACCAAGCCTCCGCACGACGTGGTCGGCATGCCGCTGCGCGAGTCGCGCCTCCGCAGCCGGTGGGGGGTGACCGTGGTGGCGGTGAAACCGGAGGTCGCCATCGGTGGCCGTCAACCAGGCTTCACCCACGCGACCCCCGACACCGTGCTGACCTACGGCGATCTGATCCTGGTCGTTGGTCCGGTCGACAACGTCGAACGATTCGCTGCCGCCGAGTAGGAGGGCGTCTGACGTCCGACCAAGACGGCGGCCCGGATCTTCGGCCGGGCCGACGACCCGGCGACGCGAGCGGCTTGTCGCCGTGCATTGTCGGACATGGCCACTATCCTCACGCGTCGTGACAGCACAGTTGAACGAGATGCCGCCCGACCTGCTGGAGTTGTTCGTGGCCGCCGCTGCGCGTCCGCGGACGTTGTCCGTGCCGCTTCCGCCCGGCCGGACGATCCGCGGCGACGGGGGCGACGCCGACCGACCCACGCTGTGGCTCAGCGACGGCCCGGCTCCGGCCGGGCTGTGGTCGCGGCTGCACGCGGCGCACGCGCAGTCGGGGTTGTGGCCGTTGCTGCTGGACGGCTACGACGGTGAGCCGACGCGGCCGTGGGACGACGGCGAGTTCTGGCCCGAGCGCGGGTCCTCGCCCACCGAGCATGATCCGGAGCGGCTGCTCGCCGACTGGTGGGCCGGCCAGACGGCCCCCTACGACGGCGACGACCAGCTGTCAAACGACCGGCGGGTCGCCGTGACCGCCCCGTACGGGCAGGACTGGCCGGGGCTGGCACCGCCCGGCGAGCCGTGGACGACGCCGGAGCGGCACGCGGACCACTGGGCCGAGCAGCTCTCGCTGGCCCAACCGGCGATGCGCCTCGGGCTGGTCCCCGCCGAGCGGGGCAGCGATGCCCTGGCCGTCCTCGGCTGGCTGGGCGCGGTCAACCACACAAACGATCCCGGCCGGCTGTCGGCCGTGCTGCGCAGCTGGGAGGACCGGTTCGGGGTCCGGGTGATCGGGGTCGGCTTCGCCGAGCTGTATCTGAGCGTCGCCGCACCTCCGGAGGAGACCGCCGAGGCGTTGCGGGTGGCCGCCGAGCACTTCGCCTTCTGCCCCGACAACGTGTGGCAGGGGCAGCGGCCGTGCACCCTGGCCGCCTACGCCGAGCGAATCGTCGACGCGCCGACCTGGGCGTTCTGGTGGGACTGACCCGGGTGCTCCTCAGTGGGCGGGTTCACCCTGACCGGGCAGCGTGAGCGTCACCAGGAAGGCCGCGTGGTCGGTCGTCCGTGCCATGCTGACCGACCTGGTGGATTCGATCCCCAGGTCTGCCGTGGCCATGAACTGCTGCACTCCGCCGTCGTGCCGGTGCCGGTAGTCCGCCGGTACGCAGGATGTCACGTCGGGCGTGCCGCCGTGACGCAGGTTGAGGTCGCCGCTGACCACGGTGGGTCGATAGCGACCGTCGCGGTGCAACTGCGGGATCGCCGTGCCGAGCAGGTGCGAGCACTGGGCGAGGGCCAGGGTTGAGCTGGTGTACGCCAGGTGTGTGGTGCAGGCGAAGAAGAGGGTCCGGGCCTCCACACAGAGCCAGGCCCGCTGCTCGGGGTCGGCCGGGTCCTGTGCCGGGTAGATCCCGGCGTGCACCTCGTGGTCGCCCGCCGGTGCCGCGATGTGCGTCAGCACCCCGACGCCGTACTGCTGCCCGTTGACGCAACGGTACGGCTCGCCGGTGCGGCCGTTTCGCGCCGGCTGGAAGGCGGCCGCGATCGTGCCGTCGTGCACGTCCGTCATCGCCCGCTCCAGGGTGTCCACGTCGCCGGAGCAGATCTCGTTGAGGGTGACGACGTCGGGGGCCTCGGCCCGGATCACCTCGGCGGCCCGGGCCACCGAGCGGCCGGTGTAGCAGCCGGTGGCCATGCCGCTGTTGCACAGGTTCAGCTGGAGCACCCGCAGTGGTGCCGGTGCGACCGGTGCGACGACCGAGCAGCCCGCCAGGACCGTGGCGACCGAGAGCAGGGCGACGGCGGCCGCCAGTTGCCGCAGAACTATCGGACGAGAAACCATGCACCAGCCCTGGCTCGCGGAGGGGCTGAAAGTGTATCCGTACCGGTGTGCTCCGCCGCCAGGTTCGTCACGGTCGGCGATCGGGACCGCCGGCTGGGTGATGGCGGCGGCGGGCGGCGGTACGGAGGTCAGGTCCGCAGCGGGTACGGGATGAAGGTGCTGCGGTTCTCGTCCACGTCCAGGTGTCGGCTGATCGGCGGGGCGGCCCGCTGCGGGCAGGTCATCCGCTCGCAGGTCTTGCAGCCCGGCCCGATCGGGGTCGCCGCCTCGGCCGCGTGCAGGTCCATTCCCGTGGAGTAGACCAGCCGGCTGGCGTGCCGCACCTCGCAGCCCAGCCCAATGGCGTACACCTTGCCGGGCTGGCCGTAGCCGCCGTGGTGGCGGGTGATGGTGCGGGCGATCCACAGGTAACGCTGCCCGTCCGGCATGGCGGCGACCTGGGTCACCACCCGCCCCGGCGCCCCGAACGCCTCGTACACCGTCCACAACGGACATGTGCCGCCGGTACGCGAGAACGGGAAGCCGGTGGCCGACTGGCGCTTCGACATGTTGCCGGCCCGGTCGACCCGGACGAAGGAGAACGGCACGCCGCGCGCCCGGGGCCGCTGCAACGTGCTGAGCCGGTGGCAAACCGTCTCCCAGCCCATCGCGTAGTGTTGGGTGAGCAGGTCGATGTCGTAACGGCGCTGCTCGGCGGCGGCCAGGAAGTGTTCGTACGGCAGGATCAGCGCCGCCGCGAAGTAGTTGGCCAGGCCGACGCGGGTCAGAATCTGGGTCTGCACGTCGTCGAACTCCTCCGACTCGACGATCTCGTCGATGACGTCGGCGAACTCCAGCAGCGCGATCTGCGCCGCCATCCGCATCGCCTCCTGCCCGGCGCGCAACGAGGTGGACAGGTGCAGGGTGCGGGTCTGCGGGCGGTACCGGTGCAGCTCACCACCGAGTGCGGCGGCGTCCTCGCGGGTGACGTGTACGCCGTGCCGCTGCGCCAGCCGGTCGCGGAGCAGGGCGCGGACCTCGCCGCGACGCAGCCCCATCCGCCCGGCCAGCCGCTCGGCCTCCTCGTCGAGATCCGGTACGTAGTTCTGCCGCCGGTAGAAGAACTCGGTGACCTGGTCGTGCGGGCTACGACCGATCCGCTCCCGGTCGCCGACCAGCTCGGCGAGCTGTTCGTCGGCCTGCTGGTAGCGCCGGTGCAGCTCGATGACCGCCGCGGCGACCTCCGGCAGCCGGGTGGCCAGTTCGGTGAGTTCGGTCAGGCCGGCGCGTCCGGGCAGCGCCTCGCGTAGCCCGGCGACCAGCCGAGGGGTGTCGTGCGCGGCGAACACGGTCGGGTCGACGCCGAACAGTTCGGTGATGCGTAACAACACCGGGACGGTAAGTGGCCGGGTGTCGTGCTCGATCTGGTTGAGATAGCTCGGGGAAATGCTGAGGTGTCGGGCCAGTTCCGTCTGGCTCAGCCCACGCTCCTCGCGCATCCGGCGCAGCCGGGCCCCGGCGAAGGTCCTGGCGACGGCCCTCACCTCCCTGATCCGGCGACCTGATCCGGCCACATTAGCACTGCTGCGAATGGGCGCTTTCACAACTTCGCAGAATCGCCCGTTGACTTTTCAATAATTGGCTTTTTCCGTCCCTCGACCACTTCCGGCGGGCCATGTGACCGTGGGCTCCACACCCGGCGGCCCGGCGTCTCGCGCAGCGTCACCAGGTGACGACGGAATTCGAAGGGAATGAGCAACGATGGTTACCGCGGTCGAGCAGTTGCAGCACGAATGGGACACCAACCCCCGCTGGCGGGGTGTGCGGCGCAGCTACCGCGCCGAGGACGTGGTGCGGTTGCGTGGTGCGATCCAGGAGGAACACACCCTGGCCCGGCACGGCGCGAACCGGCTGTGGCGGCTGCTGAACAGTGAGGACTACATCCACGCCCTCGGCGCCCTCACCGGCAACCAGGCCGTGCAGATGGTCCGGGCCGGGCTCAAGGCGATCTACCTGTCCGGCTGGCAGGTGGCCGCCGACGCGAACCTGGCCGGGCACACCTACCCCGACCAGAGCCTCTACCCGGCCAACTCGGTGCCCGCGGTGGTGCGTCGGATCAACAACGCCCTGCTGCGCGCCGCGCAGATCACCACCGCCGAGGGCGACACCTCCGGCATCGACTGGCTGGCGCCGATCGTCGCCGACGCCGAGGCCGGCTTCGGCGGCGTGCTCAACGCGTATGAGCTGATGAACGCGATGATCGCGGCCGGTGCCGCCGGGGTGCACTGGGAGGACCAGCTCGCCAGCGAGAAGAAGTGCGGTCACCTCGGCGGGAAGGTGCTCATCCCCACCGGCCAGCACATCCGCACCCTGGAGGCGGCGCGGCTGGCCGCCGACGTGGCGGGCGTGCCGTCGGTGGTCATCGCCCGCACCGACGCCCAGGCCGCCACCCTGCTCACCACCGACGTCGACGAGCGGGACCAGCCGTTCGTCACCGGCGAGCGCACCGCGGAGGGCTTCTACCGGGTCCGCAACGGCGTCGAGCCGTGCATCGCCCGTGGCCTGGCGTACGCCCCGCACTCCGACCTGCTCTGGATGGAGACCAGCACGCCGGACCTGGAGGTCGCCCGGCGCTTCGCCGAGGCGATCAAGGACGAGCACCCGGACCAGTTGCTGGCCTACAACTGCTCGCCGTCGTTCAACTGGCGTAAGCATCTCGACGACGCGACCATCGCCAAGTTCCAGCGGGAACTCGGCCACATGGGATACAAGTTCCAGTTCATCACCCTGGCCGGCTTCCACGCCCTCAACTACTCGATGTTCGACCTGGCCCGCGGCTACGCGGCCGACGGCATGTCGGCGTACGTCTCGCTCCAGGAGCGGGAGTTCGCGGCCGAGCCGGCGGGCTACACCGCGGTCAAGCACCAGCGCGAGGTGGGTACCGGCTACTTCGACCTGATCAGCACGGTGCTCAACCCGGCCGCCGAGACCACCGCGCTGCGCGGCTCCACGGAAGAGGAGCAGTTCGCATGAGATACGAGATCATCGGCCCGATGGCCGAACGCTTCGACGAGGTCCTCACGCCCGAGGCACTGGAGTTCCTGGTCGCGCTGGACAGCGAGTTCGCCGCCCGCCGGGTTGCCCTGCTGGACACCCGCCGTGCCCGCCGCGACCGCTACGCCACCGGTCAGCTGCCCGACTTCCTGCCGGAGACCGCCGCTGTCCGCGACGACCCGACCTGGCAGGTGGCCGCGCCCGCACCCGGCCTGGAGGATCGCCGAGTCGAGATCACCGGCCCGCCGGACCGCAAGATGACCATCAACGCGTTGAACTCCGGTGCCAAGGTGTGGCTCGCCGACTTCGAGGACGCCACCGCGCCGACCTGGCAGAACGTCATCAGCGGCCAGCTCAACCTGATCGACGCCCTGGACCGCCGGATCGACTTCACCGACGCCCGAGGCAAGCGGTACGCGCTCGGCGACGACCTGGCCACGATCGTGGTCCGGCCGCGCGGTTGGCACCTGGTGGAGAAGGGGATCGTGGTCGACGGGCGGCCCATCTCGGCCAGCCTCGTCGACTTCGGCCTCTACCTGTTCCACTGCGCCCGGCGGCAGCTCGACGCCGGAAAGGGCCCGTACTTCTACCTGCCGAAGCTGGAGAGCCACCGCGAGGCGCGGCTGTGGAACGACATCTTCGTCTTCGCCCAGCGCTACCTCGGGCTGCCGCAGGGCACCATCCGGGCCACCACGCTTATCGAGACGATCACCGCCGCGTTCGAGATGGAGGAGATCCTCTACGAACTGCGCGAGCACTCGGCGGGCCTGAACGCCGGGCGGTGGGACTACATCTTCAGCATCATCAAGAACTTCGGTCAGTGGCCGGACTTCGTCCTGCCGGACCGCGCCGAGGTGACGATGACCGTGCCGTTCATGCGCGCGTACACCGAACTGCTGGTGCGCACCTGCCACCGGCGTGGCGCGCACGCGATCGGCGGGATGGCCGCCTTCGTCCCGGCCCGCGACCCGCAGGTCAACGAGGTGGCGCTGAGCAAGGTGCGGGCGGACAAGCAGCGCGAGGCCGGCGACGGCTTCGACGGCTCCTGGGTCGCCCACCCCGGCCTGGTGGCGACCTGCCGGGAGGTCTTCGACGCGGTGCTGGGCGAGCGACCGAACCAGCTCGACCGGCGCCGCGACGAGGTGACGGTCACCGCCGCCGAGCTGCTCTCGGTGGACAAGACCCCGGGGCAGGTCACCGAGGCGGGGGTGCGGGCCAACGTCGCGGTGGCGTTGCGCTACATCGACGCCTGGCTCGGCGGCGCGGGCGCGGTGGCGCTGTGGAACCTGATGGAGGACGCGGCCACCGCCGAGATCGCCCGCTGCCAGTTGTGGCAGTGGCTGCACCACGGCACGCCGCTGGCCGGTGGGGGATCGGTGACCGAGGAACTGGTCCGCTCGATGCTCGCCGAGGAACTGGCCACGGTGACCGAGGGGCGCGAGGACGCCGAGCGGGAACGCGCCGAGCAGGCCGCGCGCATCGTCGAGGAGACCGCCCTCGGTGAGGACCTGCCGTCGTTCTTCACCACCAGCGCGTACGCCCGGCACCTGAGGCCGGCGCGGGAACTCGCCCTGACGGCCGGCTGAGTCGGCGTCAGCGCGGGTGGCGGCGCCGGTCGGGTTTGGGCCGACCGGCGCCGCCACATCCGTCAGCCGTCGATCCGGGTGATGTTGCGGATCTTGTTGGACGCGTCCAGGGCGGCGACCTTGTACGCCTCGGCCAGCGTCGGGTAGTTGAACACCGTGTCGACCAGGTAGTTCACCGTGCCGCCGCAGCCCATCACCGTCTGCCCGATGTGGACGATCTCGGTGGCGCCGGTGCCGAAGACGTGCACGCCGAGCAACCGGCCGTCCGTCGGCGAGACGAGCAGCTTCAACATGCCGTACGAGTCACCCACGATCTGGCCGCGTGCCAGCTCGCGGTAGCGGGCGATGCCCACCTCGAACGGCGTCGCGCTGTCGGTCAGCTCCTCCTCGGTCTTCCCGACGAAGCTGATCTCGGGGATGGTGTAGATGCCGATCGGCTGCAACTCGTGCATCGGGCGGTCCGGCTCACCGCAGGCGTGCTGAGCGGCCAACCGTCCCTGCTCCATCGACGTCGAGGCCAGCGCCGGGAACCCGATGACGTCGCCGACGGCGTAGATGTTCTCCACCGTGGTGCGGTAGCTCGCGTCGACCTCGATGCGACCGCGCCGGTCCGCGGTCAACCCGGCCGCGGCCAGGTCCAGCCCGTCGGTCTGGCCCTGCCGGCCGGCCGAGTACATGACCGTGTCCGCGACGATCTTCTTGCCGCTCTTGAGGACGCACAACGCGGCGGTCTGGTGCTTCTCGACCGAGGCCACCTCCTCGCCGAAGCGGAACGTCACGGACAGGTCCCGCAGGTGGTACTTCAGCGACTCGACGACCTCCTCGTCGCAGAAGTCCAGCATCCGCTCCCGGCGTTCGACCACGGTGACCTTCGTGCCGAGCGCGGCGAACATCGAGGCGTACTCCATGCCGATCACGCCCGCGCCGACCACGACCATGCTGCGGGGTACGGCCTGGAGGTTGATCACACCGTCGGAGTCCACGATGGTCCGGTCGTCGAAGTCGACGCTCTCCGGCCGGGCCGGCCGGGTGCCGGCGGCGATGATGGCCTTGTCGAAGGTGACCTTGGACTCGCGTCCGGAGTCGCCGTCGACCCAGACCGAGTGGGCGTCGGCGAACCGTCCGGTGCCGGTGATGATGGCGACCCGGTTGCGGGCCAGTTGGTTGCGGATGACATCGGTCTGCCGGTTGATGACGTGCTGGGTCCGCGCGGCCAGATCGCTGACCGTGATCTCGTCCTTGACCCGGTAGCTGCTGCCGTAGAGGTCCCGCTGGCTCAGGCCGGTCAGGTAGAGCACCGCCTCGCGCAGGGTCTTGGACGGCACGGTGCCGGTGTTGATGCACACCCCGCCGAGCATGTCGCGTCGTTCCACCAGGCCGACCCGCCGGCCCAGCTTCGCGGCGGCGATGGCGGCCTTCTGACCGCTGGGCCCGGAGCCCAGCACCAACAGGTCGTAGTCATACACGATCACCAGCGTCGCAAGATGTCGCGCCCGGCGCCAGACCTGTCGCGTAGGCGGCAGGTGACGTTAACCAGGTTGGAACAAAGGCGACGAGCCGCCGGGCGCGACGCGGGCCGGCCCGGCAGCGCGCTGCCTCAGGCGTGGGGGGCGGCCCCGGCCAGTGCGGCCGGCCCCATGCGGAAGTCCGGATCGATCTGGGTGGTGAGGTCGATTCCGGCGCGGTCGTTGGCCCACGCCTCGGCGTTGCGCCGGTGGAACTCGTGGGCCCACCTGGTGAACGCCGCCCAGTCCTGCGCGGTGCCGTCGACGGCTTCGGCCATCCGGCCCAGTACGGCCCGGTTGGCGTCCTCGAGGTCGTGCAGCGGGCCGACCGTGCCGCGTTCGGCGCGGCGCACGTACGCCGAGCGGTTCATCCAGGTCAGCAGGTCGGCACCGACGTGCTCGCGGAGGAACTCCACATCGGTCGCGTCCTCGACCTTGTTGCCGATCACCGACAGGGCCACCCCGTAGTCGCGGGCGTAGCCGGCGTACTGGCGGTAGACGCTGACGCTGCGCACGGTCGGCTCACAGACCAGGAAGGTGCGGTCGAAGCGGGTGAACAGTCCCGAGGCGAACGAGTCGGCACCCGCGGTCATGTCCACCACCACGTACTCGCCGGGCCCGTCGAGCAGGTGGTTCAGCAGCAGCTCCACCGCGCCGACCTTGGAGTGGTAGCAGGCCACCCCCAGATCCTCGGCACTGAACTCACCTGTCGCCGCCAGCCGTACGCCGCCGACGGTGGCGACGCACTCGGCGTAGATCGGGTTCTCCTCCGCCACCCGCAGCAGCCGCGAGCCCCGTCCCGGGGGAGTCGTCTTCACCATCTGCGCGGCCGAGCCGATGCGTGGGTTGTCGCCGCGCAGGTACTCCTTGATGGCCGGCAGGTGCTCACTCAACGGCCGCATCGTGCCCGCCACGACCGGATCGCCGAGAGCCACCGCGAGGTGCTGGTTGATGTCGGCGTCGATGGCCAGCACCGGGCGGCCCTCGGCGGTGAGGTGGCGGGCGTGGAGCGCGGCGAGGGTGGTCTTGCCACTGCCACCCTTTCCGACGAAGGCGATCTTCATCGGCGCCCCTCCGGCCAGATGCTAACGGTAACCGTTTCCATGAATCGCATGGTAACGGGTCGCTTCGCCATCCGACGCCGAACCCGCCGCCTGACTCGCCGAGGTCGGTGTGACCGGCTGCCGATCGCCGGCCGGGGCGAGGTCGAGCACGTCTGCGGCCAGCCGACGAAGGTTGGGTAGTCCGACCTCGGGCCCGCCGCCGGCCTCCACCATGAACAACAGATGGCGTACGCCGGGTAGCGCCGCCGCCCGGGTGACCGCCTGCCGGCAGCGGCCGGGTGCGCCCACCGGATGGATGTCGATCAGATGCTCGACGTAGCCGGCCGGATCCCGTTGCCCGGCCGGTGCGCCGTCCAGGCGGACGTACTCCCGGGTGCCGGCCAGCAGCGGGGGGAGCCCGGTGGCGACCACCCGCGCCGCCGCCGCGTCGGTCTCCGCCAGCTGGGCGAGATGGGCGCTGGCATGATCGATGCTGGCAAGGTCGTGGCCGTGCGCCTCGGTCACCCGCGCGTAGCGGTCGAGCAGCTCCGCCTTCTCGGCGAGGTCGGCGTGCAGGCCGAGCAGCAGCGGCAGGCCGTGCCGGGCGGCGAGATCGACCGTGCCGGTCGAGGTCGCCGCGACCCAGACGGGCAGCCGGCCGCGCGGTCGTGGCACCACCGGGACGGCACGGAACGGAAAGCGATGGTTCCCGGCCACCGCCGGTTGCCCGGACAGCCACCGGGTCAACAGCTCCAGCGAGTCGTGGAACCCGTGCGCGAACCGCTCCGTCCCGGTGCCGAAGACCTCCAGATCCACCCAGGGGCCACCCCGACCGACACCGAGCCGGAACCGTCCACCGGACAGCTCGTGCAGCAGTGCCGCCTCCTCGCCCAGCGCCACCGGGTGCCGGTTGGACAGGATGCACGCGGCGGTGCCCACCTCGATGCGGCGGGTGGCGCCGAGCAGGTGCGCGGCGAAGGTGATCGCCGACGGGCACACCCCGTAGGAGATGAAGTGGTGCTCGGCGATCCACACCCCGGCGAAGCCGGCGGCCTCGGCCGCGTGGCCGTAGCGGTGGGCGGTCGCCAGCGCCTCGGCGTGCGATTCACCGGGGCGTTGCCCGGCGAGCAGGAACAGGTGCGCGCGTACGCCCCGACCGGCCCGCCGGGCCTCGCTCGGATCAGCAGTCACGCAGCTCGGGAGACTGGTTGAGCAACTGGCCCCGCATCGAGATGAACCGGTGGTAGGTGTCGGAGTCGACGGCGGACGGCCGGAACGCCGCGACCCGGTGGCAGTTCTGGAAGGCGAGCTTGACGCCGAAGTGACGCTCCAGGCTGGACCGGATGGCGTCACTGGCCAAAGCGCGCAACAGTTGGCCCCGTTCCGCCTCGCTGGGCGGGGGCACCTGGTTGTCGGCGAACTCGGCGTCGGAGGACGCCAGCTCCGACGCCACCCGGCTGACGGTCTGCCAGGCGTACGGCAGTGACTCGCGGACGCAGGCCACGAATGCCTCGTCGTCGACGGGGCCGGACTCGGCGGCCCGCAGCAGGCTCGGCGGCACGGTGAGAGACATGCTCCTCCTCAGCTAACGATCACGGTTGTCATTACCGCTACGCTGGGAGCACATCACGTCACTGTCGGCAGTGTCAATGCCCGCCGGGGGTGGCGCCGGTCAGCCGAGGGCGCGCAGCCGGGCGGCGAGGGTGTCCTGGAAGAAATCGAGGAAGCCGTCAGGGTCGGGACCGGCGTTCTGCAGCACGATGTGGTCGAAGCCCGCTTCGACGTACGTCCGCACCGCCTGGACGTGCACGTCCGGGTCGGGACCGACGGCGAACTGCTGCCGGATGTCGTCCTCGGTGACGGTGCGCGACGCCGCGTCGAAGTTCACCGGGTTCGGCAGCTCGCTCATCACCTTCCAGCCGGTGACCGCCCACCGGCTGGTCTCCCAGGCCGCCCGCACCGCCTGCTGTTCGTCGGGCGCCCAGGCGAGCGGGACCTCGGCGTAGCGGGGGCCCTGCCCGCCGAGTCGCTTGTAGGTCTGCACCAGATCAGCCTCGGGTTCGGTGGCGAACAACCCGTCGCCGAGTTCCGCGGCGACGGTCACGGACGCCTCACCGCTGGCGGCGACGGCGATGACGGGCAGTTGTTCGGGCAGGTCGAACACGCGCGCGTCGTCCAACTGAAGATGCTTTCCCTCGTACGAGCGGTAGCCGCCGGACCAGAGCAGCCGGATGATCTCCAGCGCCTCGCGGAGCCGTTCGTGTCGCCCGCGGACCCCGGGGAAGCCCTGGCCGACGACGTGTTCGTTCAGGCGCTCGCCGGCGCCGACGCCGAGGGTGAACCGGCTGTCGGACACCAGGGCGAGCGTGGCGGCGGCCTGGGCGATGATCGCCGGGTGGTAGCGCACGCTCGGGCAGGTGACCCCGGTCGCCAGTTCGATCCGGTCGGTCCGGGCGGCGATCGCCCCCAGCACGGTCCAGGTGAACGACGAGTGGCCCTGGCTGTCCAGCCAGGGATGGAAGTGGTCACTCATCTCGACGAAGTCGAACCCCACCTGCTCGGCGCGGACGGCCTGCCGGATGATCTCGTTCGGCCCGAAGCCCTCGCTTGACAGCTTGTATCCGATCCGCATCAGATCTCCCGATCATGAACCCAGCCCTGTCCTGCCACTTTGCACCAGCGCGCCCCTTTTGGGAGAGGAAACAGGGGAGTGCCGCTGCCGTTGCCCGACGACGGGGCGGGG